>JAJYTP010000004.1 GCA_021792955.1 archaeon | reverse complement strand
AGAAGATAACGTTCATAGTTGGCAGGGTTGATCATCCCCAAACCAACGGTAAGATAGAGAAGTTCTTCGATACGTTCGAAAAGAAGGTCAAATACTTTAACTCCGTAGATGACTTCATGTCCTATTATAACTATATCAAGCCGCACGGTGCCTTTGAGAACTATGAAACACCAGCCGTAATGTATGAGGGGAGGAAGATCAAGAAGGAAGCACTGATGGATCCAGCTTTATTGGACAGGGGGGAGGAAATGATTTGGGGATAAAACATTTCTCTGCAAGTACCACAAAGGCTTTAACTATGACGGGATAACCATAATGTTATGACTGAGGCTATAAACCAATTGCTTACAGCGATTTCACATCCTACCAGATTTCATATAATTGAGATATTGCTCAATACGGAGAGGCCGCTTCACATAAGGGGCTTAGCCAAGAATTTAGGTATGGACTATGCCCAGGTTTATAGGCACATCGAACGACTGGAAGAAGCCGGTTTAATTGAAATTTATGATGTAGGACGATCAAGGGTGCCACACGTTCAGAATGAAGAAGAAGTAAGACAGCTTGTAGACGATATAATGAAACTATCGACTGTAGCTGTCGGAAAACGTGGGCGCAAGACAGCAAATGTTGAAGAGGAAGCCCACACAGTATAAGCCTGCAGTAGTTTATTGTAAAACTATCAATTAATTCCGCGATAAATACATAACCATAATCCTCTGATTTTTAGTTTGGCCTAATCATATATGCTATGACGTTATATCATTTGATTTATCAAAGTCAATAAAATGGCTCGATTTTCAAAATAATGATATACGCCTAAAATTAATCGTTATAACTCGATTTTGGGAAGATTATACATGGTTTATCTAGAAAACTCTCATTTACATATATTTTGCACCATTGGCATACCGTAATCGTTAAATAACCATCTCCGCTTCCTTCTAGGACAGAAGGGTGTTATATTTGGCAGACAAACCACATTTAAACCTTGTTATAACCGGTCATGTAGATAACGGGAAGTCTACTACGATGGGGCATTTCTTGCTTTCGTTGGGCGTAGTTGACCAAAGGCTTATAGACGAATATGCTAAGGAATCGGAAAAGACTGGAACTGGGGATACCTTTAAATTTGCATGGGTACTGGATGAACTAAAGGAAGAAAGGGAAAGAGGCGTAACCATCGATCTCGCCTTCCAGAAATTTGAAACCAAGAAATATTTCTTCACACTTATAGACGCGCCAGGCCACAGGGACTTCGTAAAGAACATGATAACCGGCGCAAGCGAAGCCGATGCGGCTGTGCTGGTTGTATCAGCAAAACAGGGTGAGGCGGAAGCGGGATTGACAGAGGGCGGCCAGGCAAGGGAGCACGCGTTCCTTTTAAAAACACTAGGTGTGAATCAACTGGTTGTACTGATCAACAAAATGGATGCTACTCAACCACCCTACGATGAAAAAGAGTTTAATAAGGTAAAGGAACAGATAACAGCCTTACTAAAGCTCGTGGGCTACAAGGTGGATACAATACCAATTATACCCGTTTCTGGATGGAATGGTGATAATTTGGTAGATCGTTCTGCTAAGATGCCGTGGTATAAGGGGCCCACCGTACTGGATGCCCTTGACAATCTTCAGGTGCCGCCAAAGCCAACCGATAAACCCCTGCGTATTCCAATTCAGGATGTCTATTCTATCACGGGTGTAGGCACGGTTCCAGTTGGAAGAATAGAAACAGGAGTGCTTAAGGATGGAGACACTGTGGTGATCATGCCAGCAGGCCTTAAAGGGGAAGTCAAAACAATAGAAACACATCACACGCCGGTAGAAAAGGCTGAGCCAGGCGATAATATAGGCTTCAACATACGTGGTATCGCTAAGCAGGATATTAGGAGAGGGATGGTGGTCGGCAAGCCTGACAGCGTGCCTACTGTGGCTAAGGAGTTTGTAGCACAAATAATAGTAGTATATCATCCGAGCGCGATCGCCGCTGGGTATACTCCAGTATTACACGCCCATACAGCACAGGTCGCTGCTACTATTACAGAATTATTAGCGAAGCTTGACCCCAGAAGCGGTCAGGTGACAGAGGAGAAACCAAAAAGTATCAAGACCGGTGATGCGGCACTAGTAAAAATAAGGCCATTAGTCCCTACGGCTATAGAAACTTACAAGGATTTTCCGGAATTGGGCAGATTTGCACTTAGGGATTCCGGCAGGACGGTGGCCGCCGGCATAGTTAAGGAAATATCAGAAAAGCAGGACATTGTGATCAAGTAATATACTCTACTTCAACCTTTTCTTGACCAACTGTCGACATAAGAGCCTGCATTTGAGTCAATATGGATTGAACTGCCTGCGCAATGCTGTCTAGTTCTGTGTTAACGGACCTGTTGTCTATTTCAGCTATTGTGTTCGTGCACCTGTTGATCAGGTTTTCCATCATCATATCCCCAACTTCGCTGGAAGATCTAATTTCGAAAAATGACGTCTTGATGGTTTCTCGGTATTCCATTATAAGAAATTTCAGGCCGTTATAAGCGCTGTCGTTGTTAATTGGCTCCATCTTATGTGCATTTTTCCCTTACTATTTAAGCGAATCGCAGCTTTGATAGGGGTCGGTTAAATGTGCGTTGATCGTCATATTTCGAGTAGTGGCATGTAATTAACGGATAAATGATCATAGCCACGCTATGGGAGAGCGTACAGCGCTAATATCACTAAATGGAATTCTCGCGATATATCTTGACGCCAGGCGGCGTTATTATTATCCTGTCTTCTCCTAGGCGTGCAATATCGCCGCCTATAGTGGTTGAATATTTATATATTTCATCTACACTTTTCGCCAGCTCTTCAACGCTCTTTTTTACAAGTGGGGTGAACCTTACTATTATAATGCACCCAGCTTCAAGATCGTCCTTAATCCTCTGAATATCCTGGTACTCCTTAAGCGGGTAAGCCTTTAGGTATATCGGGTTTTCCCTTGTTTTCTGGCTCAATCTGTAACTTTAAAATTATACTTAAATATAAAATTATAGGTCAGGGTTAGGCCTGTGCGCTCCAGTTCATAAGAGCCTTATCCAATATAAGGGCTTTTGTACATATTAGAATAAAAGTTGTTGTTAGGATAGCCCGGGGCGGATTCGAACCGCCGTCCCCAGCTCCAGGGGCTGAGATGCTTGGCCTCTACACCACCGGGCTGCCATATATAGCACTTTATACTAGCTTTATAAGCTGAGCGCCTTCGTTCAATTCTTTAATGCATATAATTTGAGCTCGGGATCTTCGATGTTGAGCGTGAACAACTTTCCACATTCCGTCGCATTGAATGTGGGCCTTTGCGAGTCGACCAACTCCTTTATGGATTTTAACTTATCTTGAACCTCAGTTATGCCACCGGCTGGCTTATCTAGAGAAGCGAAGATATTTGGAGCTATTAAATAGCTTAATGCTAGCACCCCCCAGACCACCCTGCGTATTTCCCATTGCGCAGCAGGATCGCATCTCTGGGCAAATATATGTTTTAATTCACGCGGATTTGCTGACATCGTTAAATGGGTCATGGTTGCATTAGGCAGTACGAACCTCGCGTCCTCCTTTTTTATAGATGCATCAAGCAGGAGTTCATCATATACTTTGACGATTTGGTTCATCAATTCATCATATTTCTGGCTAGTAAGGGAAGGCGGTTTAACATACCACGGCCTGTCCGCCTTGACTCGAATATGTCTCTGGCTCTGTTGTGAAAAACTAGCCAACCTATACCTGACCATTTGATGTGTGAAGGCCCTGCTTACTTGAGTGATGGAAAAGGTTAATGATCCATGTTCTAGCACGTCTAGGTGTCCCAGCTCGTTCGATTTTGCCAACATTCTTTTAATATCTTCTTCGGTAAAGCTTGGATCAAGGTAAAGCTCGTCAGCGCTCTTGCTGGAGTAGCAACTTCTCATAGCAACAGCACACACACGCTCGATATTTCTTGTATAGGAAAGCAGGTAGATCTCGCTCATTATATTTGGTAAATTTGCGAGCGTTATAAACATATTTTAATGCCATCCGACCCTTCGTTGGATACCGATATGGCTAAAAAGGGGAGCACTTTGACCAAGATGTGATGGCAATTTGATCAGCTCCAACGTTAAACCTACCAACGCCGATCAATGTGTTACTGATGATGGGGTGATTAATGCATCCAATCGACTAAATCCCATATTTAAGGCTAAAACCATTGCAGTCATAGGGGCCAGCCCTCGAACTGATAGCGTGGGCTATGCGGTGTTGAATAACCTGATCAGGTTTGGATACAAAGGTATAATCTATCCAATAAATCCTTCTGAGAAGTCGGTGCTGGGCATAAGGGCGTACAAATCTGTGCTCGATGTGGATGATGATATTGATTTAGCGGTAATATGCTTAAAAAATACATTGGTTCCAACGGTTTTAGAGGAGGCTGGGAAAAAGGGCGTTAAGGGTGTGGTAGTAATATCCTCCGGTTTTAAGGAGGCTGGCCTAGAGGGCGCACGGTTGGAGGATAAGCTCAAGGAAATTGCCGCGAAGTACAACATGCCACTGCTGGGGCCCAATTGTCTGGGGATCATAAACACCAGCGAAGACGTAAGAATGAACGCCACCTTCTATAGCAGTTCTCCAAGTCAGGGTAACATAGCGGTCATATCACAGAGCGGCGCCCTTGCCGTTGCGCTTCTGGATTATGCGGCTGATAGGGGGATAGGCATATCTAAAATGGTTAGCCTTGGAAATAAGGCTGTAATAAATGAAAATGACGTGCTAAGATCTATGTGTAACGATGAGGATACGAAGGTGATAACAATATATATCGAACAGCTTAGCAACGGGCACGATTTCATCGAGTTGGCTAACCAATTGACCACCTATTGTGGTAAACCCATCCTCGCGCTAAAGGCCGGCGTGACAGCCGAAGGCGCAAAAGCTGCATCATCTCATACAGGTTCGCTAGCAGGATCCGTGGAAGTCTACAATGCGATCTTTTCACAGGCCGGGGTCATAAAGGTGGACTTTACAGAGGAGTTATTTGATTATGCTTCAGCATTTTCTAAACTGAAGATGCCTGCAGGAAACAGATTAGCTATAGTGACCAACGCTGGCGGGCCGGGTATAATAGCGACCGATACCAGCATCAAGTACGGCTTATCTATCCCCCAGATGTCAGATCATATTAAGACGGCATTAAGGGCAATTCTTCCTCCACAGTCCAACATGAATAATCCGATAGACGTGCTTGGGGATGCTGATTACAAAAGATATTATAGCGTAATGCAACTACTGTTGAAGAGCCATGAAATAGATGCGCTGCTGGTCGTCGCCACCAGGCAGGAAATGACAGACCTTAACGCGATCGCGCGTTCGATAATCGACGCCTACAAGGAAAACGACAAACCGGTTCTTGCCGCATTTTGCGGCATATCTCATAATGATCCTAGCGTTAAACTACTGGAAAACGCCGGTCTACCGATTTACACATTTCCGGAGTCAGCAGTAAGGGCCCTTTCTCTGATGTATAAATATCGAATATGGATGGAAAGGCCAAAGACTCAGATAAAGCGCTTTAACGACGTGAATTCGGAACTAGTAACACAGATCATCAAGGAAGCCCTTGCTAATGAAAGACACTATCTGACGGACGTAGAATCGTTCAAAATCCTGGCGGCTTATGGGTTCTCCATAGTAAAATATGGCATAACGAAGACGGAAGATGAAGCTGTAAAGCTCGCATATGGAATAAGATACCCGGTAGTGCTGAAGATCATATCGCCCGACATCGTTCATAAATCGGACGTGGGTGGCGTAAAGATAGATATCAAGGATGAGTTTGCCCTGAGAGAAGCGTATAACGATATAATCAAGAGCGCGTCATCAAAGGTACCAAATGCGCGCATTGAAGGGATCTCCGTATCAGAGATGGTAAGGGAGGGATATGAAACCATCTTGGGAATAAAGAAGGATCCATTGGGTTCATTTATAATGTTCGGCTCTGGCGGAACTGCGGTTGAACTCTATAAGGATGTGTCATTTAGGCTAACTCCAATAAGGGAACTTGGGGCCTCCAGAATGATAAATGAAACCAAGGTCATTAAATTGTTAAACGGGTTTAGGGGTGGTGTTAAGGGCGATGTAGATGCGCTGATAGAAACTATATTACGATTATCCCAACTAGCTACGGATCATCCGGAAATAACCGAGTTGGATATAAACCCATTCAAGGTGCTTGCGGCAGGGAAAGGTGGACGGGTTATAGACGCCAGGATAGTAGTTGCTAGCCAGCCATCCCCCATTGTTTAATGACGACCCTCCAAATTTAGCGGTTCAGCGCCAGATGATATGCAGGCGATGTCTGCTGATATGTGGATTTAGTAGAAAGATTTAAAATTAATGGGCTTTCCTTTTCCCGCATGTTAGAGATCAGGGACTTGCATGTGGAGGTTGAGGGAAAGGAAATACTGAAAGGGGTCAATATGAAGATAAACAGGGGGGAGATTCATGCGCTTATGGGGCCCAACGGTTCCGGTAAAAGCACCTTGAGCTACGCTATTACTGGACATCCGAAGTATAAGGTTACCGAGGGGCAGATCCTGTTAGACGACAAGGACATTACGGCGTTAGACCCTACCCAGAGGGCCAGGGCAGGGATCTTTCTGGCTTTCCAATACCCTTTAGAAATAAGCGGTGTTCCCTACTTCTCATTTTTAAGATCTATCTACAACGCAAAGACAGAAGGAGACAAACAGAGCAGCAGCATTTCCATATACTCATTTAATAAACTCGTACAGGAAAGGCTAAGGCTTCTGAAAATGGATCAGTCGATGATTCATCGTTACCTTAATGAAGGGTTTTCTGGGGGCGAAAAGAAAAAGGCTGAAGTCCTTCAGATGGCCTTTTTAGAGCCTAAACTGGCAATACTGGACGAGTTGGATTCTGGTCTAGACATAGACTCGATCAAGGGGGTGGCCGAGGCCGTGAACGCGCTGGAAGGCTTATTCAAACCCGGGCTCTTACTTGTCACCCATTATATGAGAATTCTCAACTATTTGAAACCTGACTATGTACACGTACTGGTCGATGGCAAGATAGCGCTATCTGGAGGGTTTGAGATAGCACAGCGTTTAGAGGAATTTGGGTACAACTGGGTGAATGAACCACCAACCTCAAATGGTTGATTGCTGGGCTCTAACGAAGGCGGGGCCACTAACGGATTTATTGCCAGCTAAATAGAAGCGCCATTTCCTACTGATTTCCTTTTTTATACCCACCCTGGACGATGTTGATACCACTTCGTTCTCCTTCAATTCCCCTTCAATAATGAATATTTCGCCAGCCACAGTCAAGTCAGCACCGTTTAACCGCTTATCTATGTAAAGAGCTTTCGACAGGTTGCCGGGCCCCCTAGCTATTGAGTATCTTCTATCTTTGCCCATTTGTTCTTCAACACCTTGGATTCCATCAAGTAATTCTATGCTCCTTATTAGCACGGCACCTGCTTCCTGGTCCTTTGAGTGAGCCACCGCGTTCAGGCAGTAATACATCCCATAGATGAAATATATATAAGCTAAACCTGGCCGTTGATACATGATGCTTGCCCTACCCTTATTGCCGGAATGAGCGTGGCTTGCGAGGTCTTCAGCGCCACCATAGGCCTCTGTTTCCGTTATCCTCCCAATTACCCTGTGGCCATTTACGATCCTTACCAGTTTCTTTCCAAGCAACGAATTTGCCACACGTGGCGGGTCACGCTCATAGAATGCTACCGGCAGTATTTTTTCAGCGCCCAGTTCGGTCATACCCATCGATGGTCTGACATTAGGCTATCTACTACTATTTATAATAGATTCTGGACACTCCGCCGCATATCTTGCATGTATAGGCCAGATGGCCCCGATTTATCCTCACCGTTTTACCGGACAGGGGAGGAGCGTATGATTTACATCTCTTACAGAACAACATCCTTATTTCCTTTGGTTGTTTGATTCTTGCTTTCATTAGCATCCGCCTTGCCGTTTTGGCCTGCGACTCTGCTAAACGGCCATTCGGGTCATTAATAACCTGTGCTATCAGGCCATCCACGTATGCGCGCACTAGCTTCCTATTCACAAATGGTTTCGCGGTCAGATTTATATTTAAGTGTTATGTCCTACCTTCATGAGAGGTAACCCGCCCGGGCAACACGTGATCAAGGACTTCATATATTATTCTGCGCTGGCTTCTCCAAGCATAGATGTAAATTCCTACATATTTACCGTCAATGGGAATGTAGAAGTAAACATCAGCAAGTCATATGGCGATCTCTTGAAAATGATAGATACGGAATTTGAATCTGATTTTCATTGTGTGACTGGATGGACTGTACGGGGAATAAAATGGAGTGGAATACGCCTTAGCACCATCATAAGTTTGGTTAAGCCGCATGGAAATAACCTGCTGTTCCGGTGCCTTGACGGTTATACTACTACGGTAAATATAAACGATGTTTATGATAACAATGGAGGTCCGAACGAAGACAACGCGATACTTGCCTTGAAGATCAATGGTAGGGCATTGACTTATGAACAGGGGTTCCCGCTCCGGCCATTTTTTAAGGACCTTTACGGTTGGAAAAGTGCCAAGTGGTTAAGCGAAATCACAGTGATGGACGCCTATCTTGATGGATACTGGGAGGAAAGGGGATATCACCAGAGAGGTAACGTGTGGAATGAGGAAAGGTTCAAACAGGAGGATGCGCTGAGAATTAAGAAACAACCCATGGTGAAAACCTTCTCTTCATGATAAACCGTTGATGGGATTTAATTAAGGGCGGGCCTGCTGACTGATACATCTGGTTCGTACTAACGTTTAAGTTTCTTTTTAATAATGATTAACATAAGGCCTAAATTTTCAATTATGTGATGAGTGTAACTCTTTATCTATATTTCTGGTGATGTATCGGTTCTGTCTGAAGTACACCCCGTGGCCACATAGCCGGAAAAACACTACAGAAAGTTGCTCTCGTGGTAACGGATTAAGAGTTACACCAGATTAAAAATGGGAGAAATCTTACTACCACGCTCAGAGGATGTATTAATAAAACAATAAATAGACGCTTCAATCAGTGGCATTTTGATAAGCCGCATGAAATAAGAGTTAGAAAGGCATATATACACCACTAATTCTTACTTGTTCTGCGCATAGCGTGGCGGCATCATCGCTAAGCTCGGGTATTCCCTACTATGAGGCGATGATCTCCAAGTGCGTGCACATTAATGAGGATCCGACATGAATGTTGGATCTGATGTTGGTTACAGATTTGTGAAAAAGGTCGACCGTACCGTACTTCCTATTATGAATCCGGTTGATCCTGCCGGACTCGACCGTTATCAGAGTGAGATTAAGCCATGCAAGTCGTATATCACCAGTTGCGGTGGTATGGCGTACGGCTCAGTAGTATATAGTTAACTCACCCTAAGGATGTGGATAATCCCGGGAAACTGGGGCTAATCCGCAATTGGTATTAATATCTGGAATGATATAATGCTAAAATGAGCATATAGGCTCACTTTATATGCTCGCCTTAGGACAGGACTATACCCGATCAGGTAGTTGGCGGGGTAATGGCCCACCAAGCCGGTGACCGGTACGGGCTCTGAGAGGAGGAGCCCGGAGATGGGCACTGAGACAAGGGCCCAGGCCCTATGGGGCGCAGCAGGCGCGAAACCTTCACAATGCGCGCAAGCGTGATGAGGTTACTCTGAGTGTCGTCCGCTGAGGACGTCTTTTGTCGGGCCTAAAAAGCCTGAAGAATAAGGGGAGGGCAAGACTGGTGTCAGCCGCCGCGGTAATACCAGCTCCCCGAATGGTCGAGACGATTATTGGGCCTAAAGCATCCGTAGCCGGCCCTGTGGATGATCCGTCAAATCCAACGACTCAATCGTTGAACAGCGGATTATATCGCAGGGCTAGGGGGCGGGAGAGGTGAGGAGTACTCCACGGGTAGGGGTAAAATCCGCTGATCCGTTGAAGACTAACAGTGGCGAAGGCGCCTCGCCAGAACGCGCTCGACGGTGAGGGATGAAAGCTAGGGGAGCAAACCGGATTAGATACCCGGGTAGTCCTAGCCGTAAACGATGCTTGCTAGGTGCTGGAAGGGCTAAGTGCTTTTCCAGTGCCGCAGGGAAGCCGTTAAGCAAGCCGCCTGGGGAGTACGGTCGCAAGGTTGAAACTTAAAGGAATTGGCGGGGGAGCACCACAAGGGGTGAAGCCTGCGGTTCAATTGGAGTCAACGCCCGGAACCTTACCAGGGGTGACAGCAGTTTGATGGTCAAGCTAAAGACTTTACCTGACAAGCTGAGAGGAGGTGCATGGCCGTCGCCAGCTCGTGCTGTGAAGTGTCCTGTTAAGTCAGGCAACGAGCGAGACCCCTGCTATTAATTGCTACGCGCTTCCGTAAGGTAGCGTAAGGTAATTAATGGGACTGCCGTCGCTAAGACGGAGGAAGGAGGGGGCTACGGCAGGTCAGTATGCCCCGAAACCCCTGGGCCACACGCGGGCTGCAATGGTAGGGACAATGAGATCCAAGCTCGAAAGAGTGTGGTAATCTCCAAACCCTATCTCAGTTGGAATTGAGGGCTGCAACCCGCCCTCATGAACATGGAATCCCTAGTAATCGCACGTCACCAGCGTGCGGTGAATACGTCCCCGCTCCTTGCACACACCGCCCGTCGCTCCATCCGAGTTGGCTTTTGGCGAGGTGGTATCATATTGGTATTATCGAACCAGTTGTCGATAAGGGGGGAGAAGTCGTAACAAGGTGGCCGTACGGGAACGTGCGGCCGGATCACCTCCAAATTACGACGATACGGTCGACCTTCATAGAAAATCTGTAACCAATAGGTTAACGATACGAAATGGTGCGGCTCACTGGACAGTCGTCCGTGGGCTAAGGGCGAAGTAGGTAGATCCTACGATGATCGCCATGCATAGGAATAGTGAAAGTCATCTATAAGTTCCTAATGGAAGACGCCGTTTGGTGGATGGCTTGGCTTAGGGGGCGATGAAGGACGTGGCAAGCTGCGATAAGCCTCGGGTAGGTGCAGGCAACCTTTGATCCGAGGATTTCCGAATGGGACATCCCATTGAGATAAAATCTCAATGAACTCGCATTAATGGCGAGTTCGCGAACCGTTCGAAAGGAAACATCTGAGTAGGACGAGGAAGAGAAATCAACACGAGATGCCCTGAGTAGTGGCGAACAAAAGGGGCACAGCCCAAACCGAACCCTCCATAGTAATATGGGGGGGATGTAGTGTTCTGGTAGCGTATAATCGCCATCATCATAAGTTGAAGTAGCCTGGAAAGGCTTACCTTAGAGGGTGAAAGTCCCGTAGACGTAAACGTGGTGGTGATTGCTGCTTGAAGAGTACCTGGCCTTGGCAGTGGCTAGGGAAGATGGGGAAAAGCAGTCTCCAAGGCTAAATACCTCCTAAGACCGATAGCGAACCAGTACCGCGAGGGAAAGCTGAAAAGTACCCCGGAAGGGGGGTGAAAAGTGCCTGAAACCAAACGGTTAAAGACGAACATTGCTTGAAAGGAGTAAAAGGAGGGCTTTATCGTCCGCAAGGAAGGATGAGCTCTCCGACAAGCACCAGGGTAATGTGTTCCGTCTAGAAACACGGGCCAGGGAGTTTACTTTCATGGCGAGTCTAAGGGTTGACGCCCGGAGGCGAAGGGAAACCGAATTCTCGCAGCCCGCAAGGGTAAGGGGAAGGGTCGTAAAAGGCCCGAGCCATGGGGGTAAGACTAGAAACCGAGCGATCTTGACCTGGGCAGGGCGAAGCCTGGGGAAACCCAGGTAGAAGCCCGAACGGGTGGTGACGTGCAATTCCCTCCGTAGACCTGGGACAAGGGGCCAAAAACTAATCTAGCTCGGTGTTGGCTAGTTCCTGCCGAAGCGGATCCTAGCCCGGCCTAGGTGGACGTGGTTAACGCGGTAGAGCACCGATGAGGAGGAAAGGATCCGAAAGGGTCCGCCTTTTTTTCGAACTCCGAATGTGTTAACGCGGAAGAAGCCTGGAGGCGGGTTTATGGGGGTAAGCCCCATAACCGAGAGGGGATTAACCCAGACCAGCGTTAAGGCCCCTAAATATTGGCTAAGTGTCAAGCTAAAAGGTGTCCTTTTGCAAAGACAGCAGGAAGGTAGGCTCAGAAGCGGCCATCCTTTAATGAGTGCGTAACAGCTCACCTGTCGAGCAAAGGGGCCCTGAAAATGGACGGGGCTAAAGCCAATTGCCGATACGTTGGGTCATGTCTTAAGGACATGGGCGGTAGGCAGGCGTGGAGATTGGGCAGAAGCAGGGTCGTGAGGTCCTGTGGACCGGTCTCCAGTGCAGATCCTGGTGGTAGTAACAGCATAGCTAGGTGAAAATCCTAGTCACCGAATGGCCAAGGTTTTCCTGGCAACGCGTCGTCAGCCAGGAGTTAGCCGATCCTAAGCACTACCCTAACGGGGATATGCGAAGGGGAAACCGGTTAATATTCCGGTGCCTCTGGCTCATCCTCCGCAAGGAGGCACTCACCTTTCATCCTTGAGATAGGGAGAACAGGGCCGTCGCCCTGTCTAACTTTCCTAGGTAGGGGGAGTGTCATAATGACGAGAACCCGTCCGAGGAAGGAATGGCCGGCCGTTAGGCTGGTTTTCTCAATTCTGAGGGACAATGAAAGGAAGGGTGAGGATGTGAGTTAGAGTTCGTACCAAGAACCGACACAGGTGGCCTGGGTGAGAAGCCTAAGGTGTATCGGAAATAACGTAGGCGAGGGAACTCGGCAAATTAGCCATGTAACTTAGGTACAAATGGTGCCTGCAGCCTTAGTTTAAAGCTGGGGCGGCAGGTCGCAGTAACAAGGGGGTCCTGACTGTTTAATAAAAACACAGGTGGCTGCTAGTCCGTAAGGATACGTACAGCCGCTGAATCCTGGCCAGTGGCGGTACCTAAAACCCGGGTTCAACCGGGCTAAGGGCCGCTTAACGCCGGGAGTAACTCTGACTCTCTTAAGGTAGCCAAATGCCTTGTCGGGTGAGTTCCGACGTGCATGAATGGATCAACAAGGGCCCCGCTGTCCCCGCCTGCAATCCGGTGAACCCACGTAAGGTGGACGAACAGTCCATCGTCTTCCATCGGGGAGAGAAGACCCTGTGGAGCTTTACTGTAGCTTGTAGTTGTAATACGGATATGATCGCAGAGCGTAGTTGGGAGCCTCTGAAGTCGTGCCTCCGGGTGCGATGAAGGCGAAATTGTAACACCAGCCTATTGTGTCTGTGTTACTTACCGAGGTGTGAGCCTTGGGACAACTGCAGGTGGGCAGTTCGGCTGGGGCGGCACCCCCTCGAAAAGATATCGAGGGGGCCCAAAGGTCGGCTCAGACGGGTCAGAAACCCGTTGTTGAGGGCAAGGCCATAAGCCGGCCTGACTGAACCCCTAAACGCGTCGGGTTCAGAGGCGAAAGCCGGGCCTAGCGAACCATCATGTCCCCACTGTTGGGGGCTGGTGACGACAGAAAAGTTACCCCAGGGATAACAGGCTCGTCGCGGGCGAGAGCTCTAATCGACCCCGCGGTTTGGTACCTCGATGTCGGCTCTTCCCATCCTGGTCCTGCAGCAGAGGCCAAGGGTGAGGCTGCTCGCCTATTAAAGGGGAACGTGAGCTGGGTTTAGACCGTCGCGAGACAGGTCGGACTCTACCTGATGGAAGTGTGCGCTGGCTGAAAGGAACTTGCCCCTAGTACGAGAGGAACAGGGCAAGGCAGCCTCTGGTATACCGATCCTCCGACAGGGGGACGCCGGGTAGCTAAGCTGTTGAGGATAACCCCTGAAAGCATCTAAGGGGGAAGCCTTTCTTAAAAAGAGCCAGCGTTCCTTTATGTATTTCAATTCGCAAGGATTGGAATGCATTAAGGAGTAGGGCTGCCATAGAAGATGGCGTTGATAGGACGGAGGTGTACGCAGGAAGGCCCGCAAGGGCCGACTTGTTCAGCCTACCGTTACTAATCGCCCAAATGTTAGGTTCACTTATAGATGGCCGCTAAAATTCCTATGTATGGTGATCGTCCATGGGTCGGTCGTCTAGCCCGGTTTAGGACGTCGCCCTTACACGGCGAAAGTCCCAGGTTCGAATCCTGGCCGGCCCATCTTTTTTATATATTAAGCGATGCCTTTCGATCAGTATTTTTTATAAAAAATTTGTAATATATGACTTAAATATACGGGACATACTTTCCGCGATCAGTATCTTTAGTTACCTATGTCCATTCCCGCTTTAATATACGCCGCTAGAGCAGGCTTGCAGTCCCTTATGCATATGGCTGAACGGTTATATCCACAGCTTCCTATATGGCTCATTCTGATCAGCCGCTTAATGGAAATATCAACACGCAGTTTAAGCAGTCTCGTATATGTAATACTAAGCAATTTTTTGTTAATGTTTTACAGTACATCTCCACTAGATGCCGGATACTTGTATAGGAATTCGTAAAGGTTAAATCGAGTTCCTCCTACCCCCTGTCAGGTGGCTTGATTGGTTGTGGAAGTTTACTCATTTGAAGAGGCTGCTAGGACTAATATGACGAAATACGATCTGGGAGGGAAGGGTTATGGGCTTGTTGAGATGACAAAGCTGGGCCTCCCTGTACCCCCAGGCATAGTCATAACGACGAAAATGTGTAACGAATTCTTTAAGAATGATAAGCAGATCTGGCCTGAACTGAAGGAATCCATCCTTGCTCATTTAAACGAGCTTCAGAAGAAGGTTGGGAAGAGGTTTGATGATCCAAACAGCCCCCTGCTTGTGTCTGTAAGGTCTGGCGCGCCATTTTCAATGCCGGGCATGATGGACACGGTGTTGAACCTGGGGATAAATGACAAAATCGTTGAAGCGCTTGCGACGAAGACCGGGGATAGGAGGTTTGCCTATGATACTTACAGGCGATTCGTTCAGCTGTTCGGAAAGATAGTCATGGGCATTCCAGGCGAAGAATTTGATAAGATACTAGAGAGGGTAAAGCAGGAAGTGGGTGCCAAGAGCGATCTTGACGTAAAGGTTGACGGCTGGATTGAAGTTGTCAAGAGGTACAAAGCGCTTATCAAGGAGAAGACCGGGAAAGACCTTCCACAGGCTCCCATAGAGCAACTGCTAATGGCCGTGGGCGCGGTGTTCAACTCGTGGTGGACTCAGAGGGCAATAGAATATCGTAAAATATACAAAATTTCTGATGAACTCGGCACCGCGGTAAACATAGTGATGATGGTCTATGGAAACCTCGATGACAGGTCCGGGACCGGCGTCGCGTTTACAAGGGACCCCTCAAGCGGTGAGAGGAAGTTCTACGGAGAATTCCTAATGAGGGCACAGGGTGAAGATGTAGTAGCAGGGATAAGGACGCCGCTGCCCGTGAGCAAACTAAAGGAGATGTTGCCGGATGCTTACGCTACGCTGGAAAACATCGCACAGAAGCTGGAAACACACTTCAAGGATATGCAGGACATCGAGTTCACAGTAGAGGGAGGCAAGCTCTACATGTTACAGACGAGGACAGCCAAGAGGACGGCCAGTGCGGCGGTCAAGATAGCCACCGACATGGTAAAAGAAGGGTTGATTTCAAAGGAGGAGGCGGTGCTAAGGGTGGAGCCGGATCAGCTTCAACGCTTACTTTACAAGCAGATCGACTCAAATGCCAAGGTGACTCCGCTGGTCAAGGGGCTGCCTGCGTCGCCAGGGGCTGCCGTAGGTAAGGTTGTATTCACGGTAGATGAGGCCCGCAAGGCAAGGGAGAACAAGGAAAGGATAATACTTGTTAGACCGGAAACCACGCCTGAGGATATAGCTGGGATAGCGGCCGCGGACGGGGTTTTGACCAGCAGGGGTGGTATGACTAGCCATGCAGCCGTTGTTACAAGGGGAATGGGCAAGCCCTGCATAGTGGGCGCCGAAGGCATGAAGATAGAGATGAGCGAAGGTGTCTTCAGGGCAGGAAATCAAACGGTCAGGAGAGGGGATATAATAACCATAGACGGGGGATCCGGATCTGTGTTCGTCGGCGAGGTACCGCTTGTCGAGCCTACGATCTCCGGTGAAGTCAGCACCATACTGGGCTGGGCCGATGGCCTCAGACGTCTGGGGGTAAGGGCAAACGCGGATACGCCGGAGATGGCAGCGAAGGCCAGGGAAAACGGAGCCGCCGGTATAGGGCTGGTCAGGACGGAAAGGATGTTCAACGCGCCAGAAAGGCTGGAGATAGTGCAGAAGATGATACTGGCAGGCAGCGTAGAGGAAAGGAAGAAGTTCCTGGATCAGATAGAGCCAATGCAAAAAAGCGATTTCAAACAGATATTCAGAATAATGAAGGGGCTGCCGGTTACTGTCAGGCTGCTGGATTTCCCCCTACATGAATTTCTGCCGAAGCTGGAGGAGATACTCCCCAAGGTAGCGGAATTAAGGGTCACCAGAAAGGATAACAGGCAGCTGGAAATAGATGAAAAGGTGTTAAGGCGGGTGATGGAGTTAAAGGAATATAACCCCATGATGGGCCAGAGAGGCGTAAGGCTGTCCCTGATGTACCCTGAAATCTATGAGATGCAGATCAGCGCGATATTCGACGCGGCGGCCGAGCTCATTAAGGAGGATGGAGCGACCGCTGAGATCGAGATAATGATTTCTCAGGTCGCCGAAGCCGAAGAGTTCAGAAAGGCACGAGAGATAGTTGAAAGGAAGGCCAATGAGGCCAGAACCAAGTTCAAGGTCGATGTCAAGTACAAGGTTGGCACAATGATCGAGACTCCACGCGCGGCATTAACGGCCAGCGACATTGCAAAGTACGCCGACTTCTTCTCCTTTGGAACCAATGACCTAACTCAGGCGACATTCGCTTTCAGCAGGGACGATGTAGAAGCGAAATTCATACCATTTTACGTCGATAACAAGATACTACCGTTCAATCCTTTTGAAACAATCGACGCTGGTGGTGTAGGACGGCTTATAAAGATAGGCGCAACGGAGGGCAAGAGGTCAAAGCCGGGCCTGAAGGTGGGCATATGCGGGGAACACGGAGGGGATCCGAAGTCCATTGAATTCCTGAATGAAACCGAAGTGGATTATGTAAGCTGTTCACCATACAGGGTTCCGGTTGCACGGTTGGCTGCGGCGCAGGCCTCCATAAAACACAGGGTTCAGGGTTCATCAACAGCTTAGGGGCGGGGGTTCAGCCCTGGATAAACTACCTGTGGCCGCAGCCCTGGCCCTACAGCTTTCCAGAACTGGGGCTGATGCAGCCTCATCCAGCTAGGAAGTCAGTTCACAACGCCCGAGTTTTTATGGCCATGTTAAGGCTGGGCTTCAGGCTAGCGTCGGCGCCTTCACTTGCGCCTGAACTGGCATGAGCGTCCCTGATGCGCTCATTAAGTTCCTGCCTGCCAACTACCATAGGGATAGACTTCAGGGTAGTCCACACGATTTAGCTAGGAGAGGATTTTATGGCTACTACTTTATGAGGGTCAGGCCTTCATATGAAATAGCTCGATCGTATCTTGAAGAGGAGAACATGACATTCGCATCAATATATTTAAATAGCCATCCAAAAACGGCCTTTCGATCTAAACATGAGCCGATATGGTCTTGCAAGCTTGATTTTAATGATGGTAATTCTGATGGGGAGCGCACTTTTTGCGCCCGCCGTTTATGCTTCCTCGAACACGGTGTACGTAGCCGGATCAACCTGGGGTTCTCAATCATCACCCATCTCCGTGGAACCTGGTTCTACAAACGCGCCTTTTTCCGTATACATAGCTAACCCCAACACCGCCAGCATAACGAACGTATTTGTAACTCTCAACCTCAGCTATCCCTTTTCTTCCCCAATAAGAGGGGTGACGGAAGATGGGGTCACTAGGGTGACCGCGAATACGTCATTTATTTCGCCCACCGGTTCACAGCCGGTGATATTTTACCTGAACATCGCCGCCAACAGCTCCGATGGAGTATATGTGGTGCCGGCGACGGTGAACTATACCCTTTCAGGCGTAAATTACACGTTCACCGCGAGCCTGCAGATGCCAGTTACCACATATGCCGACCTGCGAGCTCAGAACGCTTACTGGGGCAGTCCAGCCGCGCCTTCACTGGCCAGCTCTGGCCTGAGGAACGGGAACCTGGTCTTAAACGTTCAGAACCTTGGCGACAATACGGCATTTAATTCCTCCGTAACGATATATCCGTCGGCCCCATTCTATTATAGTTCGCCCAGCGAGACGGCGTATCTGGGCGTGGTGCCGGCCGGCAGCGTCGTGCCAGCGCAATTCACGCTAAGCATAAATGCAAACACAACGACCGGGCTATACCCGCTTAATGTCTCCATAAGTTACAACAACGGAATGGTATCATCTCAGATCGTAAGTGTCCCCGTCTCCGGTGCCGCGGATGTGATAGTACAGGGTTATGGAGTTGGACAACCGGGCATGTTCCCCGGGAATCAGAACGTGCCCATATCCATAGACCTGATGAACAGCGGGAACGTCACGGCCAATAATGTGCGGGTTTCACTCGGGGCTCAGTCACCAATAGAGGCCGCCTATCCCGGGTCCACCAGCATTGAGATAGGCAGCATGCCCCCAGGGGAGCCTATACCAACCACGTTCTACGTTGACGTATCGAGCGCAGCTTCAAGCCCCCTTTCATTTAAGGTCCCGGTTTACATGTATTACGGTGGAGAGAACTACACCTATATGATACCCCTGGAGGTTAATAGCCAGGCCAACTTTTCTGCAACGTATTACAACAACGCCTATCTGTCGCAGGGGGCATCCAATACCAAGCTTGCGCTATTGATACAAAATCTCGGGAATACAACCGCGAAGTCGGCTCAGGCTGAACTCCTTCTCCCCAATGAGCTGTCGGGTACAACCGTGGATTACCTTGGCGACATGCAGAGCGCGGCATCCAACATAGCGACCTTTTCCATTGCAGTTTCATCAAGCGCCCCACCGGGCACCTATTACGGGACCCTCGTGGTGACGTGGTTTCAGAGCAATGCCCCCGGAAGCCAGTTTACGCAGGAGATTCCGATCAGCTTTCAGGTGCACCAGGGGATCTACACCATCTTCATTTCGTGGATCTACGATTTCGGCTGGATAGTCATAGCGCTTGTGGCCATACTCGTTGCTGTGATCATAATCCTCGTCTTAAGGCGCAGACGATGAGCATAGTTACAGAGAACCTCACAAAGACCTTTAACGGTCTGGTGGCCGTAAACGGGGTATCGCTCAAGGTCACCAAGGGGACCATATTCGGGCTATTGGGGCCAAACGGCGCAGGGAAGAGCACGTTCCTCCGCATGATATGCACGGTCCTGCGCCCGACCTCCGGGCATGGTAGCATCGAAGGGTTCGATATAGTAAATGATACAAACGAAGTAAGGAAGACAATAGGGGTAGTCCAGGAAAAGCTGCTCCTGTATCCCACCCTGACGGCCATAGAAAACCTTGAATTCTTCGGCAGGCTGTACGGGATCAGGGGGAAGCCCCTCAGGGAGAAGGCTGAAGCCCTGATCGAAGAGGTCAAGCTGACCAGCGTTAAGGATAGGCCGGTGGGCACCTATTCGACCGGCATGAGGCAGCGCATCAATCTGGTACGGGCGCTTATTCATGACCCCAAGGTGATCATCCTTGACGAGCCGACGAACGGGCTCGATCCTCAGAGCGTAAGGTGGGTGCGAGACTATGTCAAGAGGCTCAAGGAAAGGAACCTCACGGTCCTGGTCACTACACACGACATGCATGAGGCCGAAGAGCTGATGGACGAGCTGGCCATCATGGACAGGGGCGGTGTGCTGGCGGTTGGAAGGACAGCAGACCTGAAAAGGAGTCAGGATGTGGCCACAATAGAGGATCTATTTTTAAAGCTCACGGGGAGGGAGCTAAGGGATGAAGTATCGAGCAGGCTAAAGCGCAGGGGATGGTGATATGGCCAACAATATATTTTATGATATTTACATAATAATGAAGAAGGACCTGACTGAGTTCATGAGGATAAGGGCGAGGCTGGTCACCATGATCCTCCTGCCCATAATACTGATAGTGCTGTTCGGGTATATGTTTCCATCAACAGGTTCGATAACCCACATATCAATAGCGGTCGTAAATCAGGACCAGTCACAGGCCGGATTGAACATAGTGTCCCAATTTATCAGTTCGGCGCAATCGTCGGGCCTGTTCAACGTAATCTCCATGGGCAGTCTGAGCTCCGCCCAGAACCAGCTCGTGAGCGGGAACGTATACGCCATAATTATATTCCATCAGGGGCTAGGCCAGCAGCTCCGGAGCAGCGGAACGGCCACCGTCCAGGTCATAATAGATCAGGCAAACCCGTCACTGGATGCGGCGATCCAGGGCGAGCTGACCCAGATCTTTTCATCATTAAGGCTGTCCGCGACCCTGGCAAGCGCCTCATCATCACAGGTAACCCCGATATACCAGGGGCTAATCCCCCAGACATCCAATACGATCGAATTTCTTGCACCGGGGCTGATAGCCATGACGACCATCCTTGCAGGGCTGTCAGGGCTGGCCATGACCTTCTCCAGGGAAAAGGAGCTGGGCACGCTGGATGGGCTCCTTATGACCCCCATTTCAAGGCTTTCAATAATACTGGGCAAGGGCTTCGCCCAGGTCGTCAGGGGGCTGGCCAGCGGCGTACTGGTGTTTATACTGGCCATGATACTGTTCGGCGTTCATATATACGGGAGCATATGGCTGATGGCCCTGGTCCTGACGCTGGGAATACTGGCGTTCACCGGAATGGGCATAATAGCGACGTCATTTGTATCGGATCAGGAGTCCGCGCAGCTGATCATGATGATGATCCAGTTCCCCATGATATTCCTAAGCGGCGCCCTGTACCCGGTAATCCAGCTACCATCATGGCTGAGGATAATATCGGACATCCTGCCGCTCACGTACGTCATATCGGCATTCAGGTCCGTCATGTTGCTCAACGCCCCATTCTCCGCTATTTCAGGGGACGTATACATACTCCTGATATTTACGCTGGTGGTATTCGCCATAGCGCTGCCCCTCTTCCAGAGGACGGTAACCAAGTGAACGGTGCGCCGTATTTCATCCCCTAACGGGGCCTGGATCTATCCACCCGCTCACTCACCGCATGCACCTTCATCCGCGCCCATTGGCGGCGTCAAGGTGTATGGGAACCCACGACGTAGACCATGATGCGGTAACTGCGGCCGTTGAGTTTCATGATATGAAACTGACTTGGGCGCCATCCAGGGATACCGAATTCGTGAGAAACTATTAGGGACCCATTCCGAAGCTCCCTGAGGAATTTCGGCCTTAGTCTTGAGTTTTCGCTTGCCCCCTGGTAGACGGTTACTATGCTGGCCTCCGATATTTCTATCGTGTCGTAATCCGCGTTTATTATAAGCACGTTATTAAAGCGCGCGGCCCTCGCGCGGGCTATTGAGCACAACCTTCCATCCCTTTCTATGCCCACTGCCTTCCTGACGTTATAGTCCCGGGCGGCGGCCATCACTATGCTTCCGTCGCCTGACCCCAAATCGTATACCACCGATGTGGAATTGGCCCCCGCTATCGCGAGCATTTCATTTATCACCTCCGGAGGGGAAGGGAAGAATACGCCGCCCATATCCGCTTACGGCTTTCCGGCGATAGATAAATCTGTCTGATAACCTTTCCATTGAGTCGGGGAAGCAGCAGGGCCATCATCTGCAGATGGTGGGTAGACCACATATAGTCCTTATTGATATCGAACCCCAGTGATAATCAGCTTACCATGATATATTCATTCCATATACGCTCCGGTCAATAATACATGGCTGGGATGAGCGTTCCAGTAGTTTAGGCGCCGGGAGTGGGATTCGAACCCACGAGGCCAGAAAAGGCCACAGGCTCTCAAGGCCTGCCCCCTACCAGGCTAGGGTACCCCGGCTCAACCCACATCTCCACTTGAGGGCTAGCGACATCCTCCCACGGCTAAAGCCTGTGGGCTTCCCTGAAGGCTATCTCCATTGCGGGCGCGTTGGTCAGCAGGTAACCTGTTTCCTGTTTCAACGACATACGGCTAACATCGTCGAGCCTGAACCTGAACGCTGAAAGCATGCTATACCATTGACTCTTTGAGTATTTAAACAGCCCCCTTCACGCTCGCTTTTGTGATAAATCTTTGATGTTTGATAGGGTAATGATAGTGGGTTAGCCCACTCTGTTTTCCCATAATGGGCTCAACTTTTAATATATGCCAAAAATTCAGAAATATCGTGAGCGGTCATTGCCGGATTAGACGTGCATTCCCTGCCAATTGTAGAGGCCTTTGTGACACCATAATCATGTCCTGGAAATACTACAGTCGATTTCTCAAGGTTGCAGAGCCTTCTCATACTTTGGAATAGTTCGCCGGCATTTCCCCCAGGGAGATCGACCCTCCCGCACGTCCCGACGAAAAGGGTATCTCCTGTAAACACATTCCCCTCAAGGCGATAGCACACGGAATCCGGGGTATGGCCGGGGGTATGCAAAGCCACTATGGTCATGGAGCCAACCTTCACTTTATCACCATCCTCTATGGAGATATCCTTCTCTATTGGTGACATTTTATGAGCTACTACCTCTGCGCCGGTCTCCCGCCTGATGTATGCGTTGTCCACATTGTGATCAAAGTGGTTATGCGTTGAAAGGATATACCTGAGCTTAAGGCCGCGCTCGGCTAACATTTTTAATACCTCTTTTCCGCCGAAGCTCGCGTCTATTACAAGCGCCTCTTCAGCGGAAGAGATGAGGTATGTGAAATTGCCCATATCTCCAACGGCCAGCTGGGATATATCATATCTGGGAGCCAAATCTATCTGAAATTGCAGTTAGGCATTCATAAGCGTTGCTATTTAACAGTAAATATGCAATGCTCCTTGTTAGAGCCAGGCCTTATCTAAGAATCGATTTATCAATCCCTCCCACGATGCCTATTTTGTTGAAATTATAAGTGGATAAGTAGGCCGCGGTCTATAATGTATGGCCGCCATAGCCTTAAATGACCTTAGCGTCATAGCCATCGATAACGCGTAGCCAATTATAATAGGGGTCATAGCTCCTTTGGTAATATTTAAATGTAAATACGCTGCCGGCAGGTAGCGTTAATGTTCATATCATGAATGTACGCATGTACCTGGTCGCCCCAACCAACGGCATTCATTTACATTTAGCCTTGGCGATTGATCACCTGGAATGTTTTTTGTGGGGAAAGGATTTAAACGGTAATAACATATCTCATAAGGTGCGTTTTTATGAAGCTCAAAATAGGAAATCAGGCCCCTGATATATTAAACGCGTTCATTGAAATCCCAACTGGTGAGGCGGTCAAGTACGAATACGATAAGGAAAACGATATAATGAAAGTTGACAGGATACTGTTCACCTCCATGGTGTACCCATTCAACTACGGTTTTGTGCCTGGCACTATGGCCGAGGATGGAGATCCGATAGACATTATCGTGCTGGGAAGCGCCCGCATATCCCCAGGCTCTTATATGGAAGTGAGGCCCATAGGCATGATAAACATGGAGGATGAACGCGGCGTCGATAAGAAGATAGTGGCGGTCCCCATTGATAGGGTCGACCCCACCTTTTCAGAGATGATGGAGCCCGCCGATATACCAGAGGCTATAAAGAACAGGATAATTCATTTCTTCGAACAGTACAAGGAGCTGGAGCCTAACAAGTGGGTAAAGATATCCGGCTGGAGTTCATCATCAGAGGCAAAGAAGCACATTATAAGCATCATGGTCTAATTAACGCTCCGAATTTTCATTTACTGAATCATATTTCTATTAACCACAGTAAGCCGGGATCATTCAATCTAACATATATTATTACACACAAATGGACAAACGTTACCTAGAGGAAGCCTATAATTGAACCGAGCCTGAGCCCTTATGCCAGATTGTAGAACAGCTGGTCGAAATCGGAGCGGCGCAACAGGGTCCCCTCCAGGAGCTTGGTGACCTTTTTCATTGTCGTACCAGTTATCCCGAAAATCCTTGCCACCTGCGACTGGGTTATGCTTTCTCCGGCCTTTATCGCGGTTATGTAGTACGCCGCAGCCTGAAGTGAGGCTGGCCTCTTCCCAACCAACAGGAGGGAGCCAGATTCCCTGTCGTCCTTCATGCACGACTCCAGGAGGTCTATCGCCTGGCTCATTATTTTATTGTTTATCTTTGGAACCTCCCTTGATCTGAGTGATAGTAGTGAGTTAAGCTTCGAATAGAGCTCCAGATACATTTTTCCCCTTTCCGTTATCATGTAGGTTTTTACCCCCCGATCGTTCTTGCCCTCCTCAAGCAGGCCGGGCAAAAGCAGCTCATCGATACGCTTCTTCAGCCTGGAGTATGGAATGCCGCAGGAATAGACCATCCTTGAAAGTGATGTGCCCCCCTTTACCGATGCCGCCTGTAACATGCTGGCAAATATGTCATGGCTAGATCTGGATGATGTCAACCAATCCGTACTGGTAATCAAATTATATAAAGGTTTTTTATATCTAAGGACGCGCTGTACTGAAGGCTACTTTCATTAAGTTTATATATCCAATTCCTTCTACCCAATTTGACATACTATGAATAAGTTAACGACAATACTAATGTCTATACTATTACTAGGAATTATAGTACCAGTGGTGGCGCCGACGGCATTCATCGTTGTGCCTACACACGCAGCAGTCCCACAACCCGTCCAAATAAGCATAACTCCAACTAGCGGAGCGGCAGGAACGAGCATAACCGTTTCCGGTAAGTATTTCACAGTAGATGGAACGGCCAGCGTTATGTACACAGTAATGAATGCGACGACAAATCAAGAAGCATACAATGTAACACACACAGGCATACCAGTAAACAGTACTGGTGGGTTTACATACACATTTAATGCGCCCGAACTGGCGCTTAACACAACCTTTGCGCATGGTGGTTATGAGTCAAATATCCTCATATCTGCCAACGACACAATTACCGGCGACAACACCACAGTAACCTTTACTGAACAACCAAGACAGCTCCTTGAATTTAAAGTCACATCTCCATCTGGAACAATTAATCAAACCACAAATTATATAAAAACTGCAACAAACATTAACTCTTCAATGAAATCCCAAATAAATACTTATGTACAGGAGCCGATACAAATAGCAGCTAATTACTTTGATCCAAGTTCAACTGTAACATTCGCATACAACGGAACTTCGATCGGTACTGCCATGACTAACAGCACAGGGTTCTTCAATACTACAATCACACTGCCGATAAGTCCATATGGAAAGGCAAACCTTACAATGACAGATCCCCTAGCGATGATTTCGCTCAACACACATACTTTGCCAACATTAACTGCTACACCTTCATCGGTAACACCTACGAGCTCGGTAACGCTTAGTGGATACGCATTCAATGAAAATGCTAAAGTGAATGTAACATTCCTAGGCCTTATTGGCTCGATAGACTGGTCAAACGTGTCTGTGGCCAATCTTACAAGCAGTTCACTGGGTGAATTCACTACAAGCTACGCGATACCGTACAATACGTTTGGTGGCACTCAGCTATTCTACGTTGGCTATAACACGCTCTCAGTAAGAGGGGCTAACAACGCCACTGTAACAGTTACACCACTATCATCGATTTCACCATTAACCACGCCGATTGGTGGCACTATCAATGCAACTGCCTGGGGACTAAATGCAGGAATAAATGGGACAGCTAAAGGAATTTCACTTGAAGTACCACTGGGCCATAGCGCAGGAACCTACCTATTTGCATATGATAACCAGCCCGTGTTTGGTAGCTCATCTGTTAAAGGCGTAGGTAATGCCTCAATCCTGATGAGTGCAGTTGGAACACCTGGTCAGCATATTGTGCAGATAGTCAATGCAACAAGTTCACCTTACACTCTTATAGCTTCCTCAGTTGTAAATGTTACAGGCTCGATCCCTGGCGTTACTTCACAGGTTAGCGGTCTTGCAACAACTCTAGCTACAATTGAAAGCTCACTGACCAGTATAACATCATCTTTGACATCATTGAGTAGTGCGGTAACAAGTATCGGTGCGGGAATAACTAGCATCGAGAGTAGCTTGACTAGCATAACATCATCAATATCATCGATCAGTGGAACACTAACTTCTATGGGTAGCACCTTGACTAGCATCCAGACAGCGGTTAGTGGCCTTAACACATCGAACTTGGCATCAACGCTTAGCAATGTAATGACATATCTACTTGTAGTCGCAGTACTGGCTATAATCATCATCGTCCTAGAAATAGTATTACTTGTAAGGAAGAAGTAAAATTCTTCCCCTAACTTTTTTTTAATAATGAATTCTTAGCAGTAGGATTGTAACTAGTTTATAGCATTAGATTATGGTTTTTTACGAACTGATTAATAGTTCATGCAAAGGTCTTACAGTTTATCCTGATAAATATAATATGCTTGATTGCCTAGATTTCTCATCGGTAATGTAAAGGGCTTTTAAAAGGCGTGTACAAAAACCGCGGGGCCTAACCCGCGTCCATAAGGTGACTATCAATATAAATTACTAGAGCTTGCCAGCAAATTATTTGTTCAGGGGTTCCTCGGAATACTGCCTTAATATGCCGAAACGCCGTAAGGTAAATCTTGTGCCACCTAATTAAGGATGACGTTTAAGTTTATATGCGCTAACCTCAGTCAGGCTTACCTTATCTGTGCTTATAGTACTGTACCTTCGGTTTAATGGATTTCCTTATAGCCCCAATTTTAGGTGGGGAGCATAAGCTATACCCAGATTACTCCGTTTCATTAAGGTTTCGCCAAAGTACCCCAAATCGCTTTATCAGATGTACAGAGCACACATTTAAACATAATATATTTCCTACTATCTGAATATAAATGAACTAGCACCCTTGATGCCGTGGAGTAGCTCGGCTTATATCAAGCCTTCCATGAATTTAACACCTTAGTACATTAAAAATAGGGAGGATGTTGTGCCGTAGGGTCCCCTGCTTAGTTCATGCTTCGGATACTGAAGGTGATGCCTAGAATGCGTAGTGATTCTCCGGACCGTTGTCCATTGTATTTCATAGTAACTTCTCCCTCCACCTGACAGTATAGCTCATCTTACGCCGCTCGAACATCATTACCGCTGCCTGCCCAGCATTCGCTACCATTTCATCAAAGCTCAGTATTTTGCGAAGCTCTTTCTTTATATTATTCCAGCAGAACTCCATCGGGTTCAAATTCGGTGAGTAGGACGAAGGAAGATTAAGGATACCCCAATGCCTTCAATGTCCATCGTAACAAGCCTTGCATGGTGTATTGCCGCGTTGTCAAGGATTACGGCGATCTACCTTTCTGGGTTCTCCTTTTTTAGCTCTCTATTTTATCAATATATTTTGCTTCATTCCGATAGACTTCCCTGATGAAGTAGGGCATGGCTCTCAAATACTGCTCTATAGCGGGGTTTGGCAGGTGGCGGTCATAGTGCTCTTTCACGCCGGTATCATGACCCATCAGCTTTTCCACGCACTCTTCTTCCATGTAGTCCTTGGCAACGTTGTCAAAGAACTTGAGGAACGCGTGGGTTATCTGGACTTCATGGCGCTTCTTCTTTTCCTTGCGCAATCCAACTTTCCAAGTTACATCGTTAAGCGCATTTATGATGGAGTGTGAAATCATGCTGCGTTCGTCGTTCCGCCCGGCTATAACTCGCTCCGTGCCAGGTGGGTTCCCCGGCCTTTGAGATACAGCACCCATTCGTCATAGGCCTTCTTTGAAATCAG
Source organism: archaeon (assembly GCA_021792955.1). Lineage (GTDB taxonomy): Archaea > Thermoproteota > Nitrososphaeria > Conexivisphaerales > UBA164 > JAJZYL01. The sequence goes on along the minus strand of JAJYTP010000004.1, from coordinate 81,708 downwards.
GGTTACGTACTCGTCATCGCCTTCTCGCATATACACTAACTTCGCCGCATACGACCCTTCCGTCAATCTCAGGGGACTTGATATCTTTAACGTGTAGGAGATCAACTGCCTCCACGCGCATGCCGGCTGAAGCCATGATAAGGATCGCCATGCGGATCCCTGGCGTTGCCCTAGCCAGCATGAGCCCTATTTCAGCTAGCCCGTATTCCCTATCCTTTGTGTAGTTTCTCGTATGTATGAGCCTCATCAGCTTCCGCCAAGAAAACGGCGCATCATTGAGGTCTAACGTCAGTTTAAAGGGAACCAGCCTGAGCCGGATAGAGAGATGGTTGTTCTTCCCGGCATCGACCAGTTCGTTCTGAGCGCGTATGAACCGAATGATCAACGATTTTACTTTCATGGGGTTGTTCATCACATCCATTATGAACGCTCTTATGCTGCGTTCCAGTTCTGGCATTTCAGCCTGAATTACAAAGGGCGGGCATGGCTCATGATGAATAAGCTTCGGATTTACATATCCACCAAATTCTAGCAGGAAACGGCTCCTGCGCTTGTAATCGGTGCGCGAAATGGGACTTTTCGGTGCCTCCCACGGGAGCATCATTTCAATTTTCTCCATTGCCATGTATACCAGTATTTGGGCTCACTTTTAAACCGGTTATTGGGATGGGGACGGTGGGACTTGAACCCACGACCAACAGGTCCCTCCAGGCGCTCCAGAATCACATCATCCTTTTGTCAGTACCATCTAAAGCAATAATTTCTGGAGCCTGCTGTCCTGCCTAGCTAGACGACGTCCCCTACTTTTCATCCTGTCACCATATTCTATTTAAGTTTAACTTTAGACTTCGTGAAACTGGTAATGATCAGACGAGAGTGAGGGATCAAATAACGGTTAACCGTTTCTAACACGCTTGATAACCGATGGGCAACCGTACATATTATAGATATATTTATATATAACTCATATAACCGTTATCGTCGGTGATAAATTTCTGTCATTTAAAAGGATTTCACCATATGAACTGGGTGAAAATATTGAAAAATGCTCCAGATGTGGATCGAAGGAGCTACTTTTGGATACTGGAAGTGGGGAGATAATATGCGCCAGCTGCGGGTATGTCATCAAGGAGAAAGTCGAAGATACCAAGCCTGAGTGGAGGGCCTTCTCCAAGGAGGAAAATGAAGACAGGAGCAGAACGGGGGTGCCTACGTCCATTGCGATGCACGATATGGGGCTATCCACCGTAATAGGGCAATCGGATAGGGACGCTTCGGGCAGGGCGCTGGTAGGCGTAAGCAAGTCCACGGTCGACAGGCTCAGGATATGGGATAGCAGGAGCCAGATACACGAGCCAGTCGACAGAAACCTGAGGCAGGCCTTCAACGAACTGGACCGGCTGTCGGACAAACTGAGCGTGCCGGAGAACATAGTGGAAAAATCCGCATATATTTACAGGAAGGCGCTTGAAAAGGGGCTGGTCAGGGGAAGAAGCATAGGGGCGCTCATAGCAGCGTCGCTGTATGCAGCCTGTAGGTCCTTGGAAACGCCACGCACGTTAAAGGATGTAGCCGCGGTTTCAAGCGTAAAGAGAAAGGACATAGCCAGATGCTATAGGCTCATATTAAGAGAGCTTGACATCAAGATGCCGATAATAGACCCGGTTAAGAACGTCAACAGGATAGCCGCTAAGGCTGGGCTCAGCGAACGCACCACAAGAAAGGCAATAGAAATACTGAAGAACGCCATCCAGGGGAGGACATCAGCAGGCAAGGACCCAATGGGGCTGGCTGCTGCGGCCCTGTATGTGGCCTGTGTGCAGGAAGGGGAGAACAAGACTCAGAAGGATATAGCTGAAGCCGCCAACGTTACCGAAGTGACCATAAGGAACCGCTACAAGGGGCTCAAATCGGCGCTCAAGTTATCAGAGCCGGCCGACTGATCCGTCAGCCTGTAGCTGACCGACGGCTAGATTTCTTCAATATCCATTATCCTATTTTTTGCCCTGTTTTTTAACATAGAGAGCTGATATTCATTTGGAAACCTTTCCGATAATATCTTGATGTATTTACCGACTTCAGAGTCATCCATGAACTGGAACATGTAAGCCCCTTCATATGGGGACGGTGTTCCTTCCCTGCTCATCAGCTCGAAGTGCATAAATGGGTCGTCCTTAGACAGCATTACGGGCGTCCTCTTGTTGCTCATGTTGACCACTTCTAGTGCCAGCCTTCCTACGAATCCGCTGTGCACCTTGGCAGCGTTGAGAAAGCTGATGCCCATTCTGCCGAATTTGCTCTTCGCGGTGAGGTGGGCTACATAATTGGGCGGCACAAACACTATCTCCTTGGATACCAGATTGATATGTTCCAAATAGTTAATGGTTATATCGTTCTTGGTGGTCAGCACATACCCATCGCCATCCATCATGTCCTTGGAATAGGGGGTTACAATAGACAGTTCAGCGTTTAGCCTTTCAAATACGCTACGGCCAACAATGCACATGTAAGGATCAGCTGATGGCAGATTTATAAAGATGTTGGGGGCTTCGGGAAGCTGTAAAACTCAGGCCTTAGCGCAAGGATAAATGTACGGATTTACCCACCGATGGTGACAACCCTTAATCTAGGATATGATGATAGTACTGTATAGTATGGAAGGACGTGTTCAACTTGGGTAGATTAAGGCATCCATAACAGTGCAGGGGAAAGGTAACGAGCTAGCAAAAAAAATGGATATTTGTGTGGAGTACAACGGCTTTCGTCCTCACTTGTACGGGGGCCGACTCCGGTAGTTAAAGTAGAAAATAAGTTCCCTTATCACCAATGAACCCGTAATAGTGGCGGGTGAAGCTCACGCGCCTTGAGCATATATCATTCCCTTTCTGCTCGCCTTACATGTAACCGATGATATGATGATGTCACATAAGCTTGGGATACAATGGCAGGGCCCTCTTATGAGTTGAATTTTTATACCGTTCATACACCCTTGTTACAGGCTCCTTACCGAATTTATCCTGCACTTCTTCTATGGGCGTCCCCTTTTCAATTATCTCAACGAGTATTTTATCGGCCTGGGTATATTCGATGCCCAGTTCAGCTTCTGCGTCCTGTCCTAGCCATAGGCGTGGGCTGCTCTTCTTTTGAACTATTTTATTCGGCACACCCAGGATGGTCGCCAATTCCCTGAGTTCCGACTTGTAAACATCCACTATTGGGAGCAGGTCCGCGGCGCCGTCACCGTATTTTGTAAAGTACCCTAGCAACAATTCGCTTTTATCGCCCGTGCCAAGCACCAGCTGGCCGCGAACGTTGGCTTCATAGTACAGGAGGGCCATACGGACGCGCGCCTTCAGGTTCCCAAGCGCCAGTTTATCGTACGGAAGGTACTGCGAATAAAGTTTGATTATCGGGGTTATGTTGATGAGCTTGTGATTTATTCCATGGTAAGTGGCTATATCAACGGCATCGTCTATATCCTCCTGTGGCGTAGCTTCAACGTCAGGAAGCACCATCACAGTTAACCTGTCTCCGATTGCTTCATTGGCCAGCAGGAACGTCGCAGCGCTGTCTATACCACCGCTCAGCCCCAGCACGTAACCGGCCTTCGGTGAACGTTCCTTCAGAAATCCAACGATTTTGTCCTTAGCGGCATTTAAATCCAGGCCCCTCAGGTTGGACCTATATTTCATAGTCTGACATTTAGCAACAAATATATTATAAATGTTTGCGCTAATTTACCCTGTAATCATAGATTTGATCCGGGGCTCCATAGCGCTATCAGCGCGTGACGATCCTTAAAGGCCTATGTTCTCAATCATAAGGGTTGACCGAACCGTATTAATGGCATTTCAGCTTGATATCCTCTGTAGAAACTGTCAACTTTCCTCTTCCCAGTCCTCTTCCCCGGAATCGTCCTCTTCCCAGTCTTCCTCTTCCCAGTCTTCCTCTTCATCACTTTCGGACATATCAATCGCCGCGCCTAAAAGGGAGAACTTGGATTAATAAACTTTTAGTGGCCTGATAATGATGCCTACGCCTAGATTATGCAGTTGTACGGCGGATTGCGTATTATACTGTTGTAGCATTTTTTGTTAAAAACGCAACCCCCAAGGCCTTTATCGCTTAATAATGAAAAATAACTCAGATTTTTTTAATATTATGATATAATTATATTCTATTATCTTAAGGTAATACCACTAAAGCTTTATATAGAGTTCTGAGACACGGCGGTATAAGGTAATAAAATATGAGTTTAAGAGCCAATTCTTCTGAAGCTTCCTCTGCATCGAAGAGGAACGCTAACGGGCAGGAAGATCCTTGGGAAGTAGCCCTTACACAGTTAAAGAAGGGCATTGACGCACTGGGTGTAAGCAACGAAATATATGAAATGTTATCGGTCCCAAACAGGGAGGTTCACGTCGAACTGCCGGTCAAGATGGATAACGGTAAGATCAAGGTCTTTCACGGCTACAGGGTTCAGCACAACAACGCCAGGGGTCCATATAAGGGGGGCATACGATTCCATCCGCAGGTATCGATCAATGAAGTAAAGGCCCTGTCCATGTGGATGACATGGAAAACTGCGGTATTAGACCTTCCATACGGTGGCGCTAAGGGCGGCATAGTCTGCGACCCAAAGTCCATGTCCAATGCTGAAATCGAATCGCTTACAAGGAGATATGCCTACGCCATATCGGACATAATAGGCCCATATAAGGACATACCGGCGCCTGATGTGTATACAGGCCCAAAGAATATGGCCTGGATAATGGATGTCTATTCAATACTTAACGGCCATCCAGAACCCGCCGTGATAACCGGCAAGCCGCTGGAGATAGGCGGCAGCTTGGGCAGATCAGACTCCACTTCCAGAGGGGTTGCCATAGTTGCGGCGGAGGCGGCCAAGAAATTGAATATAAAATTGAAGGATGCGCGTGTGGCCATACAGGGATTTGGCAATGTAGGCTCAAATGCAGCGCTGATCCTTCGGAAGGAGTACGGAATGAAGATAGTTGGCGTAAGCGATTCAAAGGGCGGCATATATTCGAGGGAAGGACTGGATGTTGACAGGGTGATGAAGGAGAAGGAGAGAAGCGGCACGGTAACGTCGCTTGCTGGCGCTGAAAAAATATCAAATGACGATATACTAACTGCCGATGCGGATGTTCTGGTCCCAGCGGCGCTTGAAGGGGTGATAACAGAAAGAAACGCTGAAAAGGTCAGGGCTAAAATAATATCGGAAGGCGCAAACGGCCCGACCACTCCAGAAGCGGACAAGATATTACACGAAAGAGGTGTCCTACTGGTGCCGGACATACTCGCCAATGCGGGAGGCGTGACGGTCAGCTACTTTGAATGGGTCCAGGGCCTCCAGAGGCTTCAGTGGACGGAGGAGGAGGTAAATTCAAGGTTGGCAGAAAAGATGGTCAAGTCCTTCAATGACGTATATGAGATGCATCAGAGCCATAAGGTTGACATGAGGACCGCCGCAGATATGCTGGCCATAAAAAGGGTCTCCGACGTCATGACCATCAGGGGTATATGGCCTTAAAACCCCCTTTTTTTGAAAAAATATTTCGGATAAATTTACACCAGGACCACAAATAGATTTAAATATAATTTCAGTAGAACCCAATCAAATGAAAGTGTTCGCCGTTGGGTCGGAGATGTTTACTACAATTTTTAAATCTATAGGATGCGAGGTGTACACTGTTATCCCACCATACACGGTGATGGAAGCGCTGGGAAAAATACTGCCCGCCAATGGCGATATAGGATTGATATTGATCCAGAGTGACCTTGTTAGAGACATGCGCGCCGAATTGACTAAGATCAGGCTCAAGAACCATCTCCCCATAATATACATGGTTGATCCCCCGTTCCAGCCCAGAGGGACCAGTGAGGGCTATAGGAAGGAGCTTGTAAACTTGGTGACGGAGGCGCAGGCCGTTTGAGCTCAATTATAGGCGTCATTGAAAAGGAGAGGCTGGAGGCCCTATCGAACATGGAACAGGCTTACAGGGGGTCCATTGACATACTGGAAGGTGAAATGGTAAAGGCCAAGGAGGAGGCGGCCCTGATCAGGGAAAGGATTGATGCAGATAAACGGCGGTTCAGGGAGAGCCAGATGTCAGATGCCGAGATCAGGGGCAGATCGCGTATACTATCGCTGCTGGATGCCGACCTCGAATCGTTGATATCGGACGCTGTAAGTGAAATGTTGACGAGCGATGGCGAAACGTATGGGAGGTTCATCCTCGCCCTTGCCAAGGACGCTATCAAGAATTACAAGGGCAACTACATTTTGAAGGCTGGGAGGGAGGACAGGGCGCTGCTGGGTTCGCTGGGGGGCAAGATGAAGCTGGCGGAGGCGGACTTCGACAGGGGGTTCATAATAGAGGATAAGGATGGCAATATTAGCATAGATTACTCACTGAACGAGTATGTGGCCAGCAGGAAACAGTCCCTAAAGAGGGCCATAGTGGATAACTATTTTTCCAGGGTGATCTGAAAATGACCATAAAAGGAAGGATAACAGATGTTAAGAGCTCAGTCGTCAAGGCCACGGGAATGACTGGGATCAAGATGAATGAAGTGGTCAAGGTGGGGGAGCTGGGGTTGATAGGGGAAGCGATCAGGATCGAAGGGGACAATGCGTACATACAGGTCTATGAATTTACCACCGATATCAAGCCCGGGGAGCCGGTGATCGGCATGGGGTCGCCGCTATCAGTTGAGTTGGGTCCAGGGATGGTGGGCCAGATCTATGACGGCATGCAAAGGCCCTTGCCCACGATCTCGAAGGTCGCCGGGTCGTTCATCCCTCGCGGCGTCAGCGTAACGAGGCTGGACAAGAAGGCAAAGTGGAAGTTCATGCCAACGGCAAAGCTGGGCGATGTTATGGGCGACGACGTGCTTGGCTATGTCGACGAAACCCAGCTGGTGCGTCATTACATTATGGTTCCGCCTAACGTAAGGGGACGCCTCACCGACCTTACCAAGGAAGGCGAATACACACTCAAGGACGAAATTGCCACGGTCGAAATGGACGGCGTACGCACGCCGCTGCACCTTTATCAGGAATGGCCGGTTTGGACCCCACGCCCGTTCAAGGAAAAGATGGAGACAAAGGAGCTCCTCGTAGTGGGGCAGAGGGTCATCGATACGTTCTTCCCATTGGCCAAGGGCGGCACGGCCGCGGTCCCAGGCGGATTTGGCACCGGTAAGTGCGTGCTGCCGGAGACCAGGATCCTCCTTAACGGCGAACTGAAGGAGATCGGGGAGGTCTGGCGGCGCGGGGGGGCCATAAGGGCGCTTCAGGACGGGCTATATAGAAGGATAGATGGGACGGTCAGCTCATTTGTAGGTACAGGATTTTCTGATGAGAATTCGCCTCTGATCTATAAGGGGGAAAGCCGGTTCATGGTTGAAATTAACACCGCACAGGGAAGGCGTCTGGTGGTAACGCCCAACCACGGTATATACTTATACCCAACCAACGGAGGCATAACCACAAGGCCAGCAGCGCTCATAAGGCCGGGGGACCTGCTGGTTGAGCCGCTGGCAAGGCGGTTCAGCTCTCCCAGCGCATCAAAGCTTGGCCATGATAAGGTTACAGACGTAAGGGTGCTGAACGGCACGTACGATGTATATGATCTGGTGGTCCCCGGGGCGCAGAACTTCCTTGGGGGGGAAGCGCCAACCATTTATCACAATACCGTGCTATTACATCAGATCGCCTCATGGGCCAAATCCTCCATGGTGATATATGTAGGGTGCGGGGAAAGGGGCAACGAAATGACCGACATACTGATGACGTTCCCAAACCTTAAGGACCCGTACAGCGATCGGCCGCTTATGGAAAAGACGGTCCTCATAGCCAACATCAGCAATATGCCGGTGATGGCCAGACAGGCGAGCATCTACGCGGGCACTACGATCGCTGAATATTTCAGAGATATGGGCTATGATACGCTGCTTCTTGCTGATTCCACTAGCAGGTGGGCGGAGGCCCTTAGGGAGATAAGCGGCAGGTTGGAGGAGATGCCGGCTGAGGAGGGATACCCATCCTATCTGGCGTCCAGGCTGGCCGCGTTCTATGAAAGGGCTGGGAACGTTAAGACGTCTGGCTCGCAGCCCAGAAATGGAAGCCTGACCATAATGGGCGCAGTGTCCCCCCAGGGCGGCGACTTTACTGAACCGGTGACATCAAATACGCTCAGGTTCGTCAAGGCGTTTCTGCTGCTGGATCCGGATCTGGCCTACTCCAGGCACTATCCGGCCGTCAACTGGATATCCAGCTATTCAGGCTATACTCAGGACCTGTCCGAGTGGCTGGCTGCCAACGTAAACGAAAACTTCAGCCGCATTAGGGATGAAGCCTATGCGCTGTTACAGAAGGAGAACGCGCTCAAGGATATAGTCAGGCTCCTGGGGTCGGAGATGCTGCCCAACGATGAGAAGCTGGTGCTTGATATGGCCAGGGTCATCAGGCAGGGCTATCTCCAGCAAAGCGCCTATGATAAGGTGGACAGGTTCAGTTCGCCGAAGGTCCAGTACTATATACTTTCAGCCATCGTGGAGTTCTATTCGATGGCCAGGAAGAAAATAGAAGCCGGCGCCCGTATAGAGGACATAAGGGGGCTTCCGGTGATGGGGGATCTTATGTACGCCAAAAATAAATTCACCAATGATTCAGTTGAGGGCGATTACACCCAATTGATGGATCGGATGAAAAAACAGTTCGAGGGGGTGAAGTCCAATTGAGCGGTTCGCTCAGGTTCTCCAGGGTAAAGCAGATCGCGGGCCCGCTTCTGATAGTTGAAACGAACGGGATGCTCGGTTACGAAGAACTGGTTGAAGTGGAAATGGATAATGGTGAAAGGAGGCTGGGCAGGGCCCTGGAGGTCACCGATACGATGGCCGTTATGGAGATATTTGAAGGTACGGAGGGCATCTCCATAAATAACTCCAAGGTCAAGTTCCTGGGCAGGCCATTGGAATTCGCCGTTTCAAACGAACTGCTTGGCAGGATATTTGACGGCCTGGGAAGGCCCATGGATGGTATGCCGCCGATACTTGGAAAGGCGACCAAGAATATAAACGGGGATATCATAAATCCCTATGTCAGGGACTACCCTGACCAGTTCATTCAGACGGGCATCTCGGTAATGGACGGTATGCTGAGCCTGGTCAGGGGGCAGAAGCTCCCAATATTCTCCGGCGCAGGCCTTCCACACGACGTTCTGGCGGCTCAGATAGCAAAACAATCAACCCTTTCGACCGGCGAGGACTTCGCAGTGGTGTTTGCGGCCGTCGGCGTAGCGAACAGCGTGGCCATGTATTACCGCAAACAGCTGCAGATTTCAGGCCAGCTCAAAAGGAGCGTGCTATTCCTCAACCTGGCTGAGGACCCGGCCATTGAAAGGATAGTGACGCCAAGGATAGCGTTGACCGCGGCCGAGCATCTGGCATTTGAGGAGGGCTATCACGTCCTGGTGATAATGGCGGATATGACGAACTATGCGGAGGCGCTCAGGGAGATAAGCATAGCCAGGGAGGAGGTGCCCAGCAGGCGCGGTTACCCCGGTTATCTATACACGGACCTGGCCACCATGTACGAAAGGTGTGGGAAGATCAAGGGCAAGAAGGGCAGCCTTACACAGCTTCCAATACTCAGCATGCCCGGGGACGACATAACGCACCCGGTCCCTGACCTCACAGGGTATATTACGGAGGGCCAGATCGTGCTTGACAAGGGGCTGTCCGGGCGGGGCATCTACCCTCCGGTAAACGTTCTAATGAGCCTGAGCAGGCTGATGAAGGACGGCGTTGGGCCAGGGAAGACGCGCGATGATCACAAGTCCGTGAGCGATCAGCTTTATCAGTCATACTCAAGGGCCAGCGAAATAAGGTCCCTGGTTGAGATAGTGGGAAAGGGGGGCGTACAGGAGGCCGACCTGAAGTACCTGGATTTTGCTGAGCACTTTGAGCAGGAATTCATGAAACAGGGGCCTGACGAAAACAGGGACCTGGAGAGGACGCTACAGCTCGCCTGGAAGACGCTATATCAGCTGCCCGAGTCCGAGCTTAACAGGATAAGCCCCGAACTGATCAAGCAACATTATGGTGTAGCATAACATGTCGTTTAGCAGGGCTCCCACAAAGGCCAGGCTTCTTACGGAGAGGAGGACGCTCGCCACCACCGAAAGGATATACAAGATACTCGAGGACAAGAAGGAGCTGCTGATGAAGAGGCTGAACGAAACAACCCTAGATTCAATTGAGAAGTGGCAGGAGGCTTCCGAAGGCCTGGCGAAGGCGTACGACCTGTTTGCGCTTGCACTGATCCGGATGGGGGAGCCCGCGTTCAAGTCGGCCACCAGCATTACAATCCCGGATATTGAAGTTAACGCCAGCAGGCGCAAACTTATGGACGTTACCCATTATACGCTGGAGATGGCTGACCATGATTTACCGGCCCTCAGCTTAAACGATGTGCCGATTAAATTCTACGAGGCCAGGGAAAGGCTGTCTGAAGCCCTAGGCAAGCTGGCCGCCGCCGCCGCGTCTGAGGACCTGTTATTGAGGATAGCAGAAAACCTTGAAAAGACGAGGAGGCTGACTACGTCCATCGAAAAGGTGGTGGTGCCTGACCATAAGGAGACGATCAACACCATCACATTCATACTGGAAGAGAGGGATAGAGAGGAGCTGGTAAGGCTTAAGAAGATCAAGAAGACAATATCGGGCAGGAGCGCAGATTAGCGACTTGGACCAATTTGAAGTTTCAAAGCAAAGGGTAAAGGATCAGTATGAAGACGATAGGAAACGGATAGACTCTGAGTATAAGGACCTGGAGAAGCGGTACACGGATATGCTACAGCTCCGCGGATGAAGATCATGCACACCGGCGAACGGCGCGATAATTATGCAAGGGTAATAGAAAAATTTAAATTGGCGCTATGGAGTATTTGAGGGAATGGATAAGAAGATCTTCATAATACAGTTGATAGGCATCCTAAGCATCATCATCATACACCCCGCCTTTGCGCAAACCGCGTCAGGCCTGACGGACCTCACTGGGAAGGCCATAGGCGCAGGCGTGGCGTTCGGGCTTGCGGCCCTCGGCGCCGGCATCGCTATAGGCGGTGGTGGGGCAGCTGCAATAGCCACGGTAGGGGAGAGGCCGGACAGGCCAGAGGTAAGGACGTTCGCCCTTATAGTGGTAGCCCTTGGTGAAGCGGTTGCAATTTACGGCATAGCGATGGCCGTGTTAATACTGGGTTCTCACTGATCGCTTAAGCATACATACGTTCTGAAGGCTAACGCGCTCAAGCCGGCTTGGCCTTCGGCCCGGACCCCTTGGCCATATTTTCAGCCATCTTTCCAAAGGTCCACGTGACCTTGGTGAGTATTTCGTTCAGCTTCTCCTGAGAACCGTAATTTTCAACCTTGATCTTGGTTATCATACCGTCGGCGTTCGTGTCGATCATATAATTGAAAGGCCTTCCATCGGTCACCCTTTCGGCTTTCAACGGCTCAAATACCTTGCTTATCAGGTAGTTTTTAAACGGCGGTGTTTCAACGTGCAGCATCAGCCGCTGCTCCGGGACTATGGTGGCTATTTCATTTAGTATATAGGCCATCCCGAGGAGCAGGTTATCCTTGGCGCTTCTTAGTGCCCTCTGGACGCCTTCGGTTTCGGTGGGCAGCTGCGCAGCCGTTATGAAGCTTGATTTTTTCAGTTTCTCATCTATCATGGCCATAAGGGTAAGATAGGTAAGCTCTTCATCCTTAAGCTCCTTCAGCTTATCATCTAACCAGCCCCTGACTTCAGCTAGCCTCTTAAGGTCTTCTTCGTCCAACATCCTGTGGATGTCCATGGCTCATAAAAACTTTGCCCTAGCTAGTCGCTGTCCATCATTTTCAGTACCGAGGGCAGCTTCGACAGTTCGCCTATCATATAGTCGGGTCCGCCCAGAGCTATGGATTTCGAGCCGAAGCCTCCAAGGTACGCGATCGACCTGATCCCGGCGGCATTGGCGGCCCGGATGTCTATTATTGAATCGCCTACCATGACGGTCTGTTTGGCGGTGCAATTAGCCCTTTTCATGGCCAATAATAGGGCGTCGGGCGCGGGCTTGAGTTCGCCAGCATCCTCCCTTGAAATGCTTACATCAAAGCTGACGGCCGAACTGCTCAAGAACCTATCAAGCATTTCCCTGCAATTATTTGTTACGACGCCTATCAAATATTTTGCCTTTAAACGGCGCAGCAACCTGGCTGTCGACCCGCTCATATTTGCGGGGGGAGCGCTGAGCTCGTACTTTTTTAGAGCTTCAAATACCCTGGACTTGAAATGCTGGTAATCATTGGGAGCGGTCTCCCTGAACTCGCTAAGCATATCATGAATGGTACCGGTTTTCAGGTTAACTCCAAGGGAACCTGCGAGCGATCTGACGGCATCCCTTTGCGCCTTATAGTCAAGGGTGAATTCTATCAACGTTCCATCCAAATCGAACAATATTAGCCTGATCAAGATCATCGGAATTAGGGCATCATCAGCTTATTAATATTCTTCACCAGATACTATACCCGATTACGATCCCCTGAGCTGCATCCGGCCTTCGCTGGAGGAGGATATTACTGCCCATGGATTGGGTGGTTGCCAGATCAATGGGCCTGAACGTACTCCTGATACGCTAATCTTTTAAGCACAGTATGGCGCTGTTTAGACCTGTGGAAACACCTTCAAAGGATAACGGAACCACCGCGCTGTCGGATGTATCGGCGGGCCTGGATTCTGTTATAAATATTTCAGAGAAATGGTTGGCATTCTTACGAAGGAGGCTGGACCGCGTCCATATCATAAGTTCAGTTCTAACTGGATTGATAACATGGTCCATTATTGCGGGGGCTACAGTGGGCCTATTGGTCATAACATATACGCCGTACTATATAATTCATAACCAGGCCCTAATACTGATACTGTTTGGAATTTATGCAGTTATAGGCGCCTTTAGCGGCATGGCCTGCTATATAATCGCTAGCAGGAAAAAGACCCCCGACCTGGACGAGCTCTCAATTTTGATCGCAGAAATGAAAGACTCAAATGGTGGTGTAAAGCTAACGGCAAACGCGCTGGCGGCGGCCGAAAAGATCATAGAAATCCTTCCGAGGACCATTAGAAAGCGGAATCAGGACGCCATCCTCTTCGGCGTAGCCGCTTTCATATTGTCCGTCATAGTCGTGCATTTTATACCGTTGGATATAATTGTCGGAGTTGGGGTATGGTTTTACTTCAAATATGAGCTAGACAAGAGCTATGCTAAGGGCGTGTCCAGGCTGGAGGAGGAGAAAAAGTTGTTCGAAAAGAAAAAGAAAGAGTTCATGGATAGCCTCTGATGGATGATCACAGTTGGAAAGACCGGACCTGTACGTGTTGGCGCGATTCCTTGATATCGTATACAGGACCGGCTCGCCAATGAAAAGGACCAACATACAGATGCTCCTTGGGGTAAATTACCCGCGGTTCATTGAATATCTGGATTGGATGGTTGAACATGGGCTAGTTCTTGAGGTTCTCGATGAAGAAAGGGCGGAGAGGATAACGCTGACGCCAAAGGGCATCGACGCGTATCACAGGCTTGTAGACTGGATCAAGGAAACTATAGAAGACGTGAAACTGTGACGCGCACCCCCTATTTTTAGCGTGTAGGAAAAAGGGCAGGCTCCGTCGCAGCGAACTAATCCACCGGGCGAATAGCGGCGGGAACGTGCTCTCCGTGGGCTTATATCATACTTCTAACGTATTGTTAACACGGTAGGCTTTTATACCATACCCCAGCTCCCCTTCTTTTATAGGTGAATTAAAGGCTTGATATATGCTAGCTTTATGCAAACGCCACAACTTACCGCGGCCGGTGATGGCCTGCGGCTTGTGAGCTTTGCAGTGATCGAAAATGTGGGGTCATTGTCCAGCTTATCCGATGATGTAGGAAACGATTACAGAGGTCATGAGAGGTGATTAATACATGACGCCAGGCGCAGGTTCGGTGATGGCCTTGGAAAACGTGAGCAAGGTATACGGAGGGGCTGTTTCAACAATAGCGCTCAATGGTGTTACATTCGATATAAAGGAGGGGGATTTTGCATCGATCGTCGGGCCATCGGGCTCTGGAAAATCAACCCTGTTGAACCTGCTGGGCGCACTGGACAGGCCGACCTCTGGGAAGATATATATCAATTTACATGACATAAGCCTGTATGACGATAACCAGCTCTCGATGATCCGCAATAAATACATAGGGTTCATATTTCAGGCTTACAACCTTATAGGGCGGCTCACGGCCATAGAAAACATAGAAATACCGTTGATGGTCCGTGGAATACCCCGGGATAAGAGGGAGGCGCTTGCGATGCAGAGTATGCGGCTAATCGGAATAGAGGGGCTTAGGAACAAGAAACCCACATTTCTCAGTGGGGGGGAACAGCAAAGGGTAGCTATATCACGCGCGCTGGTAGCAGAGCCCAAGATAATTTTGGCGGACGAACCGACGGGCAACCTGGATTCAACAAATTCCAAGGTGGTCATGGATGCCCTTATTAAGATAAACAAGGAGGCCGGTAAAACCGTAATAATGGTTACGCACAATTTGGAACTGGCTAACATGACGCGCAAGATCATAAGGATCAGGGACGGAATGGTGGAGAAGATAGAAAATGTTGCATGGTGAAATGGTAAAAACACTTCATTATCACGCGCTGTTTATATCTCCGTGTCTTAGCGGTAGGGGAGATGGTATATAAAAATGAAGAACATAGTCAAGATCATTCTAGCGCTTCTGCTGTTTTCTATCCCTATAACTGGCGCCTTCGCTGCCAGTTCAACGCCCCAGCTGATTAACTACACCTGGGGTTCCATCGGGACGCCGATCTACGCAACGCCGGGCATGGTAAACGTGCCCCTGACGGTTCAATTTAATTCAACGACTAACATCAGCTATGGCGAGCTGACGCTAACCTCAACGCCCATCACTAGCTCCACTGGAAGCGAATACGCGTATGCCGCGCCTGCGGGGACTGGGTACCTGACGTTCTACCTGAACATACCCACCAACGCCACCCCTGGGACCTACGATGCGAATTTGTTAGTGATTCTTTCAGGTGGTGGCGCCACCAGCGCCACCCTGGACCTGGTTATAAACGCTCCAGTATCGATAAAGGTGACGGCCCCATCTTCCAGTCTGGCGGCCGGCGGTTCCACATCGTTCCCGGTTGAAATAACAAACAGCGGCAACTCCACCATATATGGCCTGTCGGTAACGCCCGCGTCCCCTTACTTGCAGCTGGTCTCCGGCAATTCATCTTCACTAGGTTACCTCGCTCCAAATGGAACCGCGATTTTCAGATATGATATTTATGCGCCTGGCACGCTGAATCTTGGGCTATACCCGATCTCCATAGGCGTCGCATACAGCATGGGCACGGGACAGGTTCCGACCAGTGTAGTTTACTATACATATTTAGCCATCACAAGCATTCAGGGAGTCAGCGCCACGCTAACGCCATCCACCATATATTACCAGAGGAATAACTCCATGGCGTTGACGCTAACGAACAACGGCGGTAACCAGTTACAAGATGTCGTCGTAGACCTAAGCGTCGGTTCTAACCTGTACGTTCAGCAGGGGATAGGCCCATTTAACCTCAGCGCCATTCCGGCCGGCGGCAGTTCCAGTATAACCCTGAACATAATTCCAACTTCGGCGCTACAGACGTCTACGGTTCCAATAATAGTCGAAGCAAGTTACAAGGTGGATAATATAACTCAGTTCAGTTCATTCGATTACAACATCCTCCTTACTGGGGACATCGTAGTGAGCTTCTCAAACGTCGCAACATCGGGGGCCGCCTATAATGGAACAACGCTCACCGTCTCGGGGTCACTGTTGAACAGCGGTACGGAGGAGGCATACTATGGCACGCTATATGTAAATGGGCAGATCGCACAGCCCACACAGTCAACATATATCGGAGACCTGCCCACTGATTCACCGACGCCCTTCAGCGTAAGCTTCACGATACCCTCGGACGCCTCCACAGGCACATATAAGCTTTCATTGTTGTACACCTACCAGGATTCGCTGGGGAACACATACAATGTAACTTATCCGCTATATTTGCCCGTCATCAGCGGAACACAGCCGGTTCAACATACGCCTCAGAAATCGAACTATGCCTTTTACACGCTGATAGCGATACTGGTCGTGCTGGTATTGGTTATCGTATACCTGATGAGGAGAAGACGGTCCAAATCCAAGCAGGAGCTGACCCTGTAAAGCCGGTGCGAAGTCGTAAATGAAATTCTCAGATATTTTTTATTATGCGTTCAGCGCCCTGAAGGAAAGAAGGACCAGGTCCGTTCTGACCATTCTCGGAATAATGATCGGGCCGGCCGCCATAGTTGGCATTACATCGGTGACCGGCGGCTTCGGGTCGCAGATAACCACCCAACTGCTGAGGCTGGGTACTAACACTATAATAATTGAACCCAACGGCCAGACGAGTTTAACCCAAAGCTACGTAACTAGGATATCAGAAATACCCGGCATCAAGGGAGCCTACCCGTTCTATGCTATACCTGGAACGATCAAAACCCCAGGCGGAACAGAAACGGTACAGGTGCTGGCCATAAGCCAGGCTGGGCTGAACAACGCAGTTCCGGGCATCCAGCTCGATACCGGAAGCTTCCCTGCGCCCACGGAGACATTTGAAGCAGCGGTGGGGTATTCCATCGCCAATCCACAGAATACGAACTACCCCAAATACAAGTTGAATGAGGCAATAACGGTGGTCATCCAGGGCCAGACGACGGTTTCAAAGAGCTTCCTCATTTCCGGTACCCTTAAACAGTTCGGCACTTCACTATTCATAAATGTTGACCAGGGTATAATTGTGCCGTTGGCGACGGGCCAGCAGCTCACCGGCAACGCCGGCTACGATGGCATCCTTGCAGTAGCGGTCTCCTCAAGTCAGGTCAACGCCCTTTCAAAGCAGATTGAAAACATCTATGGGAACAAGATAAGCGTAATAACATCGCAGTCGATAATATCCATAGCAAATAGCATCCTCGGCATACTGAACGCGTTGCTTACTTCAGCAGCCGCCGTATCCCTGATTGTAGCCATGATTGGTGTTACAACGACCATGTTCAGCGCTACAAGGGAGAGGATCCATGAAATAGGCTTACTTAAGGCCCTTGGGTTCACCAGGGGGGGCATAGAAATGATATTTATAGCTGAATCAGCCATAATGGGTTTAATCGGAGGATTGGTCGGCATAGCGCTGGGGGCGGGCGGCTCTTACCTGATTTCATTTTTGCTGAGCTTTATAAGTTTGGGGGGATCAAGCGCCTCTTCAGGGGGGGTCGCTGGATCGGGGATAGGCTTCAGTGCATTTGTGGCGCCGGTCGTTTCTCCGGAAGTGGTCATCCTGACGCTCATTCTGGCCGTGGGCATAGGGATCATTGCTGGCTTTATACCCGCGCGTCAGGCAGCAAAGCTTGATCCGATAGTGGCCCTCCGTTACGAATAGTATTGTGGCTATGGCCCCAGTTTAGCCTTGAGCGCGCTAAATATATCGCCCGGCCTGATTATGGACAGGCCAGCCCTTCCTCCCAAAATCTCGATGAGTATAATATCGTCCGGCTCTTCAAGATCGACAGGATTGTCTATGTGATTTGCTATAGCTTTGATTATCTGCTGGGGGTCCAGCTGTGAAAAACGGCGCTCAACTGTGATCCTGAACTTATGGTGCTTATCCAGCTTGGGCAACAGGGAAATGGCCGCTATTTCCACCTCCTGAACGCTTGATTTGCAATTGGCCTGAATCGGAATGAACCTAAGTATCCACCTTATGGAAAGGGGGTCATCTGTTATCATATTATGGAAGCGCCTGGATATTTCAACTGGGTCAACATCGCTGTCACCGATCAGCAGTCCCTTTATCTGGGTGGTCTTAACCGTGACGTTCCTTGTGAACTGTGAAATTAGCCTGGTGGCTTCTTCCCTTGCCTCGGCTTCATGATGGCGGTATGTGGTGATGATGAAATTAAAACTATCGTCCTTTACTTCCCCACTGGTCATTTGGTTAAATCCTGACCGCGGCCCAGTTTAAGCGCTGCGCTTGAATTCATTGCTGCCGGTTATGTTCCTGATGGCTAATTTTACGTCATCTTCCATAACCGTTTTCCTTCCTGCATGATCTGCAAGATCGCTGGCCTGTTTTACTATTAGGACTCCATATTCCTCCAAATATTTTGTAAGTTCGGATATGGCATCTTGGGCCACGCGCTCTGCTCCACCTTTCTTAAAGATCCTATATATTGCGGCTGAAGGGATTTCGGGCATTAATGTTCATTACCTTTTTAAATGTGGCATTATTAAATCTAACGTCTTGTTGCTTTACGACGCGCATTCGCACCAGACACCAGTTGAAAATTCCGTCATGATCCCTAATATGGAACGGGCCGGAATTAGAGCTGTGGTGTGCATAACGCCTGATGAAGAGGCTGGGAGGCTATCAGCGATGAGGGAGAAGGGGTTAACACTCGTTTTCAAGGGTTTACATCCATCCAACCTGAAGGGTGGCTTGGAAATACAGGGGGAGGATGGAATAGGGGAAATAGGGATGGACCCGAGCTATGAGGCGGATATGGCGTTTCAGAGAAGGATATTCGAATCGCAGCTGGAGATAGCCGAACGTAGAAATGAGCCCATATCCATACACTCCAGGGGGGCCACATCCCTTGTTCTTTCAGTGCTAAGTTCCTATAGGCTTAACGGCGTACTCCTGCACTGGTTCGACGGAACTGAATCTGACCTTGAGCAAGCGGTTCAACACGGCTACTACATAGGAGCAGGGCCTCCCCTCATATATAACAAGAGGATAAGGAAAAACCTGAAAGCGCATCAATACGGGCTCCTGTTGCTGGAGACCGACGCGCCGGTATTTTACGGGCCATTGAACGTAACATCATCCCAGCTGCTTATAGCGAGCGTCTATTTTGCTGCTGCCAACAGCCTGAAGCTTGATTTTAACGATTTTGCAGGCGATGAAGCGAAGGCCTTCCTCAGTTATATCGGTTCAAAACAAGATCAAATACGTCAATAAACGTTTTAATAAATACATGTCCATTGGCGGGGTGTGAACTACAGCAAGGCAAGGTACCTGGGCCTTCTGATAGGGAGGATCGGCCTACACAGGGTACTGGAGATAGAGCAAAGGGACCCCCAGCTCGATTCCATCAGGCTTCTCGATAAAACCGTTAAATCCCCAGATTTCTACGATCTAATAGTCTTTAATGCGCTGATAAGTTACAGGCTTCGTATCACGGGTGAGGCCTACTGGGACCTCTTCGCCAACTCCGTCAAAGATGGTGAAGCATGTGAAACCATCATCGAATTCCTCAAAAAACACCGCGCACTGGGCATAAACGGAAAGATCAGGAGGTTAATGGCGCTCAAAGGGGCAGGTTTCAAAGTATCTACTAACCTTGACGCATATAAACATGACCCGTATATCCTTTTAACCGACCTTTCTAAAGTTCTAAACTCCGATAGAAATGCAAAAACTCTGATCTTCGCTGTCAAGATGTTCTACTATGCTGTAATGGTTAGGGAAAAGGAGCGCATCAGGTTGGATATGAAGCTGCCAGTTCCAGTGGATTCACGCCTTATAAGGATTACCAGGTCCCTAGGCTTAGTGTCGGACGTTCATCGGCCCAAGGCGATGGAAATACAGCGGGCTTGGGGGTTCATTTCAAGAATAGCGGGCATCCCGCCCTTAAACATAGATTCATTATTATGGCCATACAAGGGAGGGGATATACTCGCATATCTGGAAGGGCTGGCAAAGGCCTAAACATGTGGGATCACGTTCATTCATAGATAGGAAGGCGCGTCATGCAGGAGCCACAGTCACTGGACGTTGATGGTCCCAATCGCAGATATCACAGCGTTAGCGCATTTCACCTGTTATGTGCAAAGCCTTCCAGCATGTTCATGAGCACGTTCATGTTATACCCGGTCTTTGCGGATATCTTGACCCTAGCCATTCCATCTCTGATCATCCGTTCTTCGCTCAAGGAGGGATTGGATATGTCATATTTGTTTTCCACCACCAACACCTTATCCATGGAGACGCCTATTTCGGTAAATGTCTTCATGCTAGCATTGTACCTCCTGATGAACTCCCTTTGATCCACGCTTACATCGGTTACAAGTAGCACAAGGTCAGCATATGTTATCTCTGCAAGGGTCGACTTGAACGCCTCGACCAGATAGTGTGGTATCCCTTCGATAAATCCTACCGTATCAGAAATAAAAATGTCCTCTTTACCGGGCAACCTCCTGATCGTTGGAGATAGGGTAGTGAACGGCCTTCCGGTTACTGGTTTTGTTTCTGCTGTCAACCGGTTAAATATCGTTGTCTTCCCGCTACCGGTGTACCCGGCAAGCGATATGACGAACCCCTTGACCTTCAATCTTTCCTTCATCTGGAAAGAGCGTCGGTCAGATACCGCCTTGATCTTTTTGTTGAGGGAGTTAATTTGCTCCTTTATGCTCATAACGTACTTATCGATATCATAGCGGCCGGATCCGAACATCCCGGCGGGCTGCTCACCCTTCTTCGATAGCCTGACGTTTTCCTTTACCCTTGGAAGTTGATATTTGAGTTCAGCCAGCCTTACCTGCAGCTTGGCCTCTGGCGTTATAGCTCTCTTGGCAAATATTTCCAATATAAGCTTCTGCCTATCTATGGCTTCCGTTTCCAGGAAACTGGTCAAATTGAACATTTGACCTGCGTTCAGCATGCCGTTTATGAGCACTTTTCCGATATTCTGGGCGGCGAGCTCCGCCTTTAATTCTATGGCCTTCCCTTCAGAAATGCCCATCCTCCCCAGCCCCGTCCTCTTAACCTGAAAGATCAGCTTCGGTACATATCCAGCGGATATGGCTAGTTCCTTTGCCTCATCCCTTATGAATTCATTTCCATCAGTAACCAGCGCGATATCCTGGCTCAAGCTGACAACCTTATCTTTAGAGCGTTCTCAATCTTCTTGGCCAACGCTATATCCGGCTTGATTCTTCCGCTCTCTAACTTGGCGACCAGTGACGGCTTGACGCCCAGTTTCATCCCGAACTGCGATTGCGTAAGTTCCAGAGATTCCCGCTTTTTCCTTATAATTACATTATAGTCATCCAGGAGCTGGAATTCTTCCTCTGCGGCTTCTGTCTGATTGACCCTTCCATGCGCGGTCCTCGTAGAAAGGCCCGCCGTGCGGGGGCGAGGCTTCCCGGTTGAAATGCGCTTCCCAAACCTTGAGCACGTCGAGCACACGTTAAGAACAGCGCCATCAATGGAGATTGTGAATGGCGTACCGACGATCTCCCTGCCGCATAGTTCACACTGCATAAAACAATGTAAATGGATAAATTAATAAGTGTTTTGACTATGTCCTTCACCACATGGGCACTTGGGAATCATTGAAAATAATGGCCATATTGAATTATACATATGGGATAGATGCGGCAGGCCTGTGGAAGCTTGATTCATTAACTTACGAAATAACCAGAGGGGGACGGATCAGGAGGATAAGGCAAGGGGATTTGCTATATTCTACGGTCAGATCTGATGGAAGTCTCGCCTTAACCCTAGAAGGCATCAAGCCCCTCACCACAGACAACGGCTTTACGGATAGATATGGAGTATTTGTGGATGAAGCGTCAGAGGATGAGGTTAAAAGGGGAAACAGTGTATTCGCAGGCCATATAGTCCGAGCCGGCGCTGATATCAGGCCAAGGATGGATGTGCCTATAATGAATAAGCGCGGAAGCCTGATCGCAGTAGGAAGGGCCGTAATTTCCGGTCAAAGCATGATGGCGTTCAAGAAAGGCGTGGCGGTCAAGGTCAGAGATCACATGTTACCAAAAAATGGCTAGAAAGAATTATAAACGCTGTAGCGAGTAACAGGTAGTCGATCAGATTGTACTTAACCAATAAGGAGGAGATGGCTCTAAAGGGTGAATATGGGGAGGCACAACAGATAGCCTACCGAATTTTATATGCAATAGGAAATGGGGCAAACGCAGACAGACTGATGGAGGCGAAGACAAGCCATATTTCTGGCGTAAACTACCATAACATAGGGGATGCTGGATTGGATTTACTGGAGGATATGGCCAAGACGGCTAGGTTCGTTATCCCAACAACAATTAACCCCTGCGGTGTACAGGTATCTCCACCCATTCATCTTAATTTTAAACAGGATCTATATGAAAAACAGGAGAGGATACTTGCCGCCTTTGCGAAAATGGGATCTAGAGGGTCATACACATGTATACCGTACGAATATGATAACGTGGCTAACATGGGCGATCATGTAAGTTGGGCCGAGAGCTCGGCAGTCGTATACGGCAATTCTGTGTTAGGCATTATGACGAACAGGGAAAGTGGGCTTAGCGCGCTTGCTTCTGCCATAACCGGTAAGACGCCTCACTATGGCTTGCACCTGGAGGAGAAAAGAAGGGCTAAGGAATGGGTGCTGGTGGATACGCCTTTAAATGACGAAGTGGATTACGGTATTCTCGGGTACTATATAGGCAAGAATTTCAAGGATACGGTTGGGATAGTTGGGCTTCGTGCGCCAACCAAGATGCAGTTAAAATCATTGTCCGCCGCAATTGCGACGTCTGGCCCGATGGGGATGTTTGTACAGGATGAGCATATTCCAACATCATCTTATATCCGTTTTGGGAAGGAGGAATACAACGCGACGCGCGCCATTTTGGATAAATCAGAGGAAGGTCAGGCCATTCTACTGGGGTGCCCCTTTATGGGGTATAATGAACTAAAGCACCTCGCAGAGGCCCTGACAGGGAAGAGATTCACCAAACCAACATATTTATTTACATCGCATAGCGTCTATGGGTCGGCTGCTGCAGAAGGGATCATTATATCCATTGAAAAAAGCGGTGCCAAGGTTGTACAGGATGCCTGTCCATCGCTATCGTATATACCCGAGTTAATAGGTGCAACCAAGATAGTGACATCATCCACTAAAGGAAGTTTTTACATGGCTGCGTCCTCCAAGGTGGCCATCGAACTACTCAGTTTAGATGAAATAATAAGGAAATATACCGCATAATATCACCATCCCTTGATTGCTAAATAGTAAAACCCACCATATCATGTAAACTGGTCAGCGCCTATCCTTAGGCACTACCATTTGGCGAATTGGCCTTCAGGACTGCACTGTATGGGCAGATGATGCAGTATGGGCGTGTATGTGTTATACAAAAACACTAAACTGATAGCTGATGGGTTTGATTCTTTAAGATGTTAGGAGTTTTAGGTAAGCAGTAAAAATCAGGCTTTACTGCGAAAGGACATCACTCCATAAACTTCAAGCCGATAGTTCGGCAAAGGACTGGTCTAAAGGGCAGCCGTGAAAGCAGTAAACCCGGTACCTCAGCTGCTAAAGTATATCAGGAAGATAATAATTGTTTTCTCTGGGAACAATATTATAATGAAATTGTTTTCTCTGGGAACAATATTTAAATACATTCTCCTACATATATAGATATGGCAAGGGAAAATGACTTTCATTATGTGATTTCAAATTTTGACTGGAGAACGTTCATGTTATTAAAAGGAATATTGACATCCCTATCAGCACCGACAGGATAATAACCGTTACTGGGCCCAGAAGAGCTGGCAAAACGTACTGCCTATTTTACCTGATCAGGAATTTGAATGATATTCCTTCAAGAAACATACTGTATGTGAATTTTGAATCGGAGAGACTGAGAAATCTTGATGCAAATGACCTTGAGACAATGATGAAGTTTTTTTTATGAAATTGATAATCCGGACCAATTAAAGCCAGTTTACCTGTTTTTGGATGAGATCCAGAACGTGAAGGATTGGGGCAGGTGAGTGCGTAGCATTGCTGACAGGAAGAAATTCAGCATTTACATATCTGGCTCATCATCCAAGCTGCTCAGCGGAGAAATAGCAACAGCGCTAAGGGGCAGAATAGATTTCATGGTACTGCCATTGAGTTTCAAAGAGTTTCTTAAATTTAAGGGTATGGAATTAAACAGAGAGGAATTGGAACGGATCAGTTTCATGGATGAGAGGGGGATGCTCCTGAATAAGCTTAATGAATACATTACGTGGGGAGCCTATCCAGAAGTTGTTCTGGAAAGGGATGAGAGCATAAAGGCGAAAATCCTGGAATCTTATTATCAGTCAACGGTATACAAGGATATTGGGGAAAGAACTGGCATAAACCAGGCAATTGTCAGCGAGTCGCTGCTATATTTTGCGCAAAATTATTCCAAATATGTAAGCGTCTCAAAAACATACAACTATCTTAAAGGCCTGGGCTACAGGGTAAGCAAGCAAACCATCATTGAGGTTTTAAACGCCGCAAAAGAATCCTTCTTTCTGTTCAATACTGAAATATTCTCAAGGTCGGTTAAAAACAGGATGCAGTACCCAAAAAAAGTTTATGTTGTTGACACCGGTATGGTGCGTGCAGTAAAAGCAGAAGGAAGCGCTGGACGGCTAATTGAAAACGAAGTGATGGTTGAACTGACCAGAAGGCTTCACGGTTCAGGGAGCGAAATATACTACTGGAAGAAGTACGGAAGGGCGGAAGGCGCGGAGGTGGATTTTGTCGTCAAGGAGGGGATAAGGGTAAAGCAGCTTATACAGGTCACTTATGCATCATCGGAAGAGGAAATAAATGAGAGAGAAATTACACCGTTGCTCAATGCAAGCGAAGAACTTCGCTGTAATAATCTCACTGTAATAACTTATGATTATGGTGCAGAGATCGAGTATGGTGATAAAAAAGTTATATTTATCCCGCTGTGGAAATGGCTTTTGCAATAGGTTGAGAGCAATAACATGGTGAAGTCTTGAAAGCTCGAGGATTTGTGGGAAAACTACCACTGTCAATGAGGGGAACACTACAAGGAATCACTTTATCCGCTAAGTCAGAATATTTAACATTGGAATGTCATGTATGTCGCTCTAGGCGCTGTCAGAAAGGACATTTGTCTGCCTTCATCTTACTGTGTAGAGAGATTCCAAGGTTGAAGTAATTTTGTTACAGCGCGCGTTAACAGGGGTGCCCGAATTAACAACTATGAAGATGCCAACGGCGGAGTACCAAGCGGGTGCTAGTCAAGTGTCGATGAACTAGAAAACATGTTACAGACGAACCAGCAAGGGGGATAAGCATTGGATGCTCATAGGCTTCGTTAGAGGATGCCACTAGCTATACTGAAAACTTGAGCGATCGTCATTTACTGGAGGCGGGCTGTCCGCCCTGTACAAATCCGGGCATAATAAATACCCGGGCTAGCCATTATCTAAATCGATGACCATCAGCTCCGAAGTGGAAGCAAACAATAATAATATGGGAGACTGGAAGGGTAAGCATTGGCATCTCCAACTGTAACCACAATAGTGACGGTTTTGAGATCCTCCCAATACCTAAGGGGCATCCTGGATAACCTGATGGATGATCCTTATAAGGACAAGGAGGTCATCGTCGTTGTCGATGAGCCGACTGAAGAGATGAAAGAGCTGTCAACTGGTTATCCTCAAATAAAGTTCCTGTTCAACGCCAAGAGGATAGGAAAGGTCAACGCCATAAATCAGGGGCTAAAGGAGGCACACGGTGAGTTTCTGCTGTTTCTGGACAGCGATCTCGTGCTCGAAAATGGTAACATAATCACCATCGTAGCTGAAAAAATGGGGGGGAACGATATACTGGACTTCAAGAAGGATATAATCCACTCGTCGATCATCTCACGAATGGTTTCCTTTGATTATCTTGGAGCCAATATTTCAGCCTACATGTTCTCAAACTTTCTAAAGAAGACGATAGCCCTGGACGGCGCCGCGTTTGCCATCAGGCGGGAATCGTTTGAGCGAATTGGGGGATTCAGAAAGGTGATATCAGAAGACTTTGACCTTGGCACTAGAGCGTACCTTTCGAATCTGAAGTACAAGTTGGTTGATGAAATGAGGATTAAGGTCAAAGCCCCCGACGCCTTGAAAGCGTGGTACGAACAAAGGAAGAGATGGGGGATAGGAACTGGGTATTGGCTAAAGTCTAACGCACGAACTATATTTAAGGTGGTATACCGGGAGCCCCAGGTGGTCCTGCCTTCCCTGTTCTTCATAATGCCGTCCATCCTGTTGATGTCCCTGAATTATTTCTTTCCGAAGGACATATACTTGAGCTTAACGGCCTTTGTCCTTCTGATATTCGCAAGTTACTTTACGCTGGAATTAAGGCCGATTTTCCTGGTTCTGATCGGGGTATCTGCCACATGGTGGCTCCTGATGGCCGCCATCACCTTCTTAATAGTGTCAGCCATATACTATGCAATGGCTAGGAAGCTGGGCCTGAAGTTCAATGTCGCAGATTTCCTACTGTATTACTTTGCATATTCACCGATATCCCTTTCCATGTTCGTCCTGGGCTTTATTTTAGCCATATCTGGCTATAAAAGCTCCAAGCTGGATTGGTTGGTCTAAATAGGCGCATTGATTAATTTAAATATCAGCTATTCGATCGGCCAACATGGAAAATGCAGCCCATACAGCAGAGCATGTATTCATGAGGCATCTAGGTGACATTACAAGAGGGATGCGGGTGATCAAGGTTGAACAGGATGGGGAACGAGGGGCCATAACGGCGCACTTTGAGGGTTTGACAATGGAACAGATAGCTGATGCAATGCAGATGACCAACATAGAAATTCTTACTGGGGCGCCCGTTAAAGAACATTATTTCGATAGTTTAGAAAGGGCAAGGGAGGCATTTCCACTTCTCAGAGCTAACGAAGATAGAATAACTCCTCCAGTGAGGGTCATTGAAGTGGAGAACATAGACTGGACAGCCTGCTCAAGGAAGCATAGCAAGGACCTTGCAGAAGCGCAGTTCTTTCTGGCGTATGATCTGCACAGGATGGAGGGGCATATTTACACCATAGAATTTGCCGTAGGAAAGAGCGCATTGGCTGAAATGGGGCAGCTGATCACCTCCTCACGTAACGTATCCAGTATTTTGAATTGTAGCACCGGGGACAGCGCCAAGAGGGTTACTGATATTCTCAAATCGCTGGAACTGCAGAAGGACATCAACAGGAGGCTGACCGCCCAGCTGATGGACAGAATATCAGGGACGATGGCTGGTACCAACACCCTTTTCCTATTCGATCTGATAGACGGCGATCAATCCGTAGTGAGCCAGAGGGTGGGGGAGATGATCAAGAACAGTTCAACAATAGTGGTCGGTACAAATTCAAAGGATTCTGACGGAAATCGGATCGTGATATTGGCACGAAGTAATGACCTTGACCGTTTGAACTGCGCAAATGCATTGGAGAAGGTATTGGCTAAATACGGCGGAAGGGGGGGAGGAAAGGGTAACTTTGCGACTGGTACGGCCAGCAAGGTCGGATCAGGCGAACTGTCAATGGCCATAATAGAAGAGTGGAAGGGTGCAGGCATATGGCAATGAACGTAGGAATATTGCTCGATTTCGGGGATCAAGCTGGAATTAACGACCCGCAAAGGAGCACTTATCTTTTGAAATTTATAAAGTTAAGCTACCCAGATGCGCAGATCATCAAGAATTTCCCCGATCATCTAATATTTAAATGCCAGGATCCAGTTAGGGCGCAGATCGAACTCTGCAGACAATTCGGCTATGACCGCGTATCACTTTGCAGCATTTGGGACGCATACGACGATGAGCAGTTTATCGATTTCGCGCGTTCGGTACTGCGTAAGGGGGACTCCGTGGAACTTGCCATCAGGCCGCTTTCCGATTTTGATGGAAATGCCACAGATATCTATTATAGGCTATCATCCAGACTTATGGGCGAATTTCACTGGCTAAGGTTTGACGAAACTAATGCGGCACGGGTTATTCAGATATACGTAGATAAGGAGAAGATGTACGGCGAGCTATACGGGTGCTTTGCAAGAGGGGGAATGATTTATGGCTCTACCGAACCGGCCATCTCGGTGCTCTTAGGGGACCCAGAAACGTATGCGGCGTCGATAGCTGGGATAAGGGCCGGGTTCTCCATGACCATCCTGCATCCATATTTTGATGACGCTAAATTAAGGACCTCAGTGTTCAAGGCTTGGCAGTTGGCCAGGAAGACGCCCTCTAATCAGCTTGACATGGTGGTAATCAGGGAAAGCCATAACGCTGGCGATAATCACAAACCAGGCATCAATACCAACACCATAATTGACGCTATCGAATCGCTCGCACGAAAAGTCGGCTTGGACGTTATAATATACGGAGGGACGATCAAGGAGTTAACCTATTATAAAAAACTGTTAAATAGATTTGCACACCTTAAATTAACACTGTTAGCTCCCAATATTACTGGGCAGTCAAAAGATCTTTATGAAAAATTCAAAGATGATGAAGACTATAAAAGATTTACAGAGCATGTTGACTGGGCTAATATTCCCGGAGAGAAGAGGCCCTGGCGCAGTTACAGAGTGACCATCGAGGCAACGGAAATGGGTTGGCACCAAGCGCTAGATCGGCTTGGGACCGCTATGAACAGATCACGTGCTAGTTGATTCACAAGCCACTCCATTAAGATATGATGGATGGAAATTGATGTTAGGGGGCAAATGCCAAGCTGCTAAAACATGTCAAGATGCATTTTGGCCTTAAAATTGGCATCTCTACATTAAAAGGGCAAAAAACGCGGTTCATTAAAACTAATCGTAACTTTTTTGACCATTTCATTTAACGTTTATTGCTATGATAAAATCACCATGCGGTTCAACAATGTCAATAGACACTGATTTCAGATTAAAAAATTTTCCCTTGTAGCCGTTAACCTTGTGGGTTTACGGCGACAAGGGGCTTTTACACTTGTAGGATACTACCTAGAGTTTCCGGCCAAGAGGGCTAATACGGAAGCCCTTGCGTAAAGCAGGTTCTCTGCCTGATCCAGGATGACGCTGTGCGGGCCATCCATAACTTCATCTGTAGCCTCCTGTCCCCTGAGCACCGGCAGCACGTGGGTTATAATGGATTGCTTGGACATTATGTCGACCAGTTCCTGATTCAATATCCAATCCTTGTGTTTATTGTGTGCTTCAACTTCCCTGTCCTTGCCAAATTTGGTAAGCCCTGTAGTGACGCAGGCATGGCTTGTCCAACTGCGCGGGAACACTATGTCTGCACCATCCAGCGCCTCCTTTGGGTCATGAGATATCTCAAAATGTGCGCCAGTTGCCGCTGCGTTCTCCTTTGCAGCCTCTACCTGTTTTTCGTCGATATCAAATCCTTCCGGATAGGCCATTGTAACATCCATGCCGAATTTGCTTGCTATAAGCATCTCATCTTGGATGCTGCCCCAGCTCCTAAGATGGTCGCTGTATGCCCACATTATCGTATATTTCTTCCCCTCTACCCTTTTCTGGAATTTTTCCTTGATAACCATCATATCCGCTAACGCCTGCGTAGGATGGAACATGTCATCAGCCATGTTTATTACAGGCGTTTTGGAATGTTTTGCATATTCCCTTATGATGGCGTCTCCTGCTCCATATACGTAATCCACTGCATTCTCCAGAATCCTGACCCCGAGCGCGTGGCCCAAACGCTCGTACATCCTAGCTATGTCTCCTATTCTTTCGCCTTCAGAGCCCCTGGTGGTTGCAAAGTCGATGAACTGTGCGTGTCCACCCAGCATCGTAGCTGCAGCCTCGAAACTGGACCTAGTTCTTGTGCTTGTATTATAGAACAGCATAAAGAAGGTCTTGTTCTTAAAGAGCTCAGGTAACGCTCCGCCGTAGTACCACCTCTTTATATCGCTTGCAAAGTCGATGGCGAACTCCAGCTCTTCCCTATCCCATTCCTGTGTTGATATGAAATCCTTTCCTCGTATATCATATATTGCCAATCAAGTTTCCCTCGTTAAAGGGCGTAATAACATCTATATAAAATATTTCTAGTATAATCGTATAAATGGAGGGAAATGTTTTTATCTGATATAGTTGATGCTTTTTACAAATGGAAATCGAGGTCTCCTTTGTGCTTAATGGAAAAAGAGTAACAGTGAAAGCGCCGCCGGCCAAGAGCCTCCTGAGGGTGTTGAGGGAGGATTTGGATATAACAAGCCCAAAACCTGGTTGTGAAGCCGGCGAATGTGGCGCATGCACCGTTCTGTTGGATGGGAAGGCCGTTACTTCATGTTTAGTCATGATTTCACAGGTTCAGGACAGGGAGATATGGACAGACGAGGGGCTGGTCAAGGACGGGCAATTGGATCCAATTCAAAAGGCCATAGCAGAGGAGGGAGGGAGCCAGTGCGGTTACTGCACCCCCGGGTTTGTAATGTCGGCTAAGGCGCTGTTGAATAGCAATCCGCATCCCACTGAAAAGGAGATAGTCGAATCGATTTCGGGCAACATATGCAGATGTGGCGCATATCCGCGGTTGGTACAAGCTATAAAGAAGGTGGCTAATGAATGAAGGTTTCGCATTACACCGTTCATTCTCCGCGAACCATATCAGAGGCATTGAATATCCTGAAGGACGGTGCGGCAAGGCCTATTGCGGGTGGCACCGATGTCATGGTCCAGATAAAGGATGATTTGGTTAAAGAGACCGAACTGTTAAACCTCAGCTACATAATGGATTTAAATTATATACGCGATGATGGGGACTTCATAAGGGTGGGGGCTCTTACCACTTATTCCGATCTTATAAGGTCACGATTGGTTAATGAATATTCTCCAGTGCTCGTCGAGGCGGCTAGAACTGTGGGAGCGGTTCAGATTCAGAACAGAGGAACACTGGCCGGCAATGTGGGCAACGCCAGTCCAGCAGGCGACGGCCTGCCACCTCTATTCGCCACCGGCGCTAAGGTCAAACTTCAATCAGAGGCCTCAGAGAGGGAGGTTGATATAGGGGATTATTTCCTTGGCGTAAGGAAAACGGTAAGGCAGCCCAATGAGTTGATAACAGAGGTGAGCGTAAGAAAGATGAAACCTGGTGACTACTATTTCTTTAAGAAGATAGGGCTGAGGAGCGCAAACGCGATATCCTTGGTGAGCGTGGCCGCAGTGCTGGTTCCGGCCGAAGTATTGACGTTCAAGGAGGCGCGCATAGCCATGGGCGCTGTTGCACCGACCGTCATCAGGGCCAAGAGCGCGGAAGCTGCCATCCTGAACTGTCAGCTTACAGATGAAAAGATGAAGGAAGTAGGAAGGCTTGCCAGTGAAGAAGCACATCCCATAACCGATATCAGGGCAACTGCAGAATACAGGAAACAGGCAATAGCTGGAGCCGTGTATGAAGGATTATATGAAATAGTTAACGGCTTCAGATCGCCTGTAAATGGCTCCAGCGTATGATCTATAGCTTAGTTTGAGGATATGAGAAATATATGATGACGTACGGATCCCCTAAATTCATGGTGGTTGAAAAGCTCTCCTTACTATTTCCTCCGTGCCCGAGGTTGAGGCGGTGAAATTGGCGTCTGAGGAAATTCTTCAACAGGGTTATAGTTATATCAATAGGTCTTATCAAAGGGTGGATGCCCTTGACAAGGTGACGGGCAAAATCAAGTTCTTCTCCGACATGAAAATAGAAGGGATGCTCTTTGCAAGGGTATTCAGGAGTTCGGTGGCGCATGCAAACATCGTGACGCTGGATACAACGGAGGCGGAAAGATTACAGGGGGTCAGAGCCGTGTTAACATATAAGGATGTGCCGGGGTTGAATGCGTATGGAGCCATAATCCCAGATGCGCCGGTCCTAGGCTATGGGAAGGTGAGATTTTATGGGGAGCCATTAGCCCTGGTTGCAGCGGATGACCAGGAGACCGCAGAAAAGGCCCTGGGCCTCATAAAGGCCGTTTATGAGCCACTGCCGGCGGTACACTCAATGGATGAATCACTTAAGCCAGAAGCGCCAAAGCTGCATGACAGGGGTAATATCGCAAGGCACGCCCTCATACTCAAGGGGGACGTGGATAGGGCGTTTAAGGACGCTCATCTGACTCTTGAAAGGACGTACAGGACACAGAGCCAGAAGCACATGTTCTTAGAGCCGGAAGCGGGCATTGCATATACCGATGAACTGGGCAACCTAAACATCCTAGCCGGCGGCCAGAATCCCTATAGGGACAAGATGCAGGTGGCCAGATCTCTGAATATATCGCCTGAAAAGGTAAGGGTGATCAATTACCCGGCCGGTGGCGCCTTCGGAGGAAAGGATGACGTGACGGTTCAGATACACCTGGCCCTCCTGGCTACCAAGACCAAGAGGCCCGTAAAGCTCGTCTGGAACAGGGAGGAATCCGGGATAGGTGGATTCCACAGGCACCCCTCACTTATAACGTTGAAGACGGCTGTGAACGACGATGGCAGGCTGCTCGCCAATGACTCCCATATATATCTGGATACGGGCGCCTATCAAAGCTTCGGCCCTACAGTGCTTGACGTTACCATAGAGGTCATAAACGGCCCTTATCTTATACCCAATATCAGAATAGACGCGAACCTTGTTTATACTAACAACGGCATCTCATCGGCTTTCAGGGGGTTCGGCGGTCCTCAGGGGAACTTCGCAATCGAGAGCATGATGGATGAAATGGCAGAAGAGATGAAGATGGATCCGATAGACTTCAGGCTAAAGAACCTTGCTAAGAGCGGCGATATAGGGCCGTTTGGCAACAGCATGAGGAACATGGAAGGCATACACGAGGCTCTAAGCCGGCTCAGGAATTCCCCGTTATGGCAGCTTGGGAAGGAGCTCCCACCAAAGCCCTGGATAAGGAGGGGTACTGGCGTGGCCATAGCGATCAAGGGGGTGGGCTTTGGGACTATACCGGACTATCCTACGGCCGCGGTAGAATTGCTCCCGCAGGGGAAGATCAAGGTGTTATTTTCTAATCCGGATTACGGGCAGGGGGTAAACACAGGTAATGCTCAGATAGTGGCAGAGGCGCTGGACCTCCCCATGAATGAAATAGAAGTAGTTAACGCTGATACACAATATTCGCCAGATACAGGAAGTTCAAGCGCTTCAAGAGGGACATTCACTTCCGGGAACGCCTTGCTTGTAGCCTGTAACAAAATGCTTGATAGGCTGCGGATGGAGGCAGCGCTTTACCTCGAGAGCACCAGGGATGGCATAGAATATGCCAGCGGCCGGTTCTTGATAAAGGGCAATGAATCAAAATCTGTTTCTATATATGATCTTGCAAAGGGGCTGCGTGCAAAGGGGGAGACATTAAAGTTCGAAGGCACATTTGAAGTGCCCCGTTACCCTGAACCCGTGAAAGGCACGCTGGAGGTACCACACGTAGTTTACATGTATGGAGCGATGGTTTCATCGATAGAGTTGAATACGCTCACCGGGTACCTGGATGTAAAAAATGTAGACCTGATGGCAGATATAGGCAATGTAATAAATCCCCTGCTTGCTACAACGCAGTGCGAAGGGGGGATAGTACAGGGATTGGGTTTTGCTACTAGTGAGGAACTTGTGTATAACCAGGACGAAAAACCAATGAACACAAATTATACAACATACATCGTTCCCTCTATTGCAGATATACCAAAGATGTACGTCGAGTTCATCAAAACATATGAACAGTATGGGCCATATGGCGCAAAGGGGATGGCCGAAATTCCAATAGTGCCGGTGGGCGCGTCCATAGCCAATGCGCTCAAGCAGGCGAGCGGAGTGCGCTATTACCAGCTTCCATTGACGCCTGGCCGTGTTTTGTCGAAGTTGCACGATCAGGGTCAGGGATGATAACAAGTTTTGATCCGAGTTGTAATTGTACACTAAAATAGGTCGTGTTAATTCCTGCCGCCCCCTTACTTATAAGGTCGTATGCCCCCATGAACCCGTGTGCGCTTTAATGGCTTAGCAGTATCAATTCTTGCCCCGGTATCCAACACGCTTTTAAAGAGCGCTTTTGATCAAATGCCAAATGGGTAAATGGATAGTATGCTCAGCTTGGCCATACATAAATGGCATGCCCCATTTAGGGACGATGCTCCATTTGATTACGGCCGACTTCTACGCTAGGTTCCTCACACAGATGGGTGAGGACGTTATTTCAATTTCTGGATCTGATGAACATGGGACGCCTATTGAAGTTGCCGCCATTAAGGAGGGGATAACCCCAAAGGAGCTGACCGATAAGAATCACCTTAAGTTGCTCGAGGTGCTGAGCAAATATCAAATACATCTCTCAAATTACTCCCGCACGGAGAACCCGGTGCACGTCGATTTTGTAAAGGAGTTCTACAGCAACCTGGAGCAGAGGGGCTATATCAGCAGGAAGTCAACCGCTCAGCTCTATTGCGAACATGATAAGATATTTCTGCCCGACAGGTTCCTTGAGGGCACATGCCCATTCTGCGGCTATGATAAGGCCAAGGGGGATCAGTGCGACTCATGTGGGCGGTTGCTTGAGCCTACGTCCCTTATAGGGCCTAGATGCGTGCTCTGTGGTTCACCCGCTGTTCAGAGGACAACAGAACACTGGTACTTCGATTTACCACGCTTTTCGGAGGAGCTCAGGGAATACATCATTAATATGAAAGATCTTGATGACAGTGTCAAGAACACAACGCTGAAAATGATAGAAGAGGGTCTGAGGCCTAGGTCGGTTACCAGGGACAATAAATGGGGAATTCCAGCGCCGTTTAAGGGCGCTGAGGAAAAGACGATCTACGTCTGGATGGAAGCGGTGCTGGGCTATATTTCCGCAGTAAAGGAACTCGGTGGACAAGCGCTAGTTGACGGTTACTGGAAGGACGATCAGACCAGGACCATCTTCTTCCTAGCCAAGGACAATATACCTTTCCATTCGATCATATTTCCAGCGCTATTAATGGCGTCAGGTGGAGGATATGTGCTTCCCGGCAGGATCTCCTCCACCGAATTCCTCCTCTTTAATCAATTGAAATTCAGCAAGAGCCAGCACATAGGCATATGGGCCGATGATGCCATCAAGCTTGCCGATGGGGAGTACTGGCGTTATGTCCTCCTATCCATGAGGCCAGAACAGCGTGACTCCAACTTTACAAATGATGATCTTAAGAGGACGGTCAACGATGATTTGAACGACTCACTTGGAAATTTTATCCATAGAAGCCTGTCATTCGCCTATAATAACTTCCATGGTACGGTGCCCAGTGGCGGTCCGGCCACCGCTGAAGATCAAGCTTTCATCAAACTTGTGCTCGAACACAGGGCGAGCTATGTGGACCTGATCTATAGGGTAAGGCTTAAGGATGCCATGAAGTCCTTCATGGAGGTAGCCTATTCTGGAAATGAATATATAAGCAGGAACCAGCCATGGGCGCTATTAAAAAATGATAGGGAAAGGGCATCAACTGTGACCTATAACGCTGTCCAGGCTACGGCCCATCTGTACTTTATGATGGCGCCGGTCCTACCTGAGCGTGCTAAGCTGCTAGCCAGGCTACTGAATATAGGTACACCGGGTTTACAAATTGTCTGGGAGCAGGTCCCTTCTGGGCACAGATTAGAGGCGCCGGTGCCCCTTTTCAGCAAGATAGAAACCAATCCTTCATAATCCGAACTGCCATATAGGAAATTAGCCCACTATGAAAGCGATTTGCGGTCAAAACTTAAAAGGTTGGGTTCTTGACCATTATCATGAGTCAACATAAGGAAAGGCTGATAATCCTTGGAAGCGGGCCGGCTGGGCTGACCGCCGGCATATACGCTGCAAGAGGTGGGGTTCCGCCTCTATTGGTGGCTGGTTACGCCCCTGGTGGGCAGCTCATGAACACCACTGACGTCGAAAATTTTCCCGGCTTCGAGGAATCCATCCTGGGCCCTAAGCTAATGGATAGGATGATTAAGCAGGCTATCAGGATGGGGGTAAAAATGATGGAAAAGGATGCTACAAGCGTAAATCTAAAGGAGAGGCCATTTAAGGTTGTTGTGGAGGACGAAATATACCTCGCCGATTCCATGATAGTGGCTCTTGGGGCCAAATCCTTAGAACTTAACATCCCATCAGAAAATGCCCTAAAGGGAAGAGGCGTTTCCTATTGTGCAGTTTGTGATGGCGCATTCTTTAAGGGTGGGAATGTCTGCGTGGTCGGGGGAGGGGATACGGCCATTGAGGACGCACTCTACCTTACCAGGCTGGCACGGCAGGTCACCGTAATACACCGACGAGACCACTTGAGAGCCAGCGCCATAATGCAGCAACGGGCTTTCAACGAGCCAAAGATCAGGTTCATCTGGAATAGCGTGGTGAAGGAGGTGCTGGGAGGCTCAAGGGTGGAGGGAATGAAGCTGCTCAACTTGAAGGATAACACGGAGTCAACGGTACCGTGTGACGCGTTGTTCGTGGATATAGGGCACAAGCCTAATACCGACATATTCCAGGGACAGCTGGAACTGACAGAAAAAGGCTACATAGCCGTACACGATAAAACTGGGACCAGCGTAAAGGGCGTGTTCGTAGCAGGAGATGTAGCAGATTCGCTTTATAGACAGGCAGTTTCAGCTGCCGGGGACGGGTGTAAGGCGGCCCTTGATGCCCTTAGATACCTTGAAACACATTAGATAAGTGCGCATCACCGTGTAATATATTTAATATTCAGAGATCACTGATTCTATATGGCTGGAGAAAAGCTCGACCCGAAGGTCGAAGACATCATAGGACGCATATTGGAAGCGAGGGAAGATACCGATAGGCAGACCATACTGGCCAAGATAAAGGAAAAGAAGGAACAGATAGGATCAGGATATCTCACTGACCTAGGGGCCCTCTATCTGTTGATAAGCGACTGGGATATCAAGCTAGAACATGCACCAACTACACTCAAAGTGGGAGAAGCAAAGGGGGGGCTTAACGGCGTAACCATTGAAGGTTACTTTTTGTCGATGGGTATGGAGCTAGCCGGTAACCGTGGGGTCGAATTTTATATGTTCGACTCAAATATAAGGCGGTGCATAGCGTGGGGCCGTTCATCGGAAAGAATTAAGGCACTTGGGTTAGTCACGGGAAAGCCACTATCCATTGCCGGTTGTTCCACCAAACTTTCGCGAGACGGATCTGTGGAAGTGCATCTCAACGATAGGTCAACCGTTGCCGTAAGTGATGCCAAAGGAGGAGATATAGCGAGCATATGCGTAGATGATTACCGATCCAACGGGCTTCATATGTACAGAGGAAGGATTTCTGGCCCGGTTAAAGAGCTTCATTATAAGAAAAGGGACCAGAGCGAAGGATCCGCCATATCCTTTAATCTATCCATGAAGACGAATGGCACGATAAGGGTAGTGATATGGGGGCGGACAGACGGTTCGCTTTCAGATGGCACTGATGTGGTAGTGGGGCCCCTAATGGGAAGGCAGGGCAAATATGGGGTAGAGCTTGCCGGTAATGATGGGACGATCATATTTAAGAGGCCCCATAAATACTACATAATAGGTGAAAGCGAAGACCGCTTCCTGGCCTTGGATGAAGCAATGAAACCCTATATCCTGACAACGACCATGAAGAGGCCGTTGGGCGGGAATACAATTGAAACGACCGGCCCAATAGTTAGATCGCATTTCGTACACATCGGCGATGTGGCCAAAATCACAAGTGAGGACCTGGCAGCTGTGCTGGAAAGATCCCTCATTAAAGTGAAGGACGCAAGGCCGGGGCTAGTCAACATCGAAGCCGTCGTGTTATCCATCCCCAAGGTAAATTTACACAAGCTCCCCGACGGCCGCGCCTCCAGCATGACTGAAGTGCTCGTTGGTGATGACACAGGGGATATAAAATTGGTATCTTCATCTAACCAGCATGAAGTTTCCAGCCTGAAGCTGGGGGAAAGAATAAGGGTGCTTGGTGGGGACTACAATGATGTTAACGGAACCATAGAAATCAGGGCATACAGTAAAGTGGAGAGGGTTGCCAGGACATAGCCAATTTTCACATACAAGACCATCACCCCTCTATCACCACCTCTAGATATTTTCCATTCCTATCGAACGCTTTGAGGTCAGCCGGGAAGCCCAGTATCATGATTACAGCCCCATAAGAATACAGCAGGTCGGCGGTTGAAGGACGGGCTATGCCAGAGGGATGGGAATGAACGGTGCCTATTAAAGTGGGGTCAGGTGGAAGCGCCCATTGATTAAAAAGTGACCTTGTCCTGCTGCCGGCGGCAAAGGGTGGAATTACCAGCGATTCTACGTATGCAACACCGCCGTCCAGCCTACCACGTAACAGCAGAATCATTTCATTAGGATATTTGTCCCTCGCATAGTCCATAATTCCACTCCTAACATCCCCAGTAACTTTCACCGTTGTCAGCAATTTACCCAAATCATCCCCAATGTCATCGTCCTAGGTTTAAAGGTTGCCTATAATTATCTGCGTAATGCGATCTAAGCGGTTTTCCATAGCTGGATATGGCAATCTCATAGAAAACTTTTTACAATTAATAATTAATGGTATCCGTGGCTAGAAAACTCACGGTGGCCGTAGGAGGTACGTTTGAAGTACTTCATAAGGGGCACGAAGCATTGTTATCGAAGGCATTTGAAATAGGGGACTACATATACGTCGGGATTACATCGGACGAACTGGCTAGAAAGCTCGGCAAGAGCCCCATTTCAAGTTTTCAAGAACGGGAACGCAGGGTTAAGGCGTTCGTGGACGGGCTGGGGAAGGAGTACACGCTTGTCAAGCTTGAGGATCCATATGGGCCTCTCCTGAATAATGATGTAAATTATGTCGTAGTAACTACGGATACCATGGCTAGGGCCATGGAAGCCAATGAAATAAGGAAAAGAAATGGTTTGAGTGAAGTGCTGATCTACGTAATACCATTTATTCACGCATATGATGGCCAGCGGATCTCGTCCACTAAGATCAAGGAGGGGATAATGGACCGCGCTGGCAATAAAGGGAGCGGTCAGGTGCAAGTCGGGCTATGAAGAAATATATACCGCGACCAACTTATGGTCTGGATCTTGAGAGCTGAGCCCAACCTTACTTGTGATGTATTTACGCGGTCAAATACCAGATCGCTTCCAAAAAACTTTTATAGTAGGCTATAAACAATCATGGTTACATGTTATTTAGAAAGCATGTAAATAAAGCTATAGCAAGAGCAGCAATAGTCGGCATAATTATAGTAATACTGGTTGTGGCCGCGGGAGCGGGTTACTACCTGTACACTTCACAGAAAGTTACCATAAGCCAGATTTCACTCGCACCAACTTCTTTGACGGCGGCTCAGGGCGAAGGAATAACGTTCACTGTATACGGGCAGGCATCGGGAGCCGCTCTCAATGTCTCGTTCGGCGATGGTCAATATGCGAGCGCGGCTAGCGTAACTCATGCCTATGCTAACCCAGGTACATACTTGGTGGCGGCTCAGGAAACCCTCAACGGTCAGGTTGTATCTTCAACTAATAACGCGACGAGGGTAGTCCAGATAACACCTGTAGTAAACGATTCCATGGCGCCATTGATATCAATTCCAACCATATCCTTTAACACGACCATTGATCCCACGGCGCCCGTAGTTACAGCCAACACACCGGTGATCCTTAGCGGGGGCTTCCTTGAAGCGCCTGCAGGCAACAGTATGGAGATCTATGAATATACCTGGAACTTCGGTAATGGACAGACCCAAACAATCATGGCAAACAGCACGACTTACGAGCCGGTAACCAACCCTGTCAGCGTAACATACACCAGTGCTGGTCTCTATCCGGTAAGCCTGACATTGGTCACTGAAAATACAACAAGCGGTCAGGAGTATAGTTTCACTGTTGGACAGACCGTTGCAGTTAGCACGGTAACCCAGCCCTATACACTCTATGAATATACCGGAAATGTACCCAACCCATCCGTGATAACGGAGGTGGTAAATACGCCTGGTGGGCCATATTCATTTGACCCGCAGGTGGACTATGAGGCGACCGGCCTTGAAACCATACAGAACATCCTAGGGACCCTGCTTGTCTATAATGGATCTAACACATCACAGTTCCTACCCATGTTGGCAGCGAGCATACCTACAGTACAGAACGGAGGAATTAACGCCAACTACACAGCTTATACATTTACGATAAGGAGTGGCATGAAGTTCTCCAATGGCGATCCGATAACGGCATATGACGTTTGGTATTCCGCTATAAGGGCTATGCTGTTTGAGGGTGGAAGCCCACTTACCCCAGATTGGATACTAGCTCAGTATATTATACCTAATTTGACAGTTTTTGTACCCATAATGCAAAGCGCAAACGATACAGCGGATTTTAATGCCATAATGAATGCGGTAACTTATAACAATGCTACGGACACGGTCACATTCCACCTAGTTACTCCAACTGCTCCCAGCCTGTTCTTCACTGCGTTGGCCGATCCTGAAGGAGGCGGCGTGCTTGACGCGGGCTGGCTGCAGAGCGTCGGCGCCGGCATAACTTTCACTCCAGCAGGCTTCTACGCTTATCAAAACCAGGGCAATGAAGGCAACTATAACACCCAAGTACAGTATAGTCCGGTAGCTTCAGGTCCATATCAGATACAGAGCTATGTGCCAGGCCAATCCATAGTGTTAAAGCCCAACCCCGGCTTCCCGGGTGTGCCAAATATACCAGCGCCAACAGATACTGTGGTTATAGAATGGGTTAAGGATCCTGAGACCGCATACAACCTGTTCACAGGTGGCCAGGCGGATATAGTTACTTATCTGCCATCCACCTATATGCCCCTCATCAAACAGCAGGTAGCCAGTGGTTCTGCACTTCTGTATTCCTTCCCGACTATAGGTATATTCTGGGCTCAGTTCAACCTGAACACTTCAATTTCATTAATGAAATCAGTGTTTGGTTCCAATTATAACATACCATCCGATTACTTTGCAAATACCCTGGTGAGGGAAGCATTCGCCTACGCCTTCAACTATACGAACTACATTGATGAGCTTGTTGGCAACGATGTATACGGCGCTAACTTCGGATTCAACTATGCAGGGATGATACCAAAGGGAATGACCGATTACGTGCCGCCGAGCCAGCTTACGGGCATACCAACATATAATCTGAGCTACGCCACGCAATTGATGAAGGAATCCGGAGAATATAATATCTCAGTTAACATACCGCTAGTGGTTCCTACAGGTCTGCCAGTGGAATACGCGGCCATGGAGATGTGGGCGGCGGCATTACATCAAATGGACCCCAACATCGAAGCCTCACCGGTTTATCAGAACTTCAACACCATAATAGGATATCTTGTGCCAGGCGGGAACCCAGATCCGATCATAGATGGAATTGGATGGTCACCGGATTACCCCTACCCAAGCGACTACGTAAATTCGATGTATCTGCAGGGAGGATCCTAT
Source organism: archaeon (assembly GCA_021792955.1). Classification (GTDB taxonomy): domain Archaea; phylum Thermoproteota; class Nitrososphaeria; order Conexivisphaerales; family UBA164; genus JAJZYL01. The sequence goes on along the minus strand of JAJYTP010000004.1, from coordinate 40,206 downwards.
CCAGTTGCTAATGGCTGGACGACGGCGTATGTCAACGCAACCATGGGTAACGCTACAGCCACTCAGTTCCAGGAGATGAATAACCTGATCCTTCAGGCTGATTCAACAACGAACAGCACGCTGGCGGCGCAGGATTACAAGCAGGCTGAACAGATAGGGATCAACCTGTACATGTATGTATATACACTGCAGGAAAACAACTTCTGGATAATCAAACCATACATGAGTGGTTATCATAACAACATTCAGTACCAGGAGAATGTGATGTTTGGCGGAGCCGATGATTCGCTCTTCTATTGGTGGGTAAAGGGATAAACTGCATACCCACTTCACCTTTTTTTAGATGATTATACATGAACCTATGGGCCTACACGATCAGAAGGTTGTTGTTGCTCATACCCACGCTCCTAGGATTAACTTTGATCGTTTTCATCCTTTCACACGTCAGCGGGAACAACGTCATCCTGGCTGAATATTTGAGCCCTAAGCTTACTGGCGCAGCAAGGGCCATTGCAACTCAGGCGCTCATTGCACGCTTCCATCTTAACCAGCCGATATACGTTCAGTACTTTTACTGGCTTAACGCTATATTGCATGGAAATTGGGGATATACCAACACAGCTATCTACAGCGGTCCTGTTACTACGGCCATCGCCCTGTTTCTCCCCAATACCCTGATGCTGTCTGCGGTAGCGGCTATACTGATATGGATCATAGGCGTACGCTTTGGGGTTTATTCTGCGGTAAACAGGGATTCAGTTAGCGATCATGCTCTCAGGGTTGGCTCGTTTACCCTTTACGCCATGCCTATATATTTGATAGGCGTCGCCCTTATAATAGTGCTGGGGGTCTATCTGAAGGTGTTACCGATCTCGGGCGTGGTATCGCCCACGATGGTTTCCGGCCTTTCCTGGTATGTCAACGGGATATCCTATCCCACCCACATAATCATAATCGATGCAATGTTGCATGGCGCTTGGGGGATAGCCCTTAACGCAGTAATACACCTGCTTCTACCGGCCATTACGCTTGCGTTAGCTATAGTGGCAGGCCTCATCAGGATACTTAGGTCCTCTATGCTGGAAGTGCTTGATCAGGACTACATCAGGCTTGCCAGGTCGAAGGGACTGTCGGAGAGAATCGTATATAACCTGCACGCGCGCAAGAACGCCCTGTTGCCCGTGATAACCCTTTTTGGCCTGACGGTGGCGGGACTCCTTGGAGGTGCGGTGGTTGTAGAGACCATATTCAATTATCCCGGAATAGGGTACTGGACTACGCAAGCGCTATTGGATAGCGATGTTGGGGGGATCATGGCTGCTACGCTTCTCTTTGGATTGATACTGGTAGTGGCCAACCTTTTGGTTGATCTCATATACGCGTTCGTGGATCCGAGGATAAGATATTGAGGTATTGAAAATTGAATCAAGAAAGGGCTAAAAGATGGGATAACACAAAACTGTCGATCAGGGTCTTCCTTGCGAACAGGACTGCCCTAGTTGGCCTGATAATAGTGCTCATCTATGTGGCAGATGCGCTGATAATGCAGTTCGACCCTGGCCTTCTGGGCATCACACAGGTAAATACGCTTGTGCCAAATTTCACAAACCCGGTACCCTTACCGCCATCATGGGCACACCCATTCGGTACGACCTTCCCAGGCGTTGACCTGTACACCAGCATACTGAAGGCGATAAGGATAGATCTGTTTTATTCCATACTGGTGGTAGCTGTGGGCTCGGTTGCCGGCGCCGTAATAGGTGTAATTTCAGCGACTGTCGGGGGCCTGTTGGACGAAACAGTGATGAGGATAACCGATATATTCTTCAGCATACCTTACCTAATACTCGCCCTAGCAATAGGATTCATCCTGGGCAGGAGCTTGATGTATATGTCTCTCGCGCTAGCGCTGGTCTGGTGGCCGCTGTATGCAAGGTATACTAGGAGCCAGACGCTGTCGACAAAGGAGTTCACCTACGTAGAGGCCGCAAGAGCCTCAGGAGTAAGCAGGACTAGGATAATGTTCAGACACATATTACCAAACGCTCTGCCTCCAGTGTTCATCCAGATTTCACTGGATCTAGGATCGATAATGGTGATATTCTCCACGCTAGCGTTTATCGGATTTATAGCAAACGCGAAGGTACCCGAGTTGGGCTATTTAACTAGCCTGGGCCTTAATTACGTTCAAACGGCTCCATGGGCCGTCATCTTTCCGGGGGTGGCCATCACGGTGTTTGCCTTGGCTGTAAACTTGCTTGGTGACGGTCTGAGGGATGTGATCGACCCGAGGCGGAGGAGCTAATTTGGAGTATACACTTAACGTTTCAAATTTAAAGGAACAATTCTACACCAGGAGGGGCATATATAAGGCCCTGAACGGCGTGGACATTTTACTGAGGAAGGGCGAGATTCTGGGCATCGCCGGAGAGAGCGGATGTGGTAAGACCACCCTTGGCCTGACCATCATAGGCCTTCTGCCAAGGAACGCTGTGGTCACCGATGGGGAAATACTACTGGATGGCAAGGACCTGATAGCCACTCTGAGGGAATTCGCTTCCAAGGAGGCTAACAATCTCAATCTGAGGCACAGTGAAAATATGATGAAGAAATTGAATAAACAGCTCATAAACGTACGCGGCAGTAGGATATCTATGGTCTTCCAAGATCCTATGACGAGCCTGAACCCGGTCCTACGTATAGGTTATCAGATAGCAGAGACCTTGATGGTGCACCAGCCGGAGGTTCTCGCCAAGAGAAGGCTGGCAAGGTCGAAGGTTAATGACAGTGATTTAAGGGAGGCGCTTAAGCTACTGGAGAATGGCGCAGATGAACAATCAATCAAGGCCTTCGCTGAAACCAGACAACTGGAGGGAATCGAGGAACAACTGCTCAACATCTGGAGGAGAAACGACCTTGGCATAGCTAGGAAGGAGAAGATGATCCTCTCCCTTCGTTCGGAAAGACTTGGTGGATTTGATATGGCCGTACTTGAGAGAGTGGTCAATCAGGGTGGCATAGGTGGGTGGATGAGGATCCCAGGGCTAAACAGGATGTCAAAGGCTGTCCTCATTAAAGAGGGCAACGCGAAGGCCGTCGAGCTTCTATCATCACTAGAAATTCCAAATCCGGAAGAGGTGGTAAAGATGTATCCTCATGAGCTCTCCGGCGGAATGAGGCAGAGGATAATAATAGCTATAGCACTAGCCAACAACCCGGAATTAGTCATAATGGACGAGCCAACCAGCGCGCTGGATGTTACGGTACAGGCTCAAATCCTGGATCTTTTAAAGCATCTAAAACAACGCTTTAACACATCATTCATTTTGATATCGCACGATCTCTCCGTGCTAGCCGAAGTGTGCGACAGGATAGGCATCATGTATGCTGGCAGGATAGTTGAGGTGGCTACTGTAGATGCTATCTTCAATAAGCCTCTTCATCCTTACACTACCATGCTAATATCGGCCGTGCCAACCATAAAGGGAGGGGAGATACAGGGTATAGGTGGGGCGGTACCGGATATGAGGTTTCCGCCCAGCGGCTGCATGTTTCACCCTAGGTGCCCATATGTAATGGATAAATGCCGTGAAAACAATCCGCAGATGAAAGATCTTGAAGATGAGCATCTCGTGGCGTGCTACCTCTATGAAGGGCAAAAGGGGGAACAAAATTGATAATAGCAGCCAGGAGGTTGACAAAGGAGTTTGAGATCAAGGCTAACAGTGCATTCGGCAAACCATTAAGGCTCAGGGCCGTTGATAGCGTTGATATTCAGGTCGAAGAAGGGCAGATAGTGGGCGTAGTTGGAGAGAGCGGCTCCGGCAAAAGCACATTGGGCAGAACGCTTCTGGGGCTGTTAAACCCATCTGCAGGGACCGTATTTTTTGATATTCCTGATGACGTCCTCAAGGAATACGACGGTTTCCTCAGGGATGGCGATGCCAAGGGCGCAGCCAGCATAGAGATGGAATACTCGATCTTCAAGAAAAAAGGGGAAAAATTGAAGAAAATCAGAAGCGGCATGAACATGGTATTTCAGGACCCCTATTCTTCATTGGATCCGCGCATGAACGTCCTGAGTATCATAACAGAGCCTCTGCTGGCCATGAATTATATGAAACCTGATAAGGCGTTCGACAGATGCATGGAACTGCTGGAGGAGGTAGGATTGCCGAGTGACTTTGCATACAGATACCCGCACGAGCTCTCTGGCGGCCAAAAGCAAAGGGTTGCCCTGGCCAGGGGAATGGCTACGCTCCCCAAGTTTCTGGTGTTGGACGAGCCAACCAGCGCTCTCGACGTTTCTGTACAAGCCCAGATCCTGTCGTTACTGCGCAAGATAAGGGAAAAATACCACATAGGGATGGTCATAATAACCCATAATATAGCCGTGATCTCATATATGGCTGATCAGGTCAACGTAATGTATGCCGGGAAGATCGTCGAAAGCGGTCCAAAGGAGGACGTCATATTGAACCCAGTCCACCCGTATACAATTGCGCTGATTTCTGCCGTGCCGGGTAAAATGGTCAAGCCCAATAGAATAATACTGAAAGGCGATACGCCGAACCTGATCAATCCGCCACAGGGCTGCGTTTTTCACCCCAGATGCCCCATGGCATTTGGGATATGTGGATGGACTGCTGACGAAATAGCAACAGATCTGAAGTATTTGGTGAACGACAAGTTCGCAGGTTCATTTAACGATAAAGTGGTTGTCTCAACAGGTACGGGCGGTAACCTCGTGATCAACAACACATCAGCGGGGGACGAAATGACGCTCGAAAGGATCATAAATGATGAGAAGGGCAACATGAAAAGCCTGACCGCTATTGAAGGCCTTGAAAGGCATGGAACTAATATTGAGCTGAAGATCAAGGGGTACCAGGTGCCCAAAATGTATAATCATGATGGCCGGAAAGTTTCATGCCTGCTGTACGCTGGGGATGATATTAAGGCTTGACCGATGTGCACGGCCATGCTGAACTGGAGAGATTACTGGATGAGCTTAGCGGATTAAGGTCTCGCAGGGAACGCTGTATAACACAATTAGAGTTGCTCAGCTCAAGGGATATGGCCGTGGAGCAGCGTGAAGTAGACGAGCTGGAACTTGCCATTAGCAATGCAGTGAAAGAGCGTTCCATAGTAGTTCAGGTTTTAGATGGATTGGCTGCCGAAGAGGAGAAACTGGGATAGCGATGGAAAGGAAGCTACCGCCGGACGTGCTGAAGAAGGGGTTAGCCCTAAATATACCCCCAGAACGCCTAAGTGAACGATATGTACAAGACATAATAGATAAGGAGATGAAGGAAGTGGCGTCCCTTGAGGATAGATTGAGAAATTTGGCTTCCGCCTGGGCCAACCTTGATAGGAAAAAGGCAACGCTGAAGAGACGTCTTTACAATGAGTTGAACAAGAATCAAATGATAGCCATAGGCTGCGGAGCGAGATACGCGTCCAACTCGATGATCAGAGCAAAGAACAACCTTAAGCCCAGACAGATATCCGATGCTGTCCAGCGCTTCCGTGCCAAGTATCTGGATCTTGGGGTTAAATGAATACGGGTATCCCTTTTTCGGCAGAAAGGAGGGCGGCCTCTGCGATACGGTTGTTCTCAATCGCATCCTTAGCCTGTACAGGGAACTTCCTTTTACCCAAGATCGAATCTATAAATGCCTGGTCCTCCAGCATCAGTGGCTCCTTGGTCTGAAGGCGTGGGATCACCGTCTCCGATTCTGTATCAACCCTGATTTCCTGTGTGATAAAATTGATCTGGATGATCCCCTCTTCAAATACCGCCGATAACCTCCTATCCTTTTTTGGAGTTATCCAGTTGGCAACCATTGAAGCGGTGACCCCTTCGCTGAAGTTTAACAGGAGCACCGCCAGGTCCTCCACGTTATTCCTAACCTTTGAAACCCGCGCGAATGCAGTTGACGGATGCATTCCAGTAAGGTACCTGCTTGTGTCGATATCGTGGACCATGGTATCAAGCACTACGCCAACGTCCCCGATGCGGTTGGGCCACCTGCCCTCCCGGTGAAATTCCAGCAGGATGAGCTTTCCCAGCCGTTTGGAATCTATCGCCTCTTTAACGTATCCAACGGCTGGGTTAAACCTTTCAATATACCCTACACCAACGAACCCCTTCCCGGCGCTCAGCCTGTCAAGTATGACGGCCCCGTCCTTATATGCGGCTACAAAGGGCTTCTCCACCAGTACATTCTTTCCCGACTCGACAAGCTTCATTAAAATGTCCACATGGGTGGCCGTAGGGGTGGCCACTACAGCTCCATCAATATCGCTAGAAACGAGTTCGTCAAGCGTATTAAACGACCTTACCTGATATTTTTTCGCAAACTCCTCTCTTCGTTCATCATCAATATCATAAACTCCATACAGTGCGCCCAGTTCGTAGAGCGTACGCGCATGATTTTTACCCCAGCCGCCAGCGCCTATAAGCCCAACCTTTACCATGATTTAAATGTCGAACTGAAGGTTAATATGTTTTTGCGGATGTCTTGGCAATTATAATGTTGCCGCCGGTCCCCCTTTTCCTTAGAAATTCTTCTGTAGGACGATCGCAGGCCACCAATATGTCGTCCTTCCTTATACCACTATTGACCAAGACGTTTTTCAGATCTGAATAGGAGAGCCAGTCAACCCTTGCAAATGACTCCGATAGCCTTTGTAAAGCTGCATCCCTCCAATATGGCCCTTCGCCCCTCAATCCATATTCATCCACATCCCAAAGCAATTTGATGTTAGTGTGCTTTGTCTTATATCCTAACTCCCTGGCCTTCCGTTTTACGGTGATGATCAATTCGTCCAAGAAGGCGTCGATCGCCTTGAGGAAGGATATTGCCACCATGATTATTGCAGATCCCCTAGGAAATGACCGATCGATAAGGTTCAAGTCGCATGTCCCCCTCACCAGTTCATCGATAAAGTACTCCCCTTCAAGGTTAGGAAATGAAGCCCGTAGGAACTTTGGTGTAAACTTCTCAATTACGCTGCTAAAGTGCATCAGCTCTGCTTCATTAAGCCCAAACGAGGTCCTGATGCCAAACATATCATGCATCCTTCCTCCGGCCGTTCCTGCATATGGCTCAAGCCTGCCTTCCGTGGCTAAAGGGGCATACGCATAGTTTATCGTTTCACCATCCTTTAAGCCGCTGAGCGCTTCTACCAACCTTACGATCTCCTGATTGAGCCCATACTCGCTCGGCGCCATGTTGACCAGGTATTGTCCACGCTTAAGCAGCTTTGCTACCTCTTTAGCATGTGAGAGCATATTGCCCCGTGCGTCCTCCCCCCACCTTTTGGCCTTTGGAGCAAAGAGCACTACCGTCGCGTTCCCGATGCTGTCGCTGAACGACGCAATGTCAGATATATCATGTCTGAGGAATTGCTCCAGGTTATTGGGCATCCTATTCCTTTCTATTTTGGTGGCTATCTTAAGTGTTTCATCTATGAACGTAACGTGATCGAAGTCAAGTGAGCCTACCAGCTGGAACACCTCCGACGATATGCCGTAGACCGCCAAATCCGTCATTGTAGTTCAACTCATGCGAACGCAATTATATATATGCCGGGTCCACCGTTGTACCTTTTAACTTGACCTTTTAAGGCCGCATTCCCTAGATTATGAGTATATTTTAAAAAAACAGGCATGATTCGAGATAAGTTATAAAACTATTTAATGTTTGTGTATAAAAAATGCCACAGAGAAGAATAGGACAATAATTTATCCTGTAGTCAGGGAGCTTCCTCCTTAATCCATTGTTATTTTATGGTTCAGGTTCCCCGGAGAAGGCAATTTAGTAGCTATGACTGTTTCCCGGTGAAAGCCTTTTCTATAAGATATGTTAAAACCCAATTCTCCTAAACGTCTTCTGATTTCCTTTTTATGTGCAAATTCAACATATATGAATGTACCATCAGGAACGAGTACCCTGTGGATTTCGCCCAGTCCAGTAAATATATTTTCGAGTTTCCCAAGGTGATGAAGTATCAAGTGCGCCACAACTAGGTCAAATGTGTTATTCTGATATCGCAAATTAGTTGCATCAGCCTGTTCAATGGTAATAACATCGGGAACCCTGCCAAACCTATCTTCCATGCGTTTTCTTGCCGTCGCTACCTGATCCTGATCAAAGTCGGTAAGCGTTATAGATAGGGGATGAAATTGTTCATACAACAGGGAAGAAAGGGCCCCATTTCCAGCCCCTAGTTCCAGGATTCTTGAGTTATTTCCAACTTTTACTATTCCTGATTCTTTCATCCTGGAAAGAAGTTTTTCGAAGTACCCTTCTCCTCTTTTGTTCACGAACCACTTCTCGATACGGGAAAGTTCCGGCATGCAATAGCTAAAATAATTATCTTAAATACCTTTGTTGCTCCAGTAATTTAAGCTAGTTAAATAACATCATCTCATGACAGAATGACCGGAATACAACAAGAGGGTGGTTAATGATGTAGTTAAGTGAATAAACAACACAATAACGTCTAAAGTATTCATATGTGGAAGCGAACCTGAATGGGGCCACATGCCGATTATAATGCAAATGCTTGGGCTCCTTATCGAGCTTCCTTTATGCAGCCAGGTACGTCGAGTCAGGAAGTTACGCAACAAAGGACGATGGAACTAACATTTATATAATTCAGAATATAAAATTTTCTCAATGAAGATATCAGGGATAAGGATAGATATTCCTAAGGGGGTTAATATAATACTCGGCCAGTCCCATTTTATCAAGACCGTTGAAGATATTTATGAAGTGCTTGCCACCTCAATGCCCAATATCAAGTTCGGCCTTGCCTTCTGCGAAGCTAGCGGCCCATCCCTAATACGCTATGATGGAACGGATAAGCGGTCCATCAGGTTAGCAACGGACATAGCCAAGAGGATAGCTGCCGGTCATTCCTTTGTAGTTATCTTGAACGGGGCTTACCCCATCAACGTGTTGAACAGGATCAAGGATGTGGAGGAGGTGGTTGGTATCTACTGCGCAACCGCTAACTCGATATCAGTAATAATAGCTGATGATGATAACGGAAGGGCAATACTAGGGGTTATTGATGGTGTCAGGCCAAAGGGAACGGAGGATAGATCCTCCAAGATGGATAGGCACAAACTCCTTAGAGATCTGGGCTACAAATTGTAGAGCCCCGATCATCATCATTTTACATGCCAAATCTTGGCGTTGGTAATCATGGTAGGTGGACGGGCATTATATAATAACAGATATCAAATATCTATAGCAGTTATGGACTGGATAATAATATAAGGCAACAAATATGAATAAACTGATATATAATTAGCGAATATTTGTTAGTTTGTTCACTTAATGAGGGAAATGTTTATTACACTAAAGATTTAAGCGGTATTATGCCTTACAGGTTAGTGGACGGAAAACCGGAAAGTTATACTTATACGGCGGCCGAGGTCAGGGCCGCGTTAAAGGATAAAGGTGTTAAATATCTAGATCTTCAATTTGTAAATTTAACCGGCAGGCTTCAACATATAACTATCAGCGCGTCCCATTTGGATGGCGATTCCTTCATTTCCGGAATACCGAAGGTGGATGGTTCTAGCATCAAAGGGTTCACAGGCATCGAAGATTCTGACCTTATATTCATACCCGATCCATCCACTTTTGTGGTGTTGCCTTGGTACGACGGGTCGATAGCAAGGATCATGGGGGACATCTATTGCGATATGGGTGGGAAGAGGCTTGACAGTGATTCGCGGTCAGTGGCTCAGAATACTGAGAAATACCTGAACGGGCTGGGTTATACTGCCCTCTTAGGACCGGAGCTAGAATACTTTGTGTTCGGTCAGGTCCATTGGGACGCCCTTACCGGCTATAAGCAAAGTTACTCAGTGGATTCGGAAGAAGCCCCCTGGGCTGATAACCCTTACAGGATGAGGTACAAAGAAGGCTACTACCCGGCACCCCCCTATGACCCGCTTATGGAATACAGGTCCAAGCTGTCCGATGCACTGGCCGCCATGGGATTGCTGGTAGAGGCGCACCATCATGAGGTTGCGGCCGCTGGACAGATAGAGGTCAACACATATAGGGATTATCTTCTGGAAACGGCTGATGCGGTTGTAACGCACAAGTATGCCGCGAAGATGATCGGTCAATCGCTTGGAAAGTGGGTCACTTTTATGCCTAAACCAATCTTTGGTGACAACGCGAGCGGCATGCATGTAAACATCAGCGTCTGGAGCGGCAAACACGGGAAACACATAGAGAACAAGTTCTTTGATGAAAATGATAAGTACGCTCAAATAAGCCAGATGGCCAGGTACTTTGTGGGTGGCCTGTTGAGCCATACCAGGAGTTTGGCTGCCATTGTGGCTCCCACTACAAACAGCTATAAGCGGCTGGTCCCAGGATATGAGGCCCCTACGAATATAGCTTGGAGCCGCGGCAACAGGAGCGCCAACGTCAGGATCCCAATATATAATAAAGGGTCTCCCAGCAACAAGCGTATAGAATACAGAACACCCGATCCCAGCTGTAACCCGTACCTAGCGCTCTCAGCCATACTGCTGGCTGGCATGGATGGCGTTAAGAAAAAGATCGAGCCGCCAGACCCGGTGGATGAAGACCTGTACAGCATTTCGCCTGAAAGGGCTGCTTCACTGAAGGTCGGAAAGCTGCCCAAAGACCTCTCTGAGGCAATTGAAGAGCTTCAGTCGGATGAAGAATATCTCAAGCCAGCTTTCACGGATAGCCTGTTAGATAAAATTATACAGATTGAGACGCAAGAAATAACGGAAGTGTCAGCCAGGCCTCACCCATACGAGTATCATTTATACTTTGATGTATAGTTGCGCTGAATGAACCTATAGAAATCGGCGTTATCCATCTTTTTCAGTGCTGGGATGCCGGCCAGACGTTTGGCGATCCCGGCCCTGCTTTCATGGTAGACGACTTGAACATCCTTATACTTCCCTATGACGGCCCTTATGAGTTGCAGGTCGCCCCGCTGATATGAACTCCTTATCGTGCTCTGTGACAGTGGATAGACATCGTGTAATTCTATTGGAACGAGGCCCAGAAATGGCACAGCTAGAAATACATCAGCCCTAATGGATGGAAGCAGCTTAACAAGCTCTTCTGCCCTCTTGAAGGTGAACTCATCAAAGTTCCTTGGTAATATGATTATAACCCTATCATGTATAGGTTTCCTCCTAACCAGATATTCCCTATGCCTCCTTATTTCTGGCCGGGTCAGGTCGGTTTCATCAAACAAAAACAGCGCCCGTTCCTTAAAGAAGGGCGTTTCATTATCCAATAGACGTCCGATCCCTGAGATTCTGGAGATATACTTGGTTGCTTCAAACACAGCCGGGTGGGACCTCCCCTTTTCCATTATGTATTCCCAGAGCCTACCTTCCTTTATGGCTTCCTTGATCAGGTTCAGCTCCATCTTCAATACGTACAGGTTGTGGATGGCCAAATTCTCGGTCAGTTCTTTATGGTCCATGTCCAGCAGGTTGTTCAAACCTGTATTGCACACCGGGCAGGAACACGGTAAATAGCTCATCTCATCAAGTTTCCTGGAGCCGTGAAGGGTCATATAGGAGCCCCTCTTGGCGAAGAGTATATACGAAGCTGAATCGAAGATATCACAACCTAGTGCTACCGATAACCCCATAGTCAGCGGATGGGCAGCCCCGAACAGATGTAGCGGCTTTTCGATTGGAAGGACTGATCTGGTCACGTTTATCATCCTTGCTAGGGCTGCAAAGTCATAGTTATTCATGAGCTCTACGGGGCTACCCAGCGCGAACCAATCGAATCCTATATCGGCCATCTCCTTTGCTGAGTATTTCACCAGCCGATCGTGCTCGCCGCCCTGAATGGGCCCAACCCAGGCCGTCCCCTTCCTGTTTACTACATTCAGAGACCGTCTTGCGGAGTCGATAGTAAACTTGACCGTTTCCTTTGCGTGTTCATATGAGGCATTCTTTCCGGTGGGCCTGTCAAGTATAACGGCTATATCTGATCCTATATCCTGTTGAAATAGGGCTATTTCTTCAGGGGCAATTTCAAGGTCGCCATATTCCAGCATCTGGTATCCTCCGGAATCGGTCATGATAATTCCATCGAAACCTACAAGTGAGTGCAGCCCTCTTTCTCTGGCCTGAGAAGCTAACCGCTTATATAGGATGTAGGAGTTTGTAATGACGGCGTCAAAACCCATCTCCCTTATCCTTGTAGCCGGTATCTCCTGCTTATACGGGTGGACGACCGGTAGAAAGACCGGCGTCTCAAGGTTTTTTCCGTTCAGCTCCAACCTTCCGATCCTACCCATGAGGTCCGACGATTTAACCTCGAAACTGATCTTCAAACTTATTTAGGTATGTTAATACAGTTTTTAACCTTTGAGTGTACCGCCATACACACGATAGCCTGCGCCTCGGCATATTTTTAAGTCCATTTATCTGCATGAGTACGTGGGCACAGCGTATAATTACTATGGGGACCTTGCGACGCTCGTATCCTCATACGAGTTGCCAGGCACTACTGGGCTTCTGAAAGATGAAATAGGGGCTGCTAAGCGGATCATATTGATGGGCACGGGCAGGTCGGGTGACGTTGCAGATATAATGCTCCGCTTTTTACGGAACATAGGCTTTAATAATTCATACGGCCCTAGCGAGATTCCGTACATCTTGGAGAAGGATGACCTGCTGCTGGCAATTTCTGGAAGCGGCACTTCATTCTATACATTGGAAACGGCAAGGGTTGCCAAGAATTCAGGAAGCACGGTGGCTGCCATAACAAGCAATGATAAAAGCCCCCTGGCAACGCTTTCGGATTTGACCATAACCATCCCCGGCAGTAGCGCCATTCGAAACGGCGTCGATTACTATTCCAGGCAATTGACTGGGTTTCCCTTCGCGGTCCTCACTCCTCTGGGAACGCTGTTCGAGCTAAGGGCGTTGCTATTCTCGCTTTCAATAATAGCCGGCCTTCAGGGCAAGGATATTTCAAACACACACAGTTCATTGATGGATGCCATCGCGTCCTATTATCCGCCCAAATCTTATTATCAAGAGCTTTATAGGCTGGCACCCAAGCCGAGGTCCCTTACTAATCCCCTTGGGGGCAGGACGGTGACCATAGGGGAAGGGTTGAGCGGGGCGGTGGCCAGATTCTTTACTACCAGGTTGAGGCACTGTGCAAAGGAAAAGGAGGAAAGAATGGTAAGTTACTGGCTTGATAAGGGTACTATGAGCGTATCCGAGGGGGATATGGTGGTCACCATATCCGGGTCAGGAGGGCACATTCCCACAATGTTATCGGAAGCTGGTAAAAGGAAGGGGGCAAAGGTAGTGGCTATAACTTCGTTTGCGGATTCCCCTCTAGCCAAGGCAGCTGATCTGGTGATCCATGTGCCTGGCCGAGTAAATATGAACCTTAAAGGGTTGAGGGCAAGTTATTTTCCGAGCGATCCGCTTCTATCGGTGTTTGAGTTAAGATCTCTATTCTTCCTGGAGACATTCATCTACTATCTTGCCACACAGGAGGGCATAACAGAAATGGATATGAAAAGGGTCCATTCGGATTTTACCTGACCTGCAAATCCGCTATGCTATATATGCGGGTCTGTCCTGCGCGGCTTAATGCTCCAGAACTTGTGTTTGAAGCCGTTTTTCGTCAGGCATCTTATCGAATAACGTCTCCCCTTCTTTATATGCGAAGCTGGAACGCTTGTAATACCCATCCTTAAGCGTCTTGCCATTGGCCTTTTCCCATTCCTCTATGCTCATCGAGAATCTCCTCTGTATGCGGTCTCTGTACCATTCAGGGATTACGTTATAGCTGCAAAATGGAATTATCCTGTCGTCCGGCGTAAGGTAATGGATATCGCATCTCCTTACCCTTTCTGCGTCATAATTGTATTTATCCATAAAGTGCATCATGCCGAGGAATAACGCCTTTTCCTGTATCTGGCCTAAAGACGAGTAATCATGCCTTATCAGGGCGCTGAACAGCATACGGCCAAGATTCAAGCCGCTTGGCATTTTGCGCCTGTTTATATACCTGTTCAGGCCAGTCAGCACCTCTGCCCCTACCAGGTACTTGTTCTTGCCAGACCTTATACTATCAGCTTTATCGTCAAGGAACTTTAGCATCCCATCTATGTCAACAAACCTTGATATCGGTACATAGGTGGCTCCATCCTTGAATACATAGGTAGCTGCGCCACAGGCAAAATGGGTTGAAAGTTCGTATTGGGTTTTTCCGGTCCAGGCTTCCACGAAATTAGAAAACGGCATTGACGCAGGTACTGGGAACCAATCATCTACAGAAATCTGCCCACCTGATTGTTCATCTATCTTCTTGATTACATCTGGTATTGTTATCCTGAACTTATCCCTCTGCGCCTTTGGCATCCTTCCCACCAATGAAACCGGTTGGAAGTTAATCCCCCTTACTATATCCATGTTCGAAGCGGCGTACCTGACCATGTCCCAGACCTCCATGTCGTTGACCGAATTGATGACCGTGGGAACCAGTACCATCCCCAGGCCCACCTTTCTGCAATTCTCCATGAGTGATGGGAACTCCCAATAGTTTTTTGGATTGGTCTTAGGCGATACGCCATCAAAGCTAACGTAAAGCGTATTTACGCCAGCCTCCCTTACGCTCTTACACTTTTCTAGGCTCTGCGATAGTATGATTCCGTCAGAATTAAGTTGCACATGGGTAACGCCTTCCTCCTTGACAGCTTTGATGATTTCAATTATATCCTCTCTTACCATGGGTTCTCCACCGGTTAGCTGGACAGCTACACCACGGGTAGGTTTTTCATTTAGCATGTTCCTTGCCATACGCCTGATCTGTTCAATCGATGGCTCGTACACGTACCCAGCCTTCTCGGCATAGAAAAAGCAATACCAGCAATTCAGGTCGCATCTGTTGGTAACAACAAGATTGGCCAGGCCAGTATGGCTCAAATGGTTGGTACAGAGGCCGCAGTTAGCCGGGCAGTTGATGGTCTCAGCCTTTGTGGTTGGGTTGCTGATCCCCCTCCCATCTCTAGCATATTTAGAAAATCTTTGGTACACATCATATGAACCATAATAGACATCTTCAAAGTAACCGTGAACGGGGCAGGTTTTACCTATATATACCCTGTCGCCGCGCTCAAACACCTCCGCGTCTAGAATCCTATTGCATTCTGGGCATATGCTTTTTGTCCTGCGTAGCAAAGTTTTAGATATCTCCTGTTGCAATTCCACAACAGTTCACCGATTCTGGGGCATATGGGCTGTTTAAAAACATTACCGATTGCCACCCGTATGAATCACGGTCATGAAAGCACAAGGTATCCTGTAAGTCTAGCGAAGTCAGATTTACGCGTTCATGGAGGGATGTTGTTGGGCCCTACTGTACGCGGGAAAACAGCAATAGTGGCCATCAAGAATCCCAGACGTTATGTAATGTATTAGATAAAATCAGAATGTGTAGAACTAAGCAGATTGCGAATGCACATATATCTCAGTAAATCCTGGACAGATAAGGTCAGAACTTTATCAAATCCTTCGTTATTGAAGTTAAAGTGAAAATATATATAAAGAGAGGTGAGGATTCAATAATTATGGAACATTCCGCAGGGGGTGTAATATATTATAGGGGAGAGGGAGGAATACCTATGTACCTGGTACTTCTCAGCAGGCGGGGAATATGGGAGTTCCCAAAGGGGCATATAGAAAATAAGGAGGACCCTCAGGGGGCCGCCTTACGTGAAATAAATGAAGAAACCGGCCTTTCAACTATCAAATTGATGGGCAACTTCAAGTACGTAATAAGCTACGCCTTCTATAAGGATGGAGAAAGAATAAAGAAGGATGTGGTTTACTTCATTGCAGAAACTAGGAAGGCTGAAGTGAAGATCAGCAATGAGCATACGGGCTTTATGTGGCTAGGCTTCAATGAGGCATTTCAGAGGCTAACTCACGCCCAATCTAAGAAGCTCATAACTGAGGCTAATGCCTGGATAAACGCGCTCGATGGTGTTTGGAGAGCTTAAACGCGGAAGAGCATACCCCACGCAGCGGACATTCATCACACAATGGATATCTGGCCCTACAGAACCTGCGTCCCAGGGCGATTAACTCCAAGTGAGCCAACCTGTAATCACCAGGGCTGAAAAATCGTTTCAGCGCATCGGTTGTTTCCTCATAGCCATCACCATTGCGTGCTATTCCCAGTCTCTTGGATACTCTTGATATATGGGTATCTACAGGGAAGGCGCCAAGTTTGGCGTAGAAGAGCAGGAATATATCGGCCGTCTTAGGGCCTATTCCCGGCAGGCTAAGTAGGAATTCCCTCAGGTCTTTCTGCGTCATATTGTCCATGGAGCTCCAGTTAAAACCGTGGAACTTGGATGCAAGCGCTTTAATGGTCCTTGCCTTGTTATGATAGAGCCCACCTACCTTTATTGCAGCCTCGATATCGGCTAAATTTGCACGCAACAGGGAGGTCTGATCGGCACCAACTTTCTCCTTTAAAATTTTTAAGGCTTTCATGCTGTTCCTGTCACTGGTGTTCTGGCTAAGAACGGTGGCGATGAGCAGTTCAAATGGATCCTCCCCCTTAAGGATAGTGAACTTGGTCTCATCTATTGGAAGCTCCCTTTTCAGGGAGGTCAGTATAAATTCAGCCTGCAACCGCGTCATATATACCTTCCAACCTTCTCTTGATGGACTTGAGGTCAGTATTAGGCCCTGAAACCTGTGCTATAGCGTCGCCACCCCTTAAAATTGTGATGGTATCGGCAGGACCACTTTTGAACAAGATATAAGAAGGTTCGTTCCTTAAGACCGGATACCCAGCCTTCCTCAATCTTTCTTCCACCACCTTCAGGTCCAAGCCACCTTTATTTCTCCCTCTTATGAAGAAAGTACCAAGGCCGTTGCGTGAGCAGCCCAGCTCCACCCTTTCAAATTTAAGCTCTGGGGGTTGATTTATCCCCCCTCCATCAACTTCTTTACACACAGGGCAACTCCTATTGACGCTTAGTTCCACCACTTCGGTGGATGGCACGTGAAGGTCTGCGAGCAGTAGCTTCCCGGCCAGCCTCGGATGATTGCCAGTAAGTATACTGATGGTCTCAGCTACGGCTATTCCCGAAATTACGCTCAATATAGATGGGTGAATGCCCACTTCCGCGCATTTTGGAAGATCAGCATCATACAGGCCTCCATAGAATTCCTCCAAGCACGGCGTGGTGCCCGGCAATATTGTGCTAACGTTGCCATAGGTTTCGATGGCAGACGCGAAGACATACGGCTTTCTCAATTTTACAGCCAACCTATTTAGATAGTAACGCGGTGGCATGCTATCGAGCCCGTCGGCTATGACCATGGCTTTCCCGACGGCATCGGCCGCCATCTGGCTTTGCAGGGATGCAGCGATGGGGTATACTGTAACTCCGCTGTTAAACCGTTTTATACGCTTCTCAGCGGCATAAACCTTTGGTAACCCTATATCATCCTCTTCATAAAGGAACTGTCTGTGTAGGTCGCTCAATGAAACCAGATCCCTATCTATCAGGTATAGAGTGCCTACCCCCATCCTGGCCAGCAGCATCGCCGAGGAGGCACCCAGCCCACCCACTCCTACTACGGTTACACTTGCGCCGTGTAACTTATCCTGCCCATCAGGGCCTATGTCCTTAAGGACCAACTGCCTTGCATAACGCTCCATAAGATAATCGGTCAAAGTATAGGTATCGTATTTATTCAGATTAATAATTCTGTCGTCGATTTAGTCGCGATACAGTTAAAAGCATATAAGCAAAGTACCTTAGCGAGATTAAATTGACCAAGGTACTAATTTGCGATCAATTCGATAAGGCTGGAATGGAGCTGTTAAAAAAAGGTAGCGTCGAAGTTGATTACAAGCCATCAATAACCCCCGAAGAGTTAAAGGCGGTGATAGGCGGATATGATGGGGTAATAGTCAGAAGCAGGACAAAGGTCAGACAGGATGTAATATCGTTGGCTTCAAGGCTAAAGGTCATCGGGCGCGCCGGTGTGGGGCTGGATAACATAGATCTGAAAGCCGCAGAAGCAAGAAACATTAAAGTGGTTAACGCGCCTGAAGCGCTCACCAACGCCGTGGCTGAGCTGATAATAGGAGACATGATAGCGCTGGCCAGGGACATCTATAAGGCAACCAGCACTATGAAAAGCGGCGTCTGGGCAAAGGCTGAACTGATGGGCTCCGAGCTATCCGGAAAGACCCTTGGTGTGGTGGGATTTGGAAGAATAGGAAGGAGCGTCGCGCGAATAGCTAAGGCCATGAACATGAAGATACTGGCCTATGATGTGATACCCATAGATGAAAAGACCAGGAATGAGCTTGGTGTGCAGCAGAAGGATTTACTGAGCGTCATAGAGGAGGCGGATTTCATTACACTGCATGTTCCAGCAAGCCCGGAGACTAAGCACCTGATCAACAGGGAAAAATTGGGACTAATGAAAAGGAACGCCTACCTTATAAACGCCTCAAGGGGCGATGTGGTTGATCAGGAAGATCTGGTGCAGGCGCTGAAAACAGGATTGATAAAGGGCGCCGCGTTGGACGTATACGAAGTCGAACCGCCCACCAGCAAGGAGCTACTATCGCTGGCCAACGTGATTTTAACCCCTCATATAGGAGGGGAAACGACCGAAGCACAACTAGCAGCGGCCACCATAACTGCCCAGAAGGTCCTCGACGTATTGAACGGGTGATCATCTTTGTATAGGTATCTCGATAAGACCTGGCAGGAATATTATAGCAAGAAACCTGAGCAGTACAGGGCGTTGCTGATAAAATGGAGGAGCGAGCCCACCATCCACCGAGAAGAGAGGCCTATCAGGCTTGATAAGGCTAGGAAGATAGGTTATCGGGCAAAGGGCGGATTCATAGCCGTCATGGCGAAGGTTTCAAAGGGTGGCATGAACATCCACGTCCCCACCTCTGGGAGACGGCCAAAACACTATGGCGCAAAGAAGATATCTGGGGTAAGGAACGCCAAGTTGATAGCAATAGAGAGGGTCAAAAAGAGATACAAAAATATGAAAGTGATGGGTGCCTATTACCTTGGAGAGGATGGCAATCATAAATGGTTCGAAGTAGTGCTCAAGGACGAGCATCTCCTTCCCGAATGAATGACCGTTATAAACGCATTCTAGCGAAGGTATATATTTCGAATTTAGGTAAGATAAGGCTCAAGCAGGAGCCGGCAGAAGGGGCTATAATAAAGCACCTGATAGACGAAGGTTATCTAAAATCTTCAAACGGATCGGTCTATCTGACACCCCTTGGGCGGTCAATGATAAGGGTGGTGTTCACAGGTGGGGTTTTCGACGTAATTCACCCCGGGCATATCCACACGTTAAAAACCGCTAAATCCAAGGGCGACGTGCTGGTTGTATCCGTGGCCCGCCAGGCCAACGTTTTAAGGTTTAAGAACAAAATACCCATCCATGATGAAAAGCTCAGGTTAGAACTGGTTCAGTCTGTTAAATTCGTAGACCTAGCTATACTTGGCGATGAAAAGGATATCATGAAGACGGTTGAACTGATAAAACCGGACATCATAGTACTGGGATACGACCAATCCCACAGGGAGGAGGACCTGGTATCTGAGGGTCAGAAGCGTGGGCTCAAATTTGAAGTTAAAAGGTTGACTACTCCACATCCGCACATCAAGACGCGGAACATCATAGCCGACCCAAAAAGGCTAGATATTTTTTAGAAGCTGATCGATTTGCTTTCCATTCCGTTTTTGGTTATTACTAGGAGGTCCACACCGTCACCGCTCGTAGAATCCCTTTGTATTGCTGACTTGATGGCCTTTACCGCTAATGTTTCAGCCTGATCCTTAGTTATGGTTGGGCTATACTCATTCTCTATTACGCCTATGGCGATTGCCTCTCCAGTGCCCACCGATGAGTATTTGTCTGGAATTATAGAGCCTATTGGATCTAGCACATATATTTCCGTCTTCTTATCGAAACCGCCCACTATAACCTGAGTTAGTAACGGGAACATCCTGTTCTGGAACATAAGCACGGACATGAGCTTAGCTATGGCACCGGGCCCGAGCACGCGCCTCGTCTCCAACTGCTTTATTTTGATCAAGGACTGCACGTTCCTAACCAGCACCTGCATATCGCCCAGCATACCTGCACAGGCGGCAGCGGTGTTATCTGTGATTGGAAACACCTTTTGAACGTTTTTGCTAACTATATAATTACCATATGTGTACCTCCTTTCCGCAGCTAATATTGCGCCTTCGTTAAAGGCTATGCCCACAACCGTTGCGCCGGGGAAGTATTGATTCATCATAATACATCAAACATAGAAAGGACTATTTATAAAGATGATGGCAGAAGAATGGCGGCAGTGCAACGCCATAAGGTTTTAATCTAAAACGGTTAAACGTCATAACTTATTAAAAAATTCCTGACCATGGCCAGCATCAAGTTGGAATTACAGGCACAACGAATGCCCAGCTCACAGTGTTGGGTAGGCCGTTGCCGAAGACAACGGAGCGCTTATTTTAATTATATAAGAATACTCCTGAACTGCGACCGGAGGGAAGCTACATCTCTTCCAGCACTGGCAGCCCCAGCACACCGAGGATATCACCCATAATTAATTCGTATGCTTTGACAATTGCCAACCTTGAATTTCGCGTCTGGGCGTCGGGTTCCCCCAATATCCTCCTTCTTTCATAGAACGTGTTGAATGATACGGCCAACTTCCGTGCATATATTGCGAGCTTGTTAGGGGTTAAATTGTCTATAACGTCCTTTAATACATAATCGTATTTGAAGAGGAGGATCAACAGATTTCTTTCCTCTACGCTTAAAACATGCTCAATATAAACGGCCCCCGCTGGTTCTCCAACCTTCCTTAATATCTTTTTAGCGCGAGCTAGTGTGTATTGAATATATGGGCCGGTATCTCCATCCAGCCGCAGAGCTGATTCCATATCGAGGACCATCAGCTTATCCAGGTCCTGCCTGAGTATCGAGTACCTTATAGCCCCGAGCGCTACCCCCCTGGCTATTTCCGGCTTGTCGATCGCGCTGGGGTTTCTGTTCTCCACCTCTTCAAGCGCCGTCTTCTCAAGCAGTGATAGAAGGTCATCCACGTTTATGTAAAGGCCGCTCCTACCGGACATGTGGGCTATGGAACCTTCAACCTTGAAACCCATCCTTGTAGCGGTATCGTTGCTCAGCGCGACCGCCCCATATGCCAAAATCCTATATCTCTTCCTTTTATCGATCCGCTCAATGGTGTGGGCTATCATCTCCTGTATCGGTCGCTGTTCCTGCCCTATCACTATTATAGTTTCATCAGCAGCCCTGAATCCAGCGTTAGCGCTTGATGCGCCCAGTGTAGTGGTAAGGAGATTCGTGCCATCCGGTTGTCTGGCGTAAACATCGTAGCCCATATGGTCATTTAGAAGGCCTAGCTTCCAGCCGGCATATGCAAGGTCCTTTGCGGTGTAGACGGCAGTTCCATCGCTCCTTACCAGCACCTTATTTTCGCCGTTATCGCCAGTTAGTACCCAGCAGCCCTGATACTTCCCGCTCGTTTCCTTGACTATTAGGCCCTTCTCCAGCAGCAGGTCAAACATGTCTCTCCAGTATCCACCCAATAAAAAGTGGCTTTCCCAGTTAAGCAGGTCATAATGAGCGCCTAGCGCCCAGCTGGTCTTTAATTCCTCATCGAGTATCCTTTTAACTAATTGTGCCGCAAAGGATGAAATCGGCCCGCCATCCTCCAGCTCCCGTAATATGAGCGACCTCTTCCCCCTCAGCCCTTCATCGGACTCCAATGCCCTATTTACTCCAACGTATACATCATCACCACAATAGTGGTCGAACTTCTTGCCAGCTGGGTCTAGGCTGAACCCCAGCTCTTTGAACCCCAATATGATATCCGCGATCTGCACACCGGTATCGTCTATGTAATTCAGGACTTCTACATCCCAGCCCCCCCTCTTTAAACTGCGGTACATAACATCGCCCAGCACTAGATTTCTGGCATGCCCGACGTGTAGCGCCTTATTTGGGTTAACGGCGGTATGCTCTATGGTGACCCTCTGCCTTGAAATAGGTTCCATGGGAAAACCCGCTTCCCTGATAACAGTATTAAGAAACTCGTCAAGGGCTGATGGATTTAGCCTGAAATTTATGTAACCTGATGAATGACGTTCGACGCTTACGATAGGGCCAGCCCTTTGCTTTATCTCCTTAATCAGGTTCTCAGCTAATGCTTCATCACGATTGCCGGACTTGGATAACAGAAAATAGACATTGGTGCTCAGGTCGCCGTGGCCGTCATCAGAGGGCTGAAACAATGAAAAATCTACAGTAACGCCTAAATCCTTAAGGCTATCCGCAATGGCCTTTGATATATCGTTATAAAGCCTAAGGAAGGTCACCATTTATCATAATTGGTGGGCCGCTGGCTATTTTTAAACTAAACGGAGGACTCACTCATATGCCAACAACTTCGATATGGCCTCCACCACTCCCTTGCCCGACCTCCCACTGGTGACGTATGAGGCCTCCTTCTTTACGTATTCTGAGGAGTTAGAAACGGCAAAGGATATTGAAGATGCCTTGAACATTGGAATGTCTATCACGCTGTCCCCAATGCTTGCAGTTTCATTCCTGCTAACTTGTAACAATTTCATGATGCGTTCTAACGCGATCCCCTTGTTTACCGTGTCATTAACCAGGTGCACCGCATAGCCACTATCAAGCGCCCTCGCCCTTATGCCGTTTTTCTCCAGTATCTCATTGGCTAGGTTGATATCGACAGGACGTTCCAGCGTTATCTCCGTAAATCTCGGCATCGTATTTCTTATGGTGATATCAAGCTCCTTGGACAGGGCCTCCAGAGCCCTAGTAGGCTCTGCAAGGTCGCCCAGCAGGAGCACGTTATGTGGAGACCTGTAGAATATAACGCCGCCGTTCTCTGCGGCGCCTATCCTTTCTAATCCAATAAAGGCCGTTAAGGAGTAAGCTTCCCAGAGGCTCCTGCCGGTTATGAAGATCGGCCTAAGGCCCATTTTTGTGACGTTTTTTATGGTGAACACCGCATCTAGGTCTACGGAGTTATCTTCATCGGTGATCGTTCCATCCACGTCCAAGGCGAGCAGTTTAACCTTCATACCATCAATTTGGAATGCCGGTATAAAAGATTGGAGCAGCAATTTTATTTGTTTTCCGATTCCACGGGCCTCAACATTAAAAGTCTAATAAAAATATATTAATGACATAAATGGCTCATCCTTATGCAAGAAGTTAAGGACATTACAATAAGGTTGGGGGCAGCTGCGGGCGACGGTATTCAGAGCGCAGGTGAAATTTTAGCCAAATTGCTTTCCAGAAGTGGTACATACATATCCACATTTAATGGCAATCAGTCCGCGATCAGGGGCGGCCATGTATGGTTCCACGTGCATGCTGGTACTCACCCGGTCTACAGCATGGGGTACGGGGTGGATTATCTGTTACCTTTCACCCAGCTAGCGTACGATGAGCATTATTCTTCAGTTAACAAGGGAGGAACCATAATCTATGATCCATCAGCTGTAACTGCACGAGATCTGGGGGCGGATATATCTCAGATTAAGTCGCCGTTCCTTGCTACGGCCCTGAAGTATGATAAATACCCCATAATGAAAAACACGGTCGCCGTAGCTGAAGTGGCGGCCCTGATAGGGCTGGGCTTTGATGTGGTTGAAGAAACTATAACGTCACAGTTCGCCAAAAAACCTGAAATTGCGAAAAAGAACGTAGAAGCTGCAAAGGAGGGATATGGATTCGGGGTGCAGGCAGGCGTCAGGAAGGCCTTAAAATATTCCGATAAAAGGCTTCCATTCTTACACGCCAATTACACATTTTCAATAGGAGCGGTGGCTGCCGGGTGCAGGTTCTACGCCGCTTATCCCATGTCGCCAGCCAGTCCTATAGTGCACTGGATGACCGCCCATGCAAAGAAGCTCGGAATAACGGTTTTCTTGGGGGAGGATGAAATATCCGTCATGAATGCCACCATAGGCGCTGCACACGCTGGGGCTAGGGCGATGTGCGCTACGAGTGGCGGTGGATTCGCTCTGATGCAGGAGGCCGTAGGGGAGGCTGCCATGACCGAAACACCGGTTGTTGTAGTAAATGTAATGCGCACTGGTCCAAGCACTGGGCTGCCAACAAAGACTTCACAGGGTGACCTCAACATGATGCTGGGCATCTCTCAGGATGACTTTCCCAGGGCAATATTTGCTCCAAGGAACGCTCCAGACGCATACGACATAGCCGTGAGGTCGTTCGATATCGCGGAAAGGTACCAGATACCGGTGATGGTGTTGTTGGATTTTCAGATAGCTGATGGTGGATACATGACCATAGACCATGATTTCAAGCCAGTCGACATAAACAGGGGAAAGCTTCTTAATTCTGACGGCACAGATAAGGAGCTTCATAATGGCACGTGGTTCAGGAGGTACCAGCTGACTCCCGATAACATATCTCCTAGGTCATTACCAGGGACACCGGATATGATGTATGTAGCGAAGACCGATGAACACGATGAATGGGGGCACGACCTAAGTGATGTGCTGGCCGGCCTCAAGGAATCGGTGCTTATGAGAGAGAAGATGCAGGAAAAGAGGATGAAAAAAATGGAACAGTTAAAGGCTGAGATGAAAGCGCCGGAACTCGTTGGTCAGACCAAGGCTGACCTTACCATTGTAAGCTGGGGAAGTTCAGCTAACCCGGTAAGAGAGGCTATGGAAGTTATGAATTCAAGCGGCCTGAAGATAAATGCGCTGGAGTTCTCCGATATATATCCATTAAATACACAGGCAGTAGTACCGCTTCTAAAATCTGCCGAAAGGCTTATGATAGTGGAGGCTAACTATACTTCTCAGTTCGGCGGGTTGCTGAGGAAGGAGACCGGAATAGACATCAAGGACGCGCTGCTAAAATACAACGGCGAACCAATATATCCGGTGGAGGTCGAGCGGATGGTTCGTAACATCATGGTGAAGGAGGTAGAAAGTCATGTCCATTAAGGCCTACGAAAGCGATACAAGGCCCGACTGGTGCCCCGGCTGTGGTGACTTTGGCGTATTAGCCGCGGTAAAGGACGCCCTGGCAACACTTAATATTCCGCCACACAATGTAGTTATATCCAGTGGCATAGGCTGTTCAAGCAATTTCCCTGGATTTATAAGGACCTATGGCTTTCACGGCCTGCACGGCAGGCCCATTCCGGTAGCAATAGGTATGAAGGATGCAAACCCCAACCTCACCGTCCTGGTCACAGCTGGAGATGGAGATGAATACGGCATAGGCTTCAACCACATGATACACGCTGCCAGGAGAAATGATGATATCAAGGTTATAGTCATGAACAACGAAATTTACGGCCTCACTACTGGACAGCTCTCCCCCACATCTCGGTTAAAACAGGTCACCAAGACATCACCCTCCGGAAGCATAATTTACCCGCTGAACCCGCTCGCTGCGCTGATCGGTGATGGTGCCACGTTCGTAGCAAGGGGATTTTCAGGGCAGCCAAAACATCTGTCCATGTTGATTCAGGAGGCGATAAAGCATAGGGGGTTCGCATTGGTGGATGTGCTGAGCCCATGTGTTACATGGTATGATATATATGATGAAGTGAGAAAGCTGATGTATAAACTGGAGGACAAAGGGCATAACCCCGCCGATTTCTATGCTGCTATGAAGGCAGCTAAGGACGAGGAAAGGCTCCCATTGGGAATCTTCTACAGAGATGAAACTAAACCATCATTTCAGGAAATGCTCAAGGAACAGATAGGGGATGGAAGATGGGCAAGCAAAAGCGTAACACCGCTCAATTCAGAAACTCTCAGGGAACTTGAATATGAGTTCAGTTGAACTTCAAACTGAACTACTCCATTTTTAAAAGATTCCTGGACAGTAATGCAGATTCCTTATCATACGAGGTAAAGGGCGATATCGTTACGGTTACCTTCAACTCGCACATGTCAAGCGCCCTCGATAGGCTTGGATCTTCGGGTTCAGTGAAAATTAGCGGAAACGTTGCAGGCGCTGATGTAATATTCAACTCATACAGAAGTGTAGACGAGGATGGTGAGCACGAACTCCCACTGGGTATGCTGGAGGGGTGGCTTAACTATATAATGATGAGTTCCTGATACATATTCAATGGGGAAGATAACCGTCTATTTCATGGGAACAGGTTCGGCGCATCCCAACAAGTTACGCGGCGCGCCATCCGTTGTGCTTAATACCAATGGTGAACTTTACATGTTCGACTGTGGGGAGGGCACCCAGAGGCAGATGGCCATCGCCGGCCTGAACATAATGAAGCTACGGGCCATATTCCTGACCCATCTGCACGGTGACCATGTGCTTGGCCTTCCCGGCCTGCTAAATTCGATGGACCTTCTGAACCGGCTCAACGGGCTGGCCATATTTGGGCCGCCAGGTACAGCTTCATTTATCGATGGGGTCAATAAAAGCCTGCATTCCACGCTCAAATACGCTCTAACCATATCAACTACTAGGAATGGAGAAGTATATCGGGGCGATAATTTTCGTGTATTAGCTAGGAGATCGCTTCACAGTGTTCCCAGTTACTCCTACATGTTTGTGGAGGATGACAGGCCGGGGAGATTTCATCCAGAAGAGGCCATCAGGATGGGCGTCCCAAAGGGGCCGCTATGGGGTGAACTACAGCACGGGAAGAGCGTTTCTGTTGGAGCTAGGGTCATCGAGCCAGGGGGGATAGTTGACACCCCGGTGAAGGGCCTCAGGGTGGGCATATCCGGTGATACGAGGCCAACGGCCAGCCTGGTCAGGTTCTTCCATGGTGCCGACCTCTTGATATATGAATCGACTTTTTCTCAGGAGCAAAGCGATAAGGCAGTTGAATCCTTTCATTCTACGGCAGAGGAGGCTGGAGTTTTGGCTGACGCCGCCAATGTAGGTCATCTGATCCTATATCACTTCAGCGAAAGGTACAGGAGGATAGACGGACTTGTAAGGGAGGCTAGAAGGTCTTTCAAAAGGGTTAATGGAGCACGAGACCTTATGAGCTTGACAATCACCACCAGTTCAGCGCAGCCAGATATCAGTATAAGTGGTCCCGCGGGCAGGACTTGAACCTGCGACAATCCGGTTTCTGTGCGCTTGATAGGCTGACAAAGCGAGCCATAGCCCACCTCTACAGCCGGAAGCTCTACCAAGCTGAGCTACCGCGGGATCTCCAACTCGTCACGTCAGCAACCCTGTGCCGCATCATCACGGGGAGCGTCGCGCCGGTTATATTTAAGTTCAGCTGGACTAAGGCACCAGCCTCTTTGCATCGCGTGGATATAGCACTACATCCCTTATATTTTCCTTTCCCATTAATCTCATCAGCAGCCTATCTACGCCGACTCCCCATCCGGAATGAGGCGGCATCCCCCATCCAAATACCCTCAGATGTTGCTCAAAATCGTTGGGATTCAGTCCACACTCGATTATCCTCTGCTTGAGCATGTTTTTATCATGTATTCTCTGGCCGCCAGACGCTATTTCCACATCTTTATGCATCAGGTCGAACGATTCGCTGAACAATTTATCCTGGGGAGAAGGCATAGTATAGAAGGGTTTGATCGATAATGGCCAGTTAACTATAAAATAGAACCCGTCCTGCTCCTTGCCGAATTCCCTAAGGTGTTCAGTGGTAAGGTCGTCCCCGATCTTTATTTCATAGCCCCTTGACTTCAAAAACTCAATCAGCTCTGTGTACGAATACCGGGGAAATTCTGCTTCTTCGTCTATCCGGATTGCGGCTAGGCCACGGCCAGATATCTCTTCGTAAATCTTCCTTACGATCTCCTCTAACAGGGCCATGGCATCCTCCTTTGTATAAAGCGCCGCCTCCATATCCATGCTCAGAAATTCGCTCAGGTGCCTTACCGTGTTAGACTTTTCCGCCCTGAAATAATGGGCTATTTCAAATACATGATCCAGGCCGAGCACCAGCTCTTCCTTGTAGAGCTGGGGGCTTTGCGCTAGAAACGCTGGAGTGCCAAAATAATCCACCTTAAAAAGGTCGGCCCCCCCTTCAGATGACGTAGATATGATCTTCGGCGTATCCACTTCTAGGAAGCCCTTTGAAAGTAGGTGCGCCCTTGCCGCCTTCAAAAGGTAGGACTTCCCTACAATAACATCCTTTTCATGTGGGATCCTCAGCGCTAAGGGCCTATTGTTTATCATGGTAGTCATATCGGCCTTAACCCGGCCCGTTGCATCCAACGGCAAAGAACTGTCAGCCCTGTTCAGAACCGTGATCCTGTCGGTTATAAGTTCAAAATCAAACGTCTTGCTTCCACTACTGGGCTTTACTATTCCGCCTATTGAAATGTAACTTTGCCTTGGGAGTGCGAGGGCTTCCTTGGCAAGATCGCCCTTGACCACGGCCTGAAATGGCCCATAGTTATCCCTTACAATAAGAAAGACTATAGAACCGAGGTTTCGGATATCCTCTATCCATCCCGCTAATAGCAGCGGTCTACCCTCGACCTTTCCGTCAATATCCTTGGAATATGCGGTCCTCAAGTCATTTTCTTTCCTTTTCAAATTTGAAAACGAGGTCATACCCCTTTATTGCGCTGGCTATCCTTTTTACCTTTTCTAGGTCTATCGGAAAAGAGCTTGTGTAGGAGCCTGCTATTATAGCCTTGATCTGGCGAGAGCCATCCGGAAGCCAGACCTGATTTATGGCCATGATCCTTATTGGATGGATAAGGCCCTCAATGAACTTCCTTTCATCGGAGGATACCTCGCTCACCCATACCGGTTTTCCCAACCCCCTCAACTCATTCATCAGGTTCCTATTCTCAAGTACGGCTTGGGCCTCCCCCTGTTCAAAAAGTAGCACATAATCACCATCGACTTCATAAGCTCTTTTCAATGTAAGCTTATCAAGCATGGGATTTTTGGCTGCCAGCTTGGATAGCATGAAAGAAATATCGACGTCCGTCTTGGTTATCTCGCCCGAGCGTAACCTCGCTTCACATTTAGGGCACAAAACCCCCACTCGTGCATCAAATTGACAAATGGGAAACTTCAAATTAGACTATGCCTCGAACAGAGGTTTTGTACCTCGATTTAAAAACTTATGCCACCACTAGCTTAACAGTCATCGATGCCGTCCTAATACAGCGGTTAGTTGGCCCCCGAGGTATAGGACTAGAAGTCAATACTTTATAAAGTCAAATAGTGGCTGTTAGACACATGATCAGCACAGGTTTAGTGAAGGCGAAGGCCTATTGCAGTTCAGCAAACTTGGGCGCTGGCTTCGACGTTGTGGGTGTAGCCCTCGATACATTTTTCGATGAAGTAGAAATTGAAGTCAGAAAAGGAAATTCGGTAAAACTTGAAATGGACGGAAGGGATATCAGCGCACCCAACACAGCCAGCGCTGCGGTAAAATTTTTCCTCCAAAGGATAGGCAGGGAGGCGTCAGTCGTCATCCGATTAAAGAAGGGAGTTCCAACCGGCCTAGGCCTGGGCTCCAGCGGTGCGTCGGCGGCTGCCGCATCATACGCAATAAATGAGGTATTCGGTAGACCGCTGGACCCAGTAGAACTGGTGGATATAGCGGCCAAGAGCGAGGGGGCGGCGGCAGCTGGAACCGCACACGCTGATAACGTAGCGGCAAGCCTTTTAGGAGGCTTTGCTTTTATTACGTCCACCGATCCCTTTAAAGCATTTTCACTGAAGCCGCGCGGGTTCCCAGGGTTCTACATCGCCATACCCCCGAAGGGTCCTACGGACAAGAAAACAAAGGCCGCCCGTCAGGTCCTTCCAAACGAACTGTCGTTACGGCAATCCATAGCAGAAAAGGCGGCTCTGTTGAGCATGATCAACGCTATACTTACTGAAGATTATATATCGCTTGCCAAGGCGCTCTCGCTTGAAACACCAGTTGAATTAGCGAGATATAAGGCCGGTCTGATACCCTACTATTCAGAAATAAAGGCGGGCCTTTTGAAGGGTGGAGCCCTTGGTGTGTGCATAAGTGGGGCCGGTCCCTCTGTCCTGGCCTATGGCACATCCCCGGATTTCAAACGAGCAATTGAGGAGGTGTACGACGGCCTCGGCATTAAGGTAGATGTAAGGCTGGCTGGTATAGCTCCTCCGGCGTCATCATTACGGGTGGATTAGCGTATCTTACGAGCTACGATAAAGCCATGATCCCTATCAAATGGCATCATATCGAATACATGAATTATATCGAAACCCCGGTTCCTGACCTTGATTACCTCTTCCTCTATTATGGTGGAAATCGGTTTCAATGGATGAATGCTCCTTGCCTTGATAACTAGAAAAAGATATCCACCTTTGTCTAGGAACATATCAGAATTTATCAACGCTATTTCCGTCTGATCGGCTTGAGCTATATCCGCATATATGAGGTCTATGGGCTTAAATACTGCACCATATAGGTGCGGATATCTGGCATCAGCTATGATGGGCACGATGTTCTTCCGCTTGGCCACTAGATTCATGACCAGCTCCCTAGCCACCCTGGGCGCTACTTCTACCGCAAATACAAGCCCAGTTTTATCAACAAGATCGGAAACATGGCTGACGGTTGTGCCAGTTGATGCACCGAGGTAAAGAACCTTACTGCCGCTCATTATTGGTAATTCTCTATATCCTTTCATGAGCACGGCGGCCAATTTGCTCCTATATGGATCCCAGAGCCTGACTTCAATTTTACCCTTATGTAATAACCGCTCTTGATAATATGATATGCCGGGAGTTAGATTCCTTGTAGCAGGCAGGTTCCTGCCGTCCAAATTAACCCAGTATAAGTTATCTACGCCAGCGTCTTCCCTTATCCTTATGTTTGCCATGGCCTTCCTTGGTCCTCGGCCTATCGTATTTTTTCTTTATGATTTCAACCTTCTTCTCTAGGTCTTCCATCAACCTTTTATCCAGGCGTCTACTGAAGTAGTCTATTCTAGCACCCAATGCTACTTTGCTGGCGAGCGCTCTGGCCATCTTGCCTCTTTGCCATTTAGGGGCGTCGTGGACCAGCTTGTGTTGGAAGATTAGCCCGTGTTTAGGTGGCCTCCCGCCGCTCTTTATCGCCCTGTACAGGGCCTTTTCTGCACCCAGTATCTGTATAGTGCTTGATGGAAGCCTTGCAAGCCTTTCTAGGCTACCGGCCTTAGCCATTATCCTAGCCCCTATCACTGGACCCAGCAGCTCGGACACGTTTGGCGCTATGGTTTTCATATTTTCCTCTAGATGCTTGGATAGCCTATCCCTTAATTTATATGAATCCAAAGCCAGCGTTGAAATCCCATGGACCAATTCCGTATCTTCTTCACGTAATTCTGTTCCCCGGGATTTGGTGGCTATTTCCATCAACGCTTCCATCTTCTGTTTGGAAAAGCCATAGTCCTTTAACTGATCTTCGTCTATGTCCCTTCTATCCTTAAATGTATTGACAAAGGTGGTAAATGACTTTGGATCATCTATGAACTGATCCAATTCTGGAAAATGAAGGCCATACCACTCCCTAACCCTCATATATAACAGGTTAAACGTCTTATCCATTTCATCGAGCGCCTGTACGCATTCGATAGCCTGAAGGTCAGGCCGCGCCGATTCTTCCTTAATCCTCAGATTACTCCTGTATATAGCGTAATCCCTTATCAAATTTTGCGCCGATTCTATGTCATAGGCCAGACCGAACGAGACCATCAATTCAGGTTTGGCTAATTCAAATTTACCTCTTCTTTCAGTATCTAAATGAACATCGGGGTAAGACGCTTGCAATAACGGTTGTATCTCGATCCAAGGATTGACCAAGGTACCCAGCTGGTTTTGCGTCGCATATTCAAGAACACGATCTAGTTCTTCTACATTAGAGGCGGACAAAAGACGGCTATACTCATTAAAATCCTTAAATTTTATTGCAAAAATAGGGTTGTCCTGATCATCGATAAGCGCAAGACCTCCCTCGCAAATGAAAAGGGTTGTTACCATTTAGACAGCCTTAATCCAGCATAGCTATTAACCTTTTTCCGGGTGGGGGTGCCAGATAATTCGACATGGGGGTACGATATAACTTGCAGTTAGCAACGACCCTCCTTTATTATGATAAAAATTACAAATAGACTTGCAAGTTAAACCACAACCCTATGATCACGATAAATCCGAGGCTGACTAAATATCTAATGTTTAAATAAACCCAGCTTTATGGGTTCCTCTAAGCGGCAGTCGTCTAGTTTGGTCTAGGACATCAGCCTGCCACGCTGGTAATCCCGGGTTCAAATCCCGGCTGCCGCATCCCTGACTCGGGGTTCAAATCGTGCTTTTAGATAATATGGATATCCACCATTATGATAAGGCTTTGAAGTATGCCTATGCTGGCCTTGCACGGGATAAGGCCATTCCCGATAATGACAAGGCCCTGATCAGGGGGTTTGTAGCCCACCTGAAGGCCAGGGGGCTTTCGGATGGCAGGGTTGCGAAGTATGTCTTCAACCTTATGGTCCTCAGGAGGCAGATGAAGTGTGACTTTGTGCAGGCCGAAAGGAAGGACCTGGAGGCCCTTATGAGCTGGCTCAACTCAAGCGGATATACAGCTCATACGCGGTTGGATTTCAGGGGGGAATTGAAGCGGTTCTATAAATGGCTGCGGAACGGGTCCACCGATACAGATATCCCGTTCCCGCCTGAGGTGAGCTGGATAAAGGAGAACCTGAAACGGAACGAAATGAAGCAGCCGGATATCCTTACGGCAGACGAGGCGGCAGGTATGATCGGGGCAGCTAAGAGGTCCCGTGATAAGGCTTTCATAGCTGTGGCCTATGAAGGGGGCTTCAGGATAGGAGAGCTGCTGACGGCCAGGCTGTCAGATCTGGCCTTTGATGAGCTGGGCGCAAGGCTCAGGGTAAGGGGCAAGACCGGTGAAAGGACGGTCAGGCTTATCTCCAGCGCCCCACTGCTCTCAAGGTGGCTTGAGGAAGCCCCAAAGGGAGCCCCTGATGGCCCGTTATGGCCTAACCTGGCGACAAATTATCAGGATAACATGAAGCCCATGACATACCAGAGGACCGTCCTCATGCTAAAGGGAGCCGCAAGGAAAGCCGGGATAACAAAGAGGATCTACCCCCACCTGTTCAGGCACAGCGCTGCCACGAGGGATGCACAGCACCTTACGGAAAGCGAACTAAAGATCAAGTATGGATGGACCGGCGGCTCAGAAATGGCAGGGACATACGTGCACCTTTCGGGTGCCGACCTGGACGCCAAGCTGGCAGCCATCTACAGGGGGAGGGAGATCAAGCCACCTGCGCCGGTTTTCGTTCCAGTGAAGTGTCCGCGGTGCGGGTTCGACAATTCACCAGGTCAGAGGTTCTGCGGCAGGTGCGGGGTGCCGCTCGGGGCAAGGGATTTAGCCAGGTCGTCAGTAGAACTTGAGGAATTGAAACAGAAGCTCGATAAGGTCCTGAAATACCTTGAAGATAAGGTGGCCTAAAGGGCGGCCCTGATTTCCTTCAATAAATTGATGAGCTCCTGAACCTCCTGTTTCGTAAGGACCACCTGGCCCTCACCGGCTTTGGCTTCCATATCATCTAAAAGCGGTTTCTTAGCAGCTATCACTTGTCATCACCAAAGCTTACAGTTAACGGCTTAACATTCGGATGTTGCAGCCTTATGCGGGCGAGGACCACGTTTACCATTTCGGCAGCCAGGCCCTGTGACCTGAGCAGCCCGGGATACTTAATCCTGAAGTCGGCGATCTCCTTAAGCAGCATCCTCGTGGCCGCTTCGACCTCGGCGTCCGGAAGCATGTATGACTTCAGCTCCTGCCATAGCAGAGATCTCGCCTTCTCGATCATGGCGTCCGCCTTGTCATCGACCAGGTGGGCTATGTTTAGCGCCCCGTATTTAGGCTTCAGGGCTCTGTAGTCAGTGACCGAGCCGAGCCCCCCATGCGGCTGGATTGAATGTATGGGCGACTGGCTGGAGAATTCTGGAAGGGAGATGCCCTGGCTCTCGGATGTAAAGTCGGCCCCGCAGTGGGTGCAAACCAGCCCGCTCAGGGACTCAGTGAAACACTCGGGGCAGAGCCGGTCAACCTTCCTGTATTTCCTGATCTTGAACATGGCGACCCGCACGGCTGTATGTGATATATGGAGCGCTTCCGCGCATTCCTTTTCCGTCGCGTTCGGGTGCCTCCAGAGCCAGCGAAACACGGCGTGCTGGACAGGCGCCTTCCCTTGGCTGTTTGTGTCCCGTTGACGTAATAAGTGTTCGGTGATCATGCCATCCGGCCCTCCTTGACTTCCGCTTCAATAAGCGCTGCGGACTTGAACAACTCTGATGACTTGAGCAGTTCGACCAGCTGCCTGGCCTGCGCCTCAGAGAGCGGCTTTGTGATTAATGAATGAGAGGCCTTTGCCTTCCTCGCCGGATCCCACTCCCTCTTTACGATTCGGAGCTGATAACTGGTCATGGCTGGACCACCTTTTCCCCCTTGGGGGTAATTCGCCTGAACCCATGCTGATATCCGGCGTCCCGAATGTGCCTTTCCCACGCCGGCCGGTCCCATGTTTCGAACCCGCATGAGCAGATGACATGAAAGGGTGGGGCTGGTATGTGAATCCAGCCGCCGTCAGATACCACATAGTTCTCGTGGCCGGTAAGCAGGGCGTGCTGTTCCATGATGTTCTCCCCCTGCTCATTCAGGCTCCAAGGGCCGCAGCCGCACACTTGGCATTCCACCGTGGGCTTGTCTTTCATGCTTCACTCGCCTCGTGTTGCTTTACATGTTCGAGGAACTCTAGCTTGTTGCTGGTTTCAAAGTCGCACCTGCCACACTTGAACGATTTACCGCTTTTATTTACTGAGGCCTGCTCCTGATCTGTGGCCTCCTGTTCCGGTTCTGATGGTTTAGCAGGATAATCAGGATAATCAGGATAATCTTTGCCATTTCCGGAGGGGGGGTGGCTCAGTTGGTCATTAACCTCCCCCCCTAGAACCTGTTTATTGTCCTGATTGTCCTGATTGTCCTGCTGGAGTTGTGATTGCTCGAGATCAGAGCTGGTTATTTCCTTGGCCGGTTCCTTATTTTCCAGCCTGGTTTTGATGCCTTCGGTAATTGTAAGCCATATTTTACCTCCTCTCCGCTGCCTCGTTCCATTTTTTATCCTGAAACCAAGATCTCTAATCCATGTTGAAATGGTGTTAGTTTGGGGAGCCTTTCGTCCAGTTTCTTTGCACCAGTTCTGGAGATCAAGTGTAATAACGCGAAGTTCGAATGGTGTGCCTACCTGCTGATCTGCCAACAACTCGACAAATTTGACATATACTTCATCTGGAGGCAGCCAGTCTTCATCAATTTTGGCGTTAACGGTTGATATGAGATCATCAATAATATCGATGCCCAGAACCCGTTCAACGAATAGGGCAACATAAAGGAGTTCCCCTACTCGCCCTTTCGTGAGCGTTAGAAAGTGTTTCTCCCTTTCAGTGAGTTTCTCAGTGGCAAGGTTGAAGAGATTTTCCCTCTCTGCAGCTGGATCGAAATTGCTTTTCATGAATTCGTCAAGTGGGATATCTTCGTGCCTGAGACTAAGCCCATCGTGTAATGCCTTATCGATAGCCCCGAAGCGCCAGAAGAATAATAAGGATGCTATCTTGTGCGAAACAGTCTGCCGCAAATTGTTTATAACTGGTAGCCTGAAATTACCGGACGCGGAGACGGTGATCTTAGCAAGCGAGCGCGAAAGGAAGGCGTTATCGTCAGGAATTTCATGTAATGTATAGGTCATGGGTCCGAAGTGGGAAGTGATATCCGGTTCATTCTTGTCAGGATTCCATCGGGCATAAAAGGCGCCGCGCCGGTAAGCCGTCCGGGCAAGGGCCAGGCCGAGGCCTTCATCATCCTGCGTTTTATCAATCTCATCCTGAAATAGCGGGGCATTATAGCGCCCTACAAAGCGGGCCCTAAAGGCCGGTGAAACCGAATCCGCAAAGATTCCATGGTAGGAAGCCTCCGACTGTGCGCTAAGTATAGTTGTCTTGCCAGCGCCAAAGTCGCCATCAATCGTGGTGTTAAAAACGCTGTTAAGTAAAGGAATGAGTGCTGTCTGAAAATCACCGAGGGCAAGGAGGGTAGGGTGCCATGCTTCCTCATAATCGCCGAATGCCCGATAATAATTCTTGTGGAGGTTCCAAAGCTGCTCGTTGGAAGGGATTGAAATCTTCCCGGCTATCCAGTCATCCACAGTCGGGATATCGGGAATATGCAGCACATCCCTAAGAAGTGAGTTGGGTTCAGTGATCGGCCTTCCTTCGAATTGAAATGCGAGCTCCCCATCCGCTGACTTGAGAAAATATTCAGTAGGCTTCTTTTCATCATTCACTATCATAACCTTTACGCGTTCTCCCCTCTGTTTAGCGCAGTCGTAAAGCAGGTAATTGATTTCACCTCCCTGTTCGCCTAGAGGTTCAATAAAGACGTGTCTGTTCTCTGGTAGGAGAATAATTCCCCCCGAAATGCTTATTTTGTCAGGCAGGTTGCTCATTTCAAGAGACCTCCGATCGGCGTAAGCTGTGGCTTTCGCGTATAATGCTGTGCGCTTTCGAAAATAGTCCTAAGCTCCCTTTCGTCGAGCGGCGGCTTATTGCTGGCGTTCCATCGCCTAAGCTCGAACCATGCCGTTTCGAGGGGCAGCCTGACCGTAAAGAGAAGATAGCGAGTGTATTTAAATCCTGTTTCATTTCGTTGGCCCGCAGCAATCCCTCCCTTAATGATTTCTTTCATTGAAGGCCCCCTCTTTATCGCCTTCCACCCTAGGGCTCTTCCCCTGCTCAGTGTAGCTTCAAACAACCCGGCCCCGGCATCGGCGATAGTCCATACTTCACCTATCACTTCATAGCGAGTTATTCCTGTCAGGTGGCACTTGGTCCTATCACAAAGTGAATGATCTATTTCGGCTCCTGGCCCCAGGGCATACCCACCGGCGCCTAGAAAATCCATTGGATGGTCCTGGCCGAATATTCTCGTGTGGCGCCCTTCTCCTTCAAGTGAACGCCAGTATACGTGAACGCCTCCGTGTGGGGTTTTTACCAGAAGCGTTTCCTTTCCTAGGTTCTGCCAGCTTGGATAAAACGCGACAAAGTCTTCCATCGTTTCAAAGTCCTGAATCACAAGCCCCCCTGAGATCTGGCCGCATATGACGGCGTAATTTGTGTTACTTCCTGAAGGGAAGAATTTTTCAAATTCGGCCTCGGTGATCT
Organism: archaeon; assembly: GCA_021792955.1. Lineage (GTDB taxonomy): Archaea > Thermoproteota > Nitrososphaeria > Conexivisphaerales > UBA164 > JAJZYL01. The sequence goes on along the minus strand of JAJYTP010000004.1, from coordinate 2,816 downwards.
TGCGATTCTGGAAAGGCTCCCATGTAATGGCTGGCCGTTTTGTGTGGGGGATCAGTGGAAACACATTTACGCCGCTTTCATAAAGCAGACGAGCAGCTGAATTGGGTTGAAGTAGAATTCCGCTTTTATATGTCAGGTCCTTTGTGCCTGGGCCGCCTGGCAAAGCGGCCCTTACTCCTTTTTCTGTCATGTTTTTTGAACCTCCTTTTCTTCCGCGGCTGGTGGTGCGGCATTACACTGAGTTTTGCCACTGATTTCGTCGCGCGCAAGCTTCTCAAGAACGGCCACTTCGATAAAATCGGATACACTCGTTATATTCTTAGGCGATTTAACAAGGTTAGCTACTTTGGTGTAAACTTCTTCTCGAATAACTGTACTCCTATATCCTGGCTTTGCCATGGTGCGTAGGTACGTACCAAAAATATATAAAGGTTACTCAGGTACGTACTAAATAAGACAATTGCCAAAAGAAGGATATGCATCTATTAATATTTCCGAAGAGTCCGCCAATAGGGCTCGAAATGAAGCTCAAAAAATGGGCATAAGTTTGGTTGAATATTTTGATAGAATAATAAGCGGCGCGCAAGCAGAGCGGTTAATTCACGACGGACTACTTAAAGCTTACCTGATGAAAATATCTTACTCCCTAATAGATTCAGATCGTTTGGCACTGAAAGCAAACAAAGACGCGTGGAAATATATAGACAGTATCAAGGCAGTACCTAAGGATATTAATGGTGATAAGCTCTTTCTCGTGTATTTTACACTAATAGGGGTGACTAATGATTTATTAGAACAAGGTATTAAGCCTTTCGAGACACTTCTATGGCCACTAATTGGTATGCTATTTCCAGATTCAGTAAATTCATTAGAGAAATACAGAAAGGAACCAGAACCCTTTATTCAAAAGATTACAAAACCATTCCGCCCTTATGAGGGTGTATGGACTCCCAATATAGAGGAACTTGTTATAAAATTAAAGGATATAATGGCCGATGCAGATCAACTGAAACAACTATTCCCAGAAGATCATGAGGTCCAAAGACTATATGCCGCTATGCTACCATATATTAAAGATATTCAAATGAGAATTGAAGCCCTTGATAAATGGCGGTTCAATATTCGCGACAGAGTCCCACTTGAACACCAGGATCCTTAGTTATCCCCGCTCAGGTATAACCGCCCCAGCCCCGTCCTTTAGCTTTCTTTCCTTCCCAAACACCCTGATGTCTTAAGCTAAAACACCCTCTCTAAGGGGTGCGCCCCTAGAGTAGGGCGGTTAAATCCCTTTAAAGTGCGACCAGTCAACTTCCTTTATGTTAAACATCGTGTTATAATCGATTGGGGCCGGCAGGCCAAGATAGGTCGGGTCCTTGGTCTCGAACCACTTTCTAAGTCGCCAGTCGTTCATTACTTGATTGGATTTGGGTGTAGGGTTCTGTGGGTTCTCTATGTATTCGATGATATTATCGGGAAGGGGGCCAAGTGGTTTTACGCCGATCTCAGGATATAGCACTGTCAATTTGTTAGAGTGATTAAGGTCTTCCCGGCTTATGTATATCTTCATTATATCGGGAATCCTCAGTCGTTGGTTTCTTAATTCTAGCTCCAGGCTGGTTCTTGATAACCACACGATACTTTCAAGCTCGGTAAGGCAGCCCGGCTCCTCAAAGACGCCCCCCGTGAGGTTGTTATAAATGCTTCGCCCTGCGTAATAGGTTGTGTCGACCTTTAGCTTCAAAGAAACTATGACTTTCATATAATATAAAATGCAAAGTCCGCAAGAGGCCAGTTTAAATGACCTCCCTAAGTGTTCCTTAAATAGAGAAAAGCCTGCTTCGCCTGCTCCGCCTGCGCCTATTCCCGATCCCAAAAAATGGCCTAAAACACCCCTAAATCCGGTTAAATCAGTGCAATATCCCCGATTTTTAGGCACATGAAACGAGCTGATAAAAAAAGACCGGGGGTGTGTCTTAAAAATGTTCGTATTTCTTATGGAAATATGAACGGCTTTACCCTTGGCCCACGCTTGGCGCGCACAGTTTATCCGGTGCTAAGAAGGGCAATCGGGGGGTATGCCTAAATGCCCTGATTTACTGTTCGTAATACTAATTAGGCGTCATATTTCATGGTATAATGATAAAGCGAACCTGTTCGCATTTCTAAGGGCATCTTTATTTCATGTAAAAGAGGAAAAGCGACAATTATGCGGCATGGAATTATGGACAAGGGGTAAGGCGATGAAATGGTAGGGCTGAATATTTGGATTTTTACAAGTTAATTACATTAAGTATAATAAAGTTAATACCGATACAGTAAAGTTTGGAGGTTTAGGTCATTGGTTCTTTACGAACTTATAGAAGAGGAACACAAACTTGGGCAGATCCACTATCACATATTGAAAGATGGTTCTCGAAAAGATGGCAAACTTATATTCAGAAGGCTTATAATTGAACTATCTAAACGTCATCCAGAGTTGCTGCAACGATGTCTCTCTGGTCAGCCGTCAAATGCCTGTGGTGCATGTTCATGCTGATAGCAAATTACTAATGTGAAATGCCAGGATCAAGTTCTTTAATTTTCGGTTCAATGCGGGTTTTTGCGTACGGCTGTGGGACGCTATTATTCCCTAGCGACCCATGTTGAATAGGTTGTGCCAGAGTCCGACGCAGAACAGCGCACTGTAGACCCTGTCCTCCCTCCTCTGCGCTACACCCCATCCCAGCATCTTCTTGTCAGCAGCAAAGCCCGCCTCTGAGTTGCTCCTGAGGTGGTACTGCTCAAGGTAGCCCATGGTATTGGTGACGAACTCCTTC
>JAJYTP010000053.1 GCA_021792955.1 archaeon | reverse complement strand
TGGGAGCTGGCGTTGAGGGGTTGACCAATACCCAATAGGAGTCTTCAAACTGAAGGCTATACCAGACGCCCGCCACCATTTGTCCAGAAGTGACGCCCCATTGACCACCAGTCTGTATGGGATAAGTTGGACTGAAGTCCACGTACGCCAGGAGGGGGCCCGTAGGGATGTCGTACGGTAACAGGAAGGTGACTTGGTCCCCCGCGTTGAGCACAATCTCCGGATAGGCGTAAGAAGTCGCCAACTCCAGAACCGGGGTCGTCTTAACTACTGCGGCCCAGAAAACGTAGGCGCCCGGGGCTTGTAACTCGGCAGTTTGGGAGGCGAAGATTGGGGATGATGTGGGCATAAGTCCTTGAATGGTTCTGCTCCCCGTAGGGAACTTGTCGGGTTAATTTTACAATTTCCCCAGGGGGTCACGGCAGCCTATTTAAGGTATAAGAACATTGTGGCATCAAATTTTCTTTTATAGCGAGGCAGAGGCATGGAACAGGTGGATCTAGAAGAGCAGAGGAAAATTGAAATTTGTCTTGGGGCGCTCAAGCCAATAATGAAAGGCATTGAAAATGCCAGGGGCAAAACCGATAGGGCGTCGGTGTTCCTTCTCACTTCGTTGGTTGCATATTTTTCATACCACGGGGGGGTCGTAGATCCCAGCAAGGACCTCCGCAAGACGTGGGAGGAGATGATAATGAGCACCAGGGATGGGGTGGTTCTAAGTAGTGAGGTGGACAATATCCCAACTTGCACCTTTAACTATGAGACCCTTTCCGAGGAAATGAGGGAGGTTATCACCCCAGACATTTTAATACTTGTCCTAGGATCTTTCTTTGATGTGATGCTGGAAGGTGGCTTGGTCACCACGGGTTCCAGTCCAGAGCAAGTGGGGGATCTTACGTTTTGGGCACTTTCTAAGATAATACCAGGAGTTGTTGCTGGGACGTTCAAAGACCCTGTATCTGCACTTTCCATTCTCGAGAAGATATTTATTAAGGATGGGGAAGCACCTTCAACGTTGGTGTTTTTTGCGGATCCCCCTGATATGGAGACAGCCGACTTTGGGGAGATAGGAGGGGAGATTAGTAAGGTCGCCTTTACGAGCAGTAACGACTCCGGGCTTTCTCAAATTGTTGAACTTATAAGTTGTCAGGAAAACACCGCCGAGGGGCGTCTCATCTTAATGATCCATTGCCTCATTCACGCGGTGGCAGTTTTTCTCGAGGGGGTTTCTCTCGAAAGGAAAGAAGATTACCAAAAGTTCATTATGGTGACCGCAAACATCATCCGTAATGAGGCGCTTGGAGAGAATTCACTCTCTGTGTCAGGGGGGGATCTTCAGCAGGCTGAGGCGTGGGCTGAACTCATCACCAACCGGGGAGTGGCCAGCTCAATGTTGGCAGTTATAGGGAGTCGCCTGCCGGAAACTACAAGCTTCCGCCAGCAAAAATTGGCTGCAACTCTTGCGGCTTACCTTGGCAGCTTCTCTTCCTTCGCTAAGCTGGAGGGGGGGAGCTTCATAGGGATGGTGGGGGGCATACTTGCGTGGCACGAAGCCCATCGCGAAGAGTTGAAGCAGAAATATTCACAGCTACTTAACTAAGAGGGTATACCATGGGCACCAAGAAGGTTTTTGCACACCGTTTTCAGGCCGTTTTGGCGGGTACCGACGGGGGGGAATATGACGGGGTTTACGACGTGGATGTCTACCAGGATATCCATAATAATTATTCACCCTTCGCCAGGAACGCCCGTATTGCCTACGCCGTCTTTAAAGAGTATCTTAAGACCGTGGAGAAAATGCCGGCTGTGGCCGGGGGAGTTATCCATTTCTTCCATGATAAGAAGGAATGCTCGGCAACACGATTCCCTGGAGAGGCCTGGCAAGTGCCAGGAGAACCTGAGATAAAGGGGGCCATGGCTCAGAATGCCTCTTTCCGCATTCTGGATGTCACCGTTACACCGCCTGAGTTCACCGGGGTGTTGCCTGACGTGTATAAGGCAAACAACGGGTATTGTGTTCCAGTTATGGATGACATGATGGGCCTCCCGAACACAGAGCCATTGTCCCTCCTGGTGCTTGCCAAGACAAGTTGGGAGGCGCAGGCCGTTTACCGGAGATTTACGGCGCCTAGAGGGGAAGATTACTAGAAGATCCTGAGGCTATGCCGTGGAGGGGAGATGTGCCGGCCACCTTTAGGGAACGGCAGCACTCCCTCCACGGACCAGGCAGCAGGTTAGGAGGGGTTTCACCCCTCGGGATTATTCTTCTGTAATTAAAGAGGGAACCAATTTAGGTGGCCATTATGCTAGATAATTGTGATGATGCTAAGGGTTCGCCACTATTGGCTTACCTGTGTAGCCCTCTTTTTCTGGATCAGGTGGTCATTTTGAGGGGTTTCACCCCTCGACCCCATTCATCTTTACAAACAATTTTCTAAGGAGACAGCATGGACATCAAGGATATAACTAGCATTATAACACAGCTCACCCCAATGGCCCATAAGGGATGGGAGGTCGGGGAATCTGTTCAAGTGGTGAGGGGAGTAACCTCCATAGTGTATGGGGTGGTTCTTCTAGCCCTGGCGGGGGCTTGTCTGTATTTTGCACGGATTCCGTGGAGGAAGTTACGGAAGGGGGAGGTCGAGTATAGCTTAAATGATATGGCTTATGAAAGGCAGGTGGTTCTATTAAGCCTATTGTTTGCCGTTTCCCTGTTCACGGGGTTGGCCGGCCTCTTCGATCTAATAGACCCATGGACCTGGGTTTCTCTTTTCGACCCGTCTTTGGCCTTTGCACATCATTTGTTGGGGATGACTAAATAGGGGGGTATTCCAAATGATCTGGGTATGGTTTGTTGTCTTGCCTTGTTTGGTATGTATCCTTGGCGCCTTTTTACTGGACCCCGAGCTTATGAAGCAGATAGTGGGTAAGCTCAGGGGAAAGAAGATAATCTCCCCTAGTGCTGCCTTGAAACGAGCCAGGAAGAGAGAAATTAGGGATTTTAAGAACAGAGAGGCACTTCTCCTTAAGAAAGTTAACGAAGCCCTCTTAAGGTCTGTCGAAGGGGAGGGGAAGAGGGTATTAACTATTAACTGCTGGGATGTTCCAATTAATCAGCTTGAGGAGGATCTTATCAGAAAAAGGCTGGAAAAAGCAGGATACATTATTTGCTCTTTTGACCTTCGTTCCGGAGGCTTTTCTGTTAATCTGTATGTCCAGAGGGAGGACTAAATGTTCAAATCTATATCGAGTACAGTAATGGGGCTTCTACTTTTTGCCTCCATAATTTTCGGCGTGTCTTATGGTGGGTGGGCAATGTATAACTATTTCGCCCCCAAGTACGCCGCCACTCAGAGTTTGGTTTTCCATCACAGCCCTGAGTACGTGCATGGCAAGATACAAGAATTGCAGGGGTTGGAAAGTCGGTACATAACGGCCACGCCCGCCCAAAAGGCCATGCTCAGGTCTGTGATACTTGACGAGTTTTCCCAGTACAAGGGCCCACTGACGACACAGTTGACGCAGTTTTATGACAAGATACGAGCGGAACAAGGAGAGTAGAATGGATAGGGAGAAAGAGTTATTTCTGGATAAAATGGAACGGTATATCCGTTCCATGAATGAGGTGCCGGTGGATCGGGTGTCCTTACCGGCAGAGGAGCTGGCGCAGTTGATTGCTTTTGCCCGAAAGGGAGAGTGTGACTACGATCTGGGAAAGGAGAATGAAAAGTGAAAACAAAAGCATTAGTAATTTCAGCATGTGTTTTGGCCCTGGCTGGTTGTAGCTCTAACAACTCCGGCAACCACATCATCAACCAGCAGCAGCGGAACGTTGACAAGGAGGCTGCCTACAAGGTGGGCTTCCCGAACATCACGAACTTCGCTGAGAAGCGGGAGTACAAGCTCATCTACGAACTCCGTGATCATATGTTCCCGACGATTACTTATATGAAGGGGTTCCACGGGCACTTGCATAAAGTCTGCGATAGCATAGGCTATGGCATACCCTATAGCACACAGTATAGCAATCCAGATAGGGTTCATCGGAATAATCAATATCACGCCAAGGTCCTTCCCCAAGCCGACCCTAACGGCCTTTTCTCTCCGGCTGAGTCCGCAGCAACCTGGGTACTCTGCTATGACCCCCAGACGAAGCAGGTTGAGCCCGTG
>JAJYTP010000052.1 GCA_021792955.1 archaeon | reverse complement strand
CCCTGAGCACATAAAATCGTCCGACTTCATCGTTGTAGGAAGTGACTTCCCTAACGAATCTGGCCCCCTCCCTGGCCGCAAGGAAGGCCTGACCAGTGGAACGCGCTATGCCCTGCAGTTCGGCGAGGTTGGAACGATTCTCAGCTGACAGCCGGTCGATCAGAAGGTTAATCTCCTCAATCCGCCTGTGGGGGTTCAGCGAGATGTCCAGCGGCAACGGCTGGATGCCAGCTCCGGCAAGCCTTCCCCCAAGCGAACTCGTGTCCGCCCCATTACTGTTCCAAACCAGCAGCCATAGCGTCCCCTGGCTCGTGTGTTTGTTCACCAATATGGAGCCCACGAACAGCGCAGCAAGGTCGGCCGGCCCATCATAGTAGAACAGCCTGATTTCGTACCTGCTCTGGGATCTAAGGTAGGATAGGTCAAAGTCAATGTCGGAATACCTGGTCAGTTTGGCCTGTTCCTGTTTAAGTGCTTCCATGTTCCTATCGTTTTCATCTATCCTGTCCTTAAGACGGTTTACCCGCTCAAGGGGGCCGTCTATAGACCTGTGTACATCGGAGAGCACCTGATCGAAGTCGCCGCCCGCAAACGTGCGCTGCTCTATATTGTACCCCCTCAGTAGATCGGTGTAACCTACGTCATCTGCAAGCTTGAGCCTTCCTATGGCGTCGTCAAGATTCCTCTCAAGCGTATATGCGTCTTCGTGAACCGATTGCTGGCCCGGGCTTACGTTCAGGTCGCCGAAGTCGATCAGCCTTCGCAGGACTTCCCCCTTGGAAGCCCTATCGCAGGCCACAAGCACCTCCGCCAGGCCCTCCTTCATGGCCCAAAAATAACGGATGGGTGTATTTAACCATATTGAGAGTTAGGTTACAAATAGAACTATCGGCCAAAATTTTATTAACGTCAAGGATGAGGCAAAAATATGAGCGAATACACAGAAGGATGCTACCGGCTGCTCAATATTTTGAAGCATACCGTGCGCACCATGTACCTTGAAAAGGAGGCGTTGAATAACGACATCAGGTACCTTAGAGCTGACTTCGATAACTATCGTAAGCGTACGGAAAGGGAAATGGAAGAAAGGGCCAACGAGAGACTGGATAAGTTCATCATAGAATCGCTCGATTTGATCGACGACTTGGAGATCTCCCTGTCTCACGCGGATAGACCTGACAGCAGTACGGAGATAGCGAAGGGCCTGCGGATATTCTCAGACAAATTCTATAAGAGGCTGACAACAGCTGGGCTGAAGGCAATTGAAGTGCCAGCTGGTGCGCCATTTGACCCTGGGTTGCACATCGTAGGCGCAACTGCCCCGGTGGAGGCTGGTTCGCGCGGGAAGGTCATCGAAGTCCTTAGAAAAGGTTATATGCTAAGAGGAAAGGTGATTAGACCATCGGTAGTTAAGGTCGGCGTGGAGAAAGAGGTTAGATAAATTTGTCCAATCAGAGAGAAAAGATAATAGGAATTGATTTGGGTACAACTAATTCGGCTGCGGCCGTGGTAGAAGGTGGAAGGGCCACCATTATTCCCAGCGCGGAGGGGCCGACAGCGGCTGGAAAGATGTTTCCGTCTGTGGTCGCATTTACACAGGACGGCCAGCTCCTAGTAGGGGAGGCAGCCAAGAGGCAGGCGCTTATGAATCCCACCGGAACCATCTTCGAAATAAAGAGAAAGATGGGGACCGATTACAGGGTCAAGGCGGGAGGCAAGGAGTTCACCCCCCAGCAGATCTCCGCGTTCATCCTGCAGAAGATCAAGAAGGATGTGGAGACGTATCTCGGTTACCCTGTTAAGAAGGCCGTAATAACAGTCCCAGCGCACTTCAACGACAACCAGAGACAGGCCACTAAGGACGCGGCCGAGATCGCTGGGTTCGAAGTGGCTCGCATAATAAACGAACCGACGGCCGCCTGTTTAGCATTCGGCGTAGATAAAACAGAGAAGGAAATGAAGATCATGGTATTCAGTTTCGGAGGCGGGACCCATGATGTTACCGTGATGGAGTTCGGGCAGGGGGTCTTTCAGGTGCTGTCCACTACCGGTGACACTCAGACCGGCGGGGCTGACATAGACAACGCTATAATGCAGTACCTTCTGGACGGGTTTAAGGCAGAAACTGGGGTGGACCTACGTGGGGATTCCATGGCTATGATGAGGTTGAAGGATGCTGCTGAAAAGGCCAAGATCGAACTTTCCAATATATTGAGCACAGACATCGACCTGCCGTTTATAGCTACAGTGGGTGGCCAGCCCAAGCACCTCCATAGGACCCTGACGAAGGCCAAGCTGGAGGAGCTGGCAACCCCGGTGGTCGAAAGGATCAGGGAGCCGATAAATAAGGTCATGGCCGATGCTAAGCTGAAGCCAGCGGACATAGATAAGGTGATCCTGATAGGGGGAACTACCAGGATGCCTCTAGTAAGGAAGTTCATTGAGGATATAATGGGCAAGCCGGCCGAAAGGGGCGTAGACCCCATGGAGGCTGTAGCAATTGGCGCAGCAATTCAGGGTGCCGTGCTGGCGGGCGAGATGAAGGATATAGTCCTTCTGGACGTAACGCCGGTCTCCCTCGGGGTAGAAACGCTGGGCGGCGTGGCTACAAAGCTCATCGACAAGAACACCACCATACCTACCAAGAAGACTGAGACCTTCACCACGGCCGACGATTACCAGACCACGGTGACCATACACGTCATCCAGGGAGAGAGGCCTATGGCCGCGGATAATATCTCTCTTGGTATGTTCAACCTGACCGGTATACCCCCCGCACCTAGGGGAGTCCCGAAGATAGAAGTGACCTTCGATATAGATACCAATGGCATCCTTAACGTATCGGCAAAGGACTTGGCAACGGGGAAGGAAAACAAGATCACCATAACCGCCTCTACAAAGCTTTCCGATGCAGAAAAGGAACGGCTGATCAAGGAGGCGCAGCAGTACGCGGAGCAGGACAGGAAGAAGCTGGAGGAGGTACAGCTCAGGAACGATGCGGACTCGATGATCTACACCTCAGAGAAACTGAAGGGGGACCTTCATGATAAACTGTCGTCAGAACAGGTGAGCAAGATCGACGGTGCAGTCAAGGACCTTAGGGACGCGCTGGCCGGAAAGGAAACGGATAGGATAAAGGAAAAACTTGAGGGGCTCAAGAAGGTAATGGGTGAAATAGGGGCCAGCGCGTACCAGAATGTGGCTGGACAACAGGCGGGAGCTGCTGAAGGTACTGCTGCTGGCGCAGGCCCCTCAGGTTCTCAGGGCGAAAAATCGACGTCCTCAGAAGGAGAGGGCGGAGAGGCGGGACAGCCCAAGGGAAAGGTCTACGACGCAGACTTCAAGGAAGGTTAATGCGGTATCAAGGGCCCTCCGCCAAATCCGGGCCTCGGGGTGAATTTCAATGAGTTCGGGAGGGGATTATTACAAGACGCTTGGCGTCCAGCGGGACGCTACGCTGGATCAGATCAAGGCGGCATACCGTAAGTTAGCCATGCAGTATCACCCGGACAGAAACAAGTCGCCGGAAGCCGAAGAGAAGTTCAAGGAGATAACGGAAGCGTATGCGGTGCTCTCGGACGAGCAGAAGAGGCGCCAGTACGATGCTTATGGTTCCGCGGGAATACATAACCAGTACACCCAGGAGGACCTGTTCAGGGGCGTTGATTTCGACGATATTTTCAGAGGATTTGGCTTCAACCTTAACGACGTCTTTGGAGACTTCTTTGGCTCTAACGTGAGCAGGCAAAGGAGGGCGACCGGCGATATCAGGGTTGACGTTGAGGTCACGATGCAGGAGGTGTACACTGGAGTTGAAAAGGAAGTTCAGATAGAAAGGGAGGTAAAGTGCAAGACCTGCAACGGGACCGGTGCAAAGCCCGGAACATCCACGATGACCTGTCCCACATGTAACGGAACCGGCCAGGTGAGAAAGGTCCAGAGCATGGGCTTTGCGAGCTTCGTCAGGATCGAGCCCTGCCCGAGATGCCACGGCAGCGGCAGGATCATCGGCACACCCTGTCCAACGTGTCACGGCAGCGGCCACATACGTTCAAGTGAAAGGCTGAAGGTAAGGATCCCAGCGGGGATAGATGACGGCGATGAATTAAGGGTCAAAGGTGAGGGGAACTACGTAAACGGAAGGAACGGCGACCTGTACGTGATAGTCCATACGCTGCCTCAGCCTGGGTTCAGGAGAGAGGGCCCGGACCTCTATGCAAGCATGGACATTGACTTCGTGGACGCGGTGCTGGGGACCACCGTCTATCTGAACGGGGTGAACGGGGAAAGGATAGAGCTGAAGGTGCCAGAAGGCACACAACACGGAAGCGTGATGCGACTAAAGGGCAAAGGCCTG
>JAJYTP010000051.1 GCA_021792955.1 archaeon | reverse complement strand
GCCGAACATCCGCCCCGCTTGAAGAAACGCCTCAAGCCTGCCCTTAAAAAGTTCATTATCTATTATCTGCCTTACCGTAACTAGAGCTCCTATTCTTATCACCTTGCCCTCTGTCCTGATGTAGTTTAACTCGCTGCCCAAGCCCGAAAGATCCAGCACCTTTTTCGGCTCGATCTCGCGTTCCCTGATTCTAGGGATTACGTCGCTACCACTCCCTAAAATTAGGACATCATGCCCATCTTTCGAAATCATAGATAGGGCCTCTGCCAAGGTATTAGGCATAAGCACTTCCATCATGCCGTTCTATCCCCCTCCCACCGGCGGTATTAAAAGCACAACATCACCCTCCTTCAGTGGCATGAGGTAATTTTGAGTATAATTTATAGGTTTCCCGTTGACGTATATGAGAAAATAGCGCCTTAATGAATCCCCATTGAAGAAGGTTGACTTCATATCGTCTCCATATTTACGGATGATATTATCGATCAACCCCTTTGGATTTTCTGCATTAATGTACAACTCATCCTGTTGCATTTTGTTAAAAAGCTCAAAAAATACCCTAACCTTGACAAGAGGCATGTGATTTTAACGTAGTCAGTAAATTTAAGTGTTACAGAAGAATTCAGGTTAGCTCTGCCAATCTGGCCATTATTGATCCATCTCCCTTTTCTGATAGGTGGATAAGCGCGTGGACATCCATATTAAACTTCCTTCTTATCAACTCCCTCCCGCCATACATCTCCTTACTCATTATACATCCAACATCAGCAACCTTAACTCCCTCCCTTTGAAACACATCTAAAAGCGCCTCTATCGTACCGCCGGTAGAAATGGTATCATCTATCAATGCTATTCGCTCACCTGGCGTGACGCCATAGATGTAATATGTTCCGGTTTCATAACCGGACCTATAGTCGACTTTGCTCAGCAGCGCATATTCCGAACCCAAGCTCCTCTTTCGTACTATAGCGAGTGGCCTGCCCTTCTTTTCTGCAATAAGAGCACCCACTGGAAGCCCAAGTGACTCTGGCACTACGATTTTATCAATATCCGAGCCTATCATTTTATCCATCTTATCGACGATCCAGGCTATGACTCGCGGCGACGGCGGTGGAACATTCTCAGTAATGGGGTTGAGAATAAACCTGTAGGACCTAAGCGAGTCATCTCTGACCCATTTCTTCCTGATCTCCTTGGCGCTATTATAATATCCCAATATCTCCGATATTATCTCATCATCGTAACTATGGTTGAATACCGAAAGCTCCCTGTAAAAGCAGGACCTGTTGCCCGTGTGGCACGCAGGGCCTGGTGAGTCCACGCTGTAAATTATGCTGTCTCCATCGCAGTCAACCAGTATCGAATGTACTCTCTGCCTGTTACCGGACGTTTCACCCTTTAACCACAGCTCTTTCCTCGACCTGCTCCAGAAGTGAGAATATCCAGTTTCAGCGGTAAGCCTGATCGCTTCTGAATTCGCATAGGCCTGCATGAGCACCTTCCCGCTGATGAAGTCATGTACTATGACCGGGACTAGCCCTCTCTCATCAAACTTTATGCTTTCCATACCGACTTCCGCTTTCATGCGCGGACAATCAACCCCCTGTTTTTTAAATATAGCTTTACTTCTTCTGGTGTATACTTCCCGTAGTGGAATATGGAGGCCGCTAAGGCGGCGTCTGCATTGCCAGCCTTCAGTACGTCTAGAATGTGCTCGGGCGATCCGCAACCTCCACTGGCTATCACGGGGGCGTCTACTGCCCCAGTGACCTTCTTTGTTAGCTCTATGTCATATCCGCTCTGGGTACCATCACGGTCTATTGATGTGAGGAGCACTTCTCCAGCTCCCAGTTCCACCCCTTTCCTTATCCAATTTATCACATCAAGCCCTGAATTAACTCTGCCACCATGGGTATATACTTGATAATTACCACCCCGTTTATCGTTGGAAACCCACTTGGCGTCTACAGCTAGCACTATACACTGGGACCCATATGCATCAGAAAGCTTTGTTATTACTGATGGGTCCTGCGCAGCTACGGTGTTTATGGATACCTTATCAGCTCCGCTCCACAGAATGGCCCTAGCGTCTTCGAACGTCCTGATGCCTCCGCCAACGGTAAAGGGTATATCAAGGACCTTAGCGACATCTTTTACCACATCAAACATAATTCGCCTAGCTTCCACTGTTGCTGTTATATCAAGGAAAACCAGTTCGTCAGCCCCCTGATCCCTGTACCTCGAAGCAAGCTCAACTGGATCCCCAGCGCCTTTAAGGCCCTTAAAGTTAATTCCCTTGACAACTCTTCCCCCATCTACGTCAAGACATGGGATTATCCTCTTTGCAACAGCCATTCTTTACTTCAACCTCCCGTTCCCTGAAAGGAATTTATCGTACGCTGCTTTACCTATGATCGCTCCAGCGTATCCTAATGACTTCACGGTTTCTAGATCATCAAATAATATGCCTCCCGAGAGATATATGTAACTTCTGTATTTAGGGCTCACTGAAGTTATATCCTCAGTATTAATCCCCCTTTTAGTTCCATCGGCCTCCACATTAGTTATGAGGAAATTTGTAAAACCCATATCTAGGAAATCGGGAAGAAGCTCCAGTGGGTGTCGGTTCTCTGTTGCCTTCCATCCCTCTATTGCTACAGAGTTGCCCAGCTTATCCAGCGCTATTACCGTCCTATCCTTTTGTTTGATCTTGCCCAAGTCGATGGTCCCCTTGATAGCCCCAGTACCCAACACCACCTTGTCTGCCCCATTAGATAACATCATCTCTATTCTAGAGATATCTCTGATTCCACCTCCAACCTCCTTGAATATGCCTCGTAACGATAGAACTCTGTCTATCACTGGCCAATTGTTGCCCCTACCAAGTGCCGCATCCAAATCCACTATGTGCAAGCCATCAAAGCCTCGTCCTATCCAGAAGCGTGCTACTGCAACCGGATCGTCGCTATATTCCGTCAACGCGTCCTCCTGGCCTTTGACAAGGCGCACTACCCGGCCGGCGAGTATGTCTAGGGAAACGAGAATCTTAAAACTCATCTTCTAACCATCATCAACAGGTTTCTAAGCAATTTTTTCCCAGCGGTAGCTGACTTCTCTGGATGAAACTGTACGCCTATCACGTTCTTTTCCACAACAACAGCGGCCATGTTTATACCATAGTCAACCCTAGCCTTAACGGTGCCAGTTGGCGGATCGGCAAAATAGGAATGCGCATAGTAGAACCATTCTTCCTCGTGCATTCCATCCCATAGTTCGGTGGGCTGACTCAGTTTGGTATTACTCCATCCCATATGGGGCACCTTGACGCTGCCCGTTATCCTCCTAACTTTGCCATCTAAGAAGGCAAGGCCCTTTCCATTACCTTCCTCACTTGACACAAAGAAGAGATGTAGCCCAAGACATATTCCAAATATAATGCCACCGTTTGATCTGAATTCAATAATGCTTTCCTTAGCGTCCTGGAGCCCATCCACGGCATAGGGGAAGCTACCTACACCCGGTAACACCAGCAGGTCGAATCTGGAAGGTAAGAATCTTCCTTTTATCGTGCTGACCGATGCGCCCTCTCTCCTCAGGGCCTCAGCTACCCCGAAGAGGTTGCTTGCACCATAATCAATGACGCCTATGTCCATCCACTACATCTTTCCCTTTGTGCTGTTTACATCCCTTTCTTCTGAGCTTAAGGCTTCCTTCATAGCCAGGCCCAATGCCTTAAAAGCGGCCTCAACCGAGTGGTGTGGATCATCGCCATATAGTACCTTTATATGTAAAGTAGCCATAGCTGACGTGGAGAACGACCTGATGAAGTGAGCAATAAGGCTCACCGGTACACCGTCTATATCTCCGTTAGGGATGGATATTACTGAATATGGCCTCTTAACCATATCCACCGCCGCCAACGCCAGTGAGTCATCCATGGGCACTAAGCTGTACCCAAACCTCCTAATGTTCTTTCGCTCTCCGAGCGCGCTGTTAACCGTCTCGCCAAACGTTATCGCTACATCTTCAATTATATGATGCCGTAGATCACCGCTGGCGTTAATTTTTGCATCGAACCCCGCATAAAAGACGAGCGTTCTTAACATATGATCAAGGAAAGGAATACCTGTAGAGACCGATGCCCTACCTTCTCCATCTACGTTTATGGCGATCGATATATTGGTCTCAGAAGTCTTTCTCTCCAGTTTTGCTGAACGGTTACCTGATTTCATCTTCAAGTGCCTCCAATGACATTATCGACCGTGGGGAGTGTATGACCAGCCCCTGAGCCAGCCGCCTGAATGTCGGCAATAGCTTCCTGTATTCGGCCTTATCTATAACAGTATTTACGGCATACC
>JAJYTP010000050.1 GCA_021792955.1 archaeon | reverse complement strand
TTATGCGTGTGTGCGGAAAAGGCGAGGCATGGCCAACCGTTACCCCCGGTCCAAACCGCTAGGTTAATATCGGTCACCGGCAAACTGCAAAGGGACGGCTGGACATTTACATACGTGTCCCACAGCCCCTAACAATTGAACGCTTAAATAATGGAAGGAAGGAAGCCACTCATATGTTCGCCAAGGGACTTGCCCGCCCGTGGAGGATGTGATGAGGCTTTGACTGTAGGATGAACCTGCAGGCAGTTGAGCTTCTGGCTGAAACTGCGGCGCCATTTAAAACCACGGGGAGACCGTTGGTATCATTTGTAATACCGGTAGGGAGGGAAGGCGAAGGACTGGCTTCAGCGATGCAGGAGTTTGTAGGGCAGTATAATAATGTAAGATCCCCAGTTGGTGCCGAATTTATTCTGGCCACGGATATAGGGGATCCGTCAACCGGAGCTGCAATGGCCGCTCTCTCAAAGGCGGGGGTGTGCAGGGCCTTCTTCCTGTCAACCAGAATTGGAAAGGGGGGAACCATTAAGAACATTGTCCGGTTCGCGAGCGGATCAATCATCGTCATGCTGGACGCCGATGTCCCGGTTCACCCGTCTGATATCTACCAAGCAATTCAGATGATAACTGATGGGCGAGCGGACCTGGTCGTAGCAAGGAGGGTTAAGAGGTGGGACGGACCAACGAGGGCATTCTTGTCAGTCGCCTATAACTTGCTCGTAAGGATGTTCTTCAGGACCGGGGTGGCTGACCATCAGGCTGGATTTAAGGTGGCCAAGGCGGAGGTACTGAGGGGGAGCCTGTCCTATATCCGGACCGATGGGTTGGGCTTCGACACGGAGTTGATAGTGTGGGCCAAGAGATTGAAGATAAGGATAAGCAATATCGAGGTGGAATGGAGAGATAGTAAGTACAAAATTTCATCCAACATAATTCCATTGAAGGCGCTTCTGACCATGCTGGCGGACCTCGTGGTCCTCAGAATTACAACGCTAAAGGAAGGGATGGATCTGGTCTTGCGGACGGTAGGAAGCGTATTTGACGAGGATGGGAAGTATGTCGGTCCGGAGTATATAACTATGCTGAATGCTGGGAACCAGTCCATTATGGGGCTCCTGAGGAAGCTGTACGCCACGGTAGCGTTCAGATGAAGATCATCTGGATAAACCACAGGAATCCCTGACTAACATAATGCCGGTGGTGCTGAAGTGCATATAACAGAAGTGTGCAGGGAGCTGGTCAATCGGGCCAACTAAAATGTAAGGGTGAGCAGGGCCTAGGGGACGGGACCTATGTCCAACGGGCCAACTTCAATTTCCTGTAAGAAATGGGCATCAATCCGGTCATCAGGATAAGAGGCAATCCGTCCCGAAGAATATGGGATCCCAGGCAAGGAAGAAGGCAGTGATCTAGCAACAGACGTTCAAGTCCAATGTGTGAAGCAATATTCATGGGTTCGGGCATCGCTGGAGTGTGTTTGTTAATCAAACGCGTCTCTGGCGAGTACGTTATGGCGAAGTCCGTGAACATGGTGAGGGAGATGGCGATGAAGTCATAGGTCTACAACAGGTTCATCACGGTGGTGCAGCCAAAAGGACATGGATCCAGCGGAACTGATTGAAAGCATGGATTTTTGCAACAGAGCAGCATAAAATACCGCCCATACCGGTATAGAAAATCTGATGGTGTCCTAGCTACGTTAGTTACACCTCCATCTGAGAATATCTTTCCATGTAAGTGGCCTATCAGCAAGCTAGGCCCTGTGCCATTGTGAGCGTCCTGTGAGTGAACGAGCCATACGAATTCCTTGCCCTGAGGCTTCTGTTGGCCTTTGTGAAGTTGAACCACGCTTGTAGTACCTCCATGTACCACTTAAAATATTTCCCATCCTTACTGAAGCGTATAGTTCTCCTCACGAATCTCCTTCCATAGTTCCTCACTGAGAGGTTCTGCCTCTCCACCGACGATGTGCTTATGCCCCTGGAGCCCGATATGGCCAGCGAAGCCCTTACTTCCACCGGGTCTCCATAGACTATCCTGGTTACCACCTTCTTCAGGTTGCCGTGTTCGTCCCTTTCCTTGACCACCTGGACGTACTTCAGGTCCTGCCTCGGCACGAACGCGCTCTCCGAAGTGGGCCTCCCCCTTCCATCGTGTACGGGAAGGTACTCGACCCCGTAGACCTCCGTTACTGCGTCCATGATCGGGTCCCAGTTGTCCGATGCTATGAGCAGAAGGTGGGTACAGCCCGTCCAGCCTTGAATCCATGTCGTACATGGTAGCCAGCCAGTCCCCCTTCTCCCTGCCTCCAATTTTCTTGGAGACCCAGAGCTTCGTCTCCGGGCACTGCACTACTGAGACGTATCTTTCGCCCTCCCTCGCGCTGCCCCCTTTTTTGATTTGACATAGGTCCAGAATTCATCGCACTGCACCTGATCCATCTTCAGGTTCCTCAGCATGAAGTCGTTGAACTTCTCGGCCTGCTGCCCCGAGATCTTCGTTATCCTTTCCACGGTGTTCCTGTTCACGCTCACCACATCGGCCGTGCCCCTTATGCCGCCGCCCCTTGCGAGCGATGTCAGCACTTCATAGAGCTTATCGTAGGGGAGCCTCAGCCTGAAGAAGGGCGTGTCCCTGTTTTCGGAAAAGGTCTTCCTGCATGTCTTGCATCTGAGAAGCGCTACACCGTTCGTGCCGTACCTCCTTTCGAGCCTTATGTTTCCCCCACCCTTTGCGCCGTAATCCGCGCAGGCCTCGTTCGGGCACGAATAATTAGACCAATCATCCTCCATGACATGATATAGTCAAAGACGGTTTATCTAACTGCACATCAAAAATTACAGACAAGTAACTCAAATAAGACACTACCTAATTTTTAGTAAACGTTTATAATATAACCATGCTTGCGGTGGCCAGGAAGCTCCTGGTTAGCATATACTGGGTGCTTGTCAGGGATGAACTGTATCACGGGTTCAGTGAGGATATATTCAGCAGAAAGCTTAAGTTAGAGAAGCTGAGTACGCCCTAGTCCCACATGCGAAAGGAGAAGCCAATGATTAACGGCTACTGTGCAGGATCATGCATAGCTGAACGGAACCAAATTATTGCGGAGTTGAGGATATGAAATTCAGCATTAATATCATTTTTAATAAGATGCTAAAAATCTTTTATTGAAGTTTGCATACATAGTAATCAGCTTTATAATTTCTTATAATCTCTATGATACTTAAGTTATTTTGATTACTGGTAACGGTATAATTTACTCATATATTTTTGACAATTATGCCTAAAAAATATGATACCGCTATTTCAATAAGCCATACAACCCCAATAATTATATGGACCCGAAGGCATTAGAGGAAAGGCGTAAAAAAGCCATCAAATTGCTTTTGAATAAAGGCATGTCGCAGAAGGAGGTGGCTAAGGTTGTTGGAGCAACGCAGAGCGGAGTGAGCAGGTGGTGGACTAAATATAAGAGTGAAGGAGATTTTGATGCCTTGAATTCAACCAGGCATACGGGAAGGCCGTTCCTGTTGAAGGATGAACAGAAGAGGGGGCTTGTTGAAGTGCTTCTGAAGGGAGCAGAGAGCTATGGGTTTGAAACTGACATCTGGACGACAGAAAGGGTTTCCAGGGTGATATACGAGAAGTTTGGGGTAAAGTACCACCCAGACCACGTTAGAAGGATACTGCATTCCCTTGGCCTGTCATGGAAGAGGGTTGAAAGCGTCGCAAGGGAAATGGACGAAGGCGCAATCAGGAAATGGACGAGCGATACACTGCCACATATAAAAAAAGCTGATTGAAACAGATGGCACGTTGATCCTCATTGATGAAGTTGGGTTCTCCTTAACCCCTCTTATGTCAAACACGTGGGCCGTAAAGGGAACGACACCGAAGATAACGTGCAACCTTAACTGGAAGAAGCTCTCAGCCATAGGTGGGATAGCTCCTTCAGGGAAGCTGTACTTCAGGGTACACGATGGCTCCATAAAGAGTAAAGAAGTGATCCAGTACCTTGAGCAGCTGCTGAGGCATGTTAATGGGCATATAGTTGTTCTGTGGGATGGGCTAGCACAGGTCAGCTGCAGTTAACGAGTTCGCAGCTCAGCATGATGGCAGGCTGACCATCTTCAGGCTTCCTCCCTACTGCCCTGATTTTAATCCCGTAGAATGGCTGTGGGCAGACATAAAATGGAACAGAATGAAGGGCTACTGCCCCAGCACCATATGCGAACTAAAAAAGAAACTGAAAAATACCATTAGGGGGCTTAGAAGCAGGCCTGACATTCTGGCATCATTTTATACGGCAAGCTCATTGCCATTGGGAGACAGGAATGAGTAAATTATGCCGTTACCAGTA
>JAJYTP010000049.1 GCA_021792955.1 archaeon | reverse complement strand
GGAGAACCTGCCCCAGACCCTTCTGTGGGGGTAGCCTGGGGGGAGGGGCAGCGATGAACGCTTCCGCTCCCTCCTCCTCGCTAGCCCCTCAAGCGCCCTTATCACCCGTGGAAGTTCGAATATGGGATTTTTTGCAAGGTGGGGGTATCCGGCGTGCCCCTGTCGTCCCCTTATTACGATGTCCCCGTTGATTATCCCGCTTGCACCGCAAGAAACCACTTCGCTTTCAGAGTCCACGATCACCGCTAGATCTGGTAGCGTGTTTAACCTGGTCACAAGATCCCCAAGGCCCAGCTCCCCTCCCACCTCCTCATCGGCTGTGAAACAGAAAGTTAAGCCATTTCTAACCTTCATCTCCCCCATTGATCTGAGCAGGCCCAGCAGCACGGCCACCGCCCCCTTGTCATCTGCAGCGCCTCTCCCGAACAGCTTATCCCCAACTTTAGTTAACGTAAGAGGATCCGTCCTCCAGCCGGGCCCTGCGGGCACCGTATCATAATGAGCAGCGAACATGGTGACCGGCTTCGAACCACTTACTTCAACCTTTACGTTAGGCCTAGGCCTTTCCCCCCGACTGTACACCATTTTAGCCTGCTGGCCCATCCTTTCTGCTTCTTCGATTATGAGCCTCGCGCATTCTTCATATCCTTTTATATTTGACTGCTCAGAGCTTATTGAAATCAGGGTTCCCAGCACCCGCGCTTCATATTCCAACAGATCATCCATGGCCTTTTTCAATTCAATGGATATTTAAATTACGCGAGCTACCAACCGTTTCAAACGTAGTTGATGATCCGTTGTATCCCGTTCTGTAGCTTATCTATTACGTGTCATGGTTAGTGACGCGCCAACGAGCCATAACAAACACAAGTCCGCCGTCCGCCGCGCTCACGCCTCAAAATGGCAGCTAGGAAAAGGATATAGTTAACAAAAGTGATAACTATATATTAAAGTATATGATATGATATTAACAATGAAAGCAAAAGAAGTCTTAAATCTATTGCAAATATCCAGGAAAACACTTCATGTTTATGCCGGGGACGGGAGAATACGGTACACCGTAATACCCAACAAGATGTACAACTATAATGAGGAAGATGTATACAAGATTCTGAATAAAGACATAAAGAGAAAAACGGTCATCTATGCGCATGTCTCCACTTCCAAACAGAAGAATGATTTACAGAATCAAATAGAGCAGTTGAAGCAGTGGTGTTTTATGAGTGGAAACACAATCAGTGCAATATATTCTGTCTGACATAGCATCAGGAATATCATTTGACAAGAGAAAGGGATTCTTTGAGATGCTTGATGAGATCATGAACCATAAGGTGGAAAAGGTAGTAATAACCTATAAGGACAAGTTAAGCAGGGTCGGTTTTGAATTATTTAAATACCTGTTTGCGAAATTCAGGACCGATATTATGGTAATATCTGAGATAGGCGATCCAAAACTTGATTCGGATGAGATCTTTGAAGAAATAGTCTCGCTATTGCACTGCTATTCAATGAAGATGTACTCTAAAAGAAGAAATCATTCAGTTGAGGTGGGATATATATGAAGGTAGTGAGGACTGAACAGATTTATCTGAATGGAAATGACACAATTTCAAGGATGTGCCATCTTTCAAAGAATCTGTACAACCAGGTCAACTACATTTTCAGGAACCAGTTCCTGAACCATGAGAAACTGGCCGGATATAACGAGCTTGTAAAACAGTTTTCAACACCCTCCGGTATAGAAGATCACGACAACTATCAGAAGTTGCCGGCACAGACAGCACAGTGGGTAATAAAAAAGGCAGTACAGTCCTGGAATTCGTTCTTCAAGGCCATGAAATCGTGGAAGAAGCATCCTGAAAAGTTTCTGAGAATGCCAAAACCACCAAATTACAAAAACAGGAATGGTGAATTCATCCTCATATTCACCAACCAGCAGTGCAGCATTCATGGCGGAATATTGAAATTCCCAAAGATAATGGAACTGGGGGTGAAGACAAGACTAACAGGTGTAGATTTAAGGGAAGTAAGGATAATTCCACAGGGAACAGGCTATACATTGGAAATAGTATATATGAAAGAGATAGCAGACATACCTGGAATGAAACCGGAAAGAGTTATGGGCATTGACATCGGTGTGAGGAATCTTGTAACCATTGGCAACAACATCTCCGAACAGGGGATTGCTGTAAGGGCAGGATTGCTTAAATCGATAAACCAGTATTTCAATAAAGAACTGGCAAGGCTCAGAAGCATAAACGATCTTCAGGGAAATGAAAGAAAGGATACGAAAAAAATGAAGAAACTCTTCATGAAAAGAAACAGGAAAGTAAGGGGCATCATGCATGAGGTCTCGAAAGCAACCGTAGCTTATGCAAAGAGCCTGAACATCGATACAATCATCATAGGTCACAACAACGGATGGAAACAGTCTGCCAACATGGGAAAGAGAAACAACCAGAACTTCGTGCAGTTGCCATTCAACATGCTGATCCGGCAGATACAGTACAAAGCAGAAGAAATCGGAATCAATGTCATAATGCAGGACGAGAGCCACACAAGCAAATGTTCATTCCTTGACAATGAAAGCATAGAACATCATGACACATACATAGGAAAGAGAATCAGGAGGGGCATGTTCCAGTCTGCAAATGGAAAACTGATCCATGCCGACCTCAATGCGTCTTATAACATAATAAAAAAAGCAATCCCCGAAGCATTTGCCAACGGGATAGAGGGTGTAGGGTTATACCCAGGGAGTTTAAGCATCAGACAGATGATAACTTCCAAAGGTGGATGTTAACATGGTTAACGGAAACTGTAACCTAACTGTGGCACCCGGCTCATGATTTTTATGAAGATCAAGCTGGGGTCGTGGGTAAGCCTCCCAAGGTTATCATCGCAGGGGTTCAGGTCGCTCATGTCTGCCGGTGTTATGTACAAGACCGGCTCGGGCTTCCTGATCGGCAGGAACCTGGACTTGGTAAACATCAAGAGGATCCTTGAGTCCGAGCTTAAGGACGACGTCTATTATGTATTCAGCTGTGCAGTATGCGGTAGGGATTCAGACTGCAGCACGTGCGAATACAAGTTCAACTGTTCGGTGGAAAAGGTGGGTGGAACATGTATATGCGGTCCATGCGCCGACGAAAGTTCAGTGGAGAGGCTCTGGTCAATTGCTGGAGATATCGTTTAGACAGGGCGCTGTGGATGACCTCCTGAATTACGCAAAGGGTATGTCACCTTTGGAGGCAGTGGCCTTCCTGCTGGGTATGGCCAAGGGTGATCTGTATTCCGTAAGCGAAATCAAGTCCGTAAATAACGCGGACAAATCGGCTGTGAGCTTCTCCGTAGACCCGCAGGAGCTATATGACGTGTATGTTTTAGCTGAAAAGGCTGGGCTTTCGATTGTGGGGCTTTTTCATTCCCATCCGGCGCCCCCATATCCGTCGACTATTGATATGAACTTCATGAAGATGAACCCTTTTGTGTGGGTCATCGCGTCATCCATCGACTGGCGCATCGGGGCATTCATCCTTACCGGTTCCCACATCGCCCCCGTCAAAATAATCCGTGGATAGATACTTCATCCCGTTATCGGCCAGTATGGCAAGGACGTTCTTTCCGTTCCCGAGCTCTCTGGCCAGCTTCTTGGCTATGCACAGGGTGGCAGCTGAACTGATGCCAACCAGGAGGCCCTCCTTTGATGCGACCTCCCTGATCATCCTCACTATCCTTTTCTTATCATCCTCGCCTATTCTATATATCCTGTCAAAGCGACTTTGGGAATAGACCTTTGATGGATTCCTTTCCTCTGGATTCCTAAGGCCCGGGATCTTGAAAGTGGGCTCCGGATATACACCGACCATCATTATAGATGGATCACGCGCCTTCAGCCTCATCGATAGGCCTACACCTGTCCCGCCGGTCCCAACGCCGGTGACTATGGCGTTGACCGAATCGCCCATCTGCTCCTGTATCTCCCTGGCTGTCGTTTCATAGTGTGCCATATAGTTTGCAGGGTCGGAGAACTGATCAAAGGGCACATACAGCTCTGGCCTTTCCCTGACCATCCTGTTTTTCAGGTCTATAGCTCCAGCGGTTCCCTCGCTGGCCGGGCTCAGCAGGAGCTGCGCCCCATAGGCGGACATGATCTTCCTCCTTTCAATGCTTCCATTTTCAGGCATTATGATGAGGACCTTATAGCCATATACTGCGGCCACCATGGCGAGCGCTATACCGGTGTTGCCTGACGTCGCCTCAATTATCACCCTGTCCTTGGACAGCTTGCCGCTTTCCAGTGCCTTCTGAAACATCTTAAGCACTATCCTGTCCTTTATCGAGCCGCCTACATTGAACCATTCCAGCTTAGCGTATATGGTTGCGGCACCAGGCGGAGATATTCGTTTAAGTTTGACTATAGGCGTGTTGCCTATAAGGGTAAGAATATTTTCATGCACCCCAAATTTGGTCTCCGAAACCACGTTCATGTCCATCTTATTTAAATATAGCGATGACTTCAGCTTTCGAAGATCACGTTCTTATCCCTTATAAACGTGCC
>JAJYTP010000048.1 GCA_021792955.1 archaeon | reverse complement strand
CGTATGGATCCGCGGGAATACATAACCAGTACACCCAGGAGGACCTGTTCAGGGGCGTTGATTTCGATGATATTTTCAGAGGATTTGGCTTTAACCTCAACGACGTCTTTGGAGACTTTTTTGGCTCTAACGTGAGCAGGCAAAGGAGGGCGACCGGCGATATCAGGGTTGACGTTGAGGTCACGATGCAGGAGGTGTACACTGGAGTTGAAAAGGAAGTCCAGATAGAAAGGGAGGTAAAGTGCAAGACCTGCAACGGGACCGGCGCAAAGCCCGGAACATCCACGATGACCTGTCCCACATGTAACGGGACCGGCCAGGTGAGAAAGGTCCAGAGCATGGGCTTCGCCAGCTTCGTCAGGATCGAGCCCTGCCCGCGGTGCCACGGCAGCGGCAGGATCATCGGCACCCCCTGTCCAACGTGCCACGGCAGCGGCCACATACGTTCAAATGAAAGGCTGAAGGTAAGGATCCCAGCGGGGATAGATGACGGCGATGAATTAAGGGTCAAAGGGGAGGGGAACTACGTAAACGGAAGGAACGGCGACCTGTACGTGATAGTCCATACGCTGCCTCAGCCTGGTTTCAGGAGAGAGGGCCCGGACCTCTATGCAAGCATGGACCTTGACTTCGTGGACGCGGTGCTCGGGACCACCGTCTATCTGAACGGGGTGAACGGGGAAAGGATAGAGCTGAAGGTGCCAGAAGGCACACAACACGGAAGCGTGATGCGACTAAAGGGCAAAGGCCTGCCAAAGGTTAACGGCTTCGGGAAGGGAAACCTGTACATAACCGTCAACGTCAGCATCCCAAGGTCGCTGAACTCCAGGCAAAGGGAGCTGCTTGTGCAGTTTAAGAACGCGGGCCGCTGACCGCCCTGCTATTTAGACTTGAATGCGATCGAAGGGAGGCCAACAAAAACGATACGAAAGCTTATTTACCGGCTGGTCCAACCCATCGATGTTTTACTAAGGATGATCTTATATTGAATATAGAAGAAGTTATCAAGAAGACAGGGACCACAACTCTGGGCATGGTCGCCAAGGACGGAGTAGTGCTCGCTACGGATACCAGGGTCACAGCGGGGTACTTCATAGCTAACACCAACGGCAAAAAGATGTACCAGCTGGATGACCACGTTGGGATGACCATTGCGGGGGTTGTAGCCGACGCGCAGGACATAATAGATATAATGAAGTATAACATAAGGTCGTACAAGCTGGAGAGGGGGAAGCCCATGCCCATATCGGCCGTAGCGAGGCTTGCAAGCAACGTCTTCTTCTACAACAGGGGAACCCCGCTTATCGTTGAAAGCCTCATAGGGGGGTTCGACCAGACCGGACCGAGCCTGTACATGGTTGACTTCTTCGGTTCAATAACAAAGGAAACCGTCTCTGGAACCGGCAGCGGTTCTCCGATAGGCCTAGGCGTAATCGACGGCGATTACAGGGAGGGCCTGCCCCTGGATGACTGCATAAGGCTGATCATAAGGGCCGTCACAGCAGCCATGAAGAGGGATTCGGCCACAGGGAACAGCTTTAACGTGGCCGTTGCTGATAGGGAGGGATTCAGGGAGCTGACAGACGACGAAAAACGCGGCTACCTTAAATCCATCCAGCAGAATTAAATTGGGAAATGAGTTCTCCGGACAAAATATAGCAGCAGAAGTGCTGCAGCTACTGCCAAGTAAGGCAGAGGTCACCAGGATAGAATACGAAGGGCCAAGGGTTGCCATCTATACAAAAAATCCTTCATACTTCATGGAGAATCCCTATACTATCGGCGAAATAGTCAATACGCTGAGGAAGAGGGTCATAGTGAAGGCTGATGAAACGTACAGGAAGGGGGAGGAGTATTCGAGGGACTTCCTGGTCAAGCTGATCCCAAAGGAGGCAGGGCTGGTCGGCATAGCCTTCGATGGAATATTCGGAGAAGTCATCATAGATCTGAAGGATACCTCCGTAGTGGAGGGCGAGATAAGGGGTAAGGTGGAGCAGGTGATGAACGACCTGGGGTGGAAGGTCAGGATAAGGAGGCACTTCCCGCTCAATTCTCAGGTGCTGCAGGAGATGCAGTACATACTCAAGTCAAATGAGACTGAGAGACTGCAGTTCCTCAGGGGGCTTGGCGAAAGGGTCTTCAGGGAAAGGCTTATTCCGAGCAACGAAGTCAAGGCATCATTTCTAGGTGGATTCAGGGAGGTCGGCAGATCATCCATATTGATAGAAACCAACGAAAGCAAGGTGCTGATGGACTGCGGCGTAAACCTTGGCGCAAGGACGCCTGACGAAAGGTATCCGAGGTTCGACCTGATCGATTTTCGCCTTGAGGATCTGGATGCCGTAATACTCAGCCACGCGCATCTGGATCACTCCGGCTTTGTGCCGGCGCTCTTCAAATATGGATATGACGGGCCGGTTTACTGTACGGAGCCCACTCTGACCCTGAGCACCATGCTCCTGATGGACGCCATCAAGGTATCTCAGGCCGAGGGCGGTAAGCCGTTCTACGACATGCAGAACGTCAGGGAGTTCATAAAGCACTGCATTACGCTTCCCTATGGGTCGGTGACGGACATTTCACCGGATATCAAGCTCACCATGTCAAATGCAGGTCATATACTGGGCTCAGCCGTTGTACACCTGCACATAGGCCAGGGGGTCCACAATATAGTCTATACCGGTGATTACAAGTTCGACCGCTCTAGGCTCTTCCCTCCGGCCAACTATCAGTACCCCCGCGTCGAAACGGTGATAACCGAATCGACGTACGGAGGAAGGGGGGACATCATGCCACCCAGGCCGGTATCCGAGGGGGAGTTCGTATCGTCGATAAATTCGACGCTCAAGGCAGGTGGAAAGGTGCTCATTCCTGTCCCGGGGGTTGGGCGCGCGCAGGAGATGCTGCTGGTGCTTAACGACTACCTGAAGAAGAAGGAGCTGATTGAGGTCCCTGTATTCATTGAAGGGATGATAACGGAGGCCACGGGGCTCCACCTGCTTTACCCCGATTACCTTGAAAGGAGCATAAGGGATCAGATCATCCACAACGGGGAAAACCCGTTCCTATCAAATTACATAACGGTCATAGAACATCCCAACGATAGGGAGGAGGTATTCGCCATGGGCCCGGCCATAATCATGGCAACCTCAGGGATGTTCGAAGGCGGTCCATCGGTGGTGTACTTTAAGGAGCTCGCTGGCGATCCAAAGAACAAGATCCTATTTGTTTCCTATCAGGTTGCAGGCACGATAGGAAGGCGGGTGCTGGACGGCGCCAAGCAGATCAGCACCATGGGTAACGAAGGGAAGATAAACGTAGTGGACGTCAACTGCGTGACCCAGAAGATAGAAGGGTTCAGCGGGCACAGCGATTATAACCAGCTTATGAGCTTCCTGGCTAAGTTCAGGGGCAGGGCTCAGAGGGTGATAGTGGCTCATGGGGAAAGAAGGAAGGTGGACAACCTGGTGGAAAGCCTGAACAGGATGTATAGGGGAAAGATAGCCGTAGGGCCACAGATAGGTGAATCTATAAGGCTAAACTAACGCCTCGGGACTTGGAGCCAACTTGCAATCGACGTTCGGCGCCGTAACCTCCGTAAGGCCCAGAGGCAGACCGCGATTTCTGGATAATGTATAAGAAACCGGCCTATAAAATGAAGATAGAAGAGGAAAAATGGCTGATATTAATTATGGAACTCATTTTAAAAGGCCTATCCGGGTCTTCACCGGAGCGAATACCGAGGATGGAGCAGGGGTGAAGTTGAGGCGGGTGTTTGGAGGATACGCCACGGCAGGCCTGACAGATCCCTTTTTGCTTTTGGACCATTTTGGATCATCGCGCGTAGAGGATTATGAAAAGGGATTTCCATGGCACCCGCACAGGGGGATCGAAACGGTAACTTACCTCCTAGCTGGGAAGGTATTACACGAAGATAGCGAGGGCCACAGGGGGGTGATCCGGACCAATGACCTGCAGTGGATGACCGCGGGGAGCGGCATCTTTCATCAGGAGATGCCTCGCCCTCTGGATGAAACCGACCCGGACGAGCTCCTCAGATCCAACGGGCTGCCCACAAACGTTTCAGGCTTCCAGCTGTGGGTCAACCTTCCTGCAACGCAGAAGATGACCACCCCAACCTACAGGGACATCGGCGAAAAACAGGCACCAAGGCTGGAAATGGACGGAGGAGCTATAGTGAAGGTGATCTCAGGCCAGTATGGTGGCGCGAGCGGCCCTGTCGGAAATGCGTATGGGCTTGATCCCACATATTTGGACGTCCTGCTGCCCGAGGAATCCGAGTTCAGTTTGACTGTAAAGCGGGGATATAGTTCGCTCATATACATGGTCACCGGGGGTGGCTATGTGGAGCCAGCCGATTCGAACATCGTTAACCCAGGTCAGGCCGCCGTATTTTCACAGGATGGGGACGCGTTCAGGTTGGTGACCAAGGATGAGCGTGCAAGGTTCCTTGTCCTTTCAGGAAAACCGCTTCACCAACCAATACGCTGGTATGGCCCCATAGTTATGAACACGCAGGAGCAAATAGATGAGGCGGTCAGGGACCTCAGCTTGGGAACGTTTATAAGGGATAAGAACGTGATCTTCGAAAGCTGAAGTCATCGCTATATTTAAATAAGATGGATATGAACGTGGT
The DNA here is from genome assembly GCA_021792955.1 of archaeon. Lineage (GTDB taxonomy): Archaea > Thermoproteota > Nitrososphaeria > Conexivisphaerales > UBA164 > JAJZYL01. The sequence goes on along the minus strand of JAJYTP010000048.1, from coordinate 55 downwards.
TTCGGAGACCAAATTTGGGGTGCATGAAAATATTCTTACCCTTATAGGCAACACG
>JAJYTP010000003.1 GCA_021792955.1 archaeon | reverse complement strand
TCCGATCTTAGCATCCCTATTTGGAGGTGGCGGGCATGACTACGCAGCCGGAGCTAAAACGGATTATAATTCGGTGGATCTTGAAAAATACGAGATGATTTTAGAGTATATGTCTGAAACTATGAAAAAAATGCTGACGTCACAATCTAAAAAAGGCTTTAAGGTGACATCTGTGGGTATATGATGACATGAGAATAGGAATACTTGGCGGAACGGGGGACCTAGGAAAGGGGTTAGCTCAGAGGCTTTCTCTTCATCATGAAGTTATGATAGGATCCAGAGAGGAGACAAAGGCGAGATCGTTAGCGGATTCGTACTTGCAGGAGGTGAGCAGTGCATTAGGCAAAAAGGGAGAGATAAATGGGTTTGAAAATGGGCAGGTGATCAGGACATCAGATGTGATAATAATTGCCTTACCATATAATACAGTTAACGCGTTCCTGACGCAGATGCAGGCCAACTTCAGAAAGGATCAGCTGGTAATTTCACCCATAGTGCCCATGGAAAAGGGGCAAACTGGGTTCTTCTATAATCCATATATCATCGATGGAAAGGAGATGTCGGCGGCCGAGGTCGTCTCAAGGGCGCTCCCCAATGTCGAATGCGTAGCTTCGGCGTTCCATACGGTACCAGCTGCCCGTCTGGCCGATCTATCCTATAAGCTTGATTTTGATGTTCTCATCGCGTCAGATTCAGGGGATGGGTGGACGCGAACCGCTTCAATAGTAAGCGACATTGAGGGTTTAAGGCCTTACTATGCGGGAAAGCTTTACCTTTCGAGATATCTTGAGCCGCTGACGCCCCTGATGCTGAACGTAGCCATCAACAATAGACTAAAGCAGCCTTCCCTAAAGATAATCGCGGAAAGAAAGAGCTGACCTGAGTTATAGGGGTATTCCTATTTCCTCTACACGTAATATTCCCACGTTTAGCCTGTTCTTAAGCAGGCCATTCTTCGCACGATGAAATGTTACCGTCAAATCCGCCAAAACCGAAGGGTCGGCCGCGGTTCCGTCATCAGAATTGACGCCTGATGGAACGTCAACTGCGATTATATATGCCGAAGACCTGTTTATGGACTCTATTACGCTACGGTGAGGCTCTTTAACATATCCCCTCATCCCAGTGCCAAATATCGAGTCCAGTATTACGGAAAAACGACCAAGATCAAATCCTGGCGCAGGCAACCAGACCACCGGCGCCAATTTTTCATAGAGGGAAAGCATCAGCCTAACGTTCTGGGTTTTCAGTTGCCCCCTTTCGCCGATTATGAATAGCGATACATCGTCATAACCAAGAAGCCTGAGATGTCTCGCTGCTGCAAGCCCATCACCGCCATTGTTCCCCATGCCACAGACCACGCCTACGCTTGTTCCCCTATCAAACCTTTCAAGGACGACCTGAGCAACAGCACGGCCGGCATTTTCCATCATCATAGTTGAAGATAGTCCCAAAGCCTCCGCCGCGTGCTCAACATCTTTCATTTCTTCGGTGGATATGGACATTGAAATTCACCTGTGATTTGAACATGAGGGCTGTATTAAAGCTTGACTACCGGTTTCCCATCAAATAGGCCTTTCCATCACGTAGGCGGCTTCCCCGTTGGTATAATACCCACCGATGGTTTTGGTTATGGTAAACCCTAGTTTTTTGTACAGGTTTATAGCTTCATCATTGCTTATTCTGACTTCAAGAAATATCTCCTTACATCCCCTTTTCTGCATGGCCGCAATGCTTAGTTCGATAAGCCTTCTTCCAATCCCCTTTCTTCTATAGTCCTCCAGTACCGCTACCGAAACAACGTGCCCCTTTTTCGTCAGATTTAGCCCAAAGCTGCCGAAATTCAATTCAACCCTGTTGAGTATGTACCCGACAATGACGCCGTTTGCCTTTGCCACAAGGCATCCCTCAGGAAATTTTTGTATCAATTCCAGATAGAAGTCATCAGTATAATGCTCAGGGAGCGTCTTAAGGTTTATGTTTATCATGTCCTGAAGCTCCTCTTTTTTCACCGCACCTACTATATAATCGGCTGAGGGCTGGTTCATTAATATCAAGCTAGAAATTATGTAATATATATATTTAAGCTACTGCCAAGACACAATGACATGGACGAGGGTGAAATAAAGGCCGCTATTTCTCAGGATTTCTCAATAACGAATACCTACGCTATCGAGAATGGTTATGAGTATTATGTTGAATCCAAGGATGACGCTAAAGCCTGCTTCATAAAGCTCTATTGGAAACTTTACAACGAAGGATATATTCCATCCCTGATGGCCTCCGGAAGGGGAATGCTCATTCGTGTGGTCAAGGCACATGAAGAGAAACACAGAGGGAGGATACTGCCGCTTGCGCTAATTTTAGCCTCTGCCTTGACCATCTTGCTGGATGGCTACTTTAGGTTAAGAGGATCGGTTGAGCCCCTGCTGCTAAATATATCGATTTACGCAACTTCACTGCTTGCCTTTATAGCAGCTCACGAATTGGGCCTACTGTTGATAAGGAGGAAATGGCGAACCAAGAACGACCTCCCATACCTTATTCCCGGCATTCCTACCTCAATACCCATAATGGGTAATGTATCACTTACCAATGGGTACCCTATAAATCGGGACCAGCAGTTCGATATGGGATATGCCGGACTCATCAGTGGGCTTTTCATGGCTATTGTGCTATTCGTGTTGGGCATGCGTTTCCCCGTATCCATAATAAAAATCAACCTGCAGCTTCCAATCATCCTAAAGCTATTGGGTTATAGTAATGTCTCCTCTATCTCTTCGCCCATCGTCTTGGCTTCACTTTTCGGGCTCCTTATAACCTTCCTTAATTTCATGCCGATATGGCAGCTGGACGGAGGGCACATGATATCCAGCATACTTAGCAGAAGGCTCAGGATAATCACCGACTTTGCAAGCATAATAGTAATGTCGCTCCTTGGATTTTTCTATCTAGCCTTCCTGATGATAATATTATCTTCCTGGTCAAGGGTTGAAGATCCTCTGGATAATATATCTCAAGTATCCCTATCTAGGAAGGCGGTCTACGCGGGCCTCCTGGCAATAATGATAGCTATCTTCATACTGTTCCTGACGCCTCTTGTACTAGCTTTTTAGAATGATAGATCGAGGCGTTTTTAATTATATTTGCCTTAAACCTTCCCTTATGAGCTTCTTGGACCGCCTTAAAGGCATCCCTTAATGAACTGAATAGCCTGACCCCCAGCCTATCGGCATAGGCCGACGGAAGCGCGGAGACCAGATGCACCCTGGCCGTAGCCTTTAGCTCGACGAGGGCGGCCACCCCTTCAACTCCAGAACGATACTGCTCCCCTGTAGCTGTTTTGAACTTCTTCCCCTCCACAAGGCCCCTTAACGCAGGCGAGCCAAGCCCGTCCTTCATCTGCGCTACGATTATCAGTTCTGAATCCTCGGCCAGATAACCTATTATCGAGTGAGCGACGGCGAGCGCGTCGGACAGGGTATCATCGTGCGGCGACCCCCCTGCTGAAATGATGGTGAATTTGCTCTGCTTCTGAGGGAGGTTATTCACCTTATATATGTTTAACAACTCCTCGTATACCTTGAGCGCCTGGCCATAAATGGGAGGCTTGGTTAAATCGAAATAGAATAGAGCATCGGCGTCACACGATTCCAGCAGTCTTTTCGAGAACCATACGCCATTGTCTTCATTGACGGCATGAAGGCCTCCATCCTTTCTCCTCCAAACTTCCATATCCAACCCTAGCTCCTTTGCCACTAGGCTGTGAGGGCCCAAGAAACCATACATGGGGTCCACTCTTGTCGTTCCAACCAGAAGCGTATTATCTGACAGATTGGGGGGAATATTCACATCCACACCATCCACGGTGACCGTCCTGATTGCCGGCGTGGAAGAATCGGCCTGTGCAGAAACGGTTCCAAGGTATTTTTGTAACACTACCTTGCTCATATCTCTGCCGTCTATTATTATGTTCTTGTAGGGCTTCAGATTTATCTCCTGTTGCGAGATCCCCGACAGTTTGGATTCAACTATGGACCCAAGGTTCTCGGACCCTGTAGCGAGCACGACTTCCACTTCTCCATAAGGTAACCAGATCTCGGGCATATCCATTATGCTGTCATTATACCGTAAAAAGGTTATCTATGGACGCTGTACAGGAGCTTTAACCTATCAATGGCCCCCTATGTTACACCAAGCGACCTTTCGACTTCATATATAACCCGTGCACTTACTAGGCTAGCATCCAACCCCTTACTGGCTATGGAAAAGGTTCGATCAAGCATTTCTTGAAGCCCTTGTGAAAAATGACCATGAGGGAAACCGCCGATCACTACGGCAGCTGAGTCTGTAGCTGCACAAATTCTGGCGACGTTTTCTACGCTGCTCGGCTCGCCCAGTATGCTGAGGCCAATCACCAAGGCTGGCTTGATTTTGTTCAGTAACCCTTTAATTCCGCAGTTCCTTATCGATAGCAATATCTTACCATCTTCGATGATGCTTCCCTTTCTGAATAGGTCTACCATTAGACCTTCATACCTGCTGTATTCCCTGGGAGGCCGGACGCCTGGGCCAAACTCAATCACCTTGTCCTTAAAGGTGTGGATATAGAAATTCATCAATCCATCCATGAACAATGGGGAATAAACGGTGTCGAGCATCACATGATACGCTATATCGGGCCTACCCCTCTTGTATGACTGAGGTAATTTAGACATGGCCTGATGATGATATGACCTATCAAGAAGACAACCAGAGATTGGCCTTCCAACCCTCCTACAGTATGAAATTATACCTTTTTCACTGGCCAATTCCTCTGGGATTAGCTCCAGCGAACTCTCAGCTAGGATCATCGTAAAAGCCATTATACATCTGATACATCTTGAATTTTTAACCTTATCGAACCTCATATAAACTACATCGATTATTTAGATTAGCCTTTATGCGCATCCTCAATATGGCCTCTACAGGATGGCACAAAGCTTTATATCAATGGCAGAGGAGCAGATTTTAAAGAATGAAAATAGTTCTGGATACAAGCGTTATAATTAATGGATTGGTTTTAAAGGAACTCAATCAAGACGAATTTGAGGAAACGGAGATAATAATACCGAAACCGGCACTTGATGAACTCCAAGCTCAAGCATCCAAAGGCCTTGAGATAGGCTTTAAGGGGCTCAAAGAACTGGCGTCTATACGACAATTATGCTCAAAAAAGGGCCTTAAGTACAGCGTCATTGGCCCCATGCCAAGCATGGAGGATATCAAACTGGCGCACAGCGGCAGGATAGACTCAATGATTAAAGACGTAGCCCGTTCAAATGATGCTACACTATACACTTCGGATTTTGTACTTCATCTGGTCTGTGAGGCTGAAGGCATAGCTAGCAAATACATGCTCCCCCCAACAGAGCAGAAACCTATGATAGTAGAAGGTTTCTTTGCTGATGATGTGCTGAGCGTTCATCTGAAGGAAGGTGTTCCTCCTTACGTTAAAAAGGGGAGTCCCGGTAACTTCACCTTGGTCAAGCTAAACGAAAAGCCACTTGATTCGGACAGGATGGAAGCGATAATAAATGAAATTGACAACCGCTCCAGAGGCAGGAATGGAACTTTCATCGAGATGAAAATGGGAGGAGCGACCGTTATTCAATTAGAAAATTACAGGATAGTTATTGCCCGTCCACCATTCTCTGATGGAAAAGAGGTTACTATAGTTAGACCAATTGTGAAGCTGACGCTTGACGATTATCACATTCAACCTCAGCTCATTGAAAGATTGGAAAAGAAGGCCGAAGGGTTGATAATAGCCGGCCCACCCGGCTCTGGGAAGTCCACGCTGGCCAGCTCTATCGCAGAATTTTACACCAGGAAAGGTAAGGTGGTTAAGACGTTTGAATCTCCCCGGGACCTACAGGTAGGTCCTGAAATAACTCAGTATGGACCGCTCGAAGGCGACTTTGAAAAAACCGCGGAGATATTGTTACTAGTACGCCCCGACTACACTGTATTTGATGAAGTGAGAAAGACAAAAGACTTTATGGTTTTCGCAGATATGAGGTTGGCTGGAGTTGGAATGATCGGAGTGGTACACTCCAGTGAGCCAATCGATGCGGTTCAGAGGTTCTTCGGGCGTATCGACCTTGGAATGATACCCCATATAGTGGATACTATAATATTTGTGAAAAATGGCGACATCAAAAAGGTGCTAACGCTGAACCTTGCCGTCAGGGTTCCGAACGGAATGAGCGAAGAGGACCTTTCCAGGCCTATAGTTGAAGTCAGGGAATTTGACACAGCCAAGTTAGAGTACGAAATATACACATATGGTGAGGAGAAGGTCGTGGTGCCCATCGGCGGGCGGGCTGAGGCAAATCAACGAAGACCGTTAAAAAGACGCTCTATTGATGCGCTACAGGCCATAATAGCGGAATACGATCCGGACGCTGAAATACTGCATAGCAGGGGAAATAGGATTATCCTAAAAGTTGATAGGGACGTTATACCCCGTATAATCGGGAAGGGCGGAGAGAACATAACCAAGATGGAGAAGGCGTCTGGTGTTCGAATCACTATCGAACCGAAGGACTGACCACAGAGGTTATATAGCAAAAGAATTTGAGCAATGAGAATGGTTCAATCGCTGAAACAGGTTGAAATATAAGATACGTTTATATAATGTACCGATATCGGCTCCGATATGTGGCCATATTTAAGATATCAAGTTGGCAAAGAAGGAGGATTAAAATATTTAACACTTAGGATACTGAAAGGAGGACCTAGAAATGGAGCGGAAATAATGGATGCCGTGGAGAAGATCAGCATGGGTTTTTGGAGACCGTCGCCGGGCACTGTTTATCCTCTGTTAGAAACGCTTCTAAAATCTAGTTTGATAGAAAAGATGGATGATGGTAGATATAGGCTTACGCAGAGAGGTGAAGAGGAAGTGAACGACCACTTCGGGTCGCCATTTAAGATGATCTACTCAACAGATGATGTAATAGTCGAAATGGAGAATAGTACGACATACCTAGAGGAAGAGAAGAAATCCAAGATTGAACCATACAGGGAAAGAATAACTCTCATCGTTAAAAGATTAGAGAAGTTGATTAATCAATGAACTATTCAGTGATGATGACAATTTCTCTGGCTAGGGTTCGCGATCAAGGCATATCCTTGGCGGAGCTAGATAAGCTAGTCGTCAATTTTAGGTCTATTGGGGTTGTGGAATGCAATGTAAAGGATAGAACATGCGCATTGGGTACCACGCTAAACCATGCCTATGCAGACCATAAATTGACTGCCAATAATATGAAATTTACCGGACTACCGATGTGCACAGTTCCGATCGATGAGGGGCGTTATTGACTATGGCAGAACACCCGGACACGATACAGAACGATAGGCCTGCAATAATTAAGGTGGAAGGCCTCACCAAAGTTTATAACGGCAGGACGAAGGCCGTAAGGGAAATAAGCTTCGAAGTAAAGGAGGGGGAGATTTTCGGATTCCTTGGGCCTAACGGTGCAGGGAAGACCACAACGATCAGCATGCTCACTACGCTGACGCAACCCACTTCGGGCAAGGCTATCGTATGCGGATACGATATCCACAAACAGGCCAATGATGTAAGAAGAAATGTTGGTGTAGTTCCTCAGGATTACACGGCCGATGAGGACCTAACCGGGTTCGAAAACATACTGTTATGTGCAGATCTCTATGGATTGCCTCGCTCCGACTCAAAGCCTCATGCAGATGAACTCCTAAGGTTAGTGGAACTCTATGACGCCGCTAATAGAAAGGTCAGCACATACTCGGGGGGAATGAGAAGGAGGCTGGAGCTTGCCTCGGGCCTTATTAATTACCCTAAGTTGCTCTTCCTTGATGAGCCCACACTTGGGCTCGATGTTCAAACGCGGACCGCCGTCTGGTCGTACATTCGAAAACTTAAAAAGGATTACAATATGACGTTATTTTTGACGACGCACTATCTTGAAGAAGCCGATTCGCTCTGTGACAGGATCGCGGTTATAGACCATGGTCAGATTGTAAGGATAGGCACGCCGGACGAGCTTAAGGCTTCCGTGGGAGGAGATGTTATCGTTGTCGGTGTCAAGGAAGACGAGCCAGATATCTCTTCTGATATCGCAAAGTTGAGCCTAGTTAAGTCCGTAACCAAAAAGGATCACGAGTACAGGATTAAGGCCGAATCAGGGGATGTGGCTTCTCCGGCTATCATGGATGTGGTTCGATCAAAGGGTATGCATGTCCTTAAGATTTCACTGACGAAGCCAACGCTAGATGAAGCCTATCTGGAATTGACAGGAAGGACGCTGAGGGAGGAGGAAACCAACAAATGGGAGATGGCAAGCCAGAGAAGAACTATGCATGTGGCGAGGTCTTAGGAGGGCGATCGAATTGGTAGATAGACAAGAGCCTCCGGCAAATGAACCCGGTTTAAGGAATTCACAGATAGAAGGCGTAGTCCAGGTAACAGGAGGAATTAGAAGGGCATCCATGCCAGCACCAAAGCTAAACACGAGCCCATTACACGGCCTTTGGGCTCTGACCAACAGGGACCTAAAGAAGTGGTATACCAATCCCTATCAGCTGATTATGTCGCTAGTGCAGCCAGTTATATGGCTTGCACTATTTGGGAAAGCTCTGAACTTCAGCTCGTTTATTACAGCGGGCGCAGGGTCGAGCGGAGCCAGCGCCAATCAGATCATGATTTACTTCTTCGGCACGACCAGCTACTTCTCATACCTAGTGGCCGGGATGCTGATATTCGTAGTGCTTTTCAGTTCCACGTTCAGCGGGATGTCAGTAGTATGGGATAAGAGGTTCGGCTTCATGAACAAGGCCCTTAGTACGCCCGTGGGCAGAAGCGCAATAATCATGGGTAAGGTGCTGCAGAGTGTGATAAGATCCCTCGTCCAAGCTGCAGCGGTTCTTCTGATCGGTATAGCGCTTGGCATGAACGTGGGTAGCTTAACCGCGGTGGGGTTAATGGGTGCATTTATCATTATATTCTTGATATCGATGGGCCTATCTGCGCTTTTCGTAGCGCTCTCCCTGAGGTCCTCCAACTGGCAGACTCAGATGATGGTGATAAACCTGCTAAACCTGCCTCTGCTATTTGCCAGTAACGCACTATTCCCAGTGAAGATAATGCCATCATGGTTGCAGACAGTCGTAAAGTTCAACCCGGTTAGCTATTCTATCGATGGAATCAGGCAGCTCCTCATTGGAGCCACGGGCATGTTCCCATTATGGATGGACTTTTCGGTGGTCGTGGGCTTCGCAGTAGTTCTCTCCGCTGTGGGGATAGTTATGTCCTGGAAACTGTTGGGCAAGTAGGATTTGACTACCATTGGTATGCCTTCCGTTTACGTAAACTGGAGGCATAACCAAACCATATACGGTAAAATCAAAGGATAAAATCAAGGGGGAAGGCTGAGCGCCCGCCGGCCAGGATACAATTATACCCTGTTAAAACTTTAGCACAATATGCCCAACGCTAATAACCTACTGTAAAATAAATTTGACCTGTACATATAAATGCATTCTACAACCCCTGATCACCAGATCTATCAGCTCTAGTTGTTAGTGTTAGCATATGCAGCGTCCGATTCTAATTTAAAGGGGTAAATGCCGCACTTTCATGTATAGGGACTGCCAAAGCGTGTAAATAATGTAAATACCAAGTGAGGAAGTTGAAAACGCATACCGTTATATCCACCAAATATGGGACCCGTTAATTTGTATATGCTTTTAAAGGCCCAATTATAGAGTCGGGGTATAAATTGAAGCTGCTGGAACTGGATCCGAAGTCTCACTATTTGAAGCTCAGGATAGACGGCGAAGATGATCTCTGGGACCTTTACAATGTGCTATATAAGGGAGACAGGTTAATAGGTAGAACCACCAGGGAAATAAAGGAGGGCAGCTCCAGCAAAAGGAGGTCCATGTTCTTAGAGGTAAAAATTGAATGGGCGGAGCTGCAACCCATGGCCAACAGGCTAAGGGTGCACGGCATTGTCACTGCAGGCCCCGAAGAATTTGACGTCCTAGGCAAAAATCACACCATTTCCATTTCCAGTGGAGATGAGATAGCGATTTATAAAGACGAAAGCTGGCTCGATATGGATATACGAAGGTTGAAGGACGCAGAAAGGAGGGTCACAACTTCAATAATGATCTGCGCTGTGGATAGTGAAGATTTCGCCGCCGCTAAGCTTATGAACTATGGCCTAGATATCCTCGAAAAAATATCAATAGATTATCACGTAAAGGGGACGCCCGAGTTAGAGGGGAAATATAAATCCAGCAAACTCCAGATGCTCGCAAAGGAAATCATTCAAAAATCTGGCTCAATTCAAGCAAGGAAGGTCATAATAGCAGGCCCGGCGTTCCTTAAGGAGCAGCTAAAGCGGGCCGTTCTGGACATCAACCCAGCTATTAACATAGACCTGATGGATACTTCTTATGGGGGGGTAAAGGGCATATATGAGGTGGTTAAAAAAGGGGCCCTGCAGGAGCTTCTAAGGGAATTCGATATAGTTGAAGAGGACAGGCTTATGGAGGAGTTTAACAGGAGAATTTCAAAGGATGGCGCCGTATTGTATGGGATCAAGGACATAGAGGAAGCCAGCAAAATTGGTGCAGTTGAAACCTTAATGGTATCCAATGACGTCCTTCACTCCTCAGACTTGGAAATAAGACGGAGGACGATTTCACTTATGGAGGATGTTGAAAGGAAAAAGGGGAAGGTCAAGATATTTATGGCAGAACACAATACGAAGATATGGTTGAAGAGCTTGGGAGGGATCGCAGCGCTGCTCAGGTTCAAAGTCTAGAGGTTGAATGAGGAGAATGGCTTCTTACTGGAGCACGCTAAGGCACAACGGTGTTTACACTGGCGAGAGGTATAGCCACAGGGGCATTAAGCTACGGATCGGGGAGAGACCCATTGAGCTATCCGATGAAGCAGAAATGATGGCCTTCGCATATGCTAGAAAGCTGGGCACCGTGGATGATACGTTTATCGCCAACTTTGAACGCGATTTCCTACCAAAGCTACCCGAGGAATATCGCCGAATAAGGATAAAGGATATGGATTTTTCGGATTTTGTCAGGGCTATCGAGCAGGATAGGATGGCAAAGAAGGAGCTCTCAAAGGAGGAACGAGCCTTAAAAAAGGAAGCAAGGGAGAAGCTTAAAGAAAAGTATGGATTCGCGTTAATGGATGGTAAAGCGGTTCCTATAGCTAACTGGGCTGTCGAACCACCCGGCCTGTTCATAGGAAGGGGAAATCACCCTTTGCGTGGACGCTGGAAGCCTCCCATATCAGAATCGGATATAGTCCTGAACCTTGACAAAGGGGCGCCGATCCCACAAGGAAACTGGAAACGCGTGATAAGCAGACCAGATGCCATGTGGATAGCCTACTGGGATGATCGCCTTACGGGGAAGAGGAAGTACGTCTGGCTTCATGAAAGTTCAAGCCTCTCACAACAGAGGAACAAGGAGAAGTACGACAGAGCTCTCAAGCTTGGAGCAAGGATGAGCGAAATAAGGAAATATATAACAGAGCGATTGGATGCCAAGGACATTACAACACGCAAGGTGGCCACCGCGTGTTACCTTATAGATTCGCTCGCGATGAGGGTTGGTGATGAAAAGGACTCAAAGGAGGAGGCAGATACCGTTGGGGCCACCACGTTGAGAAAGGAACACGTCTCCTTTATAGATCACAGGATCAGGTTCGACTTCCTAGGCAAAGATAGCGTACATTGGGAAAAGGAGATAGTGGACCCGCCGGCTTCACTGGCTAACAATCTCAGGTCCTTTATGGATGACGGTGATACCCCCCTGCTATTTGCCGGAATAACATCAAGGCACGTAAATAATTTCCTTGGTAAAAAAGTAAAGGGTCTAACGGCAAAGGTGTTCAGGACTTACAGGGGAACCACTGAAGTCTTCAGATATCTGAACTCTGTAAAAAGGCCGGATAAACTGCCAGAATATCAGAAGATATATCACACAAAGGTGGCTAACCTCAATGCCGCTATAGCGCTTAATCATAAGAGAACCCCTCCCAAGAATTGGGACGAGAGGATGAGGAGATTGGAGGAAAGGATCGATAATCTGCGAAAGAATCCGCCTACAACTCCAAAGGCAAAGCAGAGACGCCTCCAGGTTGTCAACAAGTACAAGATGGGGCTCAAGTTCGCCAGAATGTCTAAGGACTATAATTTAATAACTTCTTTCAAGAATTACGTTGACCCAAGAGTGATCAAGGGATGGTGCGACAAAAGCCAGTTAACCCTTGACAAGGTCTATTCAGCTTCACTAAGGAATAAGTTCATGTGGGTTAACAGGAGCAAGATCAGTTGGAACGAACTCGAAGGGCTTCTCTCGGTATAGGATGGGTAGAACCTTAACCTAAGCAGCTCTCACGCCTCTAGTATCAATGCGGACCTAGAAATCGAATGGCACTGTTTCAGTAATATAAAAGTAAATTAGTAACCTTTCGCAATAGGCAGGCATGAAGGCTTACATCCTAGCTGGGGGTTTGGGGACCAGATTATATCCCTATTCCCTGATCCTGCCAAAGCCATTGCTTTCAATAGGCAACGACACTGTTATTGAAAGGGTGCTCAAGTGGCTCGTAAAGGGCGGAATCACTGATGTTACCATCTCCATATCGTCAAAGGCTAACCTTTACCGTCTGTTAATTGGGGATGTATTCATGGGTGCAAGGCTCAGCTACGATATTCAACCAGAGCCAGCTGGAACAGCTGGCCAGCTTAAGAGGGCGGCGGCTGACCAAAGCTCGACCTTTGTCGCTGTATACTCAGATTCGATCATCGACTGCGAGCTATCCGAAGCAATCAAGATCCACAGGGATAAGGGGGCGCTTTGTACAATCCTAGCCTACCGCTACACTGAAAGCTCACAGTACGGTGTCCTAGAAGCGCAAAAGGGACTTCTAAAGAAATGGATTGAAAAGCCGAACGAAAGTTCGCTAATAGCAACCGGTGCATTCATATTTGAACCTAGCTTTTTAAGATATGTACCAGATAAGGGAAGGTTTGGCATGGATCAGGCAGTCAACCGAGCGGTTAGGATGAAGGAGAGAATAGCGGTATTCGACCGAGTAAAGTCCTTTACTGACGTTGGCAATCGCAGGTCATATCTGAAGGCGACGAAGGTCGCCGTAGAGGAGATGGGCCATATACCGTGAATTATGTAATATTTGAAGAAGAATATCCAAACCCTCTGGCGCCCCTGACACTCCTGACGCCGTCACATGAATTATACTACGGTTTTAAAAGGATCGGAGAGGAAATCAAGGCGGAACTAGGAACCCCTCTGGGATACAAGCTTCCGAGCAGATTCAGGGGAACGATAGCGGGATTTTTAGATGACTTCGGCGATGCAGAACTAGCAATAAACGGTTCCATCAGACCTTCATCCTTACAACTGGCCAAAAACCTCAGGCCCGGTCAGGCCCTTTATCAGGCCGGTAGGCTTGTTTCGGCTAGAGGAAACCTGTCCCTAATCAAGGACTTCGAGCGTCTGGAGACACATGAGTCACTGATCGATGGTCCATGGGAGCTTGTAGGGGCTTTGGAAACTTCAAAAAACGGCCTTGCCAATGGGGTTGAAATCGGCAGGGGTGTAAAGGTTGAGGAGCCAGTAAGCATTAGCGCTGAAGGAGGGGGGGTGAAGATAGGTGATGGTGTACGGATTGAAGCCTTCTCCAGGATCGTGGGTCCGGTTATAATAGGAAAGGGCACAGTCATAAGGTCTGCAAGGGTCAATTCAAACACCGTAATAGGGGAAAACTGCAGGGTGGGCGGCGAAGTTGACAGCACCATAATAGGTAACTATACCAATAAGGCACACTTCGGTTATATCGGCCATTCGTATGTGGGGAATTTCGTAAATGTTGGTGCTGGCTCGACCGTCAGCGATCTTAAAAACACATATGGAACAATTAGAGCCAGAGGGAAATCGTATGATACCGGGATGATCAAGTTGGGTGCATTTATTGCAGATCACGTAAGGGTGTCCATCAACACTTCACTATTTGGCGGAGTATCGATAGGCGCTGCATCACATGTAGAAGGAGCCGTCAGGTCCGATGTCGCTCCGTTCAAGTTTGTGGATGGAAGCATTATGGATATCGATAAGCTGCTAGAGATCGTGGACAGGATGAAAAGGAGGAGGAACCTCTCACTGACCGCCGGCGAAAGGCAACTATTAAAGGAGGCCGCAAAGCTAGCCCATGCCTCATCATGAGCCAGCTCGTCAAATGTTAAATACCTGAAATTGGCATCGCATGGTATGTCGTACGAATCTTTTGATAGAGGGGGGATGATAGATTACTATCTGAACTGGCCGACTATGTTCATCAAGAAAGCACCCAGGGTCAGGACTCATAGCAGCGTAGTGGCGTTTGGAGCCGGGGCGTCACTCGTACCCATCCTCTTTATGAAGGACCTGCTCGGGGAAAAGGTCTCATTTTCTTCAATCGATGGTCTGTACCTTCCCCGGAAATCCGAAGACACGCTTTTTGTAGCGGTGAGCCACTCAGGAAATACACCAGAAACTGCCTACATGCTGGGAAAGGCCAAGGAGTCCGGCTACAGCTGCATTGCGATAAGCGGCGGAGGGCTCCTTACCCGGAAGGCCAACAGCCTCGGGGTAGAAGTGATCGAAACTCAGAGGGCGCCTTCGACTAGGATGGGATTCCCATACCTTATTTCGTGCCTTTCGTCGGTGGTTGACGGTACTTTTGGGCTGAATGTAGGCGATCAGCTATCCGATTCGTTCAGGTCGCTTGGTGAAGATCTGGAAAAGCTGGTCGAAATTGCTGATGTAAATTCTAATGCGCTTGAGACGGCCCCCTTTGTAGTCAGCTATTACTCGCAAAGGGTCAAGAGCCTAGCCTTTAGGTTCAGGTACCTGCTTAGTGAGAATGCCAAGTTGCACTGCGCTCAGGAGGATATAATGGAGGTCATACACAATGGCATCACCGCCTGGGAAATGAGCGTAGGCGTGCCTCTGGTCCTCTTCAAACTGAAAAAGGAGGAGGAAATCGTGGAAGAGAGGTTCGCATTGGTAAGGCGGATGATTGAAGCATTAAGGTTCAGGGTTTTGGAAATTTCTGCGGACAGCACAGATCTAGCCAGATCATTGCTTGAAGCTCTTTTCTTGACCGACGTGACAACGATCAGGCTTGCGCTCAGAAGGCGGCTGGATCCATCAGTTACCAGGACACAATCGGCTGCAAGGAAAGGGCTGAAAGGGGTTGACGTCTAGGTGAACAACCGGAAGAAGGGTTATGACTGGGAAGATCAGCTTGTTAAAAAATTTCAGAGGGCCGGATGGTTCGCGGTGAGGCTTGGCTCCCCCTCTCCGTTCCTGCCGGACGTCCTGGCGATAAACAATAACGAAGGCAGGCTCGTCGCAATCGAAGCAAAGAGCTCCTCGCGTGATTACATAAGCGTAAGGGCAGAACAGCTTGATAAGATAGTTAAGTTCATGGAAGAATTTGCTGCCTACAAGAAGAGGGAAGCGGTGCTAGCGGTCAAGTTCCTGATGGTTCCTCACAGGAGGAAGAGGGAGGAACTATTCTTCAGGCTAAAAGGCAGAGGCTTTCCAAAAAACCTACATATAGCAATTAGTTCAGACAATGTGCTACCCTGTTTGGAACCCTGGAAGGACCCATTTTCTGTAAATCCAACACCAATCAAGGTTAGCCAATGATAACTTCCCTCCCCATTAAGCCCCTGCTGTACAGCCCTTAGATGTGTTGCAGGTGGATTACAACAGACCCTAAATTATGTATTTGAGCTCGTTGACGGTGGGGATTATTGCATTAGCCCTTTTCTCGGTGAACAGCTTCATTGTCCTCTGCGGATCCAATGACGACCCATAAACCGCTATGAAATTCACCCTGTATCCATTCTCCCTAGCCTTTTGGGCCATAAGAAGATCTTCATATGAATCTCCGACATAATATGAAGAGGTAACTCCGAGCTTTTCCATGGACCTTATTAGTGAAAAAGGTTCGGGCTTGCCAGGCCATTTAGCGGTACTTGATTCCTTAAGCCTCCTGCTGTACTCTGCAACTATATCGTCTAGGAATATTGCTCCTTTTTCATTGATGAATTGATGCATCATATCGCCAGATGTCCTTTCCGCGGCTAGCCTGGGGCGTCCGCTGGCCACACCTATTTTTCCATTGAACTTTCGTTTTATGTATGATATAGCCTCCTTATCGGGTATAACCATTTCTTCTTCTATAAGCCCCCGGCTAAGATGCAACCTGGGCTCACGGTTGTACACCTTGAGGAACAGTTCTTTGCCTAAGAATATTTCTTCAAACAGGGCGGACAGGATGCTCTTATCCGGCCCACCTGGATATCCAAGCTTCTGCTTTAATTCGTTTAAATAATTGAGCTTGTCCTTCTTCCTGTAGAGGCTTTCAAATCCCTCATCGATGCTCTTAACCCCTCTTTCATCGGCGTACTTGAGGATATAAGTCAAAGAAGAAATACAGCTCTCCATGTTTGTCATTACAGCGACGCCCCTGATATCCCTGTTAATAGTGCCCATATCGCCCGCAATGGTTTTAAGGGCATCCTCGGGCAGACCTGCAAACAGCCCCATTATTATCGTATATGATGCATCCCAGTCGTTATTGAAACCGCCGGAAGATCTCAGGGTGAAAATAGCGCTCTTTATGATATCGTCAGGGGGGATCTTCCCCGTTGCCCTTCCAAAGATTATCTTTACAGTGTTCAGAATCGCTTGATTGTAAGAGTTTACAACATCAACTATTGTCCCGTCGAAGTCGAAAATTATGGACTCCAGTTCGTCCAGCTTATCCAGCAAAACCAGCCCCCTGTTGCTGCCAAACGAAGTATATACATCCTGGTTCATGTTCTCCATGGCAAATGTATATCTCCCCCCTAGTTTAAGGTTTAAGAAATGAATGTTAAAAAGGCGGTAAAGGCGCCAAAGGGATTGCTCGAGGCGTATCTGCTAAGCCTGTGCTCAAGGTATCCCATATCCGGGACCGAAGCCCTTAGAAACATTGAAAGGTTAACCGAAGGTGAATGGAAGCCAAGCCCTGGCTCCATATATCCGCTTATCAAGAGGTTAAAGCAGAAGGGGCTTATAATGGAGCTTGAAGGCGGCCAGAAGACCTACATAATTACGGATGACGGAAGGCTACAGCAAATGGACATCGTCAAACAGCTGGAGGTTGAGCTCAGGGTCTTTAACAGGCTGTTCGATGCCGTCAAGCCGCGTTGATTTTTAACGCTATATCAATTAGGAAGTGGCCAATTAGGAAGTGGTTGGTTAGCGCCGCCGGCCCGACTTGAACGGGCGACCAATTGGTCTCCGCGTGGATTAACAGCTTCAGCCTTTCGACAACTGCTCTACCACGCTGAGCTACGGCGGCACTCTTCGTTCAGCGCTATGTATACATGGAACTATTTTTAAGCTTATTCGTGACCAAGCCTTCATGTATTTGCGGACTTCAGTTATGGGCGTTCTTTACTGTTCTTTCATCGCTGGATTGTGTCGAGCTCGACTTCACATAATAACTTAGAACTGAGCGGAAGCCCATCTCTGTATAGAAGCCCACGGAGATCCTGTTCAAGGTTGGAAACTCTACGGTTATTATTCCGACCCTGCCCTTCAGGCTATTGATTATATGAGCAACCAGCTTCTTTCCTACGTCAAGCCTCCTGAATTCTGGCAGGACATAAAGGTCAACTATATGGCCCTCCTCGTGTGGTTCGTAAAACAACCTTTCCTTGATGTCCACCTTGACCATACCAATTACCTTTGACCCACGTTCAGCAACAACTACCAGACAGCGATCTGAATCAATGGCACTCTTGATATATTTGAGTCCTTCCTCCTTAATGTTGTCTGATACCTTAAAGAGCGGGTCAAATTCCTCATTTAGTCGTTTTAACCTTGTGATCAGCTCTACCAGAGAAGGTATATCTGATTCCTTTGCCTTCCTCAAAACGATATCCTTGGTTACCATCAATATCACTTGGGAAATGGGGCTATTAAGCCTTCCTTCATGAGTAGGCCCACCTGATCCCTCGAAGCCTTGATCCTTGTACGGGCCTCTTCAATGAATTCATCCCTGCTCGCCTTGCGCCTGGCCAGCCCCTGTTCCAGTGCCTTCAGGGCCACGGCGGCCGATTCTACTGGATAGACCTCCCACTCATCCATAGTGGGCAGAATGTGAACCTGCGAAAGGCCTCTGCCCTCGGCATATCTGGCAAGTTCATTTGCGGCTGCCAGCGCCATCTCATCCGTTATGGAAGTGGCCCTCGAATCCAGCGTACCCCTGAACATGGCAGGGAATATTAACGAGTTATTAACCTGATTAGGGAAATCCGAGCGACCGGTAGCAACGACCCTTGCGCCACCCTCCTTTGCTTCGTCTGGCCAGATCTCCGGAACGGGGTTAGCCAGCGCAAATACAACGCTATCATCGGCCATTGTCCTTATCCATTCTTTCTTTATTATCCCCGGACCTGGAGATGATGCGGCTATACACACGTCAGCCCCCTTAAATGCCTCGGCTATGCCTCCAGTCTTCCGCTCCCTGTTGGTCTTAATGGCCATGTCGTACTTCCAAGGGTTGGTGAACAGGAGCCTGTCAAGGTCCTCCCTATCAGGGTTAAGTATTCCCTTGGTGTCAACCATGGTTATATTGCCAATTGAAAGCCCAGCCTTGGACAACAACCTTGCTGCAGTAATTGTGGAGGCGCCAGCTCCAACTATGGTTACGGATACGTTCCCAATCTTCTTCCCTACGACCTTGATCGCATTCAAAAAGCCGGCCACTATAACGGATGCCGTGCCCTGCTGGTCATCGTGCCAGACAGGAATGGAAGCTGCCTTTCTCAAATTTTCAAGCACGGAAAAACACTTGGGCACTTCTATATCCTCTAGATTTATTCCCCCAAATGATGGCTGCATCCACAGTACGCTTTGGATTAGATCTTCGGCGGTTGTCGTATTGAGAACTATGGGGAAGGCGTCGACTCCGCCAAGGTACTTATATAGCAGCGCCTTCCCCTCCATCACCGGAAGCGCCGCTTCTGGTCCTATTTTGCCCAACCCTAACACTCTGGTCCCATCGCTTACTATTGCTATAGAATTATGCCTGTTGGTGTACTCAAACGAAAGGTCCTTATTTGCTGCTACGGCTAAGGACACATCGGCTACACCCGGTGTATACCAGAGTGAAAAGTCGTTCAGGCTGGAAACTGGGCATTTGAGCTCGGTTGAAATCTTTCCGCCATAAAACGAGTGATACTTTAAAACCCTCTGCTTCAAACTTTCCTTCTCATCATTACCCACGATTAAGGCCTCATTCGGGCATTCCCCGGAACAGCTTTTAAATATATCTGAGCCAAGAGCAAATACGGCTGATTTGCATGCTGTCGATATCACCTAAAGCTAAAGGCTTATCCTCGAGTTCACCACCAATTGCTCAGGTCTAATCATAATTAAAGGAACGGTCAAAAGTTCATATTTTTATCGGTGACCGTTCCTTAGACAAACTTAAATAGCCAACAGGCTCATAAAACTTCTATGTTTGATATAAATTCGTTGAACATAAGCTCATTGGTGGCTATAGTGCTGGCATTAGTCGATGGTTTGATCTTTGGAGTGGCTATCAAAAGAGCCATAGTATCAGTAATTTTGGCGGTAATAGGATTCGCACTGGCGGCCTACATTGGGATTAATATACCCGGTATATCATCATCCACATTACTTGACAAAGTGCCGGTGATTTTGGCATACGTTACATCTGTCGCTCCGCAGTTCTTAATAGGCGTCCCAATATTCTTTATAATTGGCCTAGCCATTGGCATCTGGAAAGGCTGACGCTGATCTAAATTTCTCACAAATTTTTTTATAATGACTATCTGAAGGTGCCTGGAAAACTAACTGAAATTAAAGGGAAGCGATGTGATCCTAAAGTACCCTTTTGGACTTTAAGAGCTCGCTCAGGTCTGTCATGATTGTGCCATCGCTGGTGGAGATGGTCTGAAGCGCTGGGGGCCTTTCAGCGTATGCCATAAGCCTCTGACTGATCCTATCTTCGTAAGAGGGGACCAACTCATTCTGATAGAATAAACCTACGGGAATTTTATCTCCCCACTCAAGGGCCTTCTGCATAGCCTTTGAATATTTTTCATTCCATTCCTCAGGTTTCCGCACTACACCGTCCCATTCCGGTTCCTCAAGCTTATACAAACGCGGCCCATAGAACTCTTTGGTATTTATATCGTTATAAGTGGGGCATGCCTGCAATATATCGAGCAGTGCGCTTCCCCTATGTTTCATGGCCCTGACGATCAAATCCTTTAGGAATTTTATGTCATAGGCATACGCCCTGGCTACAAAAGTGTAACCAGCCGTAAGCGCCAGAGCTATCGGGTTCAGATTTGTGTCTATATTTGGCTCTGAAAGTGACTTCGTCTTTATACCCCTAGGTAACGTAGGAGCGGCTTGCCCTTTGGTAAGTCCATATACACCATTATCGAACAGTAACACCGACAGGTCTACATTCCTCCTCCCAGCGCTGACAAAATGGCCCACTCCTATTCCAAGCATATCGCCATCCCCTCCCGCTACTATGACCTCGAGGCGAGGATTAGCCAATTTCGCACCTATGGCCATAGGGATAGACCTCCCGTGCAGGTTGTGTATTCCGGTTGAATTTACATAGTGAATTATCTTACCCGAACATCCTATACCTGAAAAAATGGCATAATCCGAGGCAGGCTTTTTATATTCCGCCATAGCCATCTGTAAAGCTGACAGAATACCGAAGTCCCCACATCCGGGGCACCAATCCACCCATACGTCGGTTTTAAAGTTGCTAAACGCCATTTGTCAACACCACCTTTTTGGTTCCATTAACAATTATATCCTTTACTGCGGAATAAACCTCATTGTCAGAGGGAGGCCTCCCATTGTACTTAAGGATTAGGCTATCAGTAGTTATACCCAGCTCGGCCCTGAGGAGATATGCACACTGCCCTCGATAATTTGACTCGATATCTATCAGCTTCTTCCCGGTCAGATACCTACTGATCCCCCTTGGGAAGGGGCTGAACATCCTGAGATGCAGAAAGCCTACATCCATACCCTCTTCCTTTAGGGTATGTATGACCTTTAGTATAGCGCCTTTGTTTGAACCCCAACTGACGATTATGTGAGACGCGCTTTCATCGCCGAAATAGGAAAACCTTTCAGATTCGGGTATCTCATTATCTGCGGTAGCGAGCTTTTTCATCCTCTTCTCATACATGCTATCCCTTTCGTAAGGATCCTCGGTTATATGGCCCAATTCATCATGCTCATCACCCGTTGCCCAATAAATATTCCCAGAACCTATCGTGGCGCGTGGGCTTACGCCGTTTTTGGTCAGGCGGAACCTCTTGTAGTTATCTTCCCTGTTGTTCAGTATAGCTCCCCTCTCGATCTTCACCTTGCTCGTGCTGAGCTCAGCTTCGTCGATGACAGCGTACGCGTTAGCAAGCGCTTTGTCAACCAGATGGATGACTGGCATCTGGTATCTTTCAGCATAGTTTAAACTTCTGATCGCATCATAAAATGCTTCTATATGGTCACCGGAGGATAACACTATCTTTGGAAAATCTCCATGCCCGGCCGACAGCGCAAACAAGAGGTCAGCCTGGGAGTTTCTGGTAGGCAAGCCGGTTGATGGTCCTCCTCTCATATAGTATGTTATAACCACGGGTATCTCGATCATCCCAGCGAAGCCCAAACCTTCCACCATAAGCGAAAAGCCCGGGCCGGACGTAGCTGTTGAGGATCTGGCACCCGTGAGCGCAGCTCCGTTCGCCATGGCTATTGCAGCTATTTCATCTTCGGTCTGAATTATGGCCGGGCCATCTATGGTTGAATCGCTCAATCTGACGTTCTTATTCATATCCAGATATACGCTTTCATCTGATGCCGGTGTTATTGGATAATAGCTCTGGAATCTCAATCCACCGGCCAGCTTCCCAAGGGCTACGATGGTGTTTCCATCCAGCAGTACGCGGTGGCCACTGTATGGTATATCGGTAAGTGTCACCCGATACTTTGGAAGGTCAGAGGTAAGTTCATAAGCCAGATCAATTACATCGATGTTCTCCTGAAGCGCGCTTCCTTTACCTCCGAACATATCGCCCGCCGCATTCTGTATATGGGCCTTTGAAAGTCCCAGGATGGAGGTAGACAACGCTACAGCCAGAGTGTTGACGTACCTGTTGAACCTGCCAAGCTGCGCCTCACCCAGCTTCTTAGCAAGCACCGCGACCTCTCCCTCCATATTAAAGCCATAAACCAGTGCACCATTCTCTTTGGCGACGTCTATCGCGTCCTTGACCGTTCCTTTCATTCCCCTTTTGTGGAAGAACTCAATCAACCTTTCCTTCAGGGCATTTTCAAGGCTGATTATATGCTCTATATCCTCCATATCATTGTGCGTATTATATATAATAACTCCACCCTTCTTCACCTGCATGAAGTGCTGGAATATTGTTTCAGAATCGTAGGCCGTTAATATATCCTCAGCATCCATACACGATGATGTCTTATCCCTGCTTACTCTGGTTTCAAAATAACTATGCTTTCCCTTAATGTTTGAATGGTATTCCCTTTTGCCATAGACATAATAGCCGGCTTTAGCTACGGCTCTTGCAAAGAGGTTTGCAGCGGTATCTATGCCGCTGCCCTGCGGGCCGCCGGTGACCCACATAAGGTCCGTGCTCGACATATGGAAGCAACTTTTAATATTCTATATAAACGCTTCGAAAGAAGGGTGAAAGCCAAATCGGTAATTCTGTCCTGCGAATTTAATATTTGGCCATCAAAAATCTAACATATACACTATTATCTAGCGAATAATTATAATAATTAACTAAAAATTATGATAATCATTTCACCATAGTTCTCAAGAGGATGAGGTGATGTCCAATAAAGCTTGATCTAAGCACTGCGACTCCGAGAAATATCTCTCCACTTTACCTACCCACCGGCTGCTAAGGGTGAAGCAATGGTAATGGTAAGACCGAAATAATAAAGAAGGCTTGCATCGCTACAGAAACAAATCTGAAATGCTGCTTGGTGGACCTAATCTTTTTGTTATCGAAACCCTTTCTTAGTTCAGATAATTGCGAGATTATATAGACGGTTATGGAGAGCAATAAAAGGGGAGCGATATAGTTAAGGCTATAATATGGCGAAAAGATTACGCTGATAGCACCGATGACTATCGGGAAAGCCATCATAACCCTGAGGGCCCTATCTTCGCCCAATATAATGGGTAGTGTCTTAACCTTCGCCTCCCTATCCCCTTTCACGTCCGCCATATCACCCATTGAAACCAGAAGGGTAATGAAGAGGGACCAGCTAATCGCCATTATAATCACTATTGGTGTGAACTGCCCGAGGACCGCCCCGCCGGCTAAAGCATCCAATCCACTACCCAGGGCGCTTACGACTAACTTGTGCGGAAACCTTCTCTTAGCCCTTACTTTGGGCATTGAGTAAGCGATACCAAGAACGAACGCTAACGAAAAAAAGATCATGGTTAATCCATTTATCATAGACGCCAATATCAAACTGATCAGGCCGGCCAGCACGAACAGAAGGATGGCATCAATAGGCTTTGCGGCTCCTGAAACCAGCGGCCTGTTTGGCGAGTTTACTAGATCTTCTTTCATATCAAACAGTTCATTAAGCGTATAGGCACTCAGCGTAATAAGATACCCTCCAACTCCAGCCAAGATCAGCTTAAGGAGAGGCGGGTTGAAGCCGCTGGCCGCAATCACTACGCTGACTATGGCACCAGCCCAGAGCAGCACCCTGGATTCCGCCCTGGCTATACTCAGGACTCCCTTAATATGCTTCAGCATATATCTTATTCACGTCCTCAATTTTATATTCCCGCGCGCTTTCCCACATTTCCTCATAAAATGACTTCATTTTCTCGGCCAGGGTGGCGCTCCTGAACCTGTATCCAATGAAGAACTGATTCAGTTTGATCGGATTAATGATTTCTATCCCTAATTCCAATCCATCCACTATTACGAAGCTGTACGGTACGCCGGTGACCCGTATTTTAACGCCAGGGGAGCTGAAAAGGCTTCTATAAAGTGACATGATATTTTTGTCCACAATGGCCAACTTAAGCCTTTGATTAACAAGATCAGTGTCGTTTAATACCCTTACCTTCTTGCCAGCATGTGCTGCCTTGATCACAGGGGGAACAGCGTTGGGGTCGAGCATTCGGTTCGCCAGTAACACCTCTGATCTCGCGTTTTCAATGAATTGGAACAGATCCTTAGACAGGTCTTCCCACCTCAAATAGATGACGACCGGCTCTAACGTACTGGTTCCGATAGTGCCCTCCAGTTCTTTGAGCATCATTGCGCTGAGCTCAAGGGCATGCTCCGAAGGGTTCTGGTTCAGAATTCCGTTGACCTTTGAATATAGCTCGAACTTGTCAGCGTGCTGCATAGCATTCCACGTATATATCTGATTTGAGTAGATGAACGCGCCGATGGAAGTAAGGCCATATTTGCCACCCCTTTTCTCTATTAACTTGGACATTCTAAGGGTATCGATAGCTAGATAGTACTCCCTTCTTGTGCATTTACACGTCCCCAATAACTCTTTAGATGAAAGCGCCTTGTCGTGCAGAGCATCAAATATGGCAAAACAATGCTCCTTCGATAGCGCTGTATAGATATTCCTTATCGAATTCTGAGAGGGGCCAGCATCGCCCTGTTGCTCGCCATTTCCCTGCTCATGATTAAAGGTGTCCATGCTACATACGATTAATGGCCTCCTTAAAATATTTTACTTAATATAGTAAAATGAGTTTAATATTTACCTTTTCTCGTAATTAATATTGGAGAACAGATATATATTATTCGGTTGGCTATGTAGAACTAGCGTTTACCAGGTCCCTTAGAAATCCCGGTTCATCTATTTCTATCTCGGCCCGCCAGCCCTTCCTGATCAGGGCGCCCTCTTCGGTCAGGTAACCAAGTCGCTTAAGCTTTTCCAGTATTTGCTTTATTCTCCAGATCGGTAACTTCTTGTTTAGAACCTTTTCAGATGTATCCCTTTGGATCACACCCCCCCTTATAGAAAGTTCGATGATGAGGATTGCTAGGGCGGCGGCCTCCTCTATTCTAAGCCACCCTCCATAGTCCGGGTCGGTGAGCGGCTCCTTGGTCTGAAGGACGTACCTAGCCTTGTCAATTTCTTCCGGAAACTCCTCATCAGGCACCGTAACTATCTTGAGACCTATCCTATCTGCCTCCATGGTAGCTATTTTTAATGCGTCTGCATATCCCTTACCGAGGCGGCGTCTGAGCTCCCACCCTTTCAGGCCCGGCTGCACTGAAGTGTCCAGCATCAGAAGCCTCAGCGCCTTTAGGCCCTTTTTACGAATTTCATCTTCTTCTTCTGACAATGGCCATCTCACCCACAGCTACAATCAGCCTGCATTTTAAGCTTGACCCCATTTTACAGACCGTGGACTTGGCTGTGGCAAACGCTATATCACGCTCGCCCGGCCTTATTTTGTACCTTGGGCAGCCTTATCGCAACGCTTACCAATGAACCGCCCTCCAGGGCCTTAATTATGCTAATGTCGTTTGCCAGCGGGTCCTTCCTTATGGCTATCCTCCCCGCGCTCGAAAGTTGAGCTATGCAGTAGGCCGTAAGCAACGGGTTATCACTTGCACCAATGAGGGCGCTATAGTCCATTGGGCCATCTTCGAGTTTCTCCCTGATTTTCTCATAGAGCTCTTCCGCCTCCTTCTCAAGGTCCATCTCCTCAATTTTGATACCGGTGTTTTCTCTGTTTCTGAAGACGACCGAACCCATCCTCTGTGCCCGGCCCCAGGGTTCCGTGAGGCTAAAGTAGTCCAAGGCATCTCTGATCCTCGATCCTGATAACCTCCTTATGCCCATGCATGGATATATGTCTCTGGCAAGCAGTCTAGCGATGTCCTTGACTTGCATTTTATCTAGCTTTTCCCTTATGAGCTGAGGGTCTATCTTAATGCCTCGCAGGGCTTCTATAACCCATTCCTCCTGATATTTTACTACCTTTGAAACGGAATTGAGGGCCTCCGCTTCAAGGATGAGCCTGGTAGTCTTGTCCCCTTTGGTCCCCTTGAGCTCCCCAAGAAGCTGGCTTACGTCTATAGCGAAGGGGTCACCCCCCCTTCTTGCAAGCGTATCAGGGAGATCTATTATCCTCCTTACGTCTTCATTTCTTTCCTTCAACCTTGACCACCTTAGCCTGACTGCCTACCGCAGCCTTTTGTACCATTATGTAATTTATGCTTTGATCATAAAACGAAAAGAGGGCCGGTGTTATAACGACGTACTGGACGCCTACGTCATTCCTGAACATGTTATAGATGGATTTGAAGAACCTCCCCCTTATCACCGGGTCCATATGCACGTCAAATTCATCTAGAGCTCTGAACGGCGATAGTATGTAGTTCTGAACCGCCAGCAGAAAGGCGGTAACCGAGGCGCTGAGCTCCCCGCCGCTCTCAGAGAAGCTGTCGAGCGCCACCATCCCACCTCCAGAAAAATTAGTTAGTATGTTCAGACCTGCGGCTTCAGGGTCCTGGTCATTTATCAGCATGACCATTCCGGACGCCCCTATCGTAGCCATTATTTCGGAGAACTTCCTGTTCACCTTATCCATTATTTCCTTAATTGTGATCCTCCAGGAATTAGCCCTCTCTACGATCTCCTTTTGGGTCATTTCCTTATTCCTCCTCACTTCTACAAGCCTGTCCTTGTACTGATCGATCTTATCTCTGAACTCCATATATACCTTCTCAGCTTCCTGGTTCACTTCACCTAGTACCTTAAGCTCTGCGTTCACCAGTCTTATGCTATCCTCCACTTCTGTCTGAGTACGAACGCTTTTAGGACGGGGGGAACCTTTCCTAGCTTCATCTTCCAAGGCCTTGAGCTCTTCGGCCGATGCCTTAATTGACGAATCCAGCTGTTTGACCTCCCTTTCCATTAACCGTACCCTGTACATGAGCACTGTAACCTCGCCATACGCCTCTACTAACTTCTGCACAGAACCTTTTAATCCACCCAGCAGGTTTTGCAGGTCAATGAGATCCTTGCGCTCACCACCTTTACCATCATATACCTTTATTGCCATGTCCTGAGCAAGGTCGATATTACGATCGAGCCCGTCATTAATTTCATTGAAAACGGCCAATGCGCTGGCCGAGGATTTCTCCAGAGAATCCTTTTCCTCCTGTGCAAGCCGGAGCTTCTCCCCCAGAGATTCAAGCGCTTTCTCGACCTTCGCAACAGATGACCAGGCCAGCTCACCGTTCAGCGACTCAAGTTCCTTTTTTAGCTCCTTTGCCCGCACTAGTTTATCGTACTCCTCCTTCCATCGGCCCATCGTTTCTACAGCCCTTTCTAATAACGATTGGTACTGCTCTTCGTCGCTTAATATCTTTGCCAGCCTTACCCTTGCATCATGTAGGTTTTCCCTTATCGAGGATATGCCCAGGGCTTCCTCCATCATCATGAGCTTCTGGTCAGGCTTAATCAGGATAAATTCATCAATGACGCCTTGTGGCATTATGATCAGGTAGTTATCTGGGTTGATGCCTACCTTTTTGAGGAGTTCCACCACTTCAACCCTGGACATTTCGTGATAATCTATTTCGAACCAGTAGGAGCCATCCTTCCTGATATACCTTGACAGCATCACTTCGTCCTTCTGGAATGGAAAGGGCCTTTTGCCGTCCACAGCACGGTTATCCAGCATCAGGCTTATTCTTGCCATCCCTGAACCTCTCCTTACAAGGTCTGAAAGCTTCTTTGACCTTTCGGTATAAAGCTGACCCATCACTAGTGAGATTGCTACAAGAATTGTGCTCTTTCCAGCGCCGTTGGGCCCGGCTATGACATTCAGCCCCTCCTCAAGGGGTATCCGGCCGTACTCGTAGCTCATGAAGTTTTCAAGTATCAGTTCCTTGATGATGGGCCGTGATGCCATTGAACTATCCAGCCCAGTTATACCTGTTTCCAGTACCGAATGATTTCGTCATTGGTAAGGACAGGAAACAGCTTTTGCATGTTTAAAAGTGATCTTTCGTGTGCCTCCCTATCGGATGATGAAACTGCTTCCTTTGCTATTACCGGAATAAACCCCAGATTTTGGGCATGCCTAGCCGAACTTTCCACGCCGATTTCCGTGGCAATTCCTGTAAATACAAGGGAGGTAAGAGACGCGTTCCGTGCCATCATTTCGAAGTTTGTACCTACAAAAAGGCTTGCAGTGTTCTTATTGATTACAATGTCATTAGAAAGCGGATAGATCTCCCTGACTATATCTCCCGGCTCGAACTTACCCCTTCTCATGGAGATCCTTCTGGCGCTTGATTCGAACCTATCTGGTAGAGGTGTTATTTTTGTATAGAAGATAGGAATACTTAGGGCCCTGGCCTCGGATATCAGCTGACCCACGCTCTTTAGCAGGTCCACCTTGTTGAAAGAAAAGTTCACAAGCGCCTCCTGCATATCCCATACGATTAATCCCGAGGTTTTCCCTCTTATGAAGTCTGTTGCTTGCTGCATCATGACCTTAATCTCCCGGAGGCAAATATAAAAGCTTAGCTGGAAGTTAACAGGAAAAAAAAAGGAAGGAAAGGAAAGTTAGATGGTGTAATAACTATAGATCTATTTCTAGCGTTTCAGTAGGTTTAAGCGGATAGGTAGCTGCTAGCGCTTCCTTAGAAACTGGCCTTTCGCCGAAAGTTCCCCGTTGCATGAGCTTGGGTTTGACAATCCTGTCCCAGTGGTCTTTAGTTAGATAGTAAATCCTGCTACCTCCGAGCTCGTGCTGCATCTCCGGCCAAGGCTTCTGTTCATGAACGAACCGAAATCCCATCCTGAAGCCGAACGGACTTTCAAATGTGGCCCACCATTCCTGCGAATTCAGATAGTCGAACGCATCTTCAATCTTTGCAGCGTAAGCCGCTATCCCGAGACCTGCTTTCCTCTTGAACGTCATAGTGTGCAGGCTTATGGCTATCTGCGCGTTCCACATCCTCCAGTTGACTAGCGCCATAAGTTCGCCGCTTTCGTTGGTTGCTACGAGCGTACGAGAATCCTTTATCCTGTTTTGCGTCCATGCAAGCACTTCAGAGTAGGTCCGTACACCCACCAAATGGTAGAAGTCCCTATCATATTTGTGATCTATTAACACCTTGAGCGTTTCTAGTATAGCCGGTGCATCCTCTAACTTCGCCTGCCTGATTATGGCCTTTTCACCATTCCCAAGCTGGATATACTTAGCGGGGTATTCAATTGATAGCTTCTGGTCAGGAGGAGCGCCACGCAGAAAATCCTCGATGTCTTCTATGCTGAATTTCATATCGGTTATAGATATAGGTACATTAGGCTTTGCCATTACTTGAGTTAGAACTATTGGGGTTTATAAAATGCGCGGCGGCTAGATTTCTGCACTTCCATACAAGTTCCTTGGCCATGTTTGAAGGTTAAAAACCTGGTTGGACAGCGGCTATTCCTAGGCTTTGGCGAGCGCCCTTAACTGCTTTTAATAGGAATTGAATTTTATCCTGGCATGCGCGGTATAACGCTACATTATTGATGTAAACAAAAATAGGTTATTGGATATTAATTCATTTCCATTCCATTATGATTTTTTCCCGGTTGAAGGTTTTTTTGCTAACTAAATATAATATTACAACGGCAATTAGTAGGCCAGCAGAAATCAGCAAAATATTGGTGCTGCTTGTAAGCGATATCAAATTGATTTCACCCATAACGTATAGCACATAAAAAGGAATGAGTGAAGTCGCCCCTATCTGGTAGGCACTCTGAACACTATTTACCTTTGAAGATACGAGTACGCTGAAACTGATGCCATATATGATCGCAAGCGGAACGCCTATAAACATTGCAATTCCAAAGCTCCAGTTTGGATAAAACAGATAGCCTAATTTAGTGAACGTTAGGAAATCGGCAAGTGCCATAAACACGATTTCCCCAAGGTAGATCGAAATTATCATCGGCAGGAATGCCCCTATGTATTTCCCAATCAGTATTTCCTCATCGGTAACAGGAGTGACAAGCAATGATTCTAAACTTTTTTCAATTTTCTCTCCAACCAGACTGTAAGATGAAATATATAACGG
Source organism: archaeon (assembly GCA_021792955.1). GTDB lineage: Archaea > Thermoproteota > Nitrososphaeria > Conexivisphaerales > UBA164 > JAJZYL01. Next base: position 89,032 of record JAJYTP010000003.1, on the reverse strand, counting down.
TAACAGGGCGGCTATGATCATAAAAAAGAATGCGAAGGAGGCCAGAAGCTCCGTCGCCATGGATAATGGTATATTGCGCCTGATCATCAAGTAATAAGTGAGGGATGGGAGCGCGATGCCCAGAGCCAGCGGTAAAGCCATTATTAATCCGACCAAAGTTTTCCTTCTTTTTAAGATGGATAGATCCTTTTTTGCGATAATCCAAGCTTTCCAGAATTTCATGGTTTCACTCCTTGACCAGCTTAAGGTAGACTTCCTCAAGCGAGGCACCAATCCTATTAGCTGATATGACCTTTCCTCCAGCAGAGACTATCGCATTTATTATTACAGGCGTTTCCTTCTCAGGGTTGTTTACATCTATTATCAGCTTATTTCCATCCCTTTTTATATCCTTAGGATTTACAGCCTTAATTGCGTTCAATATATCATCATTAACTTCTTCCAACACAACAACGGTTTGAGTGCCAGATATGGCCCGCTCGAGGTTTTGCGGCGTGTCAACCGCGATCAGCTTTGTCTTCAACACTCCTATTCTGTCACACATGCGCTGCGCTTCATCCAGGTTGTGCGTGTTAATAAGAACGGTTCTACCGTCCTTCCTCAGTTGAAGAATGAGATCCCTGATGCCCTTCGCCGCCTCTGGATCAAGATTTACTGTCGGTTTGTCCATTAACAGCACCTTGGGGTCATGGATCAGCGCTCTTACAATTGCAACCTTCTGTTTCATCCCCTTGGAAAAGGAGCCGACAGCTCTATCCCTTTTGTCCCATAAATCAACCAATTTGAGGTACTTCTCGACATTTTCCCTCCTCAGTCCGTCCGGCAGTTCATACATTTTACCAAAGAACTCAAGGTTATCATATGCGCTTAAAGTTTCATAAAGACCTACATTATCAGGAACCAGACCTATCATCCTCCTTATGTTCATTGCTCCTTCTCTATCAGCGATATTATAACCCCCAATTATTGCGGAACCGCTGGTAGGCGAAATTAGACAACAAAGCATTCTTATTGTGGTGGTCTTTCCAGCACCGTTTGGCCCAAGCAATCCGAAGATCTCTCCTTCATCTACACTAAATGATATATTATCAACGGCCGTAGTGTCGCCAAATATTCTGGTCAGATTCCTGGCATCGATGGTTTTCGCCATTAGCCCAGCACCAGATATCGCTGATTTATCTGTTAATACATATTTCCTCCAGATATATATTTAATGCGCGTGATACCCTCACCACAGAAGGCGCCCTTGGCGCTAGAATATATAAAATAGCATTTTATACGATCCAGCCGGCAACTTATACCTGAAGCCAGCCACAGTTAGTTAAGCTCACGGGCAATTTCATACCTCATGATTTAAGGTATGTCAATAAAAAAAGGGAAAGGGATGATTATGGAAGCTGTGTTGAATACATGTATTCGTTATTTATGGAAGACATGTTATTTATGGTGATCGAGGTGCCGTTCTGCGCCGTATACACTATGCTAGTGACGTTTATGGATGTGTTTGGGTTTGAAGTGTAGACCTTGCTTGCAACTATATAGCCGTTCATGGCGGCGTTCGATATGGCCGATAGCTGGCCGAAGGTGGTGGGCGCCTGAAGGTCATTGCTGTTGAAATTATCAATGATGTACGTTGCAACGGCCGCTGCTCTCTGCTGGGCGAGTGAACCATCATACGCGTTAGGGAACCACGGCGAGTCAGATATGCCCTGGATTACGATGTAGGGGACACCATAGGCCTGATTAACGCTTGCGAAGCCATATGCGTTGTTTTCACCAGCGTCGGTCTGATATAGGGCGTTCTGAAATTCCATCCAGCCTAGGTCCTCCGTCCACTGATTAGCGGAGCCGTCTACACCTATAACCAGCTTTGCTGGAATCGTACCAGTCACCGAGGAATTGCCAGTTACTATGCTTATGTTGGTCGTTCCAAGGCTGCTGAAACCGCTTGCGATTGAGACAAGGCCATAGCTGGAGGGGATATAATATTCGTACACGACAGTCCCGTTAGTCAAAACCACCGGTACATCATATGGACCCACATATTCCCTGTGATAATGGACTGCTGCCTTATTCACTGTGAATGCGCTAACTACCACATCACCTACGTATACGTTAGGATTCCTGGATCCGGCTATCCCCGTGAATATATTGGCAATTATGTTGAAATTGGTGTCCATTATGGTAGTCGTCTGTGCTGTTCCAGCCTCTCTCGGGTTTGACTGTGTAGCGACCACTGGCCTGCCATCCATCGTCCCTAGGTAAAATATGTAACCGCTTATGTTGATGGATGTTACATCGGTCATGAGTGGCACATAGAAGGACGTAACCTTTGCTTCTGACGATATTATGCCTATACGCGGTGCTTCAATAAGCTGGTTAGCTATGGCCTGTAACTTGGAGTTCTCGGCTATTATACTTGAGTTCAGGGATATTATGCCAGCTCCGGTGGATTTTAAAGTTGAATTTATCTGCAGAAGTTCTGAACTGAGATCATTTAGCTTCTGTGCCACGGCCGCTAGATCACTGTTGACGCTGGTCACCTGAGATTGCTCCGAGGGGAGCACGTAATACTGACTATATGCGAACGCTGAAAATCCAATTATTGTCAGGATAATGAATACTATAGATAATATTTTGTAATTCATGATAATATATTGCTTGATCTTTTTTATAAACTTTTTGACGACGCCAACGAATCCCGTTTCTAATCGGACCGTCGTTCAAGCAGTCAGTGGTGTTGTAAGGGCAAGCACTGCTCATAAACGCCGACACGGTTTTCATCTCAGAGAAAGGAGCTATGCTAGACCATAGCGTCGGCGGGAGCCCTTCCTAGGATATTCGCAAGAAGGACATATCACACTGCGGACCGGGCGCCTGGATGGAGATGCTTAAGAGGTTCATACTTCACATACGGGGATGGCTGGAAAAAATATCACAGGCGGTTCATAGTGGAGATCGTTAATCCAACGCTGGAGTGGAACATGCTTTTACCCGTCAGGAGAAAGATTATCGTCGGGAAGGCAACTAAGGTGGGATTTGTGTGCTCATACATAAAAGATCAGGCGGCTTGAATACTTCAAGTACACCAAGAGATTGACCCAATCATGCGATAAAAACCACAATAAGGCCTGTGCTACCTAGATATCTGACCCCATATGGTCATCTCCTTAAGCCAGGAGTGACCCAATCCTTAAATATCGATAAAAATTGAGCAGGATTATGACCTGGATAGATTCTCATTCACATCATTACCTTTCAAACCTGAGCGTCCTCAGCGAACTTAAGGAAAAGGGCCTAGAAGGTATTGTATCAGCCAGCTGGATTCCGGTTAGGCCTAGCGGGGAAACGACAATACACGACCTGTTCGAATGGGTTGTCGAAGTTGAAAAGGTGAGGTTAGACAGGGTTGGCATTGCTCACTATCCTGCTATTGGCATCCATCCAAGGTGCATCCCTCCCCAAGGCCTGCAGGCGGCCCTTTCCTATGTAGAGGAATTCTTGGCTCAGCCCTCAGTAAAGGCGCTGGGGGAGGTCGGGCTTGAAACTGGTGACGAAATTGAGATGGAAGTACTCGAACTACAGCTCAGGATCGCCAAGCGCCTGGACAAGCCGGCTATAGTACACACACCGAGAAAAAACAAGGCCGTCGTAACGGCTAAGGTGCTTAAGCTCCTCGATCGTGTTGGGATTGACCCCAGTCTAACGGTTGTGGACCATGTCACGTCGGAAATCGCAGATGACGTCAGGAGAAGCGGCCGCTGGATGGGCTTGACGGTACAGCCGGCAAAGCTTACCGTAGAGGATGCTGTGAAGATCGCCATGAAGTACGATGGTTCGATGATTATGGCTAATACGGACACCAGTACCGAGCTCAGCTGGCCTCTGGGCGTTTATGACCTAGAGCAAAGCCTTAACAGTATTGGGGCTAAAGAAGTGGCAAGGATGGTTGTATATCAAAACGCCAGAAGCTTTTATCGGCTCTAACTTACCCAAATTTGTACCTTACGCCATGACCATCCTTCTCGCTGTGGAAATCAACCATATCCTTTGGACCTATAGCGCCGCACGTGCCACACTCTACGCAGGCCACCCAGTCAAACCTTAGACCGGCCAGTGCCACATCCTTTCTTGACTGTAATAGTGCCCTGTACCTGAGGTTCTTTTCAGTGCCACCCTTGGCCCCGGCATCCGACTGGAGCTTCTTTAGGTTGTAAATATAAAGGTCCTTGAGTGAGGCGAACACGCCTTTGGATGTCAATATGGTGTAACAGTTGACAGGACAGGCCGGAACCCATGGTTTATCAAGGGCTCTGGAACATCCTTCGGCGTTGACCTTTATGTGCGCATAATCCTTATCTTCGTCGTAATTCAGGAGGCTGGTCCCGTCCTGAATCCTCTGTATCGCGTCTCGCTGGTCGATCGGCTTCATAACCTTAACTTCCCCCTCCTTCGAAGTAAGGCCGGTTGCAAGCACGAGTTTCGGGAAAAGGCTGTAGGCCAATGAGCTCTCCGATATAGTGCTGTCCCTCCCGGATCTTGCCACGTCCCTGTATATCGGTTTCAGGATATCCATGTATCTTGCTAGGGAACCAGCGCCGTAAGAACCTGATGTGCTGGCGCCAATGAACGCCTCGGCCGCCATCATGCCCGATGCTATAGCCCTTCTCATTCCATCTATCATCGATCCTATTTTGACGAAGGAACCTAAGGCGTCACCGGCTACCATGAAACCATCTGTATATGGCCTTTTAAGGATACATTTGTAGGATTTTGGGATATTGTGTGCCGAATATTCCAACACCTCCGACCCATCTATAAGCTCGGCAACGAGCGGATTGCCTTCAAGCCTTTCAAGCACGTCTAATAGCTTCCCTGTACCTGTGAAATCGGTAGTGATCTTCTTAAGCATGGAGTTCATGGAGACTACCATGCCTATTGAAATGGTTTCCCTGTTAGTATAAATGAACGCGCCGCCCGAGATGCCATCCATGAACTCACCCAGAAGCGCCATCGCCTTTCCTTCCCCCTTCTTAACGCCGAACCTGCTATTCACAGTTTCTTCATCCAGCTTGAGGACGTGTTTGACGCCGTGGTAAAGCTGAGAAGGTCCAAGCTGTTCTCTGAGGCCAGCCTCTTCCACGAGCGGGGAAGTTACCCCACTACAGTCTATGACCACCTTTGAGTTGATGTCCCCCTGAGGTGTCTTTACGCCGATCACCGCGTTCCCCTCCTTTAACAGACCCTCAACTGTGGTAGAAGTCGAAAGCATGGCGCCCGCCTCTACAGCCTTCAGGGCAAACCAGCGGTCAAAGCCCCTTCTCAACACCGTATAATCGTGCCCGCCTTCGGGCGGGATGCTGAAGATGCCAATCCTGACCGCCGCCGAGCTACGGTTCATCTTATAGTACCTATACTTATTGTCCCGTGCGTTGGAGACTACATAGACCTCATGAGATACGACCTTCCTTTCAACCGGCGCTTCGGCTTCGAACTCCGGAACGAGATCTATGAGCCCATATTTTCCAGAAAAGTCTCCGTATAGCACTCCGCCGGTTACGTTTCGCTCACCTGGTATCTTGGCCTTCTCCAGCATTATTACGTTGAATCCCTTGCGTGCCAAGGTCAACGCGCTGGCGGCCCCTGCTGGTCCGGCGCCCACCACGATGACGTCAAACTCAGGTTGCAACTATCTTCCTCCCCTCATTCCCTTCCGTCAACATAGAAATCATCTTCGGCATAAAATCATAGAGGTCCTCAACTATCGGATAATGCGCTATCTTAAGCATTGGTGCACCGGGATCCGTATTTACAGCCACTATCTTCTTGGATTTCTGCATCCCAACCCTGTGCTGTATCGAGCCACTTATACCTATAGCGAAATAAACGTCGGGGGCTACCGTAACGCCGGTCTGGCCCACCTGATTATCGTGTGTGAGAAGCCCTTCCAGCTCCTTTAAATTGGCATAGAGCAACGCCCTGGTCGCGCCCAGCTCAGCCTTTAGATTGTACTTTGCCTGTATAACTTCCTTGAGCTTCACCGCAAAATCATAGGCCTCCCTTGGGTTCCTCGCATTACCCTTCCCATCTTTCAGTATGCCAAGGCCCAAGCTTATTATGACCTTGGCCTCCCTGAGGTCCACCTTTGGCTTCGGAAGCTCCTTCATATCCTGAACTACCGCCGGATAACTTCCCTGTCCGCCTTCATATTTGTACTCCTCATAACTTCCCCTCCTTTTAGTGTCCGGCTCAAGCGGAATGAAATTCCCTGGCCTTATTGTTGCCATTTGAGGTCGCCTCGACGGAGTGAATATTTTAGCTATCCGGGTCCCGAAATCCGGCCTTATCTGGACTAGCAGGTTTTCATACTTCTTCTTTTCAAGGGCGTTAAAAAATTCACCTATATCTAGCTCGATCGTTCCGGTGGCCAACCCGGTGTTCAGCCTATAAGCTACACGGGGGGCGATGTCCCTGCCTAGCTCGTTTTCAACGAAAATGAACGCATATGGTTTCCTCTTTGTAGTCAGCTCAGTCAGTACATCTATGTATCGGAGATTAAAGTATGGTGTAAGTGATTCATCATTACAGTAAATCACCTTTGAAGCTCCATATGTTATGGCCTGCTTGAGCGTTTCCTTTGTTGCTGGACCGAGCACCACGCCGATGAGCTTCTGATTTAGCTTATCCGCCACCTTTCTGCCCGCAGCGAGCACTTCAAGGGATTCCCTGCTCAGGGACCCGTCCTCCACCTGAAGATAGACCCATACGTCCTTATAATCACTATAATCGCTCATGCGAACAACTCCTCCACAAGCGCCTGTACGGTGAACTGCCCAACCGAGCCATTGGCGCGCAACTGTTCCATCAACTGAGGGGGCAAGCCATCGGCCAGATCACCCTTATCGAACGGCCCGTATATCTTCCCATCGAGTTCCACCTTATCTAAATGTGTAAAAAAGACCAGGCTTCGATCGACCATCTTCTGGACAGGCGGCTTTCCTACATCGATACCGGGGCCCACTATTGTGGGCGACCCTCCAAGCCCCAACCTTAACGGGTCGGCATGTATATCGTTAGCCGTCCACACGATGGGGGCAGAGGTCTTGCCCATATAGTTATTTCTTCTTACCAGATACTGTTCTAATGGATTCGGCAGTGCCGGCTCATATTCATCAGATATGGTGAGCAGACAGGGTATGGCCATCCTCAGCCTCTGGGAGACCTGTCCGAGGACCCTGTCCGCAACAAGGTGTTCCAGGTCAGCTTCAATTTCAAAATGCTCTACATATGTAGCATGAGGCAGAACCCTTCCATACAGCTCGGAAAGGCCTTCAGCTACCTGTGGCCCGACGCTGCCTGTCTCTCCATCGGTTGTTTTGATGCCAGCTACAACTATAAAGCGCCCGAGTTCGAGCTTGATAGCCTCCAGCAACCCCTTTGCAGCATCGGACTGAAGCTCTCCATTGACAAGCCTGTTCACGATAGAATCCTTCACAGCAGGCAGGTTAGAATAGATCGAATTCGGCAGCAGGTTCTGCTTGTAAAGTTCATCGGCCTTGGCCAATAGCGCATCCTTTCCACTGTCAACTGTATTCAGGATTTCATCTACAGCGTTCAAGTGCCTTTCAACGGCGGTCTTGACCCCATTGGCCACCGCATATGCGGTGGCAAGCGTATCTGCGCCAGCCATCTTCCTGTCGCTGAGTATGATCGACTCATCAACACCATAAACTTCGGCAGTATACAGGCTCCTAACTATAGGGGAAAGCTTTCCCTCAGGGCCCATAGTTAGCGCTATTGTCTTACCGCCCACCCTTCTCTTTATGTAATCCGCCGCTTCGACGGCCTTTAGGTCATGAGGGTTCAGTACGATTTCCATTGACTCCCTATTCAGGATCCCGGTGAGGGATGCGCTCTGTGTGGTTTTTGAAGGAACGCCTTTCAAGAGGGTTATTATAAGCATAATGCTTTTTAATATATACATTATATAAGCATAATGCTTATGGAAGTGCAAATTTGCCGATAATCATATAACGTTTTAATCATTTTTCCTTTAAACATTTTTAATTATATTATCACAGGTCTCTTAATGAACAAAAAATCCACTATTTTGATTTAAAGTGATTACACTATTAAGCCCGGCGGATGTGTCACCTTCACTTAAAGCAACAATAACGCTTATTAATTCATCCATTCAATAAATTTTATGAAGGCGCTATTTCTTCTGTTGAGCGGAAAGGAAAGTCCGGAAAAATTCCGTATAGGCTTAAGGGCAGCCGCCAGGTCCGTTGCAGCGAAGAGATATGATGACCTGAAGATCGTCTTCTTCGGGCCGAGCGAGGAGCTGATAGGGGAGCTCAAGGACGAGGATCTTCAGAATTTTGAATCGCTTTTCAAAGCCGGAGCCATAGACTCAGCATGTATAGCTGAAGCACAGCGTTATAATGTTGAAGAAAAGTTGAAGAATAAGGGGGTAGTGTTAGGCCACGCTGGCGAAAGGATAGCGTTTTATGTGAACTCTGGTTATACGGTGATATCCTTTTAGACCAAGCAAAAAGTGATGGTAACTCCGTCGCCGTTACAGTTACCACCGTTATAAGTCCGTCACACCTGCGCCTGTACCGAAGCGGCCGCGTTTATTTTTGACCAGCGTTCCTCTACAATGCTCTTCAGTTCTTTTAGAGTTTCTGAATTTTCTGGCTTAAGAAGATGAGAGAACCGTCCCTGCAATGAAAGGAAGTCCTCAAGCGGCCTTGGCTTCGCGACCGGCACCGTGATCCTGTACCTCCCGTTCTCCACCTCGTAAAGCGGGAAGAATCTTGTTTCAACAGCCCTCTTTGCCACCTCGACCGTATCCTTTGGCTCGAACCTCCAGCCCCTGTTACAAGGGGCGTAAACATGGAGGAAAGTGGGCCCATTCTGGCTGACGGCCTTCCTGACCTTGGTCATCAGGTCCTTCCAATGTGATATAGATGCAGTGGCCGCGTAGGGGGTCCCATGCGCGACTACAATGCCCATTATATCCTTTTTTATTTCCGCCTTGCCGGGCCATTCCTTACCTACTGGACTTGTAGTGGTCCATGCCCCAAAGGGAGTAGCACTGCTCCTCTGAATCCCCGTATTCATATAAGCTTCATTGTCATAACAGACGTACAACATCCTATGTCCTCTTTCTAGAGCACCGGAGAGCGCCTGCAGACCTATATCAAAGGTTCCTCCATCGCCGGCCAGCGCGATCACCGGCCTTTCCTCTTTCAGCTCCCCCCTCACCTTTAGGGCATGCATTGCAGCCTCCACCCCTGAGGCTACGGCCGCCGAGTTCTCGAATGCTACGTGCGCCCAAGGGACTAGCCAAGCGCTGTCCGGGTAAGTACTAGTCGTGACTTCGACGCATCCCGTAGCGCTTATCACCACCGGTTTCACATCCAAAGACTGGAGTATCTGCCTCACAGCTATCATCGGACCGCACCCTGCGCACGCCCTGTGACCAGGGGCCATCCTTTCCTCCCTATTTATTTCAAAGATGCTCTTTACCGGTTGGAACTGGCTCAATTTACTATTCCCCTCCATAGAAGAAAAAGCTCTCAAATGATGGTCCTGACTTCTCTGCGTATCTGAAGAGCCTCATCGCGTCCTCCTCTAGGAACCCTCTGCCCCCAAGGCCATAGGTAACGGCTATCACCTTCCTCTTAATCCCATACCGGTAGAGAAGCGACATCACGTCAGAGGCCAAGGGCCCAGCCGGTGCACCATAGCTAACCGATCTGTCCATTATCATTAAGGTCTCCACACCTTCCAACGCGTCAAGGAATTGTCTCTCAGGGAAGGGCCTGAGCCATCCGAGGCTGATTACACCTACCTGCTCCCCACCATTTTTCATCTGCCTTGCCGTCGTCCTTGCAGTGCCGGCATAGCTGCCCAGCATCACCATCATAACCTTTGAGCCGGATCCAAAGATCTTCAATGCCCCATGGTCCCTCCCGGATAGTTTAACGTATTCGCCTTCCACCTGTGAAATGGTAACGCCTGATCCTGTGGTAGCCCTAGATTGATCCTCCTTGAAGAACTGGTAGGAATCCGGCAATGACATTAGCCCAAAGCTCTTTGGAGCCTCATCCATAAGCGAATCCCTTTTTGGCGGCCTCCCTACAAAGCCTCTCACAGCCTCATCACTGAGCATTTCAACCGGCTCGGTTGAATGAGTCAAAGTGAATCCGTCCAGATTTACCGCTACGGGGAGGTTGACCGCCTCTGCTATGCGGAAGGACTGGATCACGCGATCGTAGGCCTCTTCAGCGTTTTCAGCAAAAAGCTGTATCCATCCACTATCAATAGAACCCATAACGTCCGTATGATCGTTGTGTATGTTAAGGGGGGAATTGAGCGCCCTGTTCGCAATGGCCATAGATATCGGCAGCCTAAGGCCGCTTGCAGCATAGAGCATTTCGTGCATCAGGGCGAGCCCTTGGCTGGCTGTGGCTGTAAAGGCCCTTGCGCCGGCTAGCGCTCCGCCTATACATGCGCTCATAGCGCTATGCTCCGACTCAACCGGAACGAATTGGCCGGTGAAGGCCCCGCTTGCAGCGAAATCAGCTATCCTTTCTACAATAATGGTCTGAGGCGTGATTGGGTATGCCGCTACCAGATCAACGTTGGACTGCCTCACAGCATGAGCCACAGCTTCGTCGCCAGTTAGGAGCGACTTCCTAGTCTGCACCGATTCAAATTGAGCCATTGTTAGCTACCTCCTCCTCTTCGGGGACCATTTTTATTGCCTTCGGCGGGCAGACCTGTTGGCAAATTCCACACCCCTTACAATGATCGTAATCTATTCTCACCTTGCTGGGACCTTTCCCCGCCCTGTCAAGCAGATCTATAGCCGGTTCCGGGCAGTATACCCAGCAGTACAGACAACCGACGCACTTTTCAAGGTCAACTACGGGCTTCTCCAGCCTCCAGTCATTGGTTACGTATGCCTTGCTTGAACCACCTTCATGCCATCCGCCCTGGCTTATCGGATATGGCCCGACGGGCCTAACGCGTGGATCGCTCAATTGGCGATCACCTCCGCTGCGCCCCTTCTTACGGCTTCCGCATTTGCTTCTCCCATATTCCCGGGAAAGGACTTCTTGACAGCTTCGATTATTAGACTGACTGGGATAACTCTGGAAACGGCTGCCCAAGCTCCCAGTATGGGGGTATTGGGGTTATTCCTTCCTATGGCCTCTACAGCTATTTTAGTAGCGTTTACCGAAGCGACCTTTTGAGCCGCCTTTACTCCCAGAGAATTCCTAACGCTTTCAGGTGACCGGTCTGAATTAGAAATCACCATACCCTCCTCCTTAAGCCCCATCACGGATTTCGCATTGACGGCGAGATATGGATCTATAATAAGGATGAAATCGGGCCTGTTAACAGGGCTCCTAGTTTCGATTGGCTCATCGGCCAGCCTTGCATAAGCTGTGACCGGCGCCCCAGACCTTTCTGCTCCGAATTCCGGAAATGACTGAACGTAAAATCCAGCTCCCGATGCGGCCTCCCCAAGAAGCCGACCAGCGCTAACCGCTCCCTGGCCACCCCGTCCATGAATCCTAATTTCGTACAGCATTAGCCATCGCTCTGGCCTTGGCATTTTATGCTTATAATTGTATTTATTCATTAAGCTACGGCCTTTTTGACAATGATATAATTTATTCATATATTTTTGATAACCATACCTAAAAATATGATTCAATAAACCTCACAATCCCTATAATTGTATCAAAGGGCCTGAAATTCTTGCCTGGCTTTATACGGCATAATCATTGCTACTTATAGATAATAATGAGTAAATTATAATGTTACCAGTAATTACATATAGATAGAAAGGATTTTCGAATAGCACCTATTACCAGAAATAGACCCCGGGGTTATCCTATCTGAATTGATAATGAAAAGATAATTATCTAACCGGGTCCTACGATAGAAAACTAACTATTCTTATGATACTGGTTAAATTTTCGGAAATATCAAATGTAGCGTGCTGGAAAAGGGGCATGGGATTAACCTTACTCGGATGGATTACCTGAAGGAGCATGGTATCAGGCTTGGAGATGGTAAAGGGAATAGGCGATAAAAGGTTCGCCGGTGGCGATGACATAAAGGCCGAACATGGAAGATAGGAGTTCGACTAGGCATCAGATCTAAAGAATGATCCGAGAAGGCATTTAAATGGACTGCTGGGCAGTGCTGGTTTGACGTCTCCCTTGGCAGAGGACGAGGCCCGTTATCTAAACATACCAAATACGAACGCGAGCAAGCCAATTAGAAATAGGTAAAGCACGATCCTCTTTATTCGTCTGGCACTCTCGCGCGATGGATCTCTGACCAAGAGGAAAGAGCTCCATAGAAGGCCAAGATCCGTGATTAATACAAAAGGAACGAATAAAATAGAAACTAGGTTCAGAAGGAGCGGTATAGGAGATAGGCAAACAGCTAGTACATATAATGCTGCCGCCCCGATAGCCGCCTTCCGCTCCCCAAGCCGCACCGCAAGCGTCTTTATGTTCCTGCTCATATCTCCCTTGACGTCCACTATGCCCTTTGTTACCTCCCTTCCAGTATTTGAAAAGAAGGCCATAGATGCAAATAGAAGTACGTTTGGCTGTATCATATTCACCACAGCAAGGCTCCCGTACAGAAATGGTGTGGCCACGCACGCGCTTACAAGGAAGTTTCCAGCCAACCCGCTCCGTTTTCCTACGGTCGAGTACACCATCATACCAACCCAAGCAAGTGCAGCAGCTATGAGGCAAAAGACATTCGTCAGGTAGGCGAAGAGTAAACCGACCACTGAAAGAAGGCCGGTTAAAAATAAAGCGGCTTTGAGCGACACAGCGCCACTCGGGATCGGACGAGCTGGTTCATTGATAGCATCTATATCCCTGTCATGATAGTCATTGATAGTCATGGCGGCAGCGGTCAGCGTAAACCCGGCCAAAAACCCGAACGGGATCCTAAGGGAATAGAAGTACGACAGGGTTGGGTTCGCGAGGATGGCCCCCACGATGACGGCCAACCCCATCATTGTACAGTTTATCGGCCTGATGAGGTGGAGTGAACCCAAAATCACGCGGGCGCGGCCGGGCCTTCTGACATCCTGTACTTTCATAATCAGGACCCCAACCATACCATTATGGCCATTCCCTCCTGTAGCACATGGTTTTGTGCATTGTGGGCCTAGCATATAACTATAACTTTAACCGATCGCATACATTATAACCGCCATCCCAAATGGTGATCCTTTTATTGAATGCACATTCTCTAGGAAAGTTCGTGGCGTTCTAGCACGCTGAAGCGCGTGAGCTTCCCTGAGGGCTATCCCCTTGCGGACTAGTCAACCGGCGGGGAACTCCTTTCTTGATTAAACGATATTTGACTAACATCGGCCTTATGCCCAGTCTGCGGTATAAGTTCGGGCATGGTCATCCCCATAACACATCATCGTGAGCGCTATCTAAAGACCATTATCGTTGTTGAAATCAGCTTAACTTTCCACACCCAGGTTTCAGAGTTTTGTCGCTTCATCCAAACCCTCAATATCTTTATAAGGCGCGGTCGTAAAAAGTTAGTATGGGCAGAAAACGATTCCCGGATAAACACAACAAGCTCGACAAGTACTCTCAATTTTCTAAAAAGAAGGAAAAAGAAATGAAAGGTTGACTCCAGAATAGCTGAAGCCGAGGTATATCTTGGCATCAATCCTATAAAACAATTTTTACCAAATAGATTTCATACCTCAAATCTTTCATATCCTTTTATGATCTCAGAGCTACATCAATTCGGAGTATAAACATACTTACTGATAACGGTATAAATTATTCATATATTTTTGACAATCATGCCTAGGAAATATGTTACTGCTATTTGAATAAGCCAAACAATCTATATAATTGTATGGATTTAAAGGCATCAGAGGAAAGGCCCGAAACCCTTGCATCGTTTTACACGACAAACCCATTGTCACTAATAAATGAACATGAGTAAATTATGCTGTTACCAGTAAGCAAGTTTTAATATATAATTTTAGAATATTTTAAAGGTAATCGTGCGGGCTAACACAGAAAACCGATTTTGGCTAAACCTCTAAAGCCCATCCCTCACACTTATAGGGACACTACAAAGCTCAGCGTGTTTATTAACGGGCGGTAATTGCCTATATAACCAATGCCATTATCATGGTCATCAGTCGCCATAGCCGCATACGTGATCACGGCAACGGCTTTCCTGGCATACACGGTCAGGCCATATTTCTTTTCTGCAGTACAGCTGTTCAGGCCTTCCACTTACGCAGAAGGAACTTACAGGCGCAGACCTAAGGTTTCTGTCCTGCTGCCGCTCTACAATGAAAGCAGGGTTGTTGATAGGGCCCTTGCCAGCTGTAGCTCTCTCAATTATGACAATTATGAGATAATAGTTGTTGATGATTCTGATGATGGGACATCGGAAAGACTGGCCAGATGGTCTTCTGACCCGAGGATCAAGGTGATACACAGGCCAAATAGAAGTGGGTGGAAAGGGGGGGCTCTCAACGAAGCGGTCAAGCGATGCGACCTAACTTCCGAATATTGCCTTATACTCGATGCCGATAGCCTGTTCGACAAGGACCTCTTGCAGAGGTTTGTTATGAAGATGGGCGAAGGATTTGATGCGGTTCAAGGAGTACAGTTGACCGACCTGGATTCAGGCTACAGCAAGGTGGCCGGAGCAACTTCAGTAATGCAGAGCTATTATCAGCTTATAGAACAGCCTTCCAAGGGGACAATCGGCCTACCTGTAACGATCACAGGGAACAATTTTATGATCAAAACGAACCTCCTGAGAAAATATTCATTCGTTGAGGATATAGGGGAGGATTGGGACCTGACAATCAGGTTATTGAGTGATGGAATGAAGATAGCCTATGCACCGGAGATAGTGGTCAGATGTGAGGTGCCCTTTACCATGGAGGAAGCGATAAGACAGCAGATAAGATGGAGTGAGGGAATGGTCAGAGCAACACTCAGATATTTAGGACAGATAGCTACAGGGAAAATGCGGTTAAAGTCCAAACTCGATATCGTAATGACCGGGCTATCTCCCTTCGTCGGAATATTGTTCGTATGTTCCACAGCTATAGGAGCGTTGCTTGCGTTCTACATACCTCACTTCGATTACATAGTTATCGCCGTCGGAGCGTTCAGCCTGATCGCAGGCTTGGTTACAATGCTGGTTTCATCTGCCAAACTGGGGATGAGCCCCGTAACTGCAATCCTATCGGAAATAATGTATTTTATTCTCATCCCATTTATCATATACGCCACCTTTAGAGGGATGCTTTTTGACGGGGGAACATTTCATAGGACAGAAAAACTTGGTGGCGGCTCACTTTAAAGGGCAGGCCAACCGGCGGGTGGGCCGGCAGGAGCAATTCGTGTCTGAATGAGGGCCATTCGGACCAAGGCCTGAATGCCGGCTAATGCTGTATGAAATTAGATTACAATTACCAGCGCATATCTGTATCCACTAATCCAAATCCCCAACCAAACTAATTATCCTAATCTGCTTTATTTGTAAGATGCTCTATGTTCCGAATTTTTTCCCATACGAGCTTACGGAGGGCATGGACCAAATGAGTGTCAGAGTTATCAAGTGATAATGGTAGAACAATACCAACTCTGAAACACTCATGTAATATTATAGCTACATTAAATCTGATGGCGTCGTTAATAATTATAAAACGCAGGCACTAATATATTGGGCTAGGAAAATTATGAAGGAAATATCGATTGGCCTATTCTATTATGAAAAAGGGTAATTTTGGAACGAAACTAATGACAGGTTCAACGTAATACTTATATAAAAAGGAATAGCAATTAACAGGATGTTCAAGTGGCATTGGTTGCATAATAAAAATAGATTACCCGCATCCTTTTCTATAAACGAACTGGGAAATAATGACAAATTATATGTTTACACTTGGAAGGGACCAGATATAATCTGGAAGAAATATCTACATAATGGTGATATGATTGAAAAATAGGCGCGGGCAGGCCGGGATAATAGCTGCAATATTTGTAATCCTGATCATAGTTATAGCGATAGTTTCTATGTATGAAATAATGGACGCTAACTTCAGCTTCTTTAATACTCAGAATCAGATATTCAATAATCAAGTAGCTAAATCCGAAGAAAACTTGATCCAACTTCCGAATTCGAATACGCTAGTAACACAGCAATATAACGTCTCTTACATTGAAGTAGCCAACGATAACGGGCAGTTTTCCAATTACACCAATACACCTCCATATCTGTACGAATTCGATGGCCATAACGGCCTCTCTTTGTCTACATATCAGTGTATTTTCAATTTCAACACAGGTTCGGGATATCAAACCTATAAGCTAGCGATAAGCGGAAAATACATCAATGATCCTAACGAATCGTTTATCAACGTTTACTCCTTTAACCATATAAATGGCAAATGGGAAGCTATATTTTCCTTCAGCCTCCAACCAAATGAAAACTTCAACTTCTTGATCGATCTACCTAGCACATATGTATCGGCTTATGACACTTCCATATTGCTAAACGGCACTTACCTTTCCTCTCTAGAATCAAAGCCCCTGAACCTCAGCCTAAGTTACTTAAATTTGACGGATGTATATATTACGGCCTCTACGGCCGCTGCTGAATTTAAAATCGCCCCCATAAACCCATCCGCTGTCAACTACTCCGAATTTGAGGCTATACCGATTACAATAGATAATGGGCAGGCATCACCTACCCCTTCTCCTTTCCAAGAGATGATCACCGTTAATATAAGTAATGAAAACGCGATCCTGCTATATGATGGTTTCAATACTATAAATACAAACGGGTCTAACGTAAGGTTCTTCTCTTCTGCATCATTATCATTTAATTCAGAACTCTATGCATGGCTTGAGGGCATAAGCGGTGGTGTAGCTACTTATTGGGTTAAAATTCCAGGGGGGATAGCTGGCAATTCACAGATAACACTGTGGATGGCAGTGGAAAACTCTTCGGTAAACTTTAATGGCGTATATCTGGGCGAGGCACCCGAGCTTTCGTCTGTTTATGGCCAATACGATAATGGCCAGAACGTGTTCGATTATTATGCCGTGAATCCGACTTCTGTTACCGACTGGAATATCTCTGGAAAAGCGGGGATTACGGCCACCGCGCCATCCGGCAGCCATTACTCCACAGGTAACGCGTTTTATGCAAATTCCGCAAGCGGGGATTATATGTACACATATGTGCCGTTATTAGCAACAAATGAGATAATAAGTTTCGACGTTTATACCACAGGCCTCGGCAATGTTTACTTTCTTGCGAATGCCAATGGTGCAGGGCAAATGGCAAGGCTCGATAGCAGAGGGGGAGCCGATTACTCCGGACTGGCCACAACTAATTCCTGGACTAGTTGGACAGCGCCATCGTCTGGATTAGATGAGAAACCGGATACATGGTATCAATACGATATAGTAGTATCAGGCTCCAGCGCTACCGCCTATATAGGAGCAGCATCTAACAATCTGGCTACATTTGGCAGCACTGCCAATAGTTTAACTGTATCTGCAGATGGTAAATATCTGGGGCTGGTTGGAGATGCCTTGGGAAGCAGCTACATAACATACTGGAATGGTTTTGTAATTCGTGCTTACCCTCCCAATGGAATAATGCCTTCTATCAGTTTCGGCCTTCCTGAATCTATTCCCATGCAGATACAGGATCTCTTTTTAAGAGATGGACAATCATTTATGCTACCTGGTAGTTCTTTTACTAACATATCTTTTACTATTCCATCAAGTTCCACGTCTTTAACAGCCCTCATTACCCTTGGATCCGTATCCGCCGATACCATAAGCATTTCCATGCATAGCATATCAACCAACCATATGGACCTGCTAGAAAGTGTGAAAGTTTCGGCCGGACAGGAAACTCAATTGCTCATTCCTGTACCTGTCATAAGCAATTCGACGATCATTTCGATTCAACCCACGGCTATAACCGAGGTGGATCAGGCCACATTTCTGGCTA
This sequence comes from archaeon, assembly GCA_021792955.1. Classification (GTDB taxonomy): domain Archaea; phylum Thermoproteota; class Nitrososphaeria; order Conexivisphaerales; family UBA164; genus JAJZYL01. The sequence continues at coordinate 70,951 of JAJYTP010000003.1, read as the reverse complement.
ATGAATCAGCCGTCCTGATAGAGAACGAGGGCCCTCAGACGATAACCGTAATTAGCGCATGGCTTATTTCAAACGCATCCGCAACCCACGAAAACGTTTCCATAATCATACCCAGCGGAAGCATATATGATCTTTCCCCCTTCTTTGAAAATGGCGTCTACGAAGTCAAACTGGTAACTAGCCTTGGTAATACGTTCACATTTTTTAATTAAGAAATGTGTGGATTTAGCAGAGCCGATTATGCACGGCGAGCAAGGGGAGGCTACGGCTAGTTCCTTAGCCAAACACTTTTAATGCACGTTTCAGCCTTCAATATATTGATCGTTCCTGAGCGCCCAAATTGAAGGTTAGAATTTGCTTCCGGGTTAACTGGTGACAGTTCATCTTGGCCGCTATTGCCTACCGTTTATCCGGCAAGCAGTATAGCACCTAATGTAGCCAGAAGTATGCCCAGGGCCTGCACCTTGGTTATGGAATCCTTGTAGAAGACTACGCCTAATACGGTTATGAATACGGGCTCGACAGCCATCATGGACATGCCCGTAGGGAGGACGTGGAATTCCATTATGAACATCACAGCGATGAGGCCCAGCCCCAGGAACGCACCGGAAATAATGCCAACAAAAAGTGGCCTCCTCATGCCGGGCCTGAAGGGAAAATGATGACCACCAGAGAGCAGGACATATAGCTCTACTGTAATCACTGCGGTGACCGAAGAGATCAACGCTGGGAATAAAATATTATCAGTATAATTGATGGCGTAATATATTGCTATGAACTGGCCTCCCCATATGACGTTTCCCACCATGGCCGGTATGAGTTTAGTATTTATGCTCAAGCCCTTCGTTGATACCAACAAAGATCCTATAAATATGCCCGCCACCCCCACGTAGCCGAGAATGCGCTCCGATTCGTGCAGGATAAATATGCCATATACGACCGTAAGCACGAGCCCAAGTTCGATTAAGGCCATTGTATTAGTGACCTGCTGACTTTCAAGGCTCTTTAGTACCATCAGCGTACCGCCCCCAAGGCATATGCCGCTTATAGCTGATAGCACCACCATCATATAGCTAAAATGAGCGCCGTTAGCTGTCAGCACCAGGGCAATAACTATGGGTACATTTGATACTCCAAGGGTTATGATCGAGACCGCCCTATTTCCAATCTTGGCGGCAGGATATTTAACAAGCAAGTCCGCGACCGTGTAAAATACCAGCGCAAACGTTCCAAAGGCTAGCCCCTGATAAATGTGGCTTAACAACGATCTAGTCCGGAAGATGGAAGTTAAAAGCATTTTTACAACGGATTTGTCCAAGGAGATCGTTATGATCTGATGTTAAATTAAAGCTAGTTGGACTCCGGTTCTATCACCTGAGGCCTGAACGCGCAGGCCAGCACTCTCCAACATTTTCAGGGGCTCCTTTTTGCCCGCTTTCTATTTTTGACAGCGTTAGCAGGTTGTTAGCCAATCAGGGCAGATTCCATGGTGCCCCCGACAGCTGACTAGTGCGTAGCTTTGAATAGGCTTGAAAGTTTCTTTTTTATACCATCCGTATCATCCGGCACGCCAAAGTAAGAAGAAAAGTATGGCGTTGTATAGAAATATCGTCTCCTATCTTTTACTTCATGCCTGAGATAACCCAGAGATTCCAAAAGCTTCAGGTGCCCATAAACCTGAGTGCCCCTCCTGAGGGAGAGGTCCAGCGACGATATAGGCTGGTAGTATGCTACCATGGTCAGCGTTCTCAATACAGCCTTGGATATTACAGGCCTTAGTGATGACCTTTTGGCTATATACACGAAGTCCTGTTTAAGCCTGAGCGCATAAAGGTCACCTCTAACCTGAACCAGCTCCAGGGCCTGAGAGTAGGCCTTAACATTACTCTCAAGCTCGGTTAAAAGGGGTTTAATTCTGGTCTTTGGAACTCCGGTGATCCTTATCAGTTCATCCAACGAAAGGGGCCTCCCGGATGCATATAGGGCCGCCTCTACTTTGGCCAGTTCACTCAATTGATTCCTCATCGATTACAGGAGCACTGCATATAAAAACGTTATTAGGCGTCCAGCCTTGGACTTTACTCAACCCCTAAGCCGTAGGAAAATCGAGATGGCCTAACCGCAAGCCCAGAGCGTCCGATATAAACAATTGTCATTTGCAGCTGAGTCCTTACGGCCGGCGCCGTAGGCCCAGCGCGTTATTTGAAAAATTCGGATCCCATGCCATTTATACGAATGAGCTGTCCGGATGGGTAGCAATGGTTAAATACAAATACGGTCCAGAAGCGATGAATGCGACCTCTATCGGACCCAGCTGATGAAGCAAAGAGGATCATCGATGCTGCCGAGTCAAGGGAGGTCATTCTAAGGCTCATGGGTGGAGTTTCATTCTTGCTTCGTTGTCCGTCCGCAAAACAGGGGAGCCTGCAGAGGAACTATACCGACCTGGACTTTATGGCGCATGCAGTACAGGCCAAGAAGCTTTTGCAGCTATTTATTGATATGGGTTATATCCCAGAGGAGAGGTTTAACGCCATATATGGTTTAAAGCGGCTTCTATTCAAGGATGCGGCTAATAGGCGGCGGGTCGACGTCTTCCTGGACAGTTTGGAGATGTGTCACAGGTTCAATTTCATGGAAAGGCTGGAAATTGATAGGTACACAATTTCCCTGGCCGATATGCTTGTTACAAAACTTCAGATAGTCGAGATAAATGAGAAGGACGTCAAAGATATAATCAGCCTTCTGATCGATTATGACGTAGGCGACATTGATGATGAAATGATTAACGGTGGTTACATAGCTGGGCTTTGTCGTGATAATTGGGGCATCTACAGGACCTTTAAATTGACGCTCGCCACAGTTGATGATGCCTTAACCCGAATGAATATAGAACGCGAAAAAAAGGAGCTGGTAAGGGCCAGAATTGCTCGGCTCCTTCAATTGATCGAGGATGTGCCGAAGAGCCTGAGGTGGAAGATCAGAGCGTTCATAGGCGACAAAAGAAGGTGGTACGAGCTCCCTGAGCCGGAAAATCAAATCATCGATTATTCAGCTGACAGGCCGAACTCTTCGTAGGACATCATAAACGCTTTAATAAGCACTTATACAGACTTGAATCATTTGAAGACGAGGATATTCTTCGTATCTGACTTACACGGGTCCGATAGATGCTTCAGGAAGTTCATAAACGGTGGCACGTTCTATAGCGCTGACATCCTGATACTCGGAGGCGACATAAGCGGTAAGACTGCTATACCAATTTTAAGGATGCCAGATAGTACCTGGAAATGCGTTTATGCAGGAAAAGAGCACATCATGAAAAATCATGAAGAAGTGGAGGGTATGTCGAAATCAATAAGGGACTCCGGCTATTATCCATATATAACGGATGAAAAGGAGGTTGAGGAGCTTTCCGCAAAGCCAGAAATGATTGAAACCCTATTCAAGAAGCTGGCCAAGGATAGCATCGGTAATTGGATAAAGCTAGCGGAGGAAAGATTAGGAGGTTCTGAAATCAAGTGTTATATATCGCCTGGAAATGATGACCCTCTTGAAATAGATGAAACCCTGAACTCCAGTGATTATGTGGTCAACCCTGAAGGAAAGGTGGTTAACATAGACGGCCACCACGAAATGATAACGGTGGGTTATGCCAACTACACGCCCTGGCACACCCCCCGGGAGCTTGATGAAAAGGCGCTTGGAGAAATGATAGAGAAGCTGGCACAGCAGGTTAAAGGCATGAGCAACGCCATTTTTAACTTTCATGCACCGCCGATCAATTCACTGATAGACCAGGCACCCAAGCTGGATGAGGACCTTAAACCTGTAATAACCGGTGGAAATGTTGTAATGGCACCAGCCGGTAGCACAGCGGTCAGGGAGAGCATAGAGCGATACCAGCCTCTGGTGGGCCTGCATGGTCACATACACGAAGCCAGGGGGGTAGTCAAGATTGGCCGAACTACATGCTTCAATCCAGGAAGCGAATGCGCAAGCGGGGTATTAAGAGGGTTGATCCTTGACCTAGAAGAGGACCGAATAAAATCGTACGCCCTGACCAGGGGCTGATAAAGGCCGTGTTTCAACGCGATTCCAGCGTGCGCTGATGATCAAGTAGCTCCTGGAGCGCCGATGTAGCATAGCTCCCCCTGTGAAGAAGGAAGCCGACCAAAAGGGAATCCTCCTCTGTTACATGGTATGCTTTGGCCGAGATGATGGCTGCAGGCCTATAACCCCCTTCCACGCTCAGTTCAGGGTATTCATCTATATAGAAATCCCTGGCCCTGAGCCCTTCCTTTTCCAACTCGGCAACCAGGGCCTTTGAGTAGATGTCATCCTTGGCCCTGAACGAGTAACCGACCAGTGGAGCCATGCTGATGTATCCTTTGAACGGACCTTCATCCATGGCTACATTGATGACCTTTCCCTTAATACCTTCATCAACGACCTTTGATAGGCTCCTGTTAAAGAGGTAAGATTGATATGATTGAACTAGAAGCCGGCGTAGCCATAACGGCACATCCCTTATGTTCCGGTAACCGTCATCGTTAAGGCTGTCCTCGGCCGCTTTGAAGTTCCTCCTTACTATATCCATACCTATCCTGATGTTGTTGCCGCCAAACCTCTGGGGACCAAAGTAATTCGGCATCAAACCCTTCAACAGTAACCTCTCCCATTCCCGAACGGCTTCATCATCCCCCTTCCATTGCCTTATCCTTATCCCGAAGGCGTTCCCCAGAAGCTGACCCCTTCCTAGGGCCTCAGCCGTAAACCCCACCGTCGAGACCTCAAGCCCATCTCTGCTAAAATCTATAGGCGGCCTTCTAGATTTCATGGATGCGAACTGATACGCTATTGATATCTTGTCCTTGATACCGAATAGGTTAGCATTAGGGAGTGACCTGACCAGTTCAACATGGCCGACCCCCCTTTTTTTTATCCTTAACAGCGGATGGCCGTGGGCGGAGAACTTGATCCCCTTCTTTAGTATCTCACAGACGATAAAGTCTTCATAATATTCCTTTATGATCCCGCTGGTCAGCCTGTAATTGATCCTTCTTTGAGTGATGCCGTAATCTTCAAAAGCCGCCATGTTTCCAACTAGAGAAGCTTAAGGCCCCCGGTGATTATATCTATCCTTTCTGAAGGCGCAGGACCAATAGCGATGCACGTCACCGTGCCCTCGGGTACCTGCGTAAGCCCCCTGTCCTCTACAACCTGAACCGGTAGCCCGTCCTTGAGCGCGCGATCCTTCAGTTCAAACAGGGAATCCAGGTCGGTCACTTTCAGGACAACCTTTGCCTGTCCTTCCTCCTCCCATGATTCAAACCACTCCTTCTTATTTTTCATGACCTTGAGCGCAGCCCCAAGGGACGCGTGGGCGGCCTGAGCCGCCACCTTTCCTTTCCCCATCCCTATATCGGTCCTGACCACTATAACCTGCTTAAATCTGAAGCTCATCTGCTCCGGCTTACCCAGGCTATGGATATTTACTTTATGCATTGACTGCAGGGGCCTTCTTCCTCCTATTGTAACTCAGTACGAACGGAATAGGGGCCAGGAAAAAGAACAGCGCTCCCAGGTAGAATGCAGCTACAACGCCATAGTAGAGGAACACGACCCCGCCCACTACAGCGCCAAGCGCATAAGGCAGGTAATACGTGGCGTTCTCCAGGCCGTATGACTTGCCCCAGACGTCCTTCGGGGTGATCGTTGATATGAGCGCATTTATGACGACATTCCACAGGACAAGCCCAAGCCCCTCAATAGCCCAGAGGGCGCTCAGAAGTATCAGACTGTTTGAGAACGGTATGATCATCACTATAACCGCGCTGACTATAGTAGCGAGGGCAAACCTGCGGTGTATTCCATAGCGGTTCAGAAGCGATCCTGCCCTCCTGCTGAACAGCAGCCAGGCTGCTCCAGAAGGGGCATAAGCTAAAGCTACGATTAGAAAGGAAGCGTGGAATCTCTCAGTTAGGAACGGAAATATCATCGGGTACGTTATCCCCTGGGCCAATGCCTGAAACGATGTAGCCATTAGCGCGCCGCCTATGGCTTTAAGGTTCAGCCTTCCTGCAGGTCCCTTTTCCTCCCTTTTCGAATAGGCCATATCGGTCCGCCAAATCAGGTAGACATTGGGGATCATCGAAAGGAACGCATAAGCCAGAAATATCATTCGCACCCCTAATAGCTCTCTTGATAGGAGCTCGCCAAATATGAGGATAAGGTACCCTATCCCTCCGCCTATGGCCGAACCGATGGCAGAATAGGAGATGAGCTTACCATAAACGTTCGCGTCCGCCTGCCCACCTGCGTGGCTAGCAAAAACAAGAAGGCCTGTGGCTATGAAGCCTGCGCCAAACCCTATTAGGATTATTGAAACATATACGCCGGATATGGAGGTGACAATGGCCATGCCTACCAGGCCTGAGAACATTGTTGCAACCCCGATGTACATGATGGCCTTCAGCATATTACGGTCTATTATTGGGCCGGCCAGCAATCCAGAAATAAAGATCATCAAATTGTAGACTGCATAGGCGATTCCGACAGCTACGGACGAGCCCCCCAGCGCAATGACGTATATGCCAAGGATGAATAGCATCATTGCGAAGTATACATTGGCGAAGGCGTTGATCAGGTAGGCCCGCCTTACTGACATGCCACTGGTCAGGAAAGGCGGTTAATTTGTTTATCCTTATCGCACGCTAAGCCTCTCTTTAGCCTTACCCCTGCTCCATATGAGCAGAACCAATATCACCACGTTGACTGCGGCGGCAGCGGCCAGTGCCAAGAAAATTAGATCTAGCCCTGCGGGTGGGCCTGAAGATGGGGAACCCCACTGGCTCCCGTAGCTCCAGACTACCCCACTGGACGCAGTCAGGTTCATGGCCATGAAGTTCGGCACACTGGCTCCTCCAACTATGAACAGCGGATAGCGGAGGTTATTCCACCCGCTGTAGAGGTAGCTGCCGTTCACAACCGCCTCCCCATTGATCAGAAGCGCATAAAGCGTAACATTGCCCATATTTTCAAATACGGAAGGGGTAGAAGTATATGATTCCAGCGCGAACACGAACTGGTCCCCTACCTTTAGTGATGCTGGCAGCCCAGGTCCAAACGATGCACTGGCCGATAGTCCATTTGTAAGATCCAGGAGAAGAAGGTTCCAACCGCTATCAGGGAGGAAATATATGGACATGAATATGATGTCGCCAGGCACCATGTAGGGGGCTTCGGTTGAAATTATCGGCGCGTATACCTGCCTTGCTGGATTGGCTACGTACATGGCGTAAGTGCCCCAGTAGCTCGAATTTTGATACAGGCCTGCTGCAGCTTGGATAATTGAACCGTTTGAAGTCATCAGGGACATTATCATATAAATCGTGCCGTCGGTCTCATTGATGTCCGGAAGCCGGAAGAGGGCCGAAACGTTTTGCACATCGGCCCAGTCAACCCTGCCACCATTTGCTGTCCGTGAGCCTTCAGGCACTACGAGCCCAGCGCCCCAGGAAGCGCCGCCGCTATAATAATTTGCCCCTGATGACGGAGCCAGACGCTCCGGCGACTTCGCATTCCCTATGGATATCCGCGAAGTAGCCGCATATACGATTAGGATCATCAAAAGGGCGATTAGCCAAACCTTTCTCCTCCGCCATGCCCCTCCCAGTCCGATCAAGCTACAGGCGCCTTTGCACCGATCATAGTTGATAGAGTTAAGACTGCCCCCACTATGGCCGTGATGACGGTTATAGTGATGGGATAAACATACGCCGTAAGAAGCCCCTGTGCCGCCAGCTCGGATGCGCCGCCTATATCGATGGCGTACCCCCCAAGCGCACCGGCCGTAGCTAGAAGCACGCAACTTGAGATTATGCCCACGTTCAGAAGCGTAAATCCGGAAATCATGAGCTTTCCATTTATAACGCGTTTTTCATGTACTTCTATGGTGTATATAAGTGATGACAGCATTCCTGAACCGATCACGCCTACTGTAAGGTTAAGCATATAGCCCAGAATTAACCAAATCCCTGGCCCCCCGCGCACCAGTATCGGGAGAAGGTATGTGAAGGGACTTAAGGGTAATATAAATAGGGCCGTCCAGATTATAAACCCTCCAAGGTAAGAATAAGCGGCGTTTCTAAAGAGGCTATACCATATGGTCAACCGTTTAACACCGGCATATAATTGATAAAAAAGAGGTGGATGATTTATTCTTTACGGAAGTACGTCAATACAAAAACCAGTCCACCCGCTAGGACGCCCAGTGCTGTTATGATTAGAAGCACTCCAACAGGATCAATGAAGTGTGACAATAGTATCACATGAACCTGACCAGCATTTAGCCCCTTCCCACCTTCGCTCACCGGCATAAGATCGGCCTCACCGAAATACCCTGCAAACATGAGTGCCCATGTCACTGCCGCCGCCCCCACGTTCATCACCACAAGATGAACCCAGGCTAACGCGTTCGAGAATCCCTTGATGGTCTTCTTCATTTCAACCTCAAGGTGGTGATAGAAGAGGGCTGTAACCGCGGCGCCGAATACGCCGACAACTATGTACATGGTGTATCCTACTAGGAACCATGTCCCCGCACTACCGCTTGCTATAACCTGCGCTACCGAGGGGCTGATATTTGGGAGCACTATGGGAATTGTCCATGCCACTGCGAATAATCCCTGTATTATCGATGCCCATATGAACCTGTTGGCCCACCTGCTTACTATGGGCTTGGATTCTAATGTTACCTTTTCTTCCATTATAATTTACCTTACTAACGGAACTAATTTGTATATATATAAGATATTCGCTAATTTTTATGCAGAAATATAAGAATTCTAAAATAACATGGAACTGCACAGGACGGCCGGTCGTCGGCAGAGAGGATGAATGGCCCGTCACAGAAAAGCATATTTTCAATAGAAGCTATACTATAGCGTGAAGCCACCATTACTTTTGATAAACTTTAAGCTGTATAGAAATTCATACGGAGAAGGAGCCATAGAGTTCTCCCGCATCTTGGAGAGGATAAGCCTTGAGCGGTCAGTGGATATAATAATTTCCGTGCCGGCGACCATGATAAGCAGGCTGGCGGACGAGATATCGATACCGGTGTTCGCTCAGCATGTAGATGCGTCGCCCCTCGGGGCTGCCACGGGGAGCATAATCCCCGAGCTCATAAAGGAGGCCGGCGCCAAGGGATCAATCCTAAACCACAGCGAAAGAAGTATGAAGCTCTCCGAACTTTCGGATGCTATAAATATGATGAAGGAATCCGGGCTGGAAAGCGTTGTATGCGTGGACCGGTACGAACTGGTGGCTCCGGTCGGGCTTCTCAAGCCAACGGCGCTCCTGATCGAACCGCCTGAACTCATTGGCACCGGAAGGGCAATATCCAGGGAAAAACCCGAAGTTATAACCAGGGCCGTGGATGCCAACAGACAAGGTGGAAAGGTGTTCCTCCTAGCCGGTGCCGGTATAGTCACGGGCGAAGACGTCTACAGGTCCATTGAGTTGGGGGCCGATGGGGCGGCCATGGCATCGGCTGTCATGAAGAGCACTGACCCGGTAAAGGCAGTAGAGGGGTTAGTCGATGGTATACTACGGATAAAGGAAAAGGGGAGATGAAGCACTATTGCACGGGAGAAAAAGGCCAGATTCTATTGGGCAAATTTATTCCTCGGAATATTTATAAGCTGATATAAAATGAACGGTGCCATATTGGGCTGCAGATTTACCGTATGCACAGGGAACCTGTACGTTAACAGCTACTCGACGGGTTACCGCTACCTTTATCGGATGTGTGATGTGGTATGAAGCCGAATTACACCCAAAGGCTTACAGTGCTTCTAATGCTCATCCTGCTAAGTGCCATCGTCGTTGCAGGCGGGCAACAGATGATGGCACAGAGCTCAGGCGGGCCCAGCCTGCAGCATGCTGAAGCAGGCCTTTACCCCTTACTGGGGTCGTTTACCCTTAGCGGAAATCCTAGCGGCGTTTCCCTTGCCCAGACTAATGGGATGCCTGCCGATTTGGCTGCGGCTGCGACCGTATTAACCAATTACCCAGTAAATTTTACCGAAGTTGGGCTACCGCCTAACACTTCTTGGGAGATAACCGTCAACGAGAACATCATCAACATAACGAGCGATAGCACGATATTACAGGAGGCCAACGGATCCTATGCCTTTACCGTCCTCTCCATACCAGGTTATACGGCGACCCCATCATCTGGTACTATCAACATAACAGGCACACCAGTAGAGGAGACGATCACATTTACCCCTGTATTATATGCCGTAGTGTTTAGCGAGACCGGGCTAGTAAGCGGTGGAAACTGGTCGGTGACCATCAACGGTAATACCATCTATTCGGACAACGCCACCATAAGCATAAATGAAGCTAACGGTGCCTACAATTATACTATATCATCGGTAAACAAGAATTTTGTGCCAACCCCTTCGAAGGGCTCAGTAACCGTTGATCAGGCCGGCGCATCGGTTGACGTCGCATTTGCATACAGCAACCCAATTGAATTATACATCGGTCTGGGGCTGGTTGCCGTGATCGTAGGCGGTACCGCAGCCTTTATGATACGGAGGACAGAGAACGTTAAGGAAATGGGAAGGAGCATGATGACTATCCTCTCTTATAGCAAGAAGTCCACAAAAAAGGAATATAACCTCTACCTTAAGCTGGTCATCCTGGCATTAGCGCTGACCGGCGGGATAGGGTTTATTATCCATTTAGTGGCAGCCCTACTAGGTGGAGCATGATATGGCATCTAAGATATTCGTTCTTAAGGTAGCCGGCGGGCACGAGAAGAACATAGCTGAAAGCATAGCTGAAAGGGTAAAAACAAAGGGACTTCCTATCTTTTCCATAATATATGCAAGCAAAATGAAGGGATACCTCCTTATAGAGGCCGAAAGGATAAATGTAGTCGCCGACCTGTCCACCGGAACCAAGAACGTCAGGTCCACCGTTCCGGGGCTGATGAAGGTTAGCGATATTCAGAGCATAATCAAACCCATGGAGGTCGAAATGTCCTTCGCCGAAGGGCAGGTGGTGGAGGTCATAACGGGCCCATTTAAGGGGATGAAAGCGCGGATAGTAAGGTTTGATAAGGACAAGAAGGAGGCCACTGTAAGCCTGCTAGATACACGCTATCAGCTTCAGGTGACAATTGATGGCAGCTACCTGAAGGGCTCCTGACCATAGAACAAGAAATATTAAAGCGACTGCCCTTATTTGGGAAATGATGGCGCTGTTATGTAACATCGCCATAAACGTATGGCTGAATCGCAAAACAGGTTCCCTGCTGGCTGGAGAACCCACAGGGGGATGGCCTCATAGAGGCTTGTACACTTCGGTCATAAGATGATGTCCTGTCAGATAGGATGATATGGTTTTAATGCGGAGTTCGGAAGTCCTGTGGCGCTCAGCCGGTCCTACCCAGTGCCTGCTTGAGGTCCGCCATAAGGTCCTCCGGATCTTCAACCCCCAATGAAAGGCGGAGCAGGTCGTCGGTTATCCCCAGCTTCTGTCGGCTGTCCTGATCCAGCGAGGAGGAGGCCGAAATGATTGGGTAGCTTATCAGGCTCTCGGTTCCACCTAAGCTTGGCGCTGGCTTGATCAACTTTATTGACTTCAGCAAAAGCTTGGCAGCAGCTCCTCCACCCCGGACCCTAAAGCAAAGGACCCCTCCAAATCCTGTGAACTGCTTCTTTGCCAGCTTATGATATGGGTTATCTTCAAGCCCGGGATATATGACCTCCTTTACCATGCCGCTCTCTGAGAGCCATCTGGCTATTCGTAGCGCGCTATCGGATTCCCTCTTGACCCTCAACTCCAGCGTCTTCAGCCCCCTGCTCGTAAGGTAAGCGGTGAGCGGTGACATGATGGAGCCCATTTTTCGCCTCCAGTCCCAGAGCCCTCTGATCTCATCCTTTTTGCCAGAGACTATCCCGCCTATGGCGTCATTATGGCCGTTCAGGTATTTGGTACTGCTTTCTATGACGAGCCTTGCACCATGGGCTAGCGGCTTGTACAGGATCGGGCTCAGGAAGGTGTTATCAACTATCAGCTCCGTGCCAGCTTCTTGAGCCACCTTTGCTATTTCTTCTATATTGAATACCCTAAGGGATGGATTGGTCATGCTCTCCAGGAGCACAAATGCAACATCCCTCTTGATTGATGCTATTATTTCTTCTGTGCTTGGCCAGACCGTCCTCACGTCTACCCCGAACTTCCTGTAATCCTCCAGTAGCTTGATAGAAGTCGCATATGCTTCGGATATCACAACGGCGGCTGCGCCGGCTTTGAGTTTGGACATATATATGCTGGAGATGGCCGACATTCCGCTGGAAAAGGCGAGCGTGTCCTCAGCCCCCTCCAGCTTTGTCATAATCCTTTCCAGAGAAGAGACGGATGGGTTCTCCTCCCTGCTATACTTCAGGTCAACGCCGCGTTCCGTGCTCCTGGTCCACCCCGGCTGTTCGAACATAGCTGACATGAAAATGGGTGGTATAAACGTACCAGTTGATTCATCGAAAAATCCGTGGCCATGAATGGCCTCCGTGCTGTCCCTCATTTACAGCCCCCCCTTATTCCATTATTGTATAAAAACCTATCTTATTATTCCTATTAGAATATTGCTAGTAATGTCTAATCAAATTACAAGCAACACTGGTACTATTATCCCTACAACAACTACTATTATGGTGGATGCAAATATCACCCAATTAAGGCCTTCAAACCTGCGCACTGGCGCATCGTAGCCAGGCACCTTCTTGGAATCACCGTACATGGACCTGACTATTTTCATATAATAGAACACCGATATGACGCTGTTTATTATGCCTATCAGGGCGAACCACGGAACTCCGCCAATATAAAAGAAGGACAATTCAGGGTTCGCCGCCGATGCAAAGATCAGCAGCTTGCCCCAAAAGCCCACAAGTGGAGGAAGCCCTATCAGGTTAAGAAGGAGAATGGTAAATGAAGCTGACTGCGCCCCATTGGTAGCTGAAAGTCCCCTGATATCCGTTAACGTCACCTCCCTGCCCGATCTTACCCCCTTTATTAGCGTAAATATCCCAGCTTTTGACGCCGAATAGGCAAGCAGGTAAATCAGCAGTCCGCCCACTGAAAAGTAAAATGATGTATAGTCTCTGGTGGAAAATGACGCAAAGGCTACCGTGATGGCCATCAGCATATATCCAACCTGAGCCATGCTGCTATAAGCCATCATCCTCTGGATGTTCTTCTGTACCAGCGCCGTCACGTTGCCGAACGTCATGGCAACGATCGAAAGGACAACCAACACCGCAAGGAGCGCTCCCATTTCAGGCCCGGACGGCGCCTGGGCAAGCATAAGCCTCAGGAGCAGCGCAATCGGCCCCAGCTTCATTATGGCGGACAGCGGGGCTACCGAAAGAGGTTCAGAATATCCGTATAGGTCCGGCAGCCACATATGAAATGGTGGGATTCCGATCTTGAAACCTATGGCCGCCATCAAAAGGAGCAACCCCAGGTCTAACAGGAGGGCTCCGGAAGGGTTCCCAATGGAGGAATAGATCAGGAAGACAGCTATTACAAGGAACTGAAACGCGATTGCGCCCATAATGGCGTACTTCACGGAGTTGATAAGCGAATCCCTGTCCTTAGCTATAGATGCCAGCGCGTAGCTGGCCACCGATACCAGTCCCCACGATGCTACTATGAGGAATGGGTTCAGTGTTGATGCGAGCACGATGGTCCCGCCCACGCCTACCAGCACGATGGAAATGTATACGGTCTGGTTGCCGGTGAGCCTTCTGGCCAGGGGCAGGGCTAACAGCCCGCCCATAACAGCTACAACGGCAACCAAAAGGGATAGCCAGTCAGGCAGGAAATAGCGCGCCAGTTCGCTCACGGGGGAACTGGAGATCAACCAGCTGGAAATGGCGCCTGAGAAATACTCATACGCCCAGATGCCGAGGGTTATGACCAAGGCCGCGGCCCCTATGATCCCCTTCATTTTGATGTATTGCCTGTTACGTAGCAGTGGAATCAGCAGGCCTGCTATTACGAGCGGGGCGATCGAGTAGAACAAAATTATTTGCATTTCCATATCACCTCAAAAATATAAGAAATATTATGATTAACGCCAGCAGGCCAAGGAACATCAGCCCTATAAAACGGTCGAAATCGCCCGACTGCAACCTCCTGAACCTTCCACTCACCCTGGCTAACGCGTTCGGGATATAATTATGATATATGCCATCAAAGAACTTAGCCTCGACGAAAACCCCCAGTAAGGTTGACAGCTCCGAAAGGCCGTTAACAAAAACCCTGTAGTAGACGGCGTTTATGAACCACCTGTCATAGAAGAAGGCGTATATCGCGCCGAACATCCCTCCGGCCTTGCCCTTCGAAATAGACGGCTGCTTTCCACCCCTGTACAGGAAATACGCAAGGAATACCCCCGTTAGGCTCACTGCCACCGATGGGACTGACATCACCAAGTTGAACGGAATCTGAGACACCACCTGAGCGGGGGCCCACTTGATTATCGAATCGAAGGTCATGGCGATGTAGATCCGACCAGAGATGTTTCCCAGAGCATAGGGCCAAAGGATACCGAACAGCAGTGCCGCCACTCCAAGCAACAGGTATGGCCACATCATGCTTCTTTTTGCCTCCTTCACCTCCCCCCTTGGCCCAGCCTGGAAGGTCATAACTATCACCCTGAAAATGTAGAAGGCCGTCAGGAAGGCCACAACCATTCCCACCGCATAGGCGGCCCAGAGTCCGGCTGACGATGTCAGGTCAAGGATAAGGTCCTTATCCCAGAAGCCGGAAAATGGGGGTATGCCCGAGAGGGAAAGCGCTGCCAGGAAGAAGGCTATTGAAGAGTACTTCATGTATTTCCAGATCCCACGCATATCCCCTATGTACCTGGATCCGAACTGGTGAATCAGAACCCCAGCTACAAGGAAGAGCGCCGCCTTAAATATAGCCTGGCTGATCATATGCGAGAAGGCGGCAAACAGTGCCACCGTTGGCAAGATGAAGAAGGAGGCCCCTATGGCCATGAACATATAGCCGATCTGGGATGCGGTGGAATATGCAAGGATCAGCTTAAGCTCCTTTGCTACAGTTGCCTGGCTGGCCATCATGAAGGCCGTAAGGGCTCCAATTATTAGCATGTAGATGAAGAAAGGCTCGATCTGGGCCGACAGGCCATCCGCCAGGGAACCGCTTATGAACATGGGGGTGAACCTGAGCAACAGATAAACGCCTGCGTTAACCATTGTAGCAGCGTGTATGAGCGCGCTTATGCTGCTGGGCCCGGTCATTGCAGTTACCAGCCACTCATGGAATGGGAACTGGGCCGATTTTGCAAATGCGCCGAGGGAGAAGGCTATCAGAAATGGGATCAGTATCCCCCTGCTCTGCATCACGGCCAGCACATGCGGCATGGAAGAGGCAAGAACGCTTATGCTGAAGGTCCCCGATACTGAATAAAGCATGCCTATGGCGGTTATGAACGCAACGTCAGCAAGGGAAGTAAATACAATGGCCCTTATGGCCGCCTCACTTGGTGTTGACCAGGCCGGCACGCCTAGCGCGTGCCTGTCTGCATCACCCACCCACCTTTCAGGCTCGTCCGTGTACCAGTGCCCTATTAGCGCGTACGAAGAAAGTGTGGTACCCTCCCAGCCTATCAGCAGCAGCAGCAGGTTATTACTGAGGACAAGGAGCAACATGGAGCCTACGAAGAACGTAAAGAAGAACCAGTACCTGTTTATTCCATCATCGTCTTCCATGTACCTGTAGCTGTATATCGATATCAGCAGGGATATCACTGCCACTACCAGAGCCATGATGGTGGAGAGCCCGTCCATCAGCATGCCCAAGTTTACCTGAAGGGCACCCAGGGAGAACCAGCTGATATTCAGAACCACCGGATGGCCGCTCAGGCCGGCCAGCTCATAGGTTGATATAAGGGTGGCTATGGCTATTGATCCAATGGAGATGCCCCCGGCAGCCTTCCTGTTGTGCAGCGCCAGCACAAGGGCGGAAGCCACAAAGGGCGAGGCCCAGATAAGGTAAGGAAGATAGTTCATGCTTTAGCCCCCCATAAGAGAATGCACATAAAGGTAGAGCGGCGTGATCAGCAATCCTGGAAAAATAAAGGTGATTATGCCGAGTATAGCTATGAAGATAAGCGGAGCCAGCATCATCAGGCCCGCGTCCTTGAACCCCTTCCTCGACGGTCCGAAGAAGACCCTTTTCATGGCCGTGAAGGAATATGCAGGGGTTATGCCGAACCCCACTACGAGGAATATCAGCATGATGAAGCCGTATACGCCTGAATTAACCAGGAAGCTGCCTACGCCCAGCAGGATGAACAGCTTGCTGAAGAAGCCCACGGTTGGGGGAAGGCCCGATATGTCCATGAATCCCAACATAGCCATGGAGGTTGTCATAGGCATTTCCTTGGCCATGCCGCCCATCTTCGTTATATCCCTTAACCCATTGTTTTCGGTTATAATGGCACCGGAGGAGGAGAAGAGAAGTGATTTGCCGACGGCGTGCGCATAGAACTGCAGGATCGCTCCAACTATGCCAAGAGGATTGAACGATGCAATTCCTAGGAGCATATATCCCATCTGTGCTATGCTGGAATATGCCAGAAGCCGCTTTAGATCCTTCTGATGGAAAGTCAGAAGCCCGCTGTATATTATGGTAACCAGCGCCAGCACTATGAGCGCCCACTGAAGCTTGATCATATACGAAAAGAACAAAATATAAGGGATCCTGATGATCGCGTATCCACCGATCCCGATGAGCGCTGGCGACAGCAGCGCTGATATCGGGGTCGGCGCTTCAGCGTGAGCATAGGGGAGCCATACGTGCACCCCGAAGATTGCCATCTTGATAAACAGCCCAAGAAGTATAAGCGCTATGACCACGTATACATAGGGGAATATGGAACTCAGGTTGGGGGGAACGGGATAGAAGTTGAAGGTTCCCAGGACCATTCCGTATATGAAACCGCCAAGGAGGAAAAGGAAGGCACCCAGATGGGTCCATATTAGGTATATGAAGGAAACCCTGCCCCTGTCCCCATATCCATAGAAGGCTATGAGCAGGAAAGAGCTTATCAGGCTCAGCTCAAGAAACAGATAGAACATTATAAAATTGTTTGACTCCACGATCCCAACCATAGAAGCGGAGAAAAACGTATAGAGGAAGAAATACGTGCCCCAGTGTTCCTTCCCGAGCTCTTCGAATCTCCTCTTCATATAGGGGACTGAATATATAGCAATGGCCATGGTCACGGCCATTATACCCAAGAGGACCGGCCAGTTCAGCCCGTTTATGACCACCATAAATGACCCGAGCCCTCCTACGGCGAGCAGGGTAGCGCTATAGGATCGGTAAAGCGCCATGACGGCGGACGTGAATACTAAGGGCACCCCCAGCGAAGCAGCAGATATGTACGCAAGAAGCCGCGGCCTGAGCCTTCCCCCTATCACCAGCAGCAGGACGGATACCACGAAGGGGACCAGCAGGACGCTGAGGCCAAGGGGCAATGCTGTAACTGTCATTCGGCCTCCTCCTCCCTGAACTCCTTTTCATCTAGCTCCCTTATCATGCCTGCCCTGAAAAGCGCTATCATGACGCTCATTATTATCGCTATTTCCCCTATTGAAAGGCCTATTGCCAGTATGGACAGGTCGGCGCCCAGAAGCGCAGCATCCAAAGACGTAGCCAGATACAGCAGCAGCAACAGCACCCCATTGAATGAAACCTCTATGGATAGCAGCATCTTAACCGGGTTACGGTTTCCCACAGAACCTGCGAAACCCATGCCGATCATGAATATAGACGTAAAAAGGACGATATAGAAAACAGGGTTCATGATGCTCAGTCATCCCTCCTAACTATGGCTATTGAAGCCAGAAGCGCTATGCTCAACATGATAAATAGGACGATCAGGCCGGCATAACCATAGCTGACCAAGTAGTTGACCATGGATGTAATGCTCACGGAGATGGGAGCCAGTGAAAGGCGCGAGCCGGCGAACAGCACCAGAAAGAAAACTATGGCCAGCGCGGCTGCAGCGCCAAACGCCGCATACTTGACACCCATGTACATCTTTGGAGGCTCCTTCATCATTGATACCGACATTATTATGAACAGGACGGCGGCGCCAACATAGATTATTATCTGCATGAAGGCGACCAGGATGAAGCCCAGGATGAAAAAGATGGCAGCATTGGCCAGGCCCAGCAGCGAAAGAAACAGGGCCGAATAAATCAAAGACCTGTGGGTTACAGTCAGCCAGGAGAAGGCTACTGCGGCCACTGAAGAGGCAATGACGCTAAGGCTGACCAGGATGCTCATATTTTATCCCCCTCTTTTTGTCGAACTTTGGAACCACCTTTTTCGAGCCGGCCGACGGATCGTCCGGCGCTACATCATGAAATGATTCATATATTTCCTTATAATCAGGCCGCTTACTGTAGTCATAAGGATACTGCATCGGCTCGCCATGGACCGTTTGATATTCGGTTTCCGAGTAGAAGGCCTTATCATGAACCTGCGAAGTCTGGAAGGCATCTGTAGGACATATGTCTACGCAGAAATAGCAGAATATGCAGAGACCCCAGTCGATCATCGGCCTCTTCTTCTTCTTTCCTCCGGCATCGGTCAGGTCAAGCATGGAGATGGCCTTCGGTGGGCAGACTATCTCACACAGGCTGCACCCTATGCACGTTTTATCCTTAACTGCGAAGAACCCCCTGTAGTTATCCTTGAGATTCATGGATTCGTCCGGGTAGTTCAGCGTCATCCTGTTGGGCTCGGCCAGGTATTTGAAGCCGGTGGCTAACGCGTCGACATGTCCCTTTATACGGTTATTTTTTCGCCCAGTCAAACCAGACCACTCCAAACTAGCGCCATTGAAAGTGCCACAGCCGCAAATCCAAGGTACACCGCCTGATCCCAGCCAACCGTTATCGCCTGATCTATCCTGTACCTTGGGTATACGGCCCTTAAAAACACAAGGAAAGCCATCACGATCAGCGCCTTTATAAAGACCACCAGGCCCGGCAGCAGGAGCCCGCCCACCACCCCTGAGGCCGCTGCCGCAGAAGGTACAATAGGCCACCACCCTCCCAGGAACAGCACGGAAAAGAGCAGGCTGAACGAATAGAGCTCGATGTACGGCAGGCTCATCCCTATCCCAAAGAACAGCGCACTGTACTCTGTATACGGGCCCATGACAACCTCGCTTTCAGCTTCGCTTATTTCAAATGGAAATCGGCCGGTGGTCCTTATCATCACCACCAAGAAGAGGAAGGCGGCTATGGGGTTTAGCACGATTCCCGGTATGCCCCTTCCTATCTGAAAGCTCACTCCGTTGATCGCGTTGACGCTTCCATAAAGAAGTATCATAGAAAGGATGGAGAGGATTAATGGGATCTCATAGGATATGACAAGGAATGCCTCCCTCATCGAACCTACAAATGAAAACTTGTTATCGCTGGCCCATCCCAGGAGTATGACGTAAATTGGCGTTATTATTATGAGAGGAACTACGATCAGCAGTGAATAGTTGGCCGGAAAGATGTTCGCATAATAGGGGCCAACCGGAATAAATATCAGAGGAAGAAGCCCGAACGCCATGAGCAAGCCCGGAGCCTGAATATAGGCGAAGACGTCGGCGCCGGCTGGAATTATGAATTCCTGGAAGCTAAAGCGTATCAGGTCCGCCACGGTTTGAATTACGCCTCCAAACCTCTTCGAAACGTAGAGGGGCCCAAACCTCAGCTGTGTCTTTGCTGCAACCTTCCTTTCCAGCCATATCATAAAGAAGAGCATCAGCAGGACAACTATAAGCCCAGGGAAGACTATTATGTAAAGGATCGGCGGCAGGATGTATTCGATGAACGACACCAATGAAACCGACATCAACAGGGAGAGGATTTGAATCATTTACCTGTCAGCCTCCGGAGGGAAGTAGTCGGAGCTGCCGTATATCGCAGGCAGGTCGGCAAGGTGCTGCCCTACCATCACATGTGTGAAGAACGGGAGGTTGAGAAACGAAGGGGTCACCCATCTGAACCTGAACGGCACCTTATCCCCGTTACTTACCAGGTAGAAAAAGATCTCCCCCCGCCCGGCTTCCACGCTCGCCGTTGACCTTCCGGCCGCAGGCCTCATGCTGGCCATATACGCGGGAAACATCACCCGGTGTTTCATTTCATACATCCTCTTCTGGAGCGGGTTCATCTTTGAGTAGATATCGTCGCTGATTATCCTGCCATCAGGGATATCCTTTAGCACCTGCCTTATGATCCTGATGCTCTGCTCTATCTCCTCGACCCTCTGAAGCAACCTGGCATAGCAGTCCCCCTCACTGAATGTAGGGACTTCGAAGTCGAGGTTAGGGTATGCAGCATATGGTTTGGCCCTTCTTGTATCGTAATCAACCCCAGACGCCCTCAGGTTTGGCCCGGTTATCCCAAGGCGGATGGCGTCTGATTTGCTTACGACGCCAACCCCCTCGGTCCTATCCATCACAACCGGATTCCTGACCCAGATCTTTCCATAGTCCTTCAGCCTGGCCTCCATGTACTGCAGCACCGTTTCCGCCCTTTCTTTGAAACCTGCTGGCAGATCCCATCGGACCCCGCCGGGAATTATGTATGAATAGGTTATCCTTGCGCCGCTGATCTCTTCGATCAAGTCTATGAGGGGCTCCCTGTCTGCAAAGGCCCACATATACACCGTCGATGAACCGAGGAATATTCCGTACAGCCCTATTCCGTAAAGATGGCTCGTTATCCTGTTGATTTCGGACGTCAGCGTCCTGAGATACTGTGCACGGGGGGTCGGCTCTATTCCCAACAGCCTTTCCAGGGCTATGACATACGCCAGATTGGCATTGATGGTGTCGGGCAGCATAACCCGTTCCACAATGGGAATGGCCTTGATATATAGGCGGTTCTCGCTCAGCTTTTCCGTGGTACGATGCACGAAACCGATGTCGGGGTCAACCCTCTGGATTATATCGCCATCCATCCATACCTTAATCTTCATATGCCCGGAGCCTGGGTGAGCTGGGCCTATCAGCAGCACCAGTTCCCGGTCAGCCTTCAGTCCTGCCAGCTCATCGTAAGTCAGGTTGGCCGTAGCTGTCCGGTCCTGGGGCGCGCTCATTTTTGCACCCTCCACGGAGTTTTTTTCAATGGAAAATCCTTCCTCATAGGCCACTTGCCAGTGAAGTCATCAGGAAGTAACAGACGCCTCATATCGGGATGGCCCTTAAACACTACTCCAAACATTTCATAAGTTTCTCTCTCCAGGAAATTGGCGCTCTCCCAGATGCCGGTTAGCGTTGGAACTTCGACATTATCTGATTTGGATACGACCAGCCTAATTTGGGCGTTCATGCCGGAAAGCTCCCTGTTAGTGTAACTGGATATGTGCCATAGCACGGCCAGCCTATCACCAAGGTCCTCGGCGGTCACCGAAAGGCAGTGGTCAAACCCAGCGGCCTTAAGCCGGGTCGCAAGGTCCAGCAGATGGGCGCCATCAGACGCTTCAACTTCGAATATTCCCTTGGCTTCATCGGTGGTAAAGGTGATCCCCGTGATGACCCGGCTTGCGGCCGTCACTTGGACACCGCCTCGACCACATCCTTGGGACCTGGTGTTGCGGGCGCTGCTGTCACCTGGATATCGGCCGCTGGAGGACGATTCTTAACTATGCTTTCCTGGAGCATAACAACAGCCCTGGCTAGCGCTTCGGGCCTAGGCGGACAACCGGCTAAAAAAATATCGATGGGAACTATATCCTTGGCCGGAACGGTATTATAACTATCATAGAATATACCGCCATCCATAGCGCAGGCCCCCATAGCTATGACCCATTTTGGCGCCGGCATCTGCTCCCAGACTATCCTTACGCTTCGGGCCATCTTGAGCGTGGTTGTGCCTTCGATCACTATGAGGTTAGTCTGACGTGGGCCCCCAAATGGAAGAAAGCCCAGCCTCTCAAGATCAAAACGAGGCCCGGAAGCAGCTGCAAACTCGGTACCACAACAGGAGGTCATAAGATGCACGGGCCAGAGGGAAAACTTGTCTCCCCAATTTATCATTGATTTTACATATCCTTGCTTCTTCAGAAAGGAGACCGCCTTCTTGGAGACCGTCTCCAAATTTCCAAAGTAGGCTACTCCGTCTGCTCCACCACCCATCTCGCCGCCACCTTTGCGTTCTTCGTAGCGTAAAGCATAGACGGAACCATTACCCCCACGCCCACAACGAAGGCGATCGTCGTGCTCACCCCGAGCACTAGAAGCAGTATAAATATGAATACCACAAATGGCTCCACCGTCATGAAAAGGAGCGCATAGGGGTAATATTGCATAAGGAATATGCCCCTGGCCCTGCCGATCTGTTCGTTTCCGCTTTCGAACCTGCGAGTCTTTGATGGATAATCTGGGGAAGCGAGGGCCTTGCCTATAAGATACGATAGTATGGGAACGGCGATGCCGATCAACATGATGATCCCCACGTCGATTATGACTCCGCCCCACTGCAGCATATCATCATATGAATCTAGCGTTCATATTTAACTTTATTTATCATTTATATTAACTCACTGAATGGATAAATCTCAGGGATTAATATATTATAGCTTGTATTTGCAAAATATTTTAATAAAAAAATCTTAGATCAGAATATATTATATAATTTGTGCTGATTAAGGTACGAGGTCAAACACAAATCTGGCGCCCGTCAATTCCCCTTCCCCCTTAAGCTTCCAATTTATGTCAAAGGTTTTGGATTCTCTGACGCTTTTGACGGTGGCCTTCTTCGGCAATTTCTCCCACAGGAGCTCTACCTTCTTAGGATCCCTAGTTGACAGGAGGCTCCTCCTTCTTTTCATCAGATATTTGATAAGCACCTTCCTATGGTCATATCCATCGATCTGTATAGTCTGATCGCTCATCTCTATAGTAAAGGTCCTTTTGGCCAAGTAGATCATCATTCTAACCTTAGCGCCATTAAAATACTTTGCTTCCATGCCTAGCTTCTAAGCCCTTTGTGAGGAGAAATGTAACAAATTGCGCAAATGGTTCGATGCCACCAACTTATTTGGGTTTACTATATAAATGACATAAGATGCGGGATTATCTTAACCAGAAGCTCCGACCCGGTCCGGACGCCGTTGATAGACCCTGGCAGCGATACCAAGACCTTGTCATCGTCGGTTATTCCGAGGGCCGCCCTAGTGAACATACCGTCCAGCCCCACCTGTAAGATGCTGGCTGAACGGAAAGCTTCACCGAACCCGAACATTTCACGTTGGAACAGAGGCCTTATGGCATCATAGGTGACATCGGTTCGTGACATACCGGTGCCACCCACTAGGACGATCAGCTTTACATCCCTCAGACGCGCAGCCGATAGTACCGCGCTTCTTATTTGAGCTATAGAATCAGGTACCAGCGTCCTAGACGCCACCTTGTGCCCCGCTCCTTTAAGCAGCTTCTCCAGCATATCCCCGCTTTCATCCTTAAGCCTTTTTCCGTTCTGCAGCCCCTCATACCTGGACGTACTTACGGTAATCAGGGAACAGTGAATATGGGTAAATACGTCCTTATCGTGATGACCGTGCTCCGACCGCAACTGTGCAGTGGACCGGTGTTCAGCCCGCTCCATGCGTTCCTGATTTTTGCCTGACAAGTGCTTGCTCATTTTTCCTTGACCTTCTCTAGCACGCGGAGGTTATGCACTACCGTGGAGGGGTATTGCCCTTCTTCATCCTTTTCATATTTCTTGACCATATCCCAGAGGTTCAAAAGCCCTATAGCGACGCCTGTCAGCGCATCCATTTCGACCCCCGTTCTGTAATGGGCTGACGCGCTAACGACTAGGCTTGCGCCAGAATCCGTTAACTTGGCCTGCGCCGTAACCGACTCCAGGGGTATCTGGTGCGAGAAGGTCAGCAGCCTTGATGACTCCTTTACGCCATTTATTGCAGAAATTTCTGCAACCGTCAATGGGTCCCCTTTCTCAATCTTCCCAGCCTTGATCAGCGTGCAAGTTTCTTGTTTCAACTTGATTTCACCGATCGCGGTGGCCCTTCTGCTTACCTCCCTTTTGTCCGATATATCCACCATCTTCATATTCTGACTTTACATGACATGGCTTTTAATTAACGTTTCCCAGATATGACCTACATCTGTCTGATATATCGCCAGAGGCATCTCCAAGGGCGCAAACTCGGGTATGCCCATCCCTGCCCACGGATATAATTAGCAAAAAGCGATAGTGAGATGTTATGACGGCTCTAGAGCCGGCTATCGAGCCGGCTATCAAGGATGGTGACCCACTTCTGAGCTGATACAAGCCAATTTATACGCTGCCGCTTGACCACCTATGATAAAAGACTGGAGAAATCGTGGATAGGATGGCTCCGGAGAAGCTCTTGGAGCGATAAGGTAAAAGGTGTGCGGCACGGACAGGCCGGTTGCACACGTACGCTGCCGCGCCTATAAATCATCTGCAGACTTGGTCTTGAAGTCAAATATCGCACAAAAGTTAAATAATTAACTGAAAATAAGCTTTGAGAACCGTGTCTTATCAGAAGGCGTTGCTGGAAATATCAGAAATGCTCCTTAAACACGAGCATCTAGATGCAGATGAAATAGAGAGAATAAAGCTCAGCGTAACAAGAAAATACGGGCTAACACGGGTTCCAAAGAACTCGGAAGTATTACAGCAATCAGGATATGACAGGAAGCTGATGTTAACCCCGCTGAAGATCAAGCAGGTGCGCAACCTATCCGGAATTTCCGTTATAGCTGTTATGTCGAAGCCCATGCCCTGCCCGCCACAGGCCCAGTGCATATACTGCCCGGGTGGTGTAGACTTCGACTCCCCAAAATCCTACACGGGAAAGGAGCCGGCTGCAATGCGCGGCGCTCAGAACAACTATGACCCGTTCATGCAGGTTAGGAGCAGGGTAGGGCAACTGGAGGCGTTAGGGCACAGGACTTCGAAGAGCGAAGTGGTGGTAATGGGAGGCACGTTTCTCAGCTTCCCAGACGATTACCAGAGGTCGTTTATCAAGGGTATATACGATGGGCTGAACGGTGATGTCAGCGAAAGTATGAAGGCCGCCATGGAGAGGAACGTTAACGCGGCACGGCGTTGCGTAGGCCTGACGTTTGAAACCAGGCCGGATTTTTGCCGAGAGCGGCACGTGGATTTAATGCTGGATTACGGCGCCACAAGGGTGGAGCTGGGCGTCCAGATCCTAGATGACGAAGTGCTATTAAAGGTGCATCGAGGCAATACGGTGAAGGACATCAGAGAGGCTTTCAGGGTAGCCAAGGACGCGGGGTTCAAGATCGTAGCACATATGATGCCTGGGCTTCCGTTCACAAGCCCCGAACGGGATCTTGTATCATTTAAGAGGCTCTTTTTTGAAGATGACTTCAAGCCGGACATGCTAAAAATCTATCCTACGCTTGTGATCAGGACCGCTAAGCTCTATGATATGTATTCCAAAGGCCTTTACAGGCCGCTTGATGAAGGGGGCGCGGTAGAGCTTCTGGCCAAGGTAAAGGAGATCGTGCCGCCTTGGATAAGGATCATGAGAATTCAGAGGGATATACCGGCTTATATGATCGAGGGCGGGGTCACGGCCGGCAACCTCAGGGAACTGGTTCACAGAAGGTTGAAGGCTGACGGAAAGAGATGTAATTGCATACGGTGCAGGGAGGTCGGGCTAAACGGAATAAGCGCTGTTAACCCTGATTCCTTCAGGATGAAACGGATCGATTACCCCGCATCTGGAGGGTCGGAGGTCTTCCTTTCGTGGGAAGATGAAGAAAGCCATATAGCTGGCTTCCTCAGGCTCAGGATCCCCACAGACAGCGCGCACAGGGAAGAGATCAGGGGAAAGGATGCTGTGCTGATAAGGGAATTAAGGGTGTACGGCAAAGAGCTGGGCTTTGGGGAGAGGGATGAGGACCAGTGGCAGCACAGGGGAATAGGGAAAAATCTGATGGAGGAGGCCGAGCGGATCGCGCGTGAGGAGTTCGGCAGGAGGAAGGCGGTAGTTATAAGCGCAGTGGGAACTAGGGCTTACTACCAGCGCCTGGGGTATTACCTCGAGGGCCCTTATATGGTCAAGCGGCTATAAATAACCAGATAGAGAAGGACTGGCATGATGTAGCAAAGCACGCTCAGGAGCTTGATGGACCTCTCAGGCCTTTTGATCATCAGTTCGATGCTTGACTGCATTTCCTTTCCGTCCTTAAACACCACCTTCTCAATATCCGCATCCCTGCGTCTCCAGTATTTTACATGCCTGCTAGGCGTTATTTCCAGGGAGCCCAAGATGGAGGTCACTGCGAACAGGGCTAGAGCGCTTACCGTAATCACTTCGTGGCCAAGCATAAATCCTGCGAGCGATGGAAGCCCTCCCCAGGCAACTGAAAAGAAGAAGTCATTATGGGCCGAGTTAAACCTGGGATGGTTATATAATATTACAGCCAGCACTTCGATTATGCCTATTATTATCAGAGGTACGTTTGAGAGCGTTACCACCAGATAGCCTCCTAGGCCAGCCGCTACTATAAGAGACGCTGTCCCTATGATCTTGAGAACCGATGCCCTCCCCCTATCCATCAGCCTGTGGGAATATGCTTCGTTGAGATAATGGGCCGAAATGCCCAGGCCGAAGAAATATGCCACCAGCAGCAGGATATCGCCCATGATATCAGGGACCCCGGAAAGTACCATCCCATCTATTATGAAACTGAATACTATCGCGGTGTAGGGAAGATAAAGCAGGTTGATGTAATCGTTATGGCCCATGAACCAGAATTCCTTCAACTGTTCAATCCCCCAACGTTGTTCCCCTTATTAACAATTGATGCGACAGATGGCGACCCCCACTTATGCCGCAGGGCATGCGGCGTACAATAAACGAAATTTCTCATTTGCTGTATCACAGGCTCTTAAGGTAGTCCGACCTCGTTACTATTCCTGAAATCGACCCTCGATCATTGACAAGGATGACGGATAAATGTTTAAGCAGGTCCCTGGCTATGCGCGCAGGCATCTGGCCATCAACTATGATGAAGTCATCGCTCAGGAAGTCCATTATGGGCTCCTCGCCGTTTTTTGCATCCAGGAGCTTCTTTTCGCCTACTATACCCACCACCCTTCCAAATTTATCCTTTACAGGCAACTGAGAGAAGCCCCTCTCCAGCAGGACGCCCATCGCCTCCTTAACCTTCATGGTCGGATTGCCCCAGACTATTCCGGTATTTGCTATCTCTCGAACTATCCTCCTGTCACCGGCCTTACTGGCTTCAAGGAAATCGAAGATCTTCTTGATGGTCGCATAGGACCTGCAGGTTTTTCCCCCTTCTATCATGAGTATGGTCCTTTCCGGTATGTTCAATGCCCTTGAAAGCTGCTGGACGCTTAACCCCAGTTCATTACGCATTTCCCTCAGCTCGCTCAGATCGGGCAGCATAGTCCTGAATGAAACCAGTTAATATATAAGCGTTTTACGGTGGCTCAGCTGAAGGATGACGGTCCGGAGGATGCCTTAACCAGTGGTTATCGGCTCGCGTATCCACTAGAAAAGGACCTGTGAGGGAGAAGATGGCGGGACAGCGATATGGTTAAAAGGATATATCCCATAGAACGGGGTCATTGAATACAATCGATTTTAAACCGGGGGATCTTGTCAGGATCAAGGTAAAGAGCCAATCTTACGAAGGACTGGTCATGCCAAGGACCCAGTATGAAGGGCCGGAGCATATAACAATCAAGTTGAAGAACGGCTACAATATAGGCCTGTCGCTGGACAGGATACTGGAATCCAGTGTAATCAAGCGCGGCGATGAAGCCAAGGGCAGCGAAGCCACGGTAATCCCCAGTGAGGGCGGCCAAATTCACGGTGATATACTACTGCTAAGCACCGGCGGGACAATAGCAAGCAGGGTTGATTACAGGACCGGGGCCGTCAAGCCGGCGTTTTCTTCTAAGGAGTTAGCGGCGCTTATACCGGAGCTTGGATCTATAGCTTCCTTTTCAATAAGGTCGCTCATGAGCGTTCTTAGTGAGAACATCAGGCCATCGGACTGGACTGTGATCGCCAAAGCGGTGCAGGAGGCCTTTCTAGCCGGGTTCAGGGGCGTGGTTATAGCCCACGGAACGGATACCATGCACTACACCGCCGCGGCGCTTTCCTTCGCACTTGAAAATCCGCCAGGGCCGGTGGTGCTGGTGGGCTCACAGAGGTCCTCTGATCGCCCGTCATCAGATGCTGCGACCAACCTTATTGGCGCCTTCAAATTCGCT
This sequence comes from archaeon, assembly GCA_021792955.1. Taxonomy (GTDB): domain Archaea; phylum Thermoproteota; class Nitrososphaeria; order Conexivisphaerales; family UBA164; genus JAJZYL01. The sequence goes on along the minus strand of JAJYTP010000003.1, from coordinate 42,542 downwards.
TCATCTTCACGGTCAAGGGGGGTGTTCATTGCCATGCATTCTGGACTGAGCGATGATTCCATCGCTATCCATTTGGGGGTCCGTGTCAGAAAGAACCATACCAGCCGGAGAAACGCATTTCACTCGGTCAATAGGCGGCCTGTAGCCTATATCAAGGGCCTGGCCCTTAACGAAAACACGGTCATAGGGGGCAAGGGGGAATTCATCGTGAGGCCTAACTTCGATGATCGTGCAGCACTGGTGAAGTTCTTCCCTGGCATGAAAGGGAGTTACTTTAAATTCCTGGTGGACGAGGGCGTCAGGGCCATAATAATTGAGGGCGGCGGGCTAGGCCACGTTTCTGAAGACCTTATCCAGCCCATAACGGAAGGGATCAAGAAGGGGGTATTCTTTGGGATGACATCCCAGTGTATCTGGGGGTCGGTGAACTTGAACGTCTATGAAACCGGGCGTGACCTGCTGTCCGCCGGTGTAGTTCCGCTGGGCGATATGCTTTCTGAAGTAGCGCTGGCAAAATCCATGTGGGTGCTGGGCAATGGGCTCAACGCCACAGGACAAATGCCATTGGACCTTCGAGGAGAGGTCACCGGAAGGAGGTGGTTGTCGGTTGAGCAGGATTAGGGTAGGGCTGGAAATACACCTTCAGTTAAACACGCAACACAAGCTGTTCTGCAACTGCCCAGATCCGCAGGCAGGGCAGGGAAGGGTTGAATTCAGGAGGGTGCTCCGTGCTACCGCTGGGGAACTCGGAACCTTGGACCCGGCGGCAGAGTTTGAAATGAGAAAGAACGTAGTCATAGATTATGTAAGCGAAGAGGGAACCAGCTGTCTGGTGGAGGCCGATGAAGAGCCGCCACACCCCCTCAATGAGGAGGCGCTGAGGACGGCGATAATAACCGCCAATATCTTTCAGTCCGATATCATGGACGAAATTCACGTCATGCGCAAGACGGTTATAGATGGCTCCAACACGGCCGGCTTCCAGAGGACTGCGGTAGTAGCCCTTGGAGGCGCGTTCGGATATAAGGGCACATCGGTTGGCGTCCAATCAATATGCCTTGAGGAGGATGCTGCAAGGCTGATCGAAAGGACCGCTGCAGGTCCAAAATACGATCTTGACAGGCTGGGCATCCCACTGGTGGAGATCGCGCTCGAGCCGGTGGAAATGAAATCTGAGGATGTACAATCAATGGCTGAATCTCTGGGCCGGACGCTTAAACTGACGGGGCTGTTTGCAAGCGGCCTCGGAACCATAAGGCAGGACGTTAACGTTTCTGTGGGCGAAAGCGGCATTGTAGAGGTCAAAGGTGTGCAGAAGCTTGAAACTATAAGCAAGGTCATATCGTATGAACAAGGGAGGCAACTGTGGCTGGTAGAGCTTGCAGAAATACTCAAGCAGAGAGGGGTATCGGAGAAGGACTTTGAGGGGGAGCCCCTTGACATAACCGATATGCTTGGGGAAGGGCTGAAGGGAAACCTAAGGGCGTTCTGCCTAAGGGCGCCCGGCTTCTCAGGCCTCCTGAAGAGGGAAAAGGTTAAGGATGGAAGGCTTGGCAAGGACTTGGCGGATATCTCAAGGTTCATGGGGTTCAACGGCGTCATTCATTCTGATGAGCTACCGGCCTATAACATAGACGAAGCCGCCATGGAGAGGATATCGGCAGCAATGAACATAAGAGACGGCGATGCTTATATCATTTTGAAGGGAGAAAGGGAGGCCGCAGTCAGCTGTCTTAAGAGCCTTAGGGCAAGGCTTATGATGGCACTCAGGGGCCCTCCATCGGAAACCAGAATGGCGATGGCCGATGGTTCGACACGGTTCCTCAGGCCAAGGCCCGGCTCCTCCAGGATGTATCCAGAGACCGACATACCTACAACTGTAGTTTCAGAGGCTATGAAACGGGAATTCAGCCTGCAGATAAAGGACTGGGACCAGACCGTCAAGGAGTTCATGGAGAAATATCAGTTATCTAGGGATCTGGCAGTGAACATCCTTGATTCCGATTATCTGAACTGGTTCACCGAGGCGATGGAGAGGTATGATATGCCTCCATCGATAGTGGCCGCAACGCTCACGGAGGTAGCCATAATGCTCAGACGTGAAGGGCTTGGCCAGCTTCAAAGGGATAGCGTATTTGAGGTATTTGACCTGCTGAATAAGGGGTCGATAGGAAAGGAGGCCATCGCCGAGATACTACGCATTTCTCTCAAGGATGGCCTGTCGGTTAAGGAATCCATCAAAAGGCTAGGGCTAACCGGTATCTCAACCGACGACCTGCGTGCCATCATATCCGAGGAGCTGGAAAAGCTTAAGGGAACGGACAATAAAAAGGCGTATGGAATCCTGATGGGAAGGGTCATGGAGCGCGTTCGAGGGAAGATAGACGGTAGCATTGTAAACGAAGAGGTAAGGAGGAAACTCGGCATCTGATATCAATCCGCGTGCCTGAAGCCTAAGATGGAGATCACAAGCATTATCAGGAAGAAGAGCAACGCCAGCACTATAATGGGATAGATCAATCCGTTATCCTTACCGAAGACGATGATGATTGGAATTGGAAATACAAAGAACGCGCCCCCTACGCTCGCGCCGCCACTTATTGAACCTATAAAGACCAGTATGATGCCAACTATGATAAGCATGAAACCAAACAACAGCAGGATGGGGCGCAGCCGCACGTGTAAAAGGACAGATATACCTTCTTAAATCCTTATCCGCACCAGCCTGAGTTTCATTGATATAATGGGTATGACCATATGAAAAGATATTATAAACCGAAGCGACGAAAGATATTTAAGCCAATTTAAAGAAGGATACATCGATGTAATTTGAGTAAAGATCAAGCCTTAGGCGCCCTTATAATGATTGCAAGCATAATAGTAATTATATTTTATGCGTTTGTTGATATCTACTTTCCGCTGATAGTACTTCAGATAACCGCTTTCATAGCGATCGCAGCGGTGCTGGTGATTCTGGCATGGATAGGTTACACTCTTATGACCACCCCAGCGCCAAAGCCTATTGTGGAAGAACCATCCAAACCGGCCGACGCCGCAGGACAGGACAGTCCAGCCACCACCGTTGTCGCACCTGAAACACAGTCAAACGCGACCGCCACCCCACCAGAACAGACAAACACAACGGCAGCTCCACCTGCAAATAATACAACGAGCCAGCCGGTTGAAAATGCGGCGGCTGCGCCAAAACAGCGTGCTTCAAGGAAACAGAAGGCGCAGCAGCAAAAGGATGAAAGCTAGATTTAAACCGGCGAACACAGATCAGGGGAAAGATATTTCAGGAACGTATGTGCCTGGTCGCATATGAAGATTACCATCGGTGCGCACCTTCCAATTGCTGGCGGTATAGACAGTTCGATAGATAGGGCTGATGAATTAGGGTTCAAAACGTTTCAGATCTTCACCAGATCCCCTAGGGGATGGGGGTACCCGCCAATTAACGGCGCTGATGAATTTAAAAGAAAGAGGGGGAACCGATTTGTTTCAATAAATTCACACATGCCCTATCTGCCCAATCTGGCTTCACCAAGGGATGACGTATTTGAGAAGTCGATAGCTTCCCTATCCGAAGAGATCAGGCGGGCTGAGCAGTTGCAGCTCGACTTTATAGTTGCGCACGTAGGCAGCCATCTAGGCAAGGGGATTGACTACGGTAAAAGTCGGGTAGTTACCTGTCTAAGGAAGGCGCTCGGCTCCATGACGGGAGGTACGATGGTTTTGCTTGAAAATATGGCCGGACAGGCCAATAGCGTGGGGTCCAGGTTCGAGGATATAGGGTGGATAATCAATGAGGTTGGGGATGAGCGCGTAGGGCTGGTGCTGGATACATGCCATGCTTACGCTGCTGGTTACGATCTGGCCTTAGAAAAAGGGCTTTTAGGCATGATAGAGGATATCGATAGGTTCATTGGGTTAAAGCGGTTCAGGTTGATTCACCTTAACGATTCTATGAAAGGGCTTGGATCAGGCCTTGATAGACATGCTAGGATCGGGAGGGGGTTCATAGGAAGGAAGGGGTTCGGGGTATTTCTTAACAACGGAATAATACAGCAGAGGCCCATGATACTGGAGACGCCCGTGCAAGATTACCACGAATATATCGACGAGAAGAAAACAGCCGAGGAGCTTGTGATTAAATAAATCAAACCATGCAATATAATCAAACAGTATATTAATGGCCGATAGGACGCTCATTACATGCTGTTTGAGCAGTCTCTTGTCCTGTTTTCAACAGGCCTGATCTTCGTGTTAAGCGCCATACTGGCTGCCTATCTTACGATGAATTACGTTGCAAAGAAGACACGGAGCCTTTTGTACTGGAGCGCTGGGATGTGGGTATTTGCGATCAGTGTAATGCTGGAGATAGTATTTGCCCTGGGTATATACAGCCAGCCGTTGATAAAATCATATCTGTTCTTGGTCTCCTTGCTTGTCGAACTTCTAGCGCTTGGCTCTATCCAGCTAGTCGGCTCCAGAGCGATAAGGTATTCGTATTATATATTTACCGTACTTTCGACCTTGGCGGCTCTCTACTTTGTAGCCGTTTCATATATAGGCGATATCATAACTGGCTATGTCGTCTTCGGGCTGCTACCATTATCGGTTACACTGGTATCCTCGATAATCACATTCCCAGCTGCCGTGGTCCTCGTGGCCGTTGCCGCGGTCACCTACTGGAGAACTCATTCAAAGAAGATGCTTTCCATTATAGCTGGAACGGTGGTTGTAAGCATAGCAGGGACGCTATACATAGTTCAATTCCCGGCATTCCTTTATTATGCGGAATTTATCGGTATACTGCTTCTTTGGCTGGGCTTCTTCTCCCGCAAGAAGAAAGGTCCAAGCGCATAAGCCCTCTGAGGGCTATACATCAATGGATTCATCAGTCGGGGGATTGCTTCCCGATTCGATAAATTGTTCCTTCTTAGGGCGATCCTTGAAGTACTCCCCCTTTATGTACCTGTTCATCTCATCTAACCTTCACTAAATTGACGCGCATGGAATTATACCGCGATGGGCATATAAAAAATGAAATTTAGGAAAGCGCGCTTTTATACATCAAGCATCGGCGCGATCTCAGAGGCGGAATGCCTTTGTTATTAAGTCACGTAATGATGCCCTGCATCGGTTGAGAAATATATGTACCGCACGCTTATGTTTTACCGCTGCCTCCAAATCCCTATAGTGGTAGACTGTACAGCTCCCTTATCACCCTTTCTAGCAGTTTGAGCGATTTTGAAGGGCTGAGCTTCGAGCCCTCCTTCAGGGCAGGCTTCAGCGCTTCAGGTTCTTCGCCAAACACTTCAAGGAATCCCCTATTTACTTCCCTTATTACCCTCGTAGCGTTGCCGCGTCCCAGAGCAGCCATTTCCACCAGGACCTGCTGGGCGGTTACAAGCCCCACTTCGGTGCTCACAAGAAGGTCATATGGAGTGGGTGACCTGATCTGCCATGGGCCCCCTGTAGAGAACTTCCCCCTTCTTAACAGGCCGCTGAACTGGACTACGAAATCACTAGAGCTTGACATCCTTGCCAGGTCCCTTTCATCAACGATATAAATGAAGTGAGGGTCCGGCTCATCCATGAACGCGTAATTCCTGAGTATATCGAATGCAGGTATCCCGCCGATGCCACTTGCATCATCTATCGAATCCACGGTCAGAAGGGACAGCTCCATCCCCTCCGTCTCATCCCACATGCAATCAATTCTTCTTCTTATCAACTATTTCCTCCTCCAGCTCGTCTATAAATTCGATTGCCCTCCTGAGGTCCCGTAGATCGGCCCTGGGTTTAACCTCCATCCTGCCCTCTAGCACACTTGACAGAAGCCCTGACCACCGGGGCCTGTTCTTCATCATCGATTTTGCAGCTTCTATTCTACCTTCGCTCCCTCCCTTAAGCAGCCTATAATTGAGGGCGGCGCTGAGTGTAGCATACTGAAACAGCTCGAACCTAGAATCTGGCTTCATTTTAACTGCGGCAAACAGAAGCCCCTTGAGCCAGGGAAAGGCGTAGCAGTCCGAAAGCGCCTTCTGAGGGGTATATGGTAGAATCGGAAATAGGTCCCTAAGAGGTAAGCCGTGTAGTGTTTCACAGTTGAGAAACATGCTCCTCGCCAGATTGGTCTGATGGGTGGCCCTCCTCCATACTGCCAGCTGCGTTTCCAGGTTCATATGTACAGCTATAAGCGGTTTACCGTCTATAGATGGCTTCCATGGGCCGTCCTTGATAGTCCATTCTATCCTTACCTGTTTTGATTTCCCCTTGATATCCTCCAGAGCCATGGCATATGCCCTTATATCGTACGCATTAAGCCTGCCAATAACCACCAGGAAATCCAGGTCCTGATTTATGATCTTATATTCGGAGTTAACAGTGCTTCCCATGAGCGTGACATTGATTAGATCCCGGTGAAACGCTCTTATCGCGCTCGCCGTCACCAGCCTCTTGGTATCCTCTATCGCGGCTTTGAATTCCTCTAGATCCATCCCCTTTCCCTCATATAATCGATTGAAGCTTCCAGGTCAGCCTCGCTGCCCAGTTCTAAGGTGAACATGGAAATTAAGGAAATGACTGGATCAAATTTGATGGTGCCGGCTCCAAGCGCCAGATGTTCATCTGAAGCCCCATCGTTGTCATGGACATGCACTTCCTTTATTAATGGATGAAGGACGTTCACCCACTCCTCCACTGCGATATTTGATGAAAAGGAGATATGACCTACATCCAGACAGACGTTCAGCCCGGCTTCTTCAGCCAGCGCCTTTATCATCAGGGGATCGTCCGTGAACATGTTCTCCAGGAGCACCCTTATCCCCCTATCCCTTCCCATTTTTGAGATCTCCCCCAGGAGCTCACTGGCCCTCTGGAGCCATCCGCCTTTCAGGGATGGATAGCCGTATATGAGGGGGATGTAGCCGTCATGGATAATCAAATCATCGACCTCCAGGAGCGTGGCTGTTTCGATCGCCCATCCCAACCTGTCAAGCGTGAGTTTTCTGACATCCTGGTCAAGGGCCCCGGGGTTTAGATCCATAAATGGACCATGGACGCTCTTAGCTATACCCCTCCCCGCATCCCTTACCGCCAGCACCTCCTCCTTGCTGGTGCCTAGCTTCCTTGTATCAAAGTTAAGTTCCACACTCATCCCGTGTCTTTTAGCTACCTCGATGGCCACCAGGTTATTGAGCAGTGGAAGATGTACTCTCATTGTATGGAAACTGTGTTATAAGGTTAATAAATATATTTAAAAAGTCAAGGCGTAAGTCAACGTTGATTGATGTGGGGTTGCGCCATCCGCTTAACACTATTATTCAACCAAGTTTCCATTCAGACAGTCCCCTTAATGCTTAAAAGCCTAGGGTTTAAAAGCTGTCCATGGGCGGTTGGATTAAGGTCTATTCAGGCCCCATGTTCTCAAGGAAGACGGAGGAGCTCCTCATAGAATTAAAGCGTTACAATTTTGCGAACAAGAAGGTAGTCCTTTTCAAACATTCTATAGACACTAGATTAAATGATATGGTCAAAAGCCATGATGGCAGATATATGCCGGCCATAGCGGTGAACGGGTCAGCCGAGATAGTGCCCCAGTCCAAGGGCTATGAAGTCATCGGAATAGACGAAGCCCAGTTCTTCGATGAAGGCGTCATAGATGTCGTAGGAGGCCTGGCGAACGACGGAAAGAGGGTGATCATCGCTGGTCTGGACAAGAACTATCTGGGCGAGCCGTTTGGGCCCATGCCCGGCCTGCTGGCCATAGCCGACGAAGTTATCAAATTGACGGCGGTCTGCATGATCTGCGGCGAACCGGCCACCTTTTCCGCCAGAAAGGTCAGCTCCAACAAGAGCATATTGATAGGTGGAGAGGACGTGTATGAACCCCGCTGCAGGGCCCATTTTAGGGTCTGACCAAGGTTCGCCATTGCGGCCTCGATCATAACACAACCGATATTTACCAGTGGCTTAACAAAAAGGTCGTTGAAAATACTGATCGCATATTTCAGCTGGCGCGGAGCCACCGCCAAAGTGGCGGCCAGGCTTATGAATGATGCAGCCGGCCACGAAGTGACTATCCTCCAGGCCTCCCCTAAAAAGGACAGGGAATACTGGCAATGGCTTATTCTTTCATTTTTTCCCGGAAGCTATGTCGATATAGACCTTGGGCTGCTTGATGTCGGTAAATATGACCTGATTCTGGTGGGCAGCCCAAAATGGACCGTTAGTTGCCCGCCATTTAACCGGCTTTTAAAGAGCCTACGAGGAACTGCGGGCAAACGCGTTGGGTATTTCATGACCTATGGCGGTTTTGACGCTGATAGGTACGTAAGGGCTACATTAAGGGCGCTTGAATCATTGGAGATGGAGCCCATCGGCTCGCTGGCCGTCAAGCGCAGGCTTACTGAAGGACCGGAGTATCTTACTATAGTCGATGGCTTCTGGAAACACCTACAGGATGAAATTTGAGGTCCATGGTCTATTATCCTGGGAAACCGTGAGGGGATAGCGAAAGGGGGCCACCGGGAACTATCGACAGAGTTAAAAACCGACGTCCCCCCGTCACTACATGCAATCGACCAGGGTGGCGGTGATAGACAGGGACGTATGCAAGCCTACAAAATGCAATCACGAGTGCCAGCGGTTCTGCCCACCCCAGATATCAGGCGAGAAGGTTATCGAATTCGGCGCCGATAGTTACCCCGTGATCAGTGAGAGCCTCTGCATAGGATGCGGCATATGCGTAAAGAAATGCCCCTTCGATGCCATAGACATAATAAACCTTCCCTCGGAGGTCGGCGAAGCGAGGATGCATCAGTACGGCCCTAATACGTTCAGGCTGTACAGGCTTCCACAGCTGAAACGCGGATACATAGTCGGATTAACCGGGAAAAACGGCATAGGAAAGACTACCGCGATAAACATCCTTTCGGGCAACATGGTGCCCAATCTGGGCTCGTATGACAGCCCGGTCAGCTGGAACGATGTGATTTCCCACTTTAAGGGCAACATCATGCTTAACTATATCAAGGAGCTTTCGTCCGGAAGCCTGAAGGTTTCGCTTAAGCCACAGGCAATTTACCAGATCCCGGCCCTATGGCCCAAATCGGTCAGGGAGATGATCGATAAATATGATGAAGGGGAGGCAGCCAGCTGGATTAGCGAGCTGGAATTTTCAGGCGAACTGGATAAGCTTCCCTCCGAGCTGAGCGGCGGCCAGCTGCAGAAGCTCGCATTAATAGTTGCCGCCTCCAGGAAAAGCGATTATTATTTCTTCGATGAACCCAGTTCATTCATAGATGTGAATAACAGGATAAGGGTGGCGATGCTGATCCGAAGGCTTGCTGAGAAGGGGAGCGGTGTGCTGCTGATAGAGCACGACCTAACTTTTCTGGACTATGCAAGCGATTACGTGCATATAATTTACGGAGAGCCATCCGTCTATGGAATAGTTTCGAACCTGATGACCAATACGGCGGGCATAAACGCCCTGCTGAACGGCACGATACCCGAAGAGAACGTACGTTTCAGGGATAATCCTGTTATCTTCAACGCCCATACCGATATAAAATCTGAAGGGGGTGGGGTTAAGCTGCTCTCCTATGGAGCTATGAAAAAGAAATACCATAAATTCGAATTGAGCGTTTCGGAGGGCTTTCTTAATGAAAGCGAAATAGTTGGCATAATGGGGGCTAACGGGCTGGGCAAGACCACGTTTCTAAAGCTGCTGGCCGGGGTTGAGGAGCCTGATGAAGGGACCGTCAGCAAGGACATCAAGATATCCTATAAGCCGCAGTACCTGAGCAGCGATTTCGATGGTACCGTGGAACAGCTGATAAGTTCCGGTTCGAGCGAATGGAATTCAGAGGAGAACATGACATATCTCATCAGGCCGCTCCGGATAGACGCCCTCCTTTCAAAGAGGGTTGAAAACCTGAGCGGAGGGGAGCTACAGAAGGTCGCCATAGCACTGACGATGCTGAGAGATTCACAGGTGTACGCGCTGGATGAGCCCTCGGCCTTTACCGACATAGAGGACAGGATAATGCTGGCAAAGGTGTTAGCAAACTACATCAAGAGAAATGGGAGGGCCGGCCTCGTAATAGACCATGACCTGATGCTCCTTGATATAATATCGGATTCCATGATGATACTTAAGGGCACGCCAGACGAAAAGGGGGAGGTCATAGGGCCCATGGGGAAGGCCGCAGCCATGAACGCATTCCTAAAGGACATGAAGATAACATACCGAAGGGACGCGTCAACTGGAAGGCCGCGTGTGAACAAGCCGGACAGCAAGCTTGACAGACAGCAGAAGATGGAAGGTCATTACTACTTCGTTGGTTGACCAACCGTGGTTATTGGCCCTTGCCCCTGAGGGCCGCCGCCCATCCGCACATGTTATCGCAATTCCAGCTAGAGCCAACAAATAATCCGTTGTAAAGGTTTTAAAGGGCATGGCCCCTGTCAATAGCATGAAGCCGAGAGCTTATATGCTGCTGGGGGCGTTACTGGCTCTGGCTGTACTTCTTATCACGATCTACCTGGTGCTTGTCGGAGAAGATAACTGGTTCAACGTCTCCCTGTTCTATGAGATATTCGGGCTGAGCGGGGTAAGTCCTACCTTGAACTCATTTATGATAATCATGGCCCTGTACGGAAGGGAGTACTTCTGGATACCAGTAGTGGCAGCGTTATGGTTCCTCGGAAATAAAAGGCATCGCACCGCGGCCTTCATGATATCCGTAGCGTTCATAGCTGATATAATAATAGGAACAATCATGAAGGACGCTCTGGCGATGCAGAGGCCCTTCTTGTATCTTAATATCAATCCGCTTATAGCCAGGCCCCTGGACGCGAGCTATCCGTCAGGACATGCGCTTATAGTCTGGAGTGGGGCCGGAATGAGCCTGCTAACCCTGAGCAAAAGATGGTATGTTCCCCTCAGCGTAGAGGCGTTCCTGGTGTCGATAGCCAGGGTCTTTGTAGGAGTCCACTGGCCGCTCGACGTCATAGGGGGTGGCCTTCTTGGCCTTGCCGTAGCCTTAGTTATATTTGGCCTGAAGGACAGGAAGCTGCTGCTGGACATATTTGAATTTGTAAACAGGTATATCCCCGGCCTGGGCAGCTATCGGGGTTCATCAACCGGGATGACAAAACCGGGCGCGGATGAAGCTGGAGGTTAGGCCTTTTTTGAGTCTATCAGGAACACATGCGTTCCCCTGAAGGACTTTACAACGTTCTGCTCAAAGCCTGCAGCTGAAATTTCTAGCAGCAGCTCATCTATGTATTTGAAGCCCTGGACGCTCCTGGCCAGGTAGCTGTACGCCGTTGTCCCCGAAATACGGTCGGCCATAAATGGGGCCATCCTGTAAAAGTACAGTTCAAATGGTATCCCCGTGATGCGCCCCCTTGTGGGAAGTATATCCAGGGTGAGAAGGTGGCCGTCCTTCCTGGTCACGCGCCATGCCTCAGCAAAGAAGTCACGGGTAGATGGAAGGTTCCTGAGGACAAAGGCGCTCATGAGCCCGGCAAAGCTGTTGTCCCTGAAAGGGAGGAGAGTGGCAGACCCCTGGACTATCCCGCCTTCCGCGTATCCATTTAACCTGAGCATCTCCGCAGTCAGGTCAACCCCGACCACTCTCCAGCGCTCATCTTTATGTAAAAGGTATTCCAGCCTTCCGGTGCCGCATCCCACATCCAATATGGTACCCGTATGAGGAAGCATTGCCAGCATATGTCTTCTCCATGCGTCGTCCATAAATAGCGACAGAAGCCTGTTCATCCTGTCATACTTATCGCTTATGGACGCAAAGGTGGTCCTTACGTTCGTATCAACGGGCATGGATATATGACCTCATGTGGATATTTTAGTGTTACGATGATACCTCAATCCCCTAAACCATTACGTCCCTCCGCATCGAGCACCACGTAGCGCTTCCCAGATTTTCGAGAAACGTTTAAGCACAAAGGCGCAAATTTAAGGGTAAATTGAAGGCAGGCGCGGGGGGAAACACGCATTTGGAGGGGTCGCACAGCCCTTACCTGCAGGACCATACGAAGGACCTGGTATGCTGGTATCCTTGGGGCGAAGAAGCGTTAGAGAAGGCTAGGTCAGAGGGGAAGCTGCTATTCATATCCATAGGGTACCTTTCCTGCCACTGGTGCCATGTCATGGAAAGGGAATCGTTCATGGATGAAGGTGTGGCCGGACTGATCAACGATCACTTCATTGCCATACTGATAGACAGGGAGGAAAGGCCGGACCTTGACAGCCACTTTATGGACATATGTGTTTCATCAACGGGGTCGGGCGGCTGGCCCATGACCATCATTATGACCCCTGACAAGGTGGTAGTCTTCGCGGCCACCTATATCCCGAAAAGTTCTAGGGGAGGGATGATTGGGTTAATGGAACTCCTTCCTATGGTGATCAAGGCCTGGCGCGATAGGTCACCATTACTTATGGATGCCAGAGGGGCGCCCAATTACGGCAATGAAGTGGCCAATGCCAACCCTTCCACTGTTGAGGGCGTCGCCCTGATGAAGGGCGCCTTTGAAAGTCTGAGCTCCTCCTTTGATAGGGAGTTTGGGGGGTTTGGATCCGGTCCCAAGTTCCCAGCAGCCCAAAGGCTCGGGTTCCTGCTGAGGTACTGGAGGCGGTTCAACAGCCCGGAGGCCCTGCAAATGGTTGAAACTACGCTGATGGCCATGAGGAAGGGAGGCGTATTTGACCAGCTTGGAGGGGGCTTTCATCGTTATGCGGTCGACAGAGAATGGTTCCTGCCTCATTTTGAAAAGATGATGTACGATCAAGCACTGCTGGGCTATATTTATGCAGAGGCATACCAGGCAACCGGTAACGAGCTGTATGCAACCGTTGTAAACGAAATTTTCAATTTTGTTTCCACTGAGATCAAGTCCCCCGACGGCGCTTTCTACACCGCAATAGATGCCGACAGCGAAGGGGAGGAGGGGAGGTTCTACCTCTGGGACAGGTCCGAGTTAGAAAGGGTACTGCCCACGGAGCTGCTGGCTCCGGCGAAGGCTGCCTTCGGCACGGCTGAGGTGGCCGTAAGAGGTGGCAAACCGGCTAGCGTGCTTTACTTGGCCGATTCACCGGAGGCCATTGCTGGAAGGTTAAACCTCACAACTGATGCGCTAAACAGGACGATCCTGGACATAACCAAAAGGCTGCTGGCAAGCAGAAGCGAGAGGATAAGGCCTAGGACGGATACAAAGGTGCTGTCCGATATCAATGGAATGGCCATAGCCTTCCTTTCAAAGGCCTACTCGGCCATAGGCGACTTCAGGTACGCGCAAGCGGCGAGGGGTTGCGCGGATTTCGTGCTGGCAAAACTGGTCGCTGGAGATGGAGCTCTTTATCATGTTTACGCGGATAATACGGCCACCATCAATGGGCTGCTTGATGATTACGCCTATTTGTGCTGGGGACTGAGGGAGCTTTACGAGGCCACATTTGAGAAAAGGTACATGGATGAGGCGATCAGGCTGCTTGACTTTTCGATCAAACACTTCTTAGATAGGGAGGGAGGTGGGTTCTATAATATCCCGGATTTCAGCGCCGATAGGGCTTTCATGAAGAAGGAGCTGTACGATGGAGCCGTGCCTTCTGGTAATTCAATCCACGCTCTGAACCTGGTGCACATTGCAAGGATGACCGACAGGGAAAGCCACCTGGGGGCGCTTGAGTCGACGTTTTCATGGGCTAAATCAATAGCGGCGATGGACCCTGCCTCTTACACTGGATTCCTGCAGGCGGTGGATGCCGAACTGGGCCCGCTTTACAGGGTGGTTCTGACAGGTTCTGGAAGACGCGTAGGCCCAGTGGCCGAGGCATTAAGGAAACGGTACCTTCCCAATAAGATGCTCCTGTACAAGCCGCGGGAGGGCAGGCTTGAATTTGCGCCGTTTACAGATGTCATTGAGGGCGGGGGAGAGGAGCCGATTGCCAGGGTCTGCACCGATACGCTTTGCAAACGTCCAACCGGCGACCTAGGTGAAATGTTTCAACAGCTGGGCATTTAGGCAATACTAATCCCACAGCAGGCCGTTTTTCATCATCGAACTCGCAAGGGCCAGCGAATTAAGGGTACGGCTGTAAATGGTAGTCCAGGGTCAATTGGCGGCGGTCACTGATCATCCATATATTGGACTATCAAAGGGGCCAGAGCCGCCGTTGGAAAGGTTTAAGAGAGCTGATCCCGAGCTAAACAGTATGCCAAGATATGAAGACATTTTACATGTGGATCAAAGGACCGCCGAATTGAGCAGGGCCAGACAGTCACTTCTTGAAGAAATAGAGGCCATCATGTTTTATGATGAAAGGGCGAGCGCGACCAAGGATGAAACACTGAAGGCTGTGATGAAACATAATAGGGACGATGAGAAGGAGCACTTTTCACTGCTGCTGGAATGGCTCAGAAGAAACGATCCTGAATTAGAAAGGGAATTGAGGGAAAACCTGTTCTCCAAGAAGCCGATGGAAAATTTGGGCGATTAAATTCGGGGCAGCAGCGTGAAGTTATCCAAGGGATTCGGCAAGGGGAGAGCGTTTAGCTGAAATTAAAAGGCTTTTCTACAGCTGACGCGTTCCATTAAAATTCTGTCGGCCCGTTGAACATTGCTATGCTGGCTTAATCTTAGGAAAGCCTTTTATAGTGAACCGCGGGTTAATACTTTATATGTCAGATATATTACTTTATTTCTCAATATTCATAATAGTAGTTGTAGTAGGCGTATTCTTGAGCGGGTTACATATTCTACGGGAATGGGAAAGGGCACCTGTTCTGACCCTCGGGAGGTTCATGGGTATCAAGGGGCCAGGCCTCGTATACGTATTTCCGTTCATAAGCAAGATGCCAATAAAAATTTCGACCAGATTACAGGTATATTCATTCGTCACCGAACAGACGCTGACGAAGGATAACGTGCCAGTGGACGTTGACGCCGTGATGTACTTCATGCCTGCCGATGTGCAGAAGAGCGTCCTGAGCGTCGAAAACTATCGCGCTGCTACGGAATATGCGGCTCAGACCACGCTGAGAGAGGTGGTAGGCCAGACCGTATTTGACGAGCTTCTTGCCGAGCGTGAGAAGATCGGAACGATAGTAAGGGGGATAATAGACGAAAAGACCGAATCCTGGGGAATAAAGGTCACCGCAGTGGAGGTCAGGGACCTGAAGATACCATCTTCGCTACAGGCTGCCATGTCGGCGCAGGCACAGGCCGAAAGGGAAAGGAGGGCCAGGGTCACACTCGCATTGGCAGAATCACAGGCAGCTGAGAAGATGGTCCAGGCAGCTGACCAGTACAAAAATAATGAACTGGCGTTTCAGTTGAGATGGATGAACATGTTATATGAGCTTGGCCTCAGGTCCAACAGCTCACTAGTAATGATACCCTCCAATATCCCTACAGCCGGGCTATCTCCACTTGGGCTCTTCGATGTAAAGGACCTTATGGCTAAGGGAAGTAAGAAGAAGGAGCAAGAGGAAAAGGGAGCACAGCAGTAAGTCGTTATGAACCGGCTACTGTTTGCCGTCATCATCATCACGCTGGTTCTAATCCCAATTTCCACCGTGAGGAGTCAGGCTCCTGCCAAGGTCGTGGTTGTAAATTTCGACTATACGGTCGACCCTGGAGCATCGGCGATGATGAGCCAGGCTGTCGGCACGGCCATTAACGATCATGCCGTAGCCATACTCATAGTCATGAATTCACCCGGGGGCTACCTTTCTGACATGCTTGACATAATAAATTCAATTACCCTAGCCAATCAATCCGGAATATCGGTTTACACCTATGTCCCGCAGAACGGCATTGCGGCATCGGCAGCCAGCTATATCTCCATGGCAACCAACAGGATATTGATGGCGCCTGGAACAGAAATCGGCCCTTCTACTCCGATAGTGGTGGGCGGGACGGCACTGGAACAGAACCACACCGAAGATGCCATGCTAAAGCTGATGGTGGGATTGGCCAATGAGTGGGGGAGGAATTCAACGGCCGCCTACAACATGGTGTTATATGATACGGCATACTCAGCTAACCAGGCGCTCCAGTACAATGTCATAAACGGGGAAGCAAGCAATATCACCGTGGCGGAGGCCTCACTGGGAATAGGCGGCCTCCCTTCGGTCACCGTAGGCGAAAGTTACTATGACCAGTTCCTGAGCGCATTGAGCAACTCCACCCTCGATGGAGTGCTCATACTTATCGGCATGATAGCTATCATACTGGACCTGCTGCATCCGACGGTGCTACTGAGCATCGGCGGGGTTATCGCCATAGTGCTTGGGCTCATAGGGGCGGAAGTGATAAGCGCGTCCGCGCTCGGGATCGTAATACTGGTGCTGGCTGCGGTATTCCTCATTGTTGAGCTTAAGACCGGGCATGGTGTGGCGTTCCTCGCGGCGATAGCAACCGGCGCTGCCGGAATCTATTTTCTAAACCAGGGGATAGGGTATTCTCCGGCTCCAAGCGGCTGGGACCTGATCGTATCGATAATAATTATACTGATAGCTGGCGTTTTCATTTCCTTCTATATCAGGCGGGCCTTCAGATTCATAAGGATGAATAAGGTATTTACCGGTAGTGAATCAATGATCGGTGTTAACGGGTTGGCCACAACGGACATTGATCCAAACGGCGAAGTATCCATTGATGGCGTCAGGTGGCGGGCGTTTTCTTCATCAGGAAAAATTGGCAAGGGCAGGCGGGTTAAGGTGGTGGCCGTCAATGGCATCGTGCTGCGGGTTGAACCCTATCCCGGTGAACAGGAAGCCCAAACAGGGCAGTAGGTTAAGAGAGCGACGATGGACGACGGGATCTTCAGGAGGGTCGGCGCCAAGTATGACACCCTAGTCAAGCTTACCACCATGAATCAGGACAGGAGGTGGAGGCTGAAGGCGCTGAGCATGATCAATGAGCCCGGCAGCCCGTCTATCCTTGAACTGGCCTCCGGTACTGGCCTGATCACCAGAGAGCTGTTGAAACTCTTTCCATCGGCCACGATCATGGCGGTCGACAGCTCACCATCCATGGTGGCAAAGCACAGGGCTGAAATCGTGGACGCTCGGGTGCGAATAAATGTCATGAACGCCCTTGACGTTGAACCTTCGCCCGACAAATTTGACCTAGTTATATCAGGGTACCTTCCAAAATACGTCCCCCTTGACCGGCTGGCTTCAACCATAGATAGGGTGCTCAGGGAAAGGGGCGAGGCGGTCATCTTTGATTTCTCGATACCCAGCTGGCCGGCCAGGCTTTTCTGGGAGCTGTGGATAAAGCTGCTCAGGGTTCTTCTCTATATTGACCCTGATACAAGGGATATGTCAACTCGCCTCTGGGGATATATAAGAAGAAACGATGGATGGGAGCGGCTTCTTGCTGATATGCTATTGAATGCGAGAGGCAAGGCATACCGGGTGGAGACCGTCAGGGTTAGCTTTGGGGCGTGTACCATCCTCCACCTTGTGCCCGCCTGACCGGCGCATCATTCCTGGATTACTTTACCTATGTTAGCACACCGGGACAGAAGTTCCACCTTCGAAAGACCCTGTGGTATGAACAGTTCATCCACGTCCCTTATTGAAAAAATGTATTTTGTAGCGGTTTGATTGTCTATATCTTTTAGTGTCAGCTTCTTTACGTTCCTTATCAGTATCCTCTTATTGGCATCGGCTATCTCCCTCCCTGTAAGTTCTAGCTCACTCATGTGGCCTATGACCTTACTGCCTCCGCTGGTGAGCCCCATCTGGAAGTTCCTCGACATATCAAGCAGGCCGTCGGCCGTCGATTCCATGGCCAAGTACGCATCGTTGGTCACGTCACCGAGCGTCTTACCGGTATCATATGCTAACTCCTTCATCCTCTTGTAAAGGTCATTCCTGATCCCCTTGATGGTTACCGATCTTTTCTCTACGCTTTCATCTTTATCTACCGACTTTTCTTCAGTCATACTGGTAGTACCGGATTACCATGTATATATAGATTTCCATGATTACCTATATTACTAAGAAATCCTGATCACTGTACCATCCAAAGAAAATTAGTAAAAAAATACCTGCCCTTAAAGACGATGCCCGTACGGTATACGGTTTGGTCCACTAGTAAATTAACGGCCGCTCTTCCTGAAGCGTTCTGATAAGCGGTAAAAAATTAACCCCTTATGCCAATCTAGCACGCCAAGCGTATGTACAAGCAGGGTCATCAAGGCATGCATAACCAGGAATGGGCCGGCCAGGATTTGAACCTGGGATCTCCGCCGTGTCAGAGCGATGTGCAAGACCAAGCTACACCACCGGCCCCATGAACTGGTCCGCCAAAGTGTCGCAGCATGCGACCAGTATCAAATGGATCATGGCCTAGGTATAAAATGTTTTTTTGGTATATAAGGGCTATCCCTTTTACAGCCAAATGTGCAGGCAGCTTGTCCTGTCGATCTACTTGCGAGCGGCCCAACGGGGCGGAAAATCGTGCAAAAAGCTTTTTATCCTTAATGTAAAGTATATCCCTCATGAGTTATGAGGTTAGGATTAAGGGCGCTCAGGACGGCGATGGAACAACAGGCACCATCGGGTAACCATAGATGAAACCTTGCATAGCTACTGTGAATGGCCAAGCCTTCTATTACTTTGCCAGCCTGCTCAAGCGAACCGGGATGAAGCTTGAGGCCAGCCTACCATGGGAAACCGAAGACGAGTCCAAGCTATATTTGACCACAAGGGAGGAAGCCCCCTTGATGGACGGTAGGATGACCCTGCTATACGAGGATATAATCAGGGAGGAGCCGCTGGACCTTCTGATGTTACTGAACTATGAGAGAAGGGTAAGGAAGATAGAGGTTGGCATAGATCCAGGCTCTCACACCGGAATAGCTATCCTCATGAACGGTAGAACCGTGTGGACTACCATATCGATGGACCCTGAACAGGTGCTGCCCATGATCTCCGGCATGATAAGCGCCCTGGACGCTCCGATCCACGTTAAGATAGGGGATGGAAGGCCTGACATAACCGCCCGCTTAGCAGAACGGCTGCTTCCGATGCTCAGGAGCAAGGACATCGTGCAGGTAGTAAATGAAAGGAGCACCACCCCGCGCGGCAGGGTGCGTTATCAGAAGGATGTGCTTGCTGCGACGTCAATAGCCATGAGAAACGGCGCGGAGTCATTATAGCTGCACGGACGAGCTGCTTCAGAGGCCTATTGAATTTATGGTGTTCCCGCTGTTGCCGTCTATTAGCAACACTATCTTCTTCCCCTTGTGGTCATACCTCGCGAACCACACCGGGGCGTGCAGCAGTTCACCCTCTGATACTTCGACCTCCGTTTGAAGCTTCTGTATCATATGATACTGCTTGTGCGCCCTGTCGCTCTGCAGCTGCTCCACCAGGGTCCTTGCCTGGCCCTTGGCTGCATCTTCGCTCAAGTCGCCGTTTAACACCTTGATGGACTTTACCTTGGAAACATCGAAAAGCACCCTTTCGTTCATTGCAAATTCGTAGTTCTTCGGCTGATACTCCATAAGCGATTTTACCGCTATCACAGGGTAGTTGTAGTTCGCGTCGATAGTGTTCACCGTGACGTTGCCGCCGCCACCATAGCCACCCATGAAAAAGAGGGTGGGACCGAAGCCCTTCCCCGTAGAGATGAACCTCCTTCCGCCGAAGCCTCCACCCATTCCGCCCAGCAGTATCCCGAACACAGCGGCTTCAGTGGCGGTCTGACCCACCTGCGCTGCCACGTTCTGGCTGGTCACGGTTGTCCTTGCTGATACAGTAACAACCCAGTATGGTATGTAACTCAGGGAGAACTCCTCCTTTACAGAGCTCTCCTCTAGATGCCTGTGCAGCAGGCCCCTGTCCATAAGCTTCTTCACCCTTTCCTCCACCTGGCCCTCATCGACGAACTTTAAGGGCAGCATAGTATGCTTCTGGATGCTCTTCCAGCCATCGTTTGCCAGGGTTATGCTGCTTCCACAGTACTCACACGTAATGATCATTTCACCGAACTTCGGTGTAATTGGTGCACCGCAGCTGGGGCACTTCAGTGAAGTTATGCCGGCCGGAGCCAGAATGTTCTCCTGAGCCTTGGGCTGCCCCTTCTGCCCCTGTGAAGGAGCCCCGGTTGCTGGAGCTCCTACCTGAGCCCCGCACTTGTAACAGAACTTTGCATCGTCTGGCAGTTCGGCTCCACACTTGTCACAATATATCATCTTCCTCTACCTCCCTCCCTTCACCCGGTCCCCATTGGCTTCCCGCAGTTGGGGCAGAACTTTGAATTGACCGGCACAATGGCACCGCAGTTCGGGCACACCTTCGTCGCTGGCTGACCTACTGGGGCGCCGCAGTTCGGACAGAACTTGACGCCGGCGGGCAGTGGGGACCCGCACTTTGGGCAGTTCCCCTGTGTCTGCTGTGGCTGGCCTGGCTGAGGCTGCGGGGCGCCGCAGTTCGGACAGAAAGTGGCGGTCATCGGTATTATGCTTCCACATTTGACGCAAGTCTTGGTTGGCTGTTGCTGGCCCATGCCCTGCATCACCTGGCCGCCCATCGCATACCCTATTCCAGCCCCCGCACCCAGGCCCACCCCCATCCCGGCCAGGGCGCCTGCCCCTCCGGACTGGTTCTTGGCGGCGTCGGTCATTGCCTGACCTGCCTGGTACTGGAGATAATTGACGCCGAGTACCGACATCTCCGAGCGTGTATCCACGGCCTTCTGCACCTCCTCTGGGAGGCTTATCGTAAGGCCGGATACCTTATTGATCTCGACCCCGTACTGGGCAAAGTTGTCCGGCGAAACCGAAAGCACCGCCTGCTCAATGGTAGCTAGGCTGGAAGCAAGGTCGGTGACCTTCAACCCCTGCTGTTTCATCTTTCCTAACGTATTATATACCAGGAGGACCATCTGCTCCTTAAGCCTCTTTTCCACATCATCGGATGTTTCAGCCGCGAACGTGCCCACGAACTGATTTATGAAGTTCTCGGGGGAGGAGACCCTCCACCTGTACTCTCCAAAAACCCTGAGGTTTATGATCCCAAAGATCTGATCCACGAACTGGTAGGGTTCTGTGCTTCCGAACTTCCCGTCCATGAACCTCTTCTGCAGGTAATATACTTCAGCCTGTTGCTGAACCCCTACGAAGAACTTCAGAAGGTTGCCGACTATGGGCGCATTAAAATCGCTCAGCGCATACCTGTTAGGCTTATCGAAGTAAGTAAGGACCTTTCCGTCCCTATAGAACACCGCTATTTCGTCCTCCCTCACGACTATATTGTCGTTTAGCCTGATCAGCCTGGGGACCTTCCACATGACGTTCCCCTCCTTGAACTGTGGCTCCCAGCTTATTGTAGTGGAGCCAAATACGCTTCCACCCTTTGACATATCGTTTTTGTTTGCCATCTACCTATTTCACCCCGTCACCAATACCCCTTCTATAGCTTCAAGCCTTACCGACCACTTTCTTTTAAAGTCAACCATGGCCGAGCTAACTGCATCAAGTGACGACTTGTTTGAAAGGGCCGCAGCCTGGTCGTACTGGAGCTTTGAAGTGGCTTCCACCAGGCTCAGCGCAGAATTGACGAACTCGTAATCATAATTGTAAAGAGCGTTAAGCTTGTCCTCGTTTATGCTTATCGCAGCAACAAGGGGGGCGTAACCCTGCTGAGCGTACCGCACCTTTCCGCTCAGTTCCTGAAGCTCGAAGATCAGGGATCCCACAGAGGAAAGGTTTGCAAAGTCGCCGGCTACGACCATCTGCTTTCGGTAGGCTTCAAGGTTGGCTTTGGCCTGGTCAACCTTGTCAGCCACCTGATGCCTTAGGAGGTCATCAGCCACCCTGAGGTCGTCGGTCTTCCTGTACTGCCTCAGTCCCGGCACCAGAAGCTCAAGCTTTTTGGCTATGCCACGGTTGTCATCGACCTGTTTTCGTATATCAACACCATTACCGGACAATATGAGTCAAAACACATGCGCCTGATATATATTAATATAGTTATCGGTTGATTCACCATCTCAAGATTCACAGCTCCTCCTGAAGCTGCACTGTAATACGGCGTTAAATGGGATCAATATATGCCGCTGACAATTATACCCTTAAATTTTTCAAACACTTTTAAATACTCCTTTCATTTGCTATGAATAGTCATCCATGAATCATTCGGGTACAGACGGAACATTGAAAGAAGAGGGGAAGGAGGACGCCGGCCCTGCGGGAGGCCCGGTGCTACTAGTTATCCCCTGCCGCAGATGGCCATCTACCCTTACATATGAACACAGGTATACGGAGGCAAAAAATGGCGGATAATGACAGATACTTCAGGCCGGGGGTTATGCTCTTCCCCCTCAGGAAATATGCATCGGGCATCCAGATGCGCTTTATCACCTCATCCATAAGGCCTGGAATGTCCGTTCTGGACCTGGGCAGTGGCCCGGGCTTCTTTACGCAGGCCATATCCAGGGCCGTTGGCACTGAAGGTACTGTATATTCTGTGGACGCCGATGGAAGGGCAATAAAGAAATTGACGGAGAGGCTGAGCAGGATGCACATCGATAATGTTAAGCCATATGCATCCTCAGCTGCCAGCATACCGTTCGTGCCAGATGGCTCCATAGACGCACTATTTTCCAACGGGCTGCTCTGCTGCATGAGGGATCATAATGATGCTGTCAATGAAATGGTAAGGTGCATGAAGCCTGGCTCCCTGGGGTTCATCGGCATAAACAGGTTCGGAAGGGACAGGCTGGGCTTGACCAAGGCCCAGTTCTACGAACTGCTCAACCCCTTTCTGATCACTGAAGCCGGCTCTACGCTGACTACAAACTGGGCCATAGTTCAAAAACCATAGGCGTGTCCCATGCAAATGTGAATTCCATACTTGAGGCTATCCGGTTATCGGTTACGGCGAAACCCAATTGAGCGCCCCGGACAGTGATCACCTTTAACCTGCGGCTTTAATAACGTGGCGGGCACAAATCCGAACAGCCTTAAGGTATCAGGACGGGATCCACTATACAGCTATTGTCCGGCACTATCAATTGCTAATAAGGGTTAATCCGATGGGGCACTGCTGACCTTTTCTCTATAAGGGGTTAAATATGCCACTCCTCCACCCCTCTAGTGTAAGGGAATTGAACGGCTACCTTATACTTCTGCTGCTGATAATCGTGTGGGCGGCGCTGTTACTGGCCATCAGGAAATACAAGCCGTCAAAGCACATTTCCCTCTTTGGACCCGCAATAATGCTGAAGACTGAAAGGAGCAGGGGACTTATAGAAAGGGTCTCAAGGACTTCCTTCTGGAAGAGGTACGGGGACTTCGCCATACTGGCCGGCGTCATAACCATGATCATTACTACGGCCTTCCTGGCCTGGGAGGCCACTCTGGTGACGCTTATCCCAAAGGGGAGCGGCCCCAACCTTCAAACGGTGCTTGCGCTGCCGGGCATAAATCCCCTGATCCCCATTTCCTACGGGCTCATCGCCATGATCATCGGCATCGTCCTGCACGAATTCTCGCACGGCATTGTGGCCGCTTGCCAGAAGCTGAAGATCAACTCGGTTGGGGTGCTCCTGCTGATAGTGCCGGTGGGGGCCTTTGTGGAGCTGGATGAAAAGGATTTACAGGGAACCGAAAGGATCAAGAGGTTAAGGGTCCAGGCGGCCGGCGCCACAACCAACCTGGTTATAGCGGGTGTAATGCTCATCTTGTTTCTAAGCGCATTCGCCGGGGTTACCGCCATATCACCAGGGGTGGTCATAACGCAGACATATCCAGGCGTAAATCAGGGGTTGAGAAGCGGGATGGAAATAGTCTCCATCGCTGGCACGCCTGTCTCCGTAGGTCTGCTGAACAACATGACCATGCAGCCAGGCGTAGCCACGGCGGCGGCCGTCCTCTATCACGGTAAGTCTGAGGGGGTTTCAGTGTATCCTGGCATCGAAATAACGGGAGTGTACAATGGGACGCCGGCGTCGACGGCAGGCTTGAAGCCCGGCGACCTGATAACGGGCATCAACGGGACCACCATATACAATGAAGATGACCTGGGCTCCTATCTGAACGCTTCACGGGCGGGCCAGAACATAACCGTGTCCTACCTTCAGCCAGGGATGGATGGATCATCGGCTGCAATTGAAAGGAACGCGACCCTGACCCTTATGAATAAATACGAATTTTACGCCAGCTATGAGCCATCAGCCAACTCTCCCTCCTTTAACGGGACCGGATTCATGGGCATCGCTTCCGCGTACATGGGGATAGCCGCGGCCGATGCAGCTTCCATACCACAGATAATGAGCAACCCGTTTGGCTACGCGCACGGGTTCGTACAGGGGATACTGGCGCTCATAGTGCTGCCGTTCGAAGGGCTGGCGCCCCTTCCATATTCAATTACACAGCTTTACAGGACACCGTTCTATTCATCACTCTTCTGGCCGCTTGTAAATACGGTCTTCTGGATGTTCTGGATCAACCTGCTGCTGGGGATGACCAACCTCCTGCCGTTAATACCATTTGACGGAGGATATATATTCAAGGATGTAGTAGAGGGGATTACGAAAAGGCTAGGGATCAGCAGGTGGGCCTCGGTGGCGTCCGCCGCGACCGCCGTTGCGTCAATTATAATAGTTGGGCTCCTCATTTGGCAGCTGATCGGACCCATGATAATCTGAACGGGCTGGTAGATGAGCCAGAGTTTCATAAAGTGCCGGCGATAGGCCATAATGCTATTCCGTTCAAGGGACGGGCTGATCAGGCGCGTTAACGAGGCCGATTGGTGAGCCTAAAGGTTAATGTAACCGATTAGGGCCTTCCAGCCTGGAGGTCCTTGAGCATCTGATCGTACTGCTCCTTGGTTATTTCGCCCCTAGCGTACCTCTGCCTTAGGATCCTGTATTCACGCCCGCCGTAGCCGAACCCATAACGTACCCACCTGATGAATAATCCTAGTATAATGAGAAGGATGCTTAGGCCGATCAGGCCGGAGATGACCATCCAGATCCAGCCCCAGGCGCCGAACGCGAACATCATAGGATAGGGATAGGAGCCGCTTGTGGATACGCCCGGTCCGCCTCTGAGCACGGCTATAACGATGGCCACCCCTATAAGGACCATAAGGACGGCCAGGCTTATGCGGATGATATACCTCCCGCGATCATTATTATTATAACCCATAAACCTTCACTTTATGGAAGCATTAATAAGGCTTGCTCATAATGCCACGCTTCCCTTTTTTTGCATTAACATGAAGCACCAAGGGATCAGCGGTCAGGCCCTCCAGTAACAGGGGGCTGATGGTTTGGCATAAGATGCATGGTAGCATAACATACAGCTGGGTTTGACTGTAAGGCGGACCCATGGGGCCAAGTCGCTATGGCTCAAATCCAAGAGGATCATAGCGCCTGAACAGCTGGAGCCTTGATAGCCAGGTTTACTCTATGATAAGAAGCCATTGTGTGTAAACATATATGATTACTTATTATAAATATATAAACGACCATGGTTATACCTACAGCAATGAGCGGCATATCAGGCCTTTCCTCCCTCGACCGGAGGAACACGGATGGATTTTTGAAGCTCCTCGTATTCCTGATAGGATTCGGCACCTTCCTCGATGGATATGACCTTTTGAACATAAGCAACGCGTTGCCCTTCCTGAAATATTCTATAGCGCTTACATCCGTGCAGGTTGGCCTGATAGGCGATATTACGTACATAGGCGGTATAGCCGGGGCGGCACTGTTTGGGCTGCTCGGAGACAGGGCTGGAAAGAAATTCATCTTCATGGTTGACCTGTTCTTCTTCATGCTGGGGGCCCTGTTATCGTCGTTTGTAACTAACGCTGCCGAACTCCTCGCCCTGAGATTTATCATTGGAATGGGCATAGGGGCGGACATAGTTTCAGCACCGATCATCCTGGCCGATATATCACCTTCAAGGAACAGGGGGCTCCTGCTCGGGCTATCCTGTACCATGATGGCGGCTGGTGGCCTGACAAGCGTCGGATTAAGCTACCTCCTGGTGATATCACACGTAAGCCCGGCCATAATATGGAGGGTCATCCTAGGCGCGGGTGCCGTTCCGGCAATCATAATACTCGCGCTGCGCACTAAGGTACCCGAATCACCGAGATGGCTGCTATCAAAGGATAAGGTTACGGAGTACAGGAAGGTCATGGGGAAACTTCTTAAGGTAAACGAATCTGAAGTAATGACAGGGAAGGGGAGGCCATCGGGCGTGTCATCGCTGTTCACCCGATACAGGCGGGAGGTTGTTTACACCGCCATAGCCTGGCTTGCCGCCGGCACCACCTCAATTTTCACCATATTCACGCCCACGATCTTGAGCTCACTCCATATGGGCAGCTATACCATGTCCCTTGAATTCACCGCGATAATGTGGTCGTCGGCGCTGGCCGGTTCGCTTCTCGTTAGCCTGCTGCAGGATACAGTGGGCAGACGCCCCTTTTTCTTCGCATCGATCTCCATAATGGGGGCGGCCGACCTGATCACGGGTTTTCTGTACAAGGTGCTTTCACCCCTTAGCCTTGCAATCCTCTTCTCAATAATCTTCTTCAGCGGATTCATGAATATAGGGGTAGCGTATACATTGCAGTCCGAAGTGTTTCCGTCCGACATCAAGAGCACCGGCAGCGGATTCAGCTTTTCACTTAACAGGCTTGATAATTTCTTCTTTGGGGTGTTCACTCCAATAGCCCTGGCCGCGGGAATCCTGGGCCATTATATAGCCTCGGTGGGGGTATTCATAGTAGCCCTTCTGCTGGTCTCCATATTCGTGAGCCGGGAAACACGCAAAAAATCGCTGGAGGAAATCTCCGGTGTACCCAGGCTGGATACAAAAGGCTGAATCGTAAAGGGGTTACAGGCACGGTGTGCGATCTTAGTAAAATTTCTAGCTAATGATTATTGAACAGCTGAACATAACTACAAAAAACGGGAACCTGTTACAAAAATAAAAAAAGAAAAAAAGGTGTAATTATGGCATCGTCATTGCCATAACTGCTTTCTCTGTGTGTAATCTGTTTTCGGCTTCGTCAAAGTATAGGGAGTTTTCATATGAATCCAGGACGTCATCAGTGACTTCCTGGCCCCTGTCCGCTGGTCCGCAGTGCATATAGTATGGCTTGCCGCTCTTTTCAAGAAGCTCGGTGTTCACTATCCAGTCCTTGAATTTGTTCTGATAGGCGTTTGCGCCGTCCTTGTCCACCTTTGGACCGTAGGGCATCATGAACTGCTTTGGTGACCAGGCCTTTGGATACACGAAGTCAGCACCTTCAAATGCCTCCTTCATGTTGTAGGATATTTCGAAGCTTCCGCCGTACTTCTCAGCGTTAGCCTTGCAGGCCTTCACTATGTTGTCATCAAGTTCGAAGCCCTTGGGATGCGCCAGTACCACGTCCATGCCCATCTGTGTAGTTATGAGTGCTTCGCTCTGAGGCACGGCTAGAGGCTTAAGGCCACCAGAATAGGCATAGGAAACGACGAACTTCTTCCCCTGCAGCTTGGGCCTTGCGGTCCTCGCCGCCTGCATGTCGGCCAGCGCCTGGGTAGGATGATAGACATCATCTTCCATGTTTATGACTGGTATTGACGACCATTTTGCGAACAGCTCCATTATCTTGTGTCCCCTTCCGATTATCCACTTGGCTGCATCTCCGTAGATCCTGATGGCTATAGCCTGTCCGAACCTGCTCATGACGCGTGCGACGTCGGATACGGCTTCGGTCTTGTAAGCGACCATGTCCTCCGGCAGTGAAGGAGTGTACAGGTCGTTTGCCCTCACAAAGTGCGCGTGGCCACCCAGCTGGAACATGCCAGCCTCGAAGCTGTTCCTGGTCCTAAGGCTTTCGTTGTAGAACAGCAGGAATATGGTCCTTCCAGGCAGGTAGTTAGTGGGCACCATGGATCTGTATTTGTTTCTCAGGTCATCAGCGGCATCGAGTATCTGTGTTATCTCCTCCTGCGTAAAGTCATTGGTATTTAGGAAATCTCTTCCCTTCCACATTTGTACGTAGCTCATTTTTCCTCGTTTGGCCCTCGTTCTTTTAACTTTAAAAGACTTTCGTTATGACCGTTGAATGCATTTTTCAGGGGGCTGCGCCGTGTCATTGGCTAACCGAAGCGGATAATAGGCCCCCTCCCCGCACTGGATGTTATGGGCTTGGCGTTGATAGTTCATGGTGGAGCTGGGAAATGGCCTGAGATGGATAGCAGGTCGGTAGAGGCTATGATGGATGCGACTGAGGCCGGGTTTGATGCCCTCAGGACTAGGGGCTCGGTCGAAGCTGTCGTAACGAGCATAAGACGGCTTGAGGACAGCGGCTGTTTTAATGCGGGCAGGGGAGCCATCAGGAACGCCGATGGCGTGAGGGAATTGGATGCCGGCATAATGGAAGGTGGCGGTTTCAGGGCGGGCTGCGTGGGGGCGGTCCGCGATATTGAAAATCCCATAGACCTGGCGTACCGTGTGCTCCTCGACACCGATCACGTGCTCATAGTTGGTGAAGGGGTAAACAGGT
This sequence comes from archaeon, assembly GCA_021792955.1. GTDB lineage: Archaea > Thermoproteota > Nitrososphaeria > Conexivisphaerales > UBA164 > JAJZYL01. The sequence goes on along the minus strand of JAJYTP010000003.1, from coordinate 13,968 downwards.
TAGCTGAAAGGTACGGTCTGGGAAAACCGGTTTCAGGCATCCCCGGCAAGGGGGATGAAGCTGACACCGTCGGAACAGTTGCCATAGATGAAACCGGGCGCATAGCGGTGGGCGCCAGCACCGGCGGCATCCAGCTCAAGCTCGCCGGTAGGGTGGGCGATTCGGCCATCCCGGGCGCCGGCCTTTATGCAGACGATTCGCTCGGCGGAGTTGCGCTCAGCGGGATAGGCGAACATTCAATGAGGACCATGGCAGCCTTTATGGCGGTCCAGTTCATGAGCAGGGAGGATCCGCTTTCTTCGCTTAAGGATGCCATGGCAGCGGTTAAGGCGAAGCTGGGGGCCTACAGCCTAGGCGGCATCGCCATCGACAGAAAGGGCCGGGTGGCGGTTTTCCACAACACCAGCAGGATGCCGACGTGTTTCATTAAGGGCGACATGGAGGAGCCGCGGTTTTCCAATCGGCACAGGCGCGGATTCCTCGGATGATAATAGGTAGGTGAACCGTCCCAAGGCCATTTGAGCCATCCGGATCACGTGCCATTTCAAGCGCGCAAAAACGGCTGGCCGGCAGGTCGCCTGCAGATCGTCTAGCCCCATTTAATGTCCAATATATTGACGGGTGGTTTCCAAGTTTCCAATGCGCTATATGCGAGGTGGAGAACAGGGGATAACATTGTGGAGTTTTATCACAGAGCGCCCTTGCAAGCTTTTCTAACGGCATACGTGACCGAAAAAGCCGTGCAAAAAAAAGACAATATACATATAAGGCTAAACGCCGAACTGAACTCATGATAAGCACAAAGATGAGCGTAGCTATAGTAACGAAGGACGTAAAGCAATCCAGGGCCTTCTACGAAAAGCTGGGCTTCCTCTCAGATGGTGAGGACCACTGGATTACGGTCTGGCCGAAGGGCGCGGAGTGGAGGATCCACCTTTGCCAGTCTGATAGGCACGAGCCAGAGAAGGGAAACACCGGCATAGCCCTGTACTGCGATGACCTTGAATCCACGTTCAGGCAACTGAAGGCCAAGGGGGTCACATTTTCAAGCGATGAGATAATCAAGGCCCCATGGGGGGAATATGCGATGATTAAGGACCCGGATGAAAATGAAGTGTGGTTGATGGCTGGAGAACCATAGGTACTAACTTTTCTTTTCCTTTAACCTTCATGAGTAGAAGGTTTATCATCCACGGACCTGTGGTGGGCCTTTGAGCTCCCATGGCGTATCCTGCAGAGGGCGAAACCTTAGACCTACTGATGTATTATGCGAAAACATAACTATCAAGGACTGTATGGGGCCTCTTCTATTGTAACGCCTGAAACACCGGTAATTATATAACCGGCGCCTGCGCAAGGAAGATCGTTATGGAAAAATCACTACTTGTACGATGCTGGGCGGTGTAAGGATTTGCGGGCTAAGGGACGCCGTCTATGGATGTGTGCGGCTGGCGTGACCAGGGGTTTGGGAAAGTGGATGGCCATCACGGTGATCATAGCACTGTTAATTATCTCCGTGTCACAGCCCTACGGCCTGGCAATTAGAAATCCTTCGCGTGTGACGCTGGGCACCACCAAGATAACAGATGATGCCTTGATGAAGGGTGCCGGCGCTCCTTCCGCCCTGTCAATGCCCTCGGTCTATCCGCTGGCGCTTCTTCCACTGCAGACCGGAGGCCATAAGCTTGTTGAGCAGCTACAGTCTACAATCGTCCCTTCCCCAAGCTACGACGAGCAGCTGGGCGAAACCTTCACCCAGGACGTCTCCGTCATCGCGTTCAACGTTACGGCCGTAGCACAGGCTGGCGGATACGGGTATGGGCCCGCATACCTTCTGGCTGGACTTTCCAACACGGGATACTGGTACGAAGTGGGCATCTCCTTTAACTGGCCCAACAGCGGCGGAGGCTACAATACCGGATTTAACATGAACTACGAAGTATTTGATCCAAACGGGAACTCTATTTATCCAACTACAGGAGGGGGAGGGCTGACCGCACTCTCTGGCCCCGTCAATCCCGGTGACAGGGTTCTCCTTGACCTGTATTTTTCCCCAATCCTTGATGCGGTCGTCATGTACGTTTATGATTGGAATACGGGGGCTTCGGCCCTTGAGACATATAACACGGAGGGCGCAACCTACTTTGTGGGCCTGCCGTTCAGCATCGCAAATTCGAATGGCTTTTTCACAGGCCTAATGACAGAATGGTACCACGTCTTCCCGTATTTCGGAAACGAACAAAACGTAACATATTCAGAAAGCGGATTTAGCTTCTCCTCAGCCTGGCTCTGGGTAAATGAATTCAACGCCGTTGACGGACAGGGCCTGTTCACTAATGCGACCAGCCAACCGATAACCCTGTCATCGGAGCTCCATCCGTTCTTCTCCTTCGGCGCATCCGTATATGCGAGCTCTTCTTCGTTCGTTTCGGGCCTGATACCAGTATCATTTATATCCTTCTCCTCAAACCCAATAACAACGGACGCTGGCCTTATGGTTACTGCACACATAAACCTGACCATCGACGGTGGGGTACCACCCTATACATACACCATCTATCTTGGCAACGGGACAGAGGTATACAACGTTACAAGCTCCTCATCGGTTCTGATAAGGTCTCAGAACATGGGAAAATTTTCGCCGGGAATTTACTCCTATTATGTTGGAGTGGTCAGCACGGGAGGGGAGACCGCCTACGATTCAACCCAGGTGCCAATCATAGCAAATGAGGATCCAACGGTCAGTACGGTGGCTTCAGCTGGGGCAACCGACCAGGGGATCCCTATTTCGTTCGCCGGAATAGTTTCAGGAGGGACGCCGCCGTATACTTACTCCTGGTATGTCAATGGCTCTAAGGTCGGGGTCAGCAGCTCCTTCTTGTTCGATCCAGCGAGCCCCGGCTCGTACGTAATCCGGGAATCGGTAACCGATTCGGCCGGCTTTGTGGCTAATTCAACCCCGAGCTCAGTAGTTGTCAATCCTGATCCCGCAGTAAATTTCTCCATCGTATCATCGTCCAGCAACTTCTTCTATGAAGGAAACCTGGTCTCCCTGAGTGCGCATGAGAGCTATGGAACACAGCCATTTACATATGCCTGGTACCTGGACGGTGTTCCAATATCGCAGGGCAGCAATTATAGCCTGACCCTGACGGCCATGGGAAACTATGTAATAGTTGGGAGGGTGGAAGACGCAGCGGGCTATACCATTGCGAGCCAGCTGACGGTTGTGACCTTTTCATACAACTACACCAATATAGCTATAACGGCCGCCATAGTGGCAGCTGCACTGATCGCCCTGTACGCGTTGATAAGAAGGAGGAGGAAGGGCAGGGAGACATCCAAAGGGGTACGTGTCTCCGTACAAAGCCCAGGAACGGGGCCCGGTATATATTAGAAAAGTGAATTCACGATAGACTGTCATATTACGAGGATATGGTTTAACCTAATTTGCTGTGTCAAAAGGGAGTAAAAGGAAGTCACTTTGTAGGTCAAAAACGTATAATATATTGATTATATAATTAAAATCTTTATACAATTTATAATATATATCATTGGGAGTACTGTTTATAGCGATATCGCCTAGAATATTTAGAAAACGTATAAATACTAATTCATAACTAAATTTACCAATGCAGAAAAGCAGTAATAATACAACTGCCAAATATCCTTGGTTGAAATACACACTAACTTGGAATCCTAGAAAATCTACAATCAGCGACATGGCCCTGTATATATCGCAGATCGCATTCCAGACCGTTTTAGCCTACTTGAGCGTATTCCTCCTTGGTCCTCTCAGTTATTCCGGAATATCCCTGTTTTATTTTGTCTATCCCTTCATGCTGGTCTTTACAATGTGGTGGGGGTTCTGGGGAGCTCTGGGTTCATATGTAGGAACTGTAATTGGTTCAGGGCTGCTCGCGGGCCTGGGGTTAGTTCCGGCGTTATTGGACGGATTTGCTGATTTAATTCCAGCGCTGCTAGTCTTCATAGTTTATCGTGGAATAATGGCAAAATACGGATATGATCCATTATGGCGGGATCTAGTTTTCAAGGTAGTGGATGGAGTTAAGGCAAAACGGGCTTCCGCGTGGATGTGGTTCATACTGTTCAATGGGGTAGCGTTTAACCTAGTAGCAACTGAAATAGCAATGAGCGTATTCTTCGGCTTTGGGCTGATCCCTCCAGCAGCATATTGGTTCTGGTGGGTCGGGTTCTTCCTATCGGACCTAATACCGACAGTTCTAATAGCCCCAATCCTGATTTCAGGATTATCATCCATACTGACAAGGCAGAATCTGATAACATTAGGTTGGCTATCCTAAAAAAAGATCAGCCGACCGCCCTTTTTTTACAATCAGGCCCCTTACAATCAGGCCCTTATGATGAAGGTGCAGGAGCCTCCCAATTAAACCATATATTTGCTTATACTTGGACCCCGCGCAGCTTGGCCAGTTCCTGTAATGGCGGAATGGTTTCATATAGCTCCCTTTTGAGGGCATCCCATTTAATTCCGGAAGGCCGCTTATATTTCGGTTTAACCTTAATGAATTTCTTGGGAGTGACTATATAGTCCGTTATCGTATCGTACTCATCCGGCTTAAACGGATAATCGACCAATTGCACATCATCAACTACCGTTACAGTTACCGTCTTTTCGTCTATCATTTTCAGTTCGGTAAATATGCCCCATTCCACATCGAAGAAACCGTGGCCCTTGCCAAACCTTATGCCATCCATAGTGACCGCCGCCGCGCCGGTGATCAGCATGTCTATATGTTTCAGCGCAGCTAGGTCCTCCAGAGATATCCTCCGGCCGAAGATCTCGGCTCCATCAAGGGTAGCCATAAATTCGGCCTTAGCATTGCTCACCACATTTCCTTCGAAAAGCAAAAACCCCCTCTTTATACCATAGGTAGTCATCACATACGTCTTCCCCCCGCGCAGTGCCAGTTCCCTTAGGTTGGTGAGGCTATTATCGGGAGTTATGAACAGGACTTTGGAGTCCCTGTACTGTGGCATCTCTGATATCCGCGTTGCGCACATTTTGCTGTTCCTGAAATCTGCTATAAAATTGCTGAAATCATAATCGAACCTCGAATCCGGATAGGCGACTTTCCTTAAACGCTGCCAGACTTCCTTCCTTATATCGTCCTTGCCCTTCATTATTTTTATATATTATCCCTTCGCATTATTAAAGGATTTCATTAAATTTGGCCTCATAGTACTTCGAGGATCTTGCCCAGCAACCTAATACCACAAAAACCTGTCATAAGTGCGAAGATAAGGGGAAAGTTACCCTTATTTATAAAAAATGGAAGGTTTTGGGCGTACCTGCCGCACTACTTCAGAAGCAGGTACGTCTCACCGGTGCTCTTCCAGTAGAACCTAGGCGGATCGAACTGTCTGTCATCGGGGTCGGTGACGCCGAGCTCTTTCCCGTTCAGCCTGATGTACTTTGTAGTGGGCCTGCTGTCCCTGCCCCTGAGGGCCGCTATCTTTCCATCGACCATAACCATGGCCGGACCCACCATATCGCCGTTCTCGATGGCACCTAGCGCATCGGTGCCAACGCTGCCCGGTGGCCTGTCGATTATTACGCAGTCGGCTTCAAGGCCCTCCTGTATCTTTCCCGTGTTTATCCATTTCCTATAATAATCATATGTGTTACCCGTGGCCATTGCTATTGCCTTTTCTGCGGGCACGTTGCCTATACTTGAAACGAACTTAATGCCCTGGTTTATTGCAATCGGAAAGTATCCCTGACCCGTCGGAGTATCGCTACCAAGGATGACCCTGCTTAATTCGTTCTTGTTCTTCAGGTAATCCAGTATTTTCAGTGACATCCTCTGATTACCATAGGTGACCAGCTCAACTGCCGCCTTTGGCGCAACCTCCATGACTTCCCTGGTTGTATCCCATGAGGCAGCTGTGCTTCCGCCGTTGGTGTGTGCAAGCTTGTCGGGCTGCAGATTTTTGACAAACTCAGCGTCCAAGTAAACGGCCGTCTTTAAGACGCCGGACCCAAAATTGGTGGGTATGAACATGCCATATTTCCTTGCCCAGGACGCCATTTCCAGCAGTTCGGCCGGGGTTAGGTCGCTGCTTCCGCCTATCTGAGCCACCTTCCAGATTCCGAGTTCAGCTAGCTCCTTAAAATCGCTTTCCTTTAAACCCTTAACGAGTAAGATGCTTCCACCGTGAACCTTCATCAGCCCCCCTGGCCTGTAGTTCTTCCAAGAAAAATAGTGGACTATCGCAGAAGCCTTAACGCCGCCTGGATTGGGCGGATAAAAATCCGGCTCGCCTTCATATCTTGCGAATTCGTCAACCGTCGTCGTCGTGCCCTGATGAAGGGCCTCCTGCGCGACCCCAAGCATCCCGTTTTCAGGGCCCCATTCACCGAAGCCGAGATGCGTGTGTGGATCGATCATCCCCGGTATTAGCACCATCCCGTTTGCATCTATTCTGATATCCGCCCTTTCCGGATGTAGATCCTTTTCATATCCTATCTGAAGGAACTTCTCGTTTTCAATAATGACCGTGTCCGCCTTTAAAATTCCCTTGTTCCAATCGCCGCTTACGATCTTGCCGACATTAAAAATTGCTACCTTCATTCTGAATACGGGTTCTCCTTTATTCTTTTAAAGATTTCCTATGCCGGTCAGTTTAACCTTGACTGAAACTGGTGCTAGGGCCGATCCGTTGCAACAGTGCGTTGTGAGGATGGATATGCTCGAATAAGATACCAAAGACGCCTCCTGATGAATGCCTAATGCTCATCAGCGGCAGTCGATTGTTTGAACAAGGAGCATGTACTCGCAACGGCGAGGGGTTAAGGGGAGAAACCGCTCGAGAAAACTTGGCCGCTTTAACGTAAGAGGATATAGCATTTCTCCAATAAAATATAGGGCTAACCCTTTTATTGGCTTTTGATAACTCAATGATGATGAACTCTGAACGGCGGTTAATTGAATTTATTCCCAGCAACTATTCTAATACGTTGCGAAAGGTTGCTGGAACCTACAGGTACGCAGGCGATTATAAAGTGGAGGGGGCGCTCCTTGGTGGCATACTGAGGGCAAGGGTCCCCCACGGAAGGGTACGCAGCCTTAATGTGGAGGGCGCACGAGCGATTAAAGGCGTCAGGGCCGTCATAACACACCAGGACGTGCCCGGGGTAAATAGATTCGGCTATTTCGCTGCCGAACAGCCCGTCCTGTGTGAGGATTCCATAATGTATGAAGGGGATAGCATTGCGGCGGTTGCAGCTGACAGCGAAGATGCCCTGGCCGATGCGCTAAGGAGTATACAGGTAGAGGTCGAGCAGCTACCAGCAGTCGGCAGCATAGAAGAGGCCCTGGAGGATAAAATCAGGCTGAGGGAGAACGGGAACATAGTAAATCGCTTTTCATATGAAAAGGGAAGCTATGATGCGGCCGGCGGCACGGAATTTGAGGGCTCCTATCTAATAGGCGCAGTGAAGCCTATGTATATAGAATTGGAGACATCCACAGCGTGGTTTGAAAACGATATACTGAACATCATTACGACCACACAGAGCCCGGAGCACGACATAGCGCAGATTTCAAGAAGCCTGAACTTACCACCAAGCAACATACATTTAACCTATCCGGATCCTGGAGGCGCCTTCGGAGGGAAGGAGGAGATACATACACAAATAATTGCCGGGCTCCTTTCAATGAAAACTGGCATGCCAGTAAAGCTTCAGTTATCAAGGGAAGATTCAAACGCTTCGACCACGCGAAGGCACGGCTTTAAATTCGATATCAGGCTGAAGGTGAAAGACGATATGGGAATAACTGGCCTGGATTTTCTTGCCATAGCTGATACCGGGGCATATATTTCGCATGGACCAGGGGTCATAGAGGTTGCCGGGGCACACGCCGCTGGCCCATACTTTATACCAAACGTTAAATTTGAAGGGATGCTTGTTCACACCAACTATCCACCATCGGGTGGTATGAGGGGGTACGGGGCCTCCGAAGTCAACTTTGCCCTGGAAAGGCATCTGGACGTGATTTCGAGAGAGAGGGGGTGGGACCCACTGGAGTTCAGGTTACGCAACGCGCTGAAGCCGGGGATGGAGAACGGCACCGGACTGGTGCCGATTTCCACCGTAAAGGCCACCGAAACGATGGAGGCTGCCCGGATGGGAAATCTATGGTCTGCAAGGAATAAGGTTGCCGGATCACCCTTTGTGCGGGTCGGAATAGGGACAGCCTCCGGGATGAAGAGCACCAGCTACGGGCAGGGTGGCGATAGTGCCGCTGTAAGGATTGTCATTGGCCACGGCAAGGCCGGTGTATACTTCACCTCGCCAGATATGGGGACCGGAATAAGGGAGTCGATTTCACGGATAGCTTCAAGCGCGCTGGGCATACCAGTAGATCACATCGAGGTGGATAACTATGATTCCAACTTCCCCTCATCCGGGACATCCAACGCGTCAAGGGTGACCTTCATAATTGGAAACGCCACGCTGGACGCAATAAAAAACATCAAGGAGAAAGCCGGGAGCAGATTCGGGGAGAGGACGGGTCTGGAGCTACTCGACCTGACTAGGGATGAAAGCATAGAAGCGGAGGGCCATTACTCCCTGCCGAAGGTTGAGGGAGGGGTATACAAGAAGGGCGATATGATATACTCGTTCATAACGACCGTGGCGAGGGTGGAGGTCAATACGCTGACCGGGGAGATAAGGGTCACTGACCTGGAAATTTACCCTGAGGCCGGGAACATAATAAACGGGGTCTCCTTCAATTCTCAAATGGAGGGAGGGGCCATCATGTCCATGGGATATGCGGTGTATGAGAATTTGAAATTCTTGAATGGGCGCGTCAGGGCTACGAACTTCACCACCTATATGCTGCCCACCGTCATGGATTCACCAAGGATCCTCGTTGAGCCCATAAGAGGCTATGAACCGTTGGGCCCGATGGGCGTGAAGGGGGCCGGTGAACTCCCTCTGGTTTCGATAACCCCAGCTATAGTCAATGCGATAGCCGACGCTACGAACAGGGATCTGCGAAAGATACCGGTAGAAATAGAGAGCTGTATCTGAACCGCTTGGTAAGCCCATCTGGGAGGCAGAGCGGTATCGCGGGATGGACGTTTACAGCTGAGCGGAAAGGGCGTCAGTTTCACCGATTCCCTATTGTATAATCTTTTATTTTACTTTAACCGAATCTCAAGGGGCCGGGCCTTTCAAGACGCCTTTCAGTACACACTGTACAGCGTTGATGTCTGGTTGTTGTAATAGTTTCCAGTTACCCCAGTGGTCTCGGTTAGAAATGAGGACCTGACCAGGACGCCGGTCGATTTTGAATAGTAAAAGACTGTCCTGTAATAATATGAGGTGCCGTCCGATGAGGAAGAATTGGTGTATTGTAACACAAGCACCTCTTCCCGGTATCCTGAAGGTAACCTTACGTATGTATAGCCCAGCGCATACATAGTATAGTTCAGCAGCGTAACGCTCTGGCCTACTGAAGGAAAATTCCCCGGTGCGATGTAAAGGTTCTCCAGGGTGCCCTGTCCGCTGGTCAGCATCTGGCTGGCATTTCCATCATAGAATACGTTCACTATTTTGCCATTGGTCATGTTAATGAGGGCCGTATACTGCTGTTCCACCTCCGTGACGTTTATGGGGAGCAGGCCCTCCTTTGTAGGCACGCCAAACTTCAGCGTCTGAAACTCTGTAAAGTTGACGGTAATGCTGTTAAATACATAATATCTGTCAATCTGATATACGTATGTTTTTCCATATATTTCGGAACTCGAAACCTGATGCTCATACGCGACGGTTGAAAATATGATTATCGCTGCCAGTATGATCACTATTATCGTCAGGCGGGCTCTTGTTAATTTCAATATCACTCACGTTGATAGGGCATGGAGAGGGCGGAGGGGGTCAATAGCCTGCGTGCTATGATCATCGCCGCGACTATTAGTAATATGAATGGCAGCATATCCAGAAACTCATAGGGGATCCTTATGCCGATTATGGCGAGGCTGGGGCCTACGGCGCTTACTACGCCGAACAGCAGGCTGGCTAGCAAACCATAGAGAGGATTGAACCCACTGAATACCGCTATCCCCACTGCTATGAATCCCCTTCCACCTGTGATGCCAATAATGAAAAGCCCGACTTCCAGAGATATAATGGCCCCAGCAAGGCCGGCCATTGCGCTCCCGAAGAGCACCACCAAATACCTCACTTTATTTACCCCAATGCCGACCGAGTCCGCTGCCCTTGGGTTTTCCCCAACTGCTATGATCTTCAGCCCCCACTTTGTCTTGAACATGATGTACCAAAGCAACGGTACTATCAGGTACACTATGTAATCAATAATGGTGTGATTGAAAAGGGCCTGACCTATGTAAGGGATGGAAACAAGGTACGGGATTGGTACGGTGGGCAGGGTGGGCGAGTGCAACAGAATTAAGGACCTGTTATATGTAAGTTCATAAATAAAATATGATATGCCGTAGCCGACCAGCCACACCGACAAGCCTGCAAGGACCTGATTTATCCTGATCGTGATGGCGAGGAAGCCGAAGAGCAGCCCCATCATCATGCCGGTTACGATGCCGGCCACTACCCCGAGGTACACGTTTCCAGTGTTGAAGGCTATCCCGTAGGCTACGAAAGCCCCCATAGCCATTATGCCCTCCAGGGCCAAGTTCATCACACCACCCTTTTCAGAAAAGATCTCGCCCAGCGAAGCCGCCAGGTAGATGGTGGTATAACTTATTCCGACCCCTATGACGGCTATTATAAAATCCAGTAATGTATAGCTACTAATCAATTTTCAACAGCCTCCTCAATTTGGGCTTGATCAATTGAAAGACTATGATGCTGATGAACACGACGCCCTCGAAATAGTAGACGAACTCTACAGATACGCCGCTTATGGCCTGCATGAAATATCCTCCGTTGATCAGGGTGCCCATCAACAGCCCTGCGAATATGATGTAGACCGGGTTGGTAGCCGCCAGCCACGCCACGAAGATGCCCAGGTAACCGAAGAATATGCCATCGAAGGTGGATGCAAGCAGGTGGTCTATTGCCAGGATCTGCAGCGCCCCGGCCAGCCCTGCAAGGCCGCCCGATATCGCGCCTATCATGATGAACTGCCTCTCCTTGTTTATGCCGGCGTAATCAGCGGCCTGGAAGCTGGAGCTCATGACCTTCAGCTTGTATCCAAAGGACGTCCTGTGGTAAAGGTACGAAATGATTATGATTGCTACAACCGTGATCGCCAGTAAGCTGATATATTCGTAAGGAAGGAAATATGTATGTGGCAGGGGGTACGACTGCAGCTCAGCCGACGATGGGTCCTTCCATGGGCCGGTTACGTCCACCAACCACGTCATTAAATATATGGCCACAAAATTTAACATAAGGGAAGACAGCACTTCGCTGACCTTGAACTTGACCTTAAGGATGGCCGGAATAAGGCCGTATGCCGCTCCGCCTATGATGCCCATGACCAGCAGCAGTGGAACCACCAGTGAAGAATATGTATAGCGCGTCATGAACAGGGCCATCCCCATAGTGAATATCGCCCCGAAGATCATCTGCCCGTCTGCACCTATGTTCCAGAACCGCGCCTTGTAACATATGGCCAGGCCGAGGCCTATGAGCGTCAGTGGCACCAAGTAGAGGACGGTGGAAAGTAGCCCATTGTATGATAAAAGGGCCGTCGTCATGATGAGCGAAAGGCTGTAGAATGGGTTTATCCCTAGGAACCCCCATATTATAAGCGCGCCAAGCCCTATGGCCAGCGCGAAAGCCAATATGTATACTATCAGGTTTGAAACTATGTTATAAAGCCTCTCAGTTTGCATTTTGTACAAGCCCTCCCATCATCTTACCTATCAGGTACACATCAAAGTCCTTCCTTCTGACCTCCCCGTTCAACCTACCTTCATAGATGACGTAAATCCTGTCGCATATGTCCAGCAGTTCATCCAGATCCTCTGAAAAGATCAGCACCGAACCGTTCCTTGAATATTCGATGAGCCTATTTCTTATGAAGGCTGTGGCGCCGACATCAAGCCCCTTTGTGGGCTCGTACGCAAGGAGCAGCTTTGGCTGCAGGCTGATTTCCCTGGCGAGGATCACCTTCTGGAGGTTCCCTCCGGACAGATATCTGACGGGTGTATCTACGGACTGTGTCCTTATATCGAACTCCTTGACGAGTTCTGTAGCCCTCCCGCGTAATTTAGCATCGTTCAGGGAAAACCCGTTCTTGTACTCCCCCTTATCGATATCCTTCAGGATCAGGTTATCCTTAACCGACAGATCAGGGGCGAGCCCTACGGTCAACCTGTCCTCGGGTACATAGCCGATCCCAAGATGGATCCTAGCCGCTATGCTGAGCTTGGTGATGTCCCTCCCATCAAACGTTATAGTGCCATCATGTACCCTTTCAAGCCCTGCCACTCCATTGAAGAGTTCCCTCTGGCCGTTTCCAGCAACACCAGCCAGCCCCACTATTTCATTTCTTCCGATTATCATTTCCTTTATGGGCGGTTTAAAGTCGATGGCCTTCTCATTCTTTTTACCGTATATCCTAATTGAATCTACTACCAAGAGGGGCCCTGCGGACCCCCCCTCGACCGGCTCCTTTTGTATCACAGAAGGCATCTTCTCGATCATCATTTTTACAAGGGTCTCTATCGTCGCATTCTCATCATTAGCGATGGTGCCCACCATTTTACCCTTTCTCAATACGGATATCCTGCTGCTGATCTGCTTCACCTCATTCAGCTTGTGCGAAATAAACACTATCGACTTGGTCTTTGCAAGTTCCTTGAGTTCCTTAAACAGTCCTTCCGTTTCAAGTGGAGTGAGGACGCTGGTCGGCTCATCAAGTATTATCAAATCCGAACCGAAATATAACATCCTTATGATCTCAAGCCTCTGCCTCTCCCCGGCGGATAAGGTGGAGACCTTGGCGCTCAGGTTTATGTTCAAGTTAAGCCTGTTGGCTATCTCCCTGATCTCCTGAGCGCGTATATCTATTTTCCTTCCCTTTACATTTACGAGTATAAAGTTCTCCATGACATTAAGCGTTGGAATAAGGCTGAAATGCTGATGGACCATGCCTATTCCGTGTTCAATGGCCTCAGAAGGGGAGGTTATGCGCACCTCCTGTCCCTTCAATACTATTTTACCTTCGTCGGCAGAAACTAGGCCAAACAGGACGTTCATAAGGGTAGTTTTCCCGGCGCCGTTTTCGCCCAGAAGGGCATGAATCTCACCCCTATCAAGGTCAAAATTCACCTGATCGAGCGCCTTCTTTCCTGAAAATGATTTAGTGATATCACTCATGATCAGGATTTTGCTATTACTCACACGCTCCAAGATGGGCGTTTTATATATAAGTATTTGTTTATAGCTGAGCCCAATTGTTTGAAAGGACTACTAAAGTGTGCATAATACCTATTGACACCGCCCCGAATATCAAGCATTTAGTCGACTAAAATATCCGAGCAGTATTCCTCGCACCTTTTGCGATTGACATGAAGGGCTTGCAGCCGTTGCCCCTGTGAAGCAAGTGGACCGGCTAAAGCAAGGCGCTGACCATTATAAGCGCTCCGGCACCTTTAAAAAACTGCATAAACTTCGGTATCAAACTATGGCCAGCCGGCTGTAGCGGTAAACTGCATTAAATTACCTATGATATGGCGCTGCGATATCATTTAGAACCAAAGGGCGGGCTATGTTACTATGGGAACGGAGGATAGGCTAATTCCTCGCAAAGGGAGCACTACCTCTCGCTGCGTAATTTTACTATAAAATAAAAAATAAAATTTGCCGATAATGGGATACCATTATCGGATCAGGAACCTGATGGTGGAAGCGTGGAAACGAATGGCGGGACTATCGTACCGTTGTTCAGCCCCTCTATTACCTGGTTGAGGCTCTGCAGCTGC
>JAJYTP010000002.1:3014-120941 GCA_021792955.1 archaeon | reverse complement strand
TGATGCAGCTCAAAGGCAAGGGGGACAGCCTGCCCCGGTACTGGCAGACGAAATTTAATATGTAATGTGATATGTTTATAGTTATGGTTATTAAACAGAAGCCATGGGTGAGATAGTACCAGGTGTGCATCTGGTGGATGGTACCAATGCCAATAGCTACATTTCAATTGATGATGATGGCGCTATGACCATTGTCGATGGAACCATTTCGCCTAAACCGATGCTCATAATCAAATATATAGAGAGAGAATTGAAAACAGATGTCAAGGGCGTTAAGCTTATTGTAATAACACACTGCCACGTAGACCACACCAGAGGGGTCCGGTGGCTGAAGGAAATGACAGGAGCAAATATAGCGATCCACGGAGATGATGCCGATTATTTAAGCGGCATTAAGGCATATCCATATCCGAGAGGGGCCATGGGACTTCTATTCAGGTTATCCTCACCCTTCATGAGGCCAAAACCTGTCAAGCCCGACCTGAACCTCAGCGACGGTGATCTAGTAGGTCAGTTGAAGGTCATTCACCTTCCCGGCCACACACCCGGAAGCATTGCACTGCATGACGAAAAAAGGAAGGTGCTCTTTGTAGGTGATGCTTTGAGATATAACGGAAAGGAGTTAAGGGAATCGCCAAGCATGTTCAGCTATGACCCTAACCTTTCCAGGGCATCGCTCAGGAAACTGATAGGGCTTGATTTCAGGGTGCTTTTGCCCGGGCACGGTCAACCGATGGTCTCTTCCGATGCACCAGCAATCGTCAATGAATTTATCCAGGGGTTGAATATCGATACCACTTCTAGATGACGGCCCTCACCGCGATAGGCTGTAACCGCCATCTTTAACGCGTTGTGCAGAATATTTGAGGGCCTCGAACAGAGGAAGGGGCTTCCCTGAAAGGTACTGTATAAGCGCCCCTCCAGAGGTGCTAATGTAATCTATCCAGTTTGGAATGTTCAGCTTCTTAACCGCAGTAGAGGTATGACCGCCACTGACTATTGTGGTGCCTGCGCTCTTTGCAACCGCCATAAGTATCTCCCTGGTCCCCACATCGAAGTTCTTCCGTTCAAAGACGCCCGGGGTGCCACTGACGAATACGGTGCCGCTGGACCTTATTATCTTTGAAAACCTGTCAACGGTGCTGGAGCCTATATCCAAGACGCTGACCCCACGCGGAAGTTCGGTTACCGGCACCTCCTTTCTCTCACCATTATCCTCATAAGCTAGATCTACTGGTAATTCTAAAAGGTCCCCGAACTCTTCAAGAAGGGCTGCGCAAGCACCTATAGTTGAGTTATCGAACAAATCATCGTATCCATCAATTCTTCCCGCCGCCTTCAAAAAGCTAAGTCCGATGGTGCCACTTAGGAGCACCTTGTCCGCCTTGTGGTTCCTGATCAGAGATATGATGGATTCCAGCCTGTCGTTAATTTTGGCGCCACCAAGCATGGTGGTATATGGGCCCTTTTCAACCATTGAGATCATGTTAAGGGCCTTTAACTCCTTAATTATAAGTCGGCCAGCTACCGTAGGTAAAAAGTAGGGAAACCCGACTATAGATGGATGAGACCTGTGAGCTGTCGGAAAGGCATCCAAAACGAAGAGGTCGAAAAGGCCGGCCAGTCGCTTTACCATATGGGAATTAGCCGCCTGTACCATATCTATTTCTGTGTTCTCCTCAGCCATAAGCCTAAGGTTATCAAGCATCAGGACTTCGCCGTCTTTCATATCCTTTATAGATTGGATAGCGGTAGGGCCCATAACGTCCGGCACAAACTTGACCTCCCTCTGTAATAGCTCCGACAGCACGCCGGCGTGTTGCCTTAATTCTATGAAGTCATCCCTGCCAACCCTCCCCTGATGCGAAATTACGACGAGCTTGGCGTCCTTGAAATCATTTATAGATACTACGGCCTCTTCGAGCTTTAGCCGTTCGATCAATTTACCGTCGCCGTCCACGGGCGTATTAAGATCGGCCCTCAGAAGTACAGCCTTTCCATTCGTACTTACATCGTCAATGGTTAAGTACTGGTCGTTCACGCAATATATTATATCAATTGCTATTTAAGATTTAGGTGTCGGGGGATTTTAGCACCAGCAACATAGCAGCTCAGCCCCTACGGTCTCCACCATTCAAAGCCTAACAGTTTTGGGCTGTCATACGATATTGCTATTATGAAGTTCTTCCTGACTGTGGTAGCTAACCTGCCAGAAAGGACAAGGTAAGTTGAATCTACGTTTGAGTTTGGGCTGACCACCTGAATTATGTATGGGGCGTGCTCAATGCCGGGGCCACTCTTATATACGGCAAAATCGCAGCCAAACTTAACCCCAGGCAGGACAACGAATCCCCCATCCCTCAGTCCCCTGTATACCTTGTACTTGATTTCGAAGTTTGTATGCTGTGACTTACACTCCTTCTCAAGTTCAGCCAGTGGTAGCTTCCTATCACCGTTATAGACAATTAGCTTGCCCCTTTCAGCCAAGTAGTATCCTTCGATGAGGTCCAGCACGAGCGGCTTATCGAAATCTGCCCCTTTGGGCTTGGCTATCCCCAGCGGCTTTCCAAAGAATCCGTTGGAATAAAGCTCCCTAGCTTCTCCCCTATCCCACACGATAAGCCTGCTTTGTAGATATTCAGCGGAATAGACCATCTAGATCCCTATGGATACTATTATCAGTGAATCGGAAATCTTCAGTGATATATCTGAAAGTTCGTCTATCCTCTCTACGAGGTCCTTGGTTATTATCAGGTTTTTATAATCGGTGGAAGTATTTAACATTTGAACTACGACCTGCCTGTACCTATTATCAATCTTCTTCTCGATATCCTCAATTGGAGGTAAAAGGTCTGATGTCTTCTCCGGATTGATCTGCAGCATCCTGACTATTTCATTGATCCTGGAAACTATGTCAACCAGCATTTCCAAAAGCTCTCCTATGTCCCTGTCCACACCTATCTTATGAATGAACTTCATGTCCAGCTGAGCAAGCCTGAAGGAAGCCCCTTCCACGGTGTCCACCAGCTCCTCAAATTGATAGGCCACCCTCATTATATCTTCCTTATTCAGTAACATCGTGCCCATTTCGGCAATATTGCGGGTAAGCGCTCTTCGGCTACCCTTTAGATCGGCAGATGCCTGTGCGATGCCAACCCTATAACTTTCTATGTTTGTTCCAGCCAGCTTTGAATACATCTCAGAAAGCTCCCTTGTAGCTTCTACTGACTTCCTACTTTCGTCCAGAAGCACCGATAGTATTCGTCGCTTTGCTTGAAGCTCTTGTTCTCCCAGATACAACTATAATCGATAAATATGTAGTTTAGGACGTTATAAACCTTTTTCCGGTTTAACGGAAATTGCTGTTAAAAATTACCCAGTTAACCGAATTTACACCCTAGGGGAACTATCGAGTTATAATGAAGAGGAGCTATAAACTGATGCCCATTTCATTCATAATCCTTTGGGCTTTTTCCTTTGTGCGATTATCAACCCGAACCAGGACCATCCCCTCGCCTGGCTGTCCGTAAAGCACTAGCCCCCCTGGATCAGAATAGTATATCGAAGGAAGGGTTAACAGGTCCTCCTCTCCATCCACATATATCCTAACCCTTTGTCCATCCTTCAGACATTTTCTTATAGCGTCCACTGCCTGAGCGGTTATTTCACCAGGGGGATTCGTTATTGTAAGTTGTCTATGCAAATGGCTCTCAGGGGGGTTTCTGGAAACCCTCCTTTCCCGTCCATCCACTATTTCCAACATTATGTCGACACCGGCACTGGAGATCACTTCAGTTGTCCTGTCCCCAACAGTGATTATCCTTTCATTCTTAAGTTCGGTAAAAAAGCTTTGATTTATTTCATTATTGGGTATAAGCTTGCCGAGGGGCTCCTTGAGTTCAATCCTGAGGCCTTCATTAATTTTATAGGACATGCGCAATACCTTTTCAAGCCTTTATTAAAGGTTATATGTTCCATAGTTCAATTCAGACGGATATAGTTCTATTTATCAGACCAGATTTTATACATGAACTAAAGGCGCAAAATTAAGGTAGCATTATAAAATGTTCAGCGCGTATCTTCCAGGCTTTGTAACACCCATGGCCTTCGCGACGTCGGATTTTTCAACATCCAATATTATGACCATGCCTGACCAGTTAGGGCTCAGGTCGCTGGATCCACAGGTAGGGCATACATCCTCCCTAGTCAGGGTCCGGCATTTTCTACAGGCCCTTTCTTCAGTCATTTCTTAGTCTTCTCACCCTTGGGGGCATCGCTCTTAGTGGGCGCCTGAGGCTTTTCCTGAACGCTAGGCGAAGCTGCCTTCTTCAAGTCCTCCTCTATCCATTCATGAGCGCCAAGATATGGCTGCCTGCACGTAACGCCGATCTTACCTAGGCTGGTACCCTTGCCCATGCTAATAGCTATTATCTTTGCGCGAACCCTTGAACCAACCTTCAGTTGCCTTCTTTTTGCCTGGCCAACGATCATGCCTCCTTTAAGATCTACGTTTATGTAATCATCCATCACTTGGCTTATATGGAGAAGCGCGTCAACGGGCCCTATCTTAATGAACGCCCCGAAATCAGTTATCTCCACGACTTCACCATCGACCACCTCACCCAGCTCCGGATAGAAGCTCATAGCATTGAAAACTGCCCTATGGTAGGTCCCGCCATCCCCATGCAGTATTTTTCCCATTTTTTCAATATCTATATCCAGTATTCGAATTATATAACCCAGGTCATTGGATACGGTGCTTTCATACTTTGCCTTAATGGTATCCATGGCGACCTTATAGAAATCCCCCCCAAGGCTGCTCGGCGGTATCCTGACGATATCTTCAACGGTTAGAATTTCAAACATTTTTAATCACGATACGACTCCATAACCTATATTTACAAAACTATTAACCATTTCTTCGACGTTAACATCTCTGTACAGTTATTACCACCTTATTATCTACCCACTTGAGCGGCGTTAGACTATATTGTATCAAATCTGTATACCCATGGTTATCAGCGATCAATCGGGTCTGTTACTAAGTATGGCTAAACAATCTGGGCACAGCATGGGAAGCTTCCTGTCCACTGCAAACACGTCCGGCGCGAAACTCATCAAGCAGGTGCTGTTCAAGCAGTGGCCCAGCCCAACCAGATGGCCTATCTCGTGAGCCGCCTCCTTCATCGTCCTTTCAAGGGTCCTCGAGGCGTTGTCGGAGGATAGCCTGCGCACGGAAATTACGGCTATCCTGCTCTTTGGATCGGCTACACCGAACACGAATTTTGACCTTTCCGAATATATATCTACATCCGTAACAAATAGTTGATAATCGGCCTTTCCGGCCCTCTTTCCCGCTAGTGCACCGAGGATTCGTCCTCCATCATACTGTCTACGCATGGAGTTATACGCATCAGTAGGAATAGGCGTGCTTGTGCTTACGGCCACAGCAGTAAGGTTGTACAGCGCCGAGGCAGCATCGAATGCTTTCATGTTGACTATCAGATAGTCACCGAGCGCCCCTACCGATATTGTTTTGGCTTTACTAGATTTCAACTTCATCACCCAAGGAAGGCGCCACCGCCTTCATGCCCATGCCGTTGAGGTCGTTGGCTAAGCCCGTACAGCTTTCCGGCTCACCATGTATCGTCAGTACACGAGGGGATCCACTTATGCCCTTAAAGAAGTCCAATAATTGAGTCCGACCGGAATGAGAAGAGAATTCGAACTGTTCAAGCCTAGCCTTGATCTTAGCGCGCCTTCCCCTTATCCAGATCATCCTATTGTCCAGCATCTCCCTGCCAGGCGTCCCTTCTACCTGATATGATACTATGGCTATCCCATTTTTATCATCTCCGCTTATGCGTTCGTTGTAGAATGTCGAAGCGCCGCCTGAGAGCATGCCTGCTGGTGAAATTATTGAAGCCTTACGCCTGACTATCTTCCTCCTATCCCTCCAATCCCTGATAAATGTAATCTTTGAAAGGGAACTCCTGAGTATTTCAGGATCCCTGATAAAATCCGGATTATTAAGGTAGATTTCATTGATCTTCAGGGCCATGCCATCCATGTAAATTTCATCATTGAATTCGTGTTCATGGTAAATTTCAGCTATTTCCTGGGCCCTGCTAACGGCAAAGGCAGGAACGAGGAGCGTCCCTCCCCCCTCAACTATTTCCCTCGAGTACTCAATGAATTTCCTTTCTTCATCAAGCCTGTCCTTATGGTCACCATGCGCGTACGTGCTCTCCGTGATCACCAGATCCAGATCACCGCTGATCTCCTTGACCGCAGGGCGGACCAGCCTCGTATCCAAATGGTTCATGTCCCCCGTATAGAGCACCTTCTTATCTCCATCTTCTATATATATCATTGCGCTTCCTGGGATGTGGCCAGCATCCAAAAATGTGACACGAAAGTCTCCAACCTTAAACGGTTCATTATACCTTACGGCATTGCTGTTGTCAATCAGGCTTCTGACCTCTGACTGGGTGAATGGTAGCTTTGACCCACTTATCTTCAGTAGATCGTTCAACAGAACCTCGGATACCTGGATTGTTGGCTTTGTAGCGTAGTGCTTTATGTCCTTATCTATGTAAAGCAGAGGCTCTGCGCCTATATGATCAAGATGTGAATGTGTGGTGAGGAGCGCAGAGATCTCCTTCGGCCTAACGTGCAGTGGATATATCATCTCCCTGTTCGTTTCAATACCGTAATCGAGCAACAGCGACTGACCGTTCGAAGTGAGCAGGAAACCGGAACAGCCAACCTTTTTTGCAGCGCCCAAAACTTTTACTTTCAATATACTTCTACCGCTATGTTTTTAGATTACCTAAAACAGACCATCCTCCAATCATGGTATATATAAGGTTTTATCCAGAAGAAGCTGATTTCAGGGGAAAGAGCCTAATAGCAGGCTTTCACGGGATAGGTGCCGCCGGTTACTGGAGCATTAAGCACATCATCAAGGAAGCAGGAATGAATAGGCTGGCGTACCTGGACTCCGACTTAGCTGCGCCCGTATCGACCGTAATTGGAAAATCGATAAGCACTCCCTATGAAATATTTACCAAGGACGATATAAGCGCACTGAAGGTTGAGGTACCTGTACAGAAGGAACATGAAGTGGAATTTTACAAGGAACTAGGAAGGCTGCTGATCGAGAAGGGCGTCAAGGAGGTGCTTCTTATAGGAGGGCTGGACGTTAACCTTAAAAGGGATGACTCTTCGTATAGGATAGTTAAAACGAGGGCCTTTGAGCCACGCGATGAGCTGTTATCAGCCGAAGTCCTAGAGGATGACCATATAATAGTTGGCCCGGTAGCTGTGCTCCTGAATTATTTCGAAATAATGAATTTCCCGGCTGCTGCCCTGCTGGTGTACGCCTCCCCTGAAAGGTTGGATCCAAGGGCTGCGGCTGAGGCCGTAAACCTTATCGGAAGATATTACGGGCTCAGCATAGATGTCTCAGAATTGATCAAGGGAGCTGAAACGATTGAAGCAAACATACAAAGGGAAGAATCACCCAAGGAAGAAAGAGGAAAAGGAACTGAAATATACACCTAAAAAATTTAACGGGCCGTACTACTTGCACTGATATTATGAATCACATAAAAATTATCAGGATATAAAAATTTGAAATTCACGCCATAGGCCAATGCGTGTATATTATTGTAATTTATTTGTAAAAAGATCTATGGTGGAGTTACCTTGATCGCGGTAACCGGGCATGCAGTTTCACATGCCATGCAGAATATGCAATCGCTTTCCCTTGTCGGATCCGCTTTATCGGTCATATACTTCGTTGTTTCATCGGCGGACAGCGGCCATTTATCGTTTCCTGTTCCAGACTTGCCTGGATTAAGCAACCACTCAAACACGTTGACGGGGCATACATCCATGCAGGCGCCATCAGCGATACAGCTGTCGAAGTCTACAGCCACTGACTTGCCGTGAATGCCCAACTTTGTAGGGTATGGCTTCCCCTCAGCGTCCTGTCGTGTCTTTCCCTCAGCTCTAATCTCATGTTCCAGATGTTTCCCGGTCACTGGGTACTCATCGGGCTTTTTGAGGAAGTCGGCATCTATGGGCTTTGACTTAAAAGGAACTTCTCGAACCATTTTTATCGCTCTATCAATAAAAATCTATACCTTATAAATATTATGCGCTTTTATAAGCGCTTCAGGATTGACAGAGCTTCATTGAGGTCGACCATTTTTAATAGAAAGGTGAAGCGGAAATAGTTTGGATAATTGCCGAAGGATGTGCCCGGCGCCGTGGCAAGGCCGTTTCTCATAAGTGAAACCCAAGGGGTGGCGTTCATCCTGTCCCGTATGAAGAAGTAGAGTCCGCCATCGGGCCTGCTGAATTCATATCTTTTGTTGTCTGATATTGCCCGGTATGTCAATTCCATCTTCTTCTGCGATTCAATTCTGTGAGCCTCTAGAACCTCCCTGTGTTTAATCAACTCCATTGCAAGTGCCTGGTCATATACTGGAGGCGACGTAAGTAGCTTCTGCTGTATGCGCTCCATTTCGCTTATCAACGCCCTATCCCCCACGGCTACCCCTATCCGGAGCCCAGGAAGGCCGAACCCCTTTGAGAAGCTGTAGATACATACAAAGCGCTCAAATCCAATTTCACCTGGATATATAACCTTCTTCTCCCCAAATACCAGGTCCCTATAGGATTCATCATCTACAAGGTAAGCGCGACTGGACATCGATTCCCTTAGAGAACGCAGATCCTCGGTGCTCATAATCCGGCCCGTAGGATTACTCGGGGAGTTCAGTATTATTGAGCCGTCGATATCGCCGATTACCGGTGGTAGCTTAATCTCCCACGTCCCGTCCGTTAGCGCGAATTTATATGGCCTTGCATTAGCTTCCCATGCAAGTTCCTCGAAAGCTGGCCACGATGGATCGAAGAAGGCTGTGGACTTCCCCCTTGAAGTAGCGAGCAGCGCGGAGTAGATGCCGAACCGCCCCCCCTCCGTGAACATGACTTCATCCGGTGAAACGTTATAGCCCAGGAGGCCGGACATGAATTCTGCGAGCCCCTGTTTAACATCATAACTACCCCCAGGGCTGGAATACCTATCTATGGGCACTTTATTAATGTCAAGGGTAATAATCTTCTGGTCAGCATCTTCAAAGTGAGGTTCACCTATGTTGGCAAATATGTTTTTTTTACCAGTAGAATCTACCAGAGCGCTCTGAACTGCAGGGCGCGGCCTGTATCCCTGAAGCTCTAGGGAATCCCTCAGAATCGTGTTCAATACGATGCCGTAAATTTTATCTTCACCGAATTCTGACCTCACCCATCTTCTCAACTCGGACTCCCTCGCAGGATCCTCGGTTGGCGCACCGTTCAGCAGCTTATCGTGCCCTATCTTCTTAGATATCTCCCTTCTTCTTTTAATGGACAGCATCATTTTCCTGAGCTCTTCCCACGCCTCCTTTCTAAGCTCCTCCTGCATCGGGATCACCTGTCCTTCCTCAGAACCTGCCTTATCATACCGCCACGAATGGCCATATCAGCAAGCGTAAAGCTAACGATGGATTCCACTATAGGTACCGCCCTCGGCACCACACATGGGTCATGCCTTCCTTTAAGGCTGAGCGTTCCTTCCTTCATCTCCTTAAAGTTAACCGTTTGCTGAGGCAGATATATGGAAGAAGTTGGCTTGAACCCGACCCTGATCACCAGGGGCTCCCCTATAGTGAGCCCCCCAATTATGCCTCCGCTATTGTTTGTCCTAGTCCTTATGGCATCATTTCTTATTTCATAAATGTCGTTGTTACGGGAACCCCGCCAGCCTGAGGCCTGAAAGCCGGCGCCAAATTCTACGGCCTTGACAGCAGGTATGGAGAACAGCCCCTTGGCCAGTTCCGAATCAAGCGATGAAAAGACTGGCTGTCCGAGCCCCGGCTGAACCGGCGTCGTAAGGCACTCGATTATCCCGCCAACGCTATCACCATCCTTTTTAGCCGAGGAGACCTCCTGCTCCATCCTTTCATTTGCTTCAGCCTCAGGGCATCTCATCGAATAATCATATCTATTTAAGGCCTCCTCAAAGCTCAGGCCCCTCGCCTCAACTGCCCCTATCCGTTTTACATATGCTACAACATCTATACCAAGGCTTTCCTTGATCAGCGAATGCGATATAGCCCCAGCTATTACGAAGCCAACCGTTATACGTGCCGAAAACCTGCCCCCTCCCCGGGGGTCGTTATAACCGCCATATTTCACAAATGCAGGGTAGTCGGCATGGCCAGGCCTAGCCCAGCCGGCCTCTATATCATTATAGAACTCTGGCATGACATCTTCGTTTTGAACTACTACCGTAAGCGGTGCCCCGGTCGTCCTATCTTTGTATACACCCGACAACAGATTT
The DNA here is from genome assembly GCA_021792955.1 of archaeon. GTDB lineage: Archaea > Thermoproteota > Nitrososphaeria > Conexivisphaerales > UBA164 > JAJZYL01. Next base: position 110,545 of record JAJYTP010000002.1, on the reverse strand, counting down.
ATAATATCTGACTCCTTTCTATTGCTGGCCAACTTCGATTGACCGGGCCTCCTTCTGTCCAGCCATATCTGTATCTTTTCCTGGTCGACTACCAAGCCAGCAGGCAGGCCCTCAATGACCACCCCTACAGCCTTCCCATGGCTTTCACCAAAGGACGTCATACGAAGCGCCTGGCCAAAGCTATTATCGGACATGCTCGTTTTCAACCTCGATGCCCATAAGCCCTAGATCCCTGAAGAAGCCCGGATAGGACTTCCGCACCGCATCCCTACCTTCAATAGTACAGTCCAGCTCCAGCGCTGCATCAGCAATACTTAACGCCATTACGACCCTGTGATCGTTCCACCCATTTAACCTTACGCCGCGTTTTAGATCTTTCGGTGGTACAATACGTACTCCATCATCAAAGGCCAGGACGTTCGCCCCCAGCCTAGTTAGCTCTGTCCCCATGGCCCTTATTCTGTCGCTTTCCTTTAGCCTGGTATGTGCTATCCCTCTGAATGTAATGGGGATCAGGAGACCTAGCGTAGCTAGAGGAGGAAATATGTCTGGAGAATCCTTCAGGTCTATTTCAACATCGCTACGAAGCTCCCCGTCCCTCATCCTGACCTGTATGCTATCTCCGTCCACTGTCACCGTGACCCCAAGTAGCCTTAAAATATCCACTATTTTGGAATCAGCCTGCGGCCGAGCAAGGTTGACATGACCTATCTTGATGGCGCTATTCCTGAGCACGGCCATGCACATGAAGAAGGAGGCGGCCGACATGTCAGCTGGAACGTCAAAATCGGAGCAATTATACCCTCCACCATGCACGCTGAAGGTCATCCCCTCGCTTCTGACCATTACACCGAAATCCTTCATAGTACTGATTGTCATTTCAACATAGGGACTAGATACCAGGCCCTTAGCCTCGAGCTGTACGCTTTCTTTAGCTAAGGGCGAAACCATCAAAAGGGAACTGATGAACTGCGAGGAGGATGAGCTTTCGACAACGGCAAACCCACCCTTCAATCCACCCCCCTTTACCCTTACTGGAGGAAAACCACTAACCCTCAGAGACTCGGCGCTTCCTCCAAGTTCAGTTATAGCATCAATGAGAGGACCTATGGGCCTTCTCAGAAGGTCGGGTTCGCCGGTGAGGAGCACTGAGCCATTGGGGACTAAAGTTGAAAATGAAGTTAAGAATCTGATGGTAGCCCCGGATAGGCCGCAGTTAACCGGCTGCGCGGGTGCCCTAGGATGACCACCGTCTATGACAGTTTCCTCATGGCCAACCTCTATCTGAACGCCGAATTCCTTCAGGGCTGACACCATTATAGATATGTCCTCCGCTTCAACCTCACTTATATTTAAATGGCTTCTGCCTTCGGCGAGGGATGCCACGATTAGGGCTCGCTGGGCATAACTCTTGCTGGGTGGCGGTACCAATGCAGCCCCCTCCTTCCAGCCATATTTCAACTTAAAGGCCAATACAACTCACCGAAATCCTGTTGACCCTGGGCTTTACCAGAACCATACTCCAGCCCCTTAAAGATGTCCTCCTAAGGATAGATTCCAGCCGATGTCCGTCTCCATCCTTTGCTATGAAAAAGATCGATGGACCAGTGCCCGATACACCGCAACTCAGAGCCCCATGTGCCAGCCCATTAATAAGCGGTTTAGAGTCATATCCACATATAGCAGAAACCATAAGGCCATTAAGGACGATAGGGACATCAAACCCTCCATGTAGTATGAGGTTCCATATGACCATCGACTCATCCCGTAGGTCGCGATATCTTGAGGGGTCCACAATGGGCTTGACACGTTCATTATAAGCTATCAGGACTTCTATACCGTTCGGCGGCATGGTCCTCCTTATCAACTGCCCACTCCGGCTATCGGCGAGCACGATGCCCCCTAGAAGGGCCGCATAGGCATCGTCGTACGAGCCTGTAACGGAGACGCCGGCAGCTATGGAGGCGTTTGCGCTGACCTTCACCATCTCCTCGTCCGTGAAGTTCATATCAAAAAGCTTGGATACGGCTGCTATGAAAGCGATGGTCAATCCGCTTGAGCTCTTCAACCCCCTTGATGCTGGAACCTGTGATCTTATGCTGTATTCGATGCCTGATTTGCGCTTGAGCCTACCTTTCAGGAGCTGCCATGTAGTTTCGATAAGGCCGTCTGTTTTATCGCCCATCAGACCTGGGCTCCCCCTTTCCTTGACGGTGACTTCAATTGGAAGTTCAACTCCCATGGCAGAACCAACGCCTGACGGGATAGCGTTCAGAAGGGAAATTGCACCGCTGGATCTGACGGTTACGCTCAAATGCCACCCCTCATAGCCCTTCTGTCGGGATCCAAACCAGTCCAGATCTTGATTGATTGGGCTGCCTGCTCAATAAGCAGGTCTAGACCGCTTATAGCGACGCCGGCCTCATTTGCTAGGCGCGTGGAACCCCTCTTGTAAGCGAAATCTATGACCAAGCTAAAGTGGCCCGCCTTATGTATTTTCATTAGGATGGAATCGTCGCCATACATCCCCATAGGCGTCGCATTTACCAGTATATTCCATTTGTGAACATCCCCATTGGGCAGTACCTCTTCAGCACTGCTACCACCTTCCCTGATGACCCCGATAAGCTCCTCGGTGTTCTGTGGCGTCCTGTTAAATACGCCGTAATCTTTGCACCCCAACTCCCTAAGGGCTGCTACGGCAGCCCTTGCTGCACCGCCAGCCCCTACTATAAGGCAACTCAATCCAGCCATCTTCAGACCCCTTTCCTTCAAAAGCGATATAAGCGCAGTAACATCGGTGTTAAAACCCTCCAGGCGGCCCGCCTTTACCCTTACCGTGTTGACGACCTTGATATCCCGTGCAAATCCAAATAATTCATCAATATGCCTTACTATTGTTCGCTTGTAAGGAATTGTCACGTTGAATCCATCGCTCAACACCCTTAACCCGGCCACCGCCGTATCAAAATCATCAGGTTCAACATCAAATGGTACATACCTAGCGCCCAGCCGCTCAAGCACGATGTTCTGAATTATTGGTGAAAGCGATCCCGAAATCGGATGCCCGAGTATCCCGTAAAGTTTATGCTCCATCCTCTATTGCCTTCTTGAATTTAACGGCCTCCTGTACGGTCGGTTGACCGTCGGCCAGCGGCTCCCCCGGCAGGCAGGAGTAAAATAGGGGCGAACCAAGAAATACAGATGTAAATCTGGTGAAACTCCACCGTTTTCCCGCAGAAAACGATATCAATCTGAGGGGGTCAACACGCCCATAAAGCTCGAGGCTTAGAAGAGCTTCATGAAGAGTGGCAGGCATGTTTATGACCTTAATATAATGGGCTGTTCCCTTCCACCTTAGCCAGTGCTTAAACAGCCCTTCAACCGAAGTTCCGCCGTCAACAAGATGGCTGGATATGATGAGCCTTCCGCTGTACCGTTTTAATTCCGCAGCTACAAGATTATCGTCAATGGATGAAGATTCGACGTCCATGAACGCAGGTGGCTCAGTCGAACAGGACCTGATGAGCTGGATCAGCCTGTCGACGCTATAGGCACGGCTCAGCCCTCCCTCATTGGGGACTCTATAGGTCAATATAGACCTTCGAGACATGCTCTCCGGTAACCGCGCGTTCCCTATATCCTTCGAATATTCTTCCGAAATTGAATCAAGCCTGAACTCAAACATGACGTCATCGGTTACCTTCATAGCCTTGGTCACCATTTCAGCAAGGCTCCTGCCCCTTATGCTGACTACTATGGCGAACTTCATTTTTCTATTATAGTTTCATCTATAGCTACGCCAAAGTGCCTACCCTTCGGCCCAACTACAGGATGGATGAGCACGGTATCACCTCCCTTGAGTGAGGTGACTGGAATCGGTTTTTTATCCGCGTCGAGCAGTGAAATGGTTTCAGCGTACTGCAGTATAACGGATCCGGAGAGGTGTTCCGTGGAAGCCCTGATCAACGCCAGCGGCCGCCTCTCGATCTTTGACCTACCCACGATGGCCCTCCTGCCTTCTCCCTCCGCTGATACAACAAGCACGTGATCCCCCGCCGTTACTTCAGAAAGATATTTGGTCCTACCATCTGGGAGCATTATATAGTTATGAATACCCCCAGCATTTACGCGGAAAGGCCTTGGGCTTGTAAAGCTCGTAGCTGCCACCTCGGCATGGATCAAAAAGAAGAAGGAACTGAAGGAACCCAGCAGCATGCCCTCGCCCTGGTGGAGCAGGTTGGCGGTATCTATACAGCTCCTTTCTCCAAGGCCCACTACTTCTATAGATGTAACCGTAGCTGGGACCAGGTCTATTTTGTATCTGCCCAGCCCCATCGCGTCCAAATACTCAAATAGCTCTTCGGCGTCATGAGGCTCGATGATTACGCCCTCCACCCCCTCCTCCAATACGCCACTGAGCATGACCGCGTCGGCCTTATCCCTGGCTTCGGCGAATACGTGAACACCCTTACCCTGTACGCGTGAGATTAGGTTTTCCAGCGGGATGACTCTCCAGTCCGCCGTCCGGATCAGAATGTTAAGGCCTTTATCTCCTTTTTCATTTCCCTTATTTCCTGTATTAGCTTCGCTTATGTCCAGAATGTCCTGCTGGGTGGTTATTGTAGCAATTCGGAAGGAGCTTTCAGCGTAGAGCGTTCCGGACCCAACGTCATGATGGCCTTCACTCACGAATGACGACACGCCGTAAGAGTTTGCGGCCTGGATCAGCGGCCTTGCCGCTGCCTGATCGTTAGGCAGCTTTACTATTACCTGTTTCAATGATCGAACTCCTTCAGGGCGCTTTCTACATCCGCATCATTAAATATTATGCTGGATAGGGCCTTTACGACCTTCTTCGGATCGCTATCCTGAAATACGTTACGCCCGAATGTTACACCGATGGCGCCAGCGTCTAATGCGTCCTTAGCCATCTGTAAAAGCTCCCTCCTTGAACTTACCTTCGGACCACCGGCTATCACAACCGGTACGGGTGAACCCTTGACTACCTTCGCAAAGCTGTCTATGTTACCCGTGTACGTCGTCTTGACTAGATCTGCTCCCAGCTCGGCACCCAGCCTGACCGCCAGGGCCGTAAGTTCAGGGTCGAACTGGTCCTTTACCCTTTCACCACGGACGTACATCATGGCTATTAATGGATACCCCCATCTGTCCGCTTCGTCGGCCAGCGCACCAAGGGATCTCATCATATCGCTCTCCGAATTGGCACCCACATTCATATGAAATGACACGGCGTCCGCCCCTAGCAGGATGGCCTCCCTTACGCCAGATACATCAACTTTATAAAAGGGGGCCGGGCCTCTGGATGTGCTTCCCGAGACATGCATTATCAAGCCGAGCCGGGGGCTGAAGTTAAGGGATTTAATCATGCCCTTGTGCAGTATCACTGAACTGGCCCCTCCCTCCTCCACCGACCTGACTATAGCGTTGATATCCTCCAACCCCTGGATCGGGCCATCGCTCATCCCGTGATCCATTGGGACGCAAAGCATCCTACCATCCTTTAAGAGGCGTGATAGCCTCTGGCGCTTCCCGTCGGTCAAAGGTTCATCCACCCTTGTTTGTAGAAGAGCTCTGCTGTAAGTATTGTATTTCCGGCCGCCCCCCTTATAGTGTTATGGCTGAGCAGTGTGTACTTCAATGAGTGGTTGTCAAGTCCAGGCCTTATCCTACCGACCACGGTGCTCATGCCGGGGACTGTGCCAGCGTTCTTATCCTTCCTGACCTGAGGCCTGTCGGGTTCCTCCCTTACTATTATTGGCCTTTCAGGCGCCGTCGGAAGCTTGAGCGATTGCGGTAGTCCGGTGAAATCACGCAGCGCCTGGGACGCATCCTTAACGCTTACGGGCTTTTCCGTTTCAATATATACGCTCTCCATGTGCCCGTCTATCGTAGCAACCCTGTGGCACATGGCGGAGACAGCCAGACCGGCCGGTTCCACTCTACCACCTACAAACTTGCCCAATATCTTGTTTGATTCAATGGCAACCTTATCCTCCTCATCTTTTATGTAAGGGATGACGTTATCTATGATGGAAAGGCTTGGTACGCCAGGATAGCCAGCGCCGCTGACCGCCTGCATGGTTGAAACTATTACCTTCCTTATCTTGAATTCATCATCAAGGGGCTTGAGGGTCATGTTAAGCCCGATGCTGGTGCAGTTGGGCCCCGTAACCAGGAAGCCCTTCCAGTTGCGGCTCTTTTTCTGCCTTTCAACAAGCCTTCCCTGTTCAGCATTGACCTCAGGTATTATCAGAGGTACGTCATCCTCCATCCTGTAGGCGCTTGCGTCGCTGAATGTGGGGTATAGCCTAGCATAAAGCGGCTCCAGTTCCTTTGCCCCATCCGTGGGAAGGCAACTCACAAATAGGTCAGCGCCCTCCGATTCAGGATTTGCGCCATCTACCTTCATATCCATTATGGATGCCGGGGGATCGTACTCCCCAACCCATTCTGCCGCCTCCTTAAACGGCATGCCAGCCGACTTCTTTCCTACTATTCGAGACACCTTGAACCACGGATGATCGGCAAGCAATTTTATGTACTGTTGCCCTACCATCCCCGTCGCTCCCAATATGCCCAGCTTTAGTTCGTTCCTCATAGTTCCCTATCCTCCAATTCCTTTTTTATAAGGTTTAGCGCGTTATGCAGGTCCTTTGCAAGGATATAGAGCTTGATGCTGTTAGAAATGGTGGATATTCCATAGATGTTTATTTCATTTGCAGACAGCGGCGCCGTGATATCGCTTATATAACCCGGGGCTCTCTCCAGGAAATCGGACCTGACCGTTATTTCAGCCAGGTTGTTTATTTCGCTGATCGCCTTGACCTCTTCACCGTTTACGAGCTTCGAATGAAGACTATCCACCACATTACTGCCTCCCTTTAGATATAGCAGGAGAGACCTGCCGCCGAGCGTCATACCCAGCAGCTCCGCCCCGGCTTCCTTCAGTATCTTGCCTATAGAATTAACGAGGTCCATGGTGGCCCTGCGCGTGACCAAAGTTACCATGCTTATGTCTCTATCCAGTGCCGTCAGGTTTACCGACGTCTGTCCATCTATAAGGGTACCGCCCTCAAGGCCAAGCTCGATGCTCGTTATGCGCAGGTTTGTCCCTTTAAGATATCTAAATGCCTTTGCGTGTATAAGCTTTGAGCCACCCATCGAAAGGGCAAGCGCCTCCGAAGCATCTAATGTGTCTATTGTTCTCGTACCGTTGGTCTTCTTAGGGTCAGCAGTAAGTGCTGCCCCTACATCCTTCAGGAGCACCACTTCCCTTGCTCCAAGACATGAACCTAACACCACAGCGCTGGTATCGCTTCCGCCCCTCCCAAGGGTCTGAATACGGCCATCGCCGTTCAACCCCATAAAACCACAGACTACGGGTACCATCCCCTTTAACAGGAGAGGTTTTATACGTTCTTCGACCGCCTTTTTTGTTTTATCCATATCGATGTCCGCGTCAAGGAAATCCCCATATGTGAATATGGGCCAATTTTCCCCCTTAGGATCGACCAGAACGGCTGAGATATTGGCTTTCTTGAGCGCTGCGGCCATCAGCCTGGCGCTGGTCCTCTCCCCCATTGCTATTACCTCCGCCGTGTCCTCCTTATCATTGCTTATGCCGCTTATGCTCTGCAGTAGCCTGTCAGTTTCCCCCTTCAGCGCGGATACCACTACTACGATACTGTCTCCCCTATCTACGAGTTTTTTTACAAGGGACGATGCGTTGGTCGAACTATTCGAATCGATAAGGACAGAACCACCGAACTTAAGCACGTAAGTATTCAGTGGATGGATAAAGTAGATCACCAGTGTTCAACTATTTTTCCTCCTTGACATACCTTCAGGCCTCCCATTTATAAGAATGTCGGCCGATGGTTATGTATGGAACACCTGTTTGGAACATCTGGTGTACGCGGGTACATCAATTCCACACTAAGCCCGACAGTAGCGGTCAGGCTCACGGATGCCTTTTTGTATACATTTAAGGGAGTTTCTTCGGCCGTTGTCCTGAAAGACCCAAGAGCGCAGTCCGAGCCGCTGCTTAAGGCGGTTAATTCGGTCCTTCTGTCCTCCGGTGTACACGTCTATAACCTAGGAATGGCTCCCACCCCTGTCGGGCTTTGGTTAATGAGGAAGCTTAAGGCGGATGCGACTGTGGCGGTGACCGGTAGCCATACACCAGCCCAGATATGTGGCCTACTCTTCTTTCTGAAGGATGGAGGAGAACTCACTACAGCAGACGCGTCCAGAGTAGAGGATAATTACTTTAAGGAAAGGGCAAGGCTCAGCAGTTGGAGGAGCATTGAAAGTGAGGAAACTATCCCTGATGTAGCAGAAGAATATACAAAGGAGCTTAGGCGGAAGGTTCCAAGGTTAGAATTTAACGGGGCCAGAAAAGTGATATTTGATGCTGGTAACGGGGCCTCTGGTCCATTTGCCAAAGCGGCATTTGAAGAGCTTGGCCTGAACCATGAGATACTCAATGTATCCCCGGATGGCAGGTTTCCAAACAGGCTACCCAGCCCTATACCGGCACACCTTAAGGGAACATCAGATTACATAAAGCACCATAGAGGCGGAATAGGAATAGCTACCGATGCTGATGGTGACCGGGCTATTTTCTTCGATGAAGAAGGCGGGCTGATCTGGGGCGATGTAGCAGGGGCTCTGTTTGCAAGGGATGCGCTACGATCCAGCCCAAGCGGAAGGGATAATACCATAATTACAACCATCAACACTTCCGACGCCGTAGAGGATATAGTTTCTGCTAACGGCGGCCGCCTGGTCCGGACTAAGGTGGGTCCACCAGCACTCGTAGAAGCGATAAGGGAGATTCCCACCAGCCTATTTGCGGTTGAAGAATCTGGGAAATACATATGGCCTGACATCCTGATGTACGGCGATTCCGTCCTTTCAACTCTAAAAATGTTGAAGCTGACCGAAAAGGAAACCCTTGTAAGTATGAGGCAGGGGGTTCCGAACTACTATTTGCTTAAGATGGCCGTGCGAGTGATTGATGAACAGAAGGTGGCTGCCATGAAGTTCGTAAAAAATGGATTGAAGGCTATATCGCTTGACCTAACGGACGGTATAAAGGCCATGTATGGAAACCGCTCATGGCTATTAATTCGGCCTTCTGGAACCGAGCCGCTCATAAGGGTCTTCGCTCAGGGAATAAAGAGAAAGGAGGCACAGCGTATAGCCAAGGAAGGGGTGAAGTTGGTCAGGGAAGCCTTACGAAATCAATCCTAAAGCGTACTGTCTAAACCCTTTGGATGATAGGGGGTAGAGAGTTGGTAAAGTTCAACCCGGCTTCTGAGCCCCATACCTTCCAGTAACCATCTGCTTCGTACGCCTGCCGGCCTGCACTTTCGAAGCCACTTTACCTTCGAAATCGGAATATATGGACCAGAAGGCTAGCTTTGCGTCATCGCCATCAACGAAATTTGAAACCTTACCATCAATATGGTGATCCATTTCTATCAGATTTTCATCCTGTTGAAGCAATCTCCAGATCGCTATATTCCTCTGGTCTCCCAGCTCATATAGGTACTGTTTGAGGTAGTATAGCCTGTCCATGGAAGCGCGCTGAAATTTGTTCTTCATGACAGATGACGAACCGGATCCATAGGCCCTGTCGATAACGGTAAGCTGTTCTGGAACAGTAAGTACCCCATTTTCAGTATCATCAAGTAGCCGGCTCAGGCCGATCATCTCCTTTCCGGACCTATATGCTGATTCCAAAAGGAGGCTAACGTAGTTAGGCCCCCTTCTACCAAGCCTTTCTGCTTCTAGGAAGGCTATACCGTTATTATTTTCGGCCAGGAGAGCCTCAAGCTTACCTTCATATAGCGCCTGGCTCAGCTCATAATTCCTAATCAGCACCTTCATATTCTCCATGCCGGATGGCACAAAGGAGTAACGATGGTCGCTAAGCTCCCCTACCTCCTCCGTCAACACCGCTTTAAATGAAAGCTTCTGTGCGACCTTGGCAAGCCTATCATTATAAAGCATATGTGGTAGAACCAGGATAGTTGGCCTGTATTTGAATGAACCTTCTAAGAGTTCAATATGGTTCCTGACCTGTTCCTCTACTTCATCAATGGTGTTAGGGGCCAGAGGGGCCATCGTACTGTAGAAGGTAGTACCTATGAACTCCACCGCATCTATCGACTGAAGTTTTTTTAGTAGAGTCAAAATCGTATTATCATATTTTGCAAGTTCGAAAAAGACCCCGGTCGGGGCTATGCTGATCTTAAACGGCACGGCGGATTTTATGGATGACTCCTTCAGCTCCACCGCCTTGGTCAGGATCTGTGAATAGACGTTCTTGGAATAGTTCAGAAAAATATCCTTGGTCAGCTTGGCATCAAAGTACCTGTCCACAAGGTTCGCTTCGCTAATTATGCGATCTGCCCTTTCATATGGGAAATTCTTGTTAAGAACCAATGTAGGGCTGAACGATAACACTAAAGCTAGACTCATTTTCTACACTTTAAAGGCTAATATAATTATATAACCGGCTATCAAATTTATTTTATCATTAACTCAAACATAAGTGACATGCCCGCTTGACAGGCCCTAGAACAACAATTATCCCTGGAAAGGATACCGCGCCTGAGGCCACCAGAAGGATATCCCATTTACCCTTCGTTAACCTGCTATAGTGAAGGGGGTAGGGTGAGCGGCAACTAACCTCCAAAATGGCGCGATTTATGGAGTACTTCTAAACAATTGGTGCTAATGATAGCCAAAGGGAGTTGGGAATAGCTTAAGCCATAAGGTCATATAAACTGATTTCGACTGAAGTTTAAAAGGCACTCCGGCCCAATATTAACATATTTTGATACGCCCCGAACTGTTTTACTTCTCGGGTCCTATGAGGACTTCGGGATGTAGTGGAATATTACGTATTCTGACTCCTGTGGCTTTCTCTATTGCCCTCACTAGGGCCGGTGGCACCCCTATGGTGGGGGCTTCTCCCACCCCCTTAGCCCCATGTGGCAGACTCGATGGATGCTCGGTTATGCCGGTTACAAAGTGCGGGAGCTCCCTTGCAGGAGGCACCCCAGCGCTGGCTATCGAATCCGTCAGGAGGGTCCCATCTTTTGCAAAAATCAAACCCTCATAGAGCACTGAGGATATCCCCTGCGCCATACCGCCTGCTATCTGCCCTTTTACCATTTCCCTATTTAGCGCATTCCCTACGTCATAGTATGACCTGCACTCCTCAACCGTAACCTCTCCCAGCTCATCCACCTCAACCGTCACCAAGTTTGCTCCAAATGAATTGAGACTTGGATCATCGAACTTCTCATTCAACACTTCTGCTTCATAGTTGCCCGCCAGAAGATATTCAGGCGTATAGAGGCCCTTGGTTTTTACGACCTTCTCCTTCAGCATTTGTGAAGCAAGGACTGTGGCATATCCAGCGACTATAGCTGAGCGGCTTCCCCAGACTCCCACCCCAGATGTTATCATATCCGTATCGCCTGGCTGAACATCTACAACGCCAGTTGGAACATCCAGTGTTGAACCGATCAGCTTTCTGACGAAAACCTCATGGGCCTGGCCGTGAGAATTCCCACCTAGCCAGGCTTTAATCCTGCCATTATCCACCTTTAATTTGCAGCTTTCACCTTCCATCAAGGCTGGAACAAGTACGAAACATGAAATGCCGACGCCTCTTCTTCCATTTGGCTCCCGGGCCAACCTGTAGTACTCCAAACTATCAAATGCCTCTGTCATAAACTGGCGGCTTCCAATTATCCTCATTCCAAATGGGTTGGTAAACACCTGATCCGTAGCGTTCTTTATCCTTATCTCCGCTGGGTCCAGCTTCAGCTCATCGGCCAACAAATCCATCATCCTTTCCCTGAAGAATGCGGCTTCGGGCCTGCCGGCTCCCCTGTAAGGCCCCAGGGGTGGAGTGTTGGTGACTACAGAAATAGCCCTGACATAGCCGTTCCTTATGGCGTATGGGCCGGTCAATTGCATCCCTATGAACATCGGTGAGAACCTTGCGAGGCCGTCAAGGTAGGCGCCTCCATTGACTATTATTTCCCCTTTAAGCCCGATCACCGTTCCGTCCCTCTTGGCAAAGAGCTTCATGCTGCCGCTGACCCCTCTGCCCGGCCTGGAGGCTGTCAGATGCTCTTTTCTGGACTCCAGCCACTTTACTGGTCTGTGGGTCTTCATTGAAACAAAGGCGGCTATGGCATATTCGGGATACATGGCGCTCTTTGATCCAAATGCGCCTCCGGTGTCTGCCTGCATGACCCTGACGCTCGTAATTGGTAAACCCAGGGTAGCACACAACCCATTCCTTATGCTGAACATTGCTTGGGTGGATACCCATACGTTCAATCTGGAGCCATCATAATTGACCAGTATGCCTCTAGTCTCTATCGGGTCCGTCGCTATCCTGCCTATCTTAAAAGCGTCATCCAACACGACTTCGGCGTCCTTCGCTTCAAAGTCCTTTCCTATAAATTGGTCCGTAGCCACATTACTATTCAGTCCGGGATGAATAGGCTCTGCGGTCATGGCTTCCTGCTCATCAAGCACCGGCTGCATCGGCTCATATGATACGTCCACCGAATCCATAAGGTCCTCCGCTAGGTATCTGTTATCCGCATAAACCGCAGCCACCGGCTGTCCTAGGTAGTTCACCTGCCCTGTAGCGAACACTGGCTGCTTTATCTTCCAGCTTTCGCCTCTCGCCCCCTCGCCCACATCGGGTATCACAGCGCTCAGGTCACGGCCGCTTATTCCCCCTTCTACCCTGAGCAACCTAGCCCTAGCGTATTTACTCCTTATTATTGCAAGATGTAGCATACCGGGCAGCTCGATATCGCCGACATACCTTCCCTGTCCCCTTACAAACCTTTCAGTAGCTTCCATGTTCACTTACGACCCCCTCTCCTATCCGATGAAGCCTTCTGTATTGAGCGAATGATCGAGTCGTATCCTGTGCACCTGCAGAGGTTTCCTGATATACCATTGCGTATTTCCTTCTCCGTAGGAGCAGCGTTATTTGATAACAGCCATGCTGATGTCATTATCATCCCCGGCGTACAATACCCACATTGAAGGCCGCCCTCTTCAATGAAGGCGCTCTGTAGCCTATGAAGCTCATCTCCTTTCGATAACCCCTCAATGGTTGTTATATTTCTGTTATTGGCCTGCACCGCAAACATGGTGCAGGACTTCACTGCCACGCCATCCAGGAGAATGGTACAAGCTCCACAGCTCGATGTGTCGCAACCGACATGGGTTCCAGTAAGGTGAAGGTCATCCCTTATGAAATCCACCAGAAGTTTTCTTGGCTCCACGTCTGCATCGACGTTCCTTCCATTAAAATTAACGCTAATCTTCATTTCTGCCCCCCCTGTTCAGCCCTTTGTAGGGCTAGAGTAAGGGCTTCCCTGGCAAGCACCAAGATAACTTTCCTCTTGTAGCTAGCTGAGCCTTGCCTGTCGGACAACGGTGAAGCTTCTTCAACGACCATCTTGGCTATATCACCAACTGGCACATCAACAGGTCGGCTTCCTGTAAACTTTGGTAGCCTAGCATGTATGGATGTGTTTCCTGATCCGGACAGCCCAAAGGCTAGCCGCTTATACCTTCCATCCTCCTCCAACGATATAGATGCGGCTACACCAGCAACCAGATGGTCGTTCTGCCTTAACTCTCTTTTAATATAAGCGCTACCTGACCGCTCCGTCTGCCTTGGCACTCGTACCTCTACCAGAATTTCTCCTGGCCTTATGGCAGTTGACATATGACCAAGGTAGAAGCCATCAGCGTCAATGACCCTGCGGCCGTTCCTTCCGGCCAAAATGTACTGGGCGTCCATCGAGAGAAAAACTGGGGGGAGGTCATCGTCAGGATTTCCGGTGCATACATTGCCACCTACGCTTATCATGTTCCGAAGAAGCGGGTCCGCTATGGCTCCTGCGGCCTCTGAGAGGGCGGTATAGTTTCTTTTTACCAGATCCGATCGCTGAAGTTCGGCCACCTTTACGGCTGCACCGATTGAAAGATAACCGCCGTGATCGCCAATCAAGCCCAGTTCCCTTATACGGGAGATATCGATGAGAAACCCCGGCTTGATTACGTGATGTTTCATCGCATTTATAAGCCCCACTCCGCCTGTCATGATCTTCGCATCTTCATTATGAAGTTCAAGTAGCTTTAGAGCTTCGTCCAAATCGTCTGGCGCGGCATAATCAAAAGAAGGAGGATACATACGGGAAGGAATTGCGTACAAAGGCTATTTAAAACTAGCTATGTTTATCAAGATGTTGTGGACTTTGGGAGAAGCCGTAAATTACTGCCATCTTATATCAAAGGCCCAGGCAAGTAACATTAATATTTAGATGCTGTACATGGATGGTATGGATGACATATTCATTAAGGGGGCAAGGCTCAGGGGAAAGGACGAACTCTACTCCATATACATCCAGAACGGCAAAATAATATCCATTAAAGAGGCCGGTGAAACCCAAAAGGCACAGATAGAGATAGACGCTAAGGGAAGGCTTGTGACAGAATCATACGTTATAGCGCACGTACATCTTGATAAAGTGGGTACATGGGACATCGCTGGGGATACGGCGGTAAGGGCATACCACAGGATGGATAACTCAAGCGCCAAGGATGCGATAATGACGGCATCAAAGGTCAAGGCCTCATATACGGTCGAAAGCATAAAGGAAAGGGCCAGCAGGTACCTGATGCTTGCAAAGAAATATGGAGTTTCCCATATACGGGCCTTTGCGGACGTAGATACCAAGGCGAAGCTAATGGCTATAGATGCATTATGCGAGCTCAGGGAACAGCTCAAGTCGGAAATCTCAATTCAGGTAGTAGCATTTCCTCAGGACGGCGTTATAATGGAGCCTGGTGCCGAGGAGCTGGTCAGAAAGGCGCTAGATAAAGGGGCTGATGTAGTAGGTGGAATACCCTGGATAGAACGGACCGAGGAGGACCAGAGAGCGCATATACAGAAGATGATCAATTTAGCTGTTGAATATAATAAGCCAGTTGCAATGCTGGTGGACGATGCGGCTAACAAGGAATTGCACACCGTTGAAATGCTAGCTGAAATGGCTCATCGGGCGGGCCTAGATGGGAAGGTTGAAGCCTGTCATGCAAGGGCACTACAGTTATATGACGACTCAAGGCTGAGGGAGGTGGCCCAGAAGATCAGGACGGCGGGGATGGGCTTAGTTACTGATCCGCATACAGGCCCGCTGCACATACCAGTTGAGAAGCTAGCGCGCTATGGTGTAGATATAGCCATAGGGCAGGATGACTGCAGCGATGCTTACTATCCCTATGGAAGATGTAAAATGACAGAAGTAGCGTTCCTCGCCAGCCACCTGCTATGGAGAATGGACTATGAAGGGGTAGACAGGATATATGATATGGTAACTACAAGTCCGGCTAGGATCATCGGAGTAAACGACTTCGGGCTCAAGGAGGGTAATACTGCCAACCTTGTCCTCTTGCCGGCAAAATCGGTGATGGAAGCACTCACCTTTCAGGTAGAACCGGATTATGTAGTAAGCCAAGGTCACCTTACTTTACGAAGATAAACTAATTCCATATACCAGCGGACAGAAACCTAGCCAGGGCCAGTGTAATCCCGTGCTCATAAAGGCCCTTTCTGTCTATCAGACCACCGGTGAATAGCCCTACTGCTCCACCTTTCCTTTTTGTATCATGCTGATTGGAAAAAATATCCACGGCATCCCCGAGCTCCATGCTCTTTAACATCCCTGCAACGCTAGGCGGGATCAGAAACCCGCCGCTGAGCCCGTATCCCTCCCTGCCCTTGGAGTCCAGTATACAGATGACAGCTGTTACGAATAAATGGCGACCCGCCGTTAGGGTCCCACCTTCTATGCCTACCGAATAATCAGCGCTTGTTAGAGCCATTGCCCTAGCGGCCCTGTTCCTAGCCCCTTCAAACATTTCATCATTTGAAGGCTGGGCCGGCACGCCACTTTCTACGCCAATTCCCATAACATCCACCGTATGCCCCCTAAACGCCTTTCTGAATGCTTCAGTGCAAGCATTAATTTTAACAGGGTTATCGCTTCCCACTATTATATTCATGCATTACCTGACTTCATCTTCTTAATTAATTATTCCCTTATCTACTACCACGTAAGGTCTTCCTCCTATCTACTAGTTGCAGAAATTAGCAAGACCTGAACGTAGATAGTGGAATGGCTCGTCGGGCTAGAGTAGGTGTAGATGGTTGTTCCATTAAGCATATATCCTGTGCTCCTTGAATATGTATAGACGAATAGCTGATCAATCGAGGCGCCGCTGGAATTGGTCGAATCATTACGATACAATAGCACTTCGGTACTGCCTGTCGTCGATACTGTGGTAAAGTTATAATTCAGGAGAGGGACCTGCGAACCCACCTTTAAATCCCTGTCGAATAGGACCATAGGCTCGTAAAAGTTTGAGCCGAAGGAAAGATTATAATAAGGCGGGCCGTTGTAGTACGCACCTACCATTCTGCCCGTAGTAGCATTTATCACCGCCATATAGGTTTCAAGCTCCTCCTCAGCCAACATGTGCATCACACCGCCATTCACACCCAGAAGTTGATAGGTAGCGAACTCCGTATAGTTCACCGGGTTACCGTCGAAGCTGTCGTTAACGACATATTTGTAAAATAGCGTCCTCTGATACAGCCTGCTCCCTGGTTCGTAGATATACACATAGTAGTATCCAAGGGACGCTGCAACCACCATCAGTATCATAAAAATAGCGAGTGCTGTCTTTCGCATTTATACCATCTCTGATTTTATATTATTAAGCTTTTACGAAGTTATGTCAGTAAAACTTAATATCCTAACGTCGTCATTAATATGCATGAAAGCAATAGTTGCAATAACTGGGGCTAGCGGCATCCAGTACGGTGTCGGACTCCTCTCCGCTCTTAGAGATGCGAAGGTTGAGATCAGCCTGATATTGAGCGAGGGCTCAAAGGTCACAATGAAGCAGGAAACTGATCTCAAACCCCAGCAGCTCCAAAGGCTCGCAGATTACAACTATACCGAGGATGATATGACCGCCCCTATGGCAAGCGGCTCCGCACGGTATGACGCAATGGTGATAGCCCCCTGCAGCGTTAAAACGCTATCTTCAATAGCAACTGCTTACGAGTCGAACCTTATAACAAGGGCGGCCATGGTTCAGCTGAAAGAAAGGAAAAGGTTACTGCTTCTGATACGTGAAACGCCGCTAAGCGTCATCCACATAGAGGCGATGCTCAGGGTTGCACAGGCTGGAGCTATAGTTATGCCGGCGTCTCCAGGGTTCTACAGCAGGCCAAAATCCATAGATGACATCGTAAAATTCATGGTGGGAAGGATGATGGACGAATTGGATCTTCCCAATGAATTGTTCAGCAGATGGAAGGGGACCACGACCGCTTATCGTGATTAAATTTAATAAATACTACCTTTAGTAGTTCCACCATGGCCAAATCGTTGCTGATTAAGAACGGGATAGTAGTGACCATGGATAAGGAGAGGTCAGTGTTCAAGGGCGGAGTGCTGGTGGAGGGAGAGAGGATAATTAAGGTAGGGGATGAAAGAAGTATAGGGGGCGAAGGAGCGAGCGAAGTTATTGATGCCAAGGGTGGGATCATCACGCCCGGCTTCATATGCTCCCATACGCACCTTTACGGCATCCTCCTGAGGGGAGCTAATCTAAACCTTCCAGCTCCGACCGACTTCACCCAGAACCTGCAGCGTATATGGTGGCCAATGGACCAGGCCATGAACCATCAGGACGCATACATAAGCGCCCTTACGGCAAGCATGGAGCTTATGAGGAGCGGGACCACCCTGTTCGCTGACACCTTTTCTGGCCCGAACGCAATAGAAGGAGTCCTGGACGATATCAAGAAGGGGGTTGACGAGGTGGGAATCAGGGGGGTACTTGCCTTTGAAGCAACGCAAAGAAGGAGCCATGAAGAGGGATATAGAGGGGTCGAAGAAGATGTGCGGTTCATCAAGAAGGAGAATGGTGATAGGATAATGGGGATGATAAGTTTGCACGCACCCTTCACCGTAAGTGATGAGTTGATCAAATACGCCATTGAAAAGGCGGGATCGCTGAAGGCGACCACAACCATTCATACGGCTGAAGGAAGATGGGACCTCTATCACAGCATGGAAAGGTATGGTAAGAGGACATTTGAAAGGCTCCATGACCTCGGGGCGTTGGGGAACATGACGGTTGTAGCGCATGCCGTCAACATAAATGAGGACGAGTTACAGATAATCAAGAAGACAGGGACTAATGTGGCACATAATCCCTTAAGTAACATGCTTAACGCGGTGGGGGTGCCCGCCGTGCCTCATATGTTGGATGAAGGTATAAACGTAAGCCTAGGAAATGATGGATATATATTTGATGTATTCGAGAACCTGAGGGGGGTTTTCCTTCTTCACAAGGTAAACATGCTCGACCCTAGGAAGATCTCGATAATGCAGGCCCTAGAGATGGCTACGATAAACGCGGCAAAGGCATATCATCTTGAAAAGGACCTTGGGTCACTGGAAGTAGGGAAGCGGGCCGATATAGTGATAATAAAACCGCAGTTGCTTCCAACTCCGATCACCGTTTCCTCAGTCTACGGCCACTTGGTAAATTCAATAGATGGCGATGACGTCAGCGATGTAGTGGTTAATGGTGAACTATTATTAAGGGACAGGGTGCCCACAAAGGTCAGTTACGAGCAGGTGAACCAGAAAGTGCTAAGAATGGTAGGTGACTACTGGGCTAGGCTAAAGGGAGTAAAGGAGCAGGTTGACGTGCTTAAGCTAGGCGGTTAAAGGCAGCACTAGACCTGCCTTTTTTCCTTTAACCACGGCATAACCCAGCTAAGGGCACACAATTAGATGATTACCAGACAAGGATGAACCGCCTGTACTCCGGCAGAGGGCCTACCAATCCAATCAACGATTTAAGCCTTGATGGCAATAACCTGTAGAGTTTATTCATAAGACCTGTATTACTTCAAATCATCTTCTGACCGGAAAATGATAAATGCTTATAACGGTGTTATAATTCAACAGACATTGGTGCGGATATGTATTGGTTAGCTTCACAGATACACTGCTTCTCTCCGCGATAATGGGGCTTTCCATTTACCTTTCAATGCCTATTATCATGAAAAAGAATTTGGCGCATACTAAAACAAAATTTCTAAATGCGATCGCTATAGGCATATTGATCTTCCTGATATCGGATGTCTTTCTGGATGCGGCACAGGTGCTCTATAACGGGACGCTCTATGGATATGGTTCTTCGCCTTATTACGACCTTATATTCGGAGTTTCAACAGCCGTTGGATTTTTTATACTGTTTGCTGTGGGCCACCGGAGAAAGGGGCGGCTATCCCAGATTCAATTGGCACTGATAATCGCGCTCGGGATCGCTTTTCAAAATTTGACTGAAGGCCTGCTATTTGGCTCTGTTGACTCGACCATTGGCCTGACCGGCATAGCCCTGGTTGTACTGATCGGATTTATTTTTCAGAACTTTACTGAAGGCTTTCCCATCGCCTCACCCTTTCTGGGGTCTACGGAAGGGCGAATGGGAGTTATGGCTGGAGCGCTGTTCTTAGGGGGTTTTCCCACGATAATAGGAGGAGCGCTTGGGTATTATTATAATTCCACCGTATTTGACCTTGTGTTCTTTGGGTTGGCAATTGGAACTATGCTATATGTCATATTACCTATGCTGAGGAACCTGCTGATTGACCCAGATAAAACCATGCTGGGCATTGCCTACGCCGGAGTCTTCATAGGCTTCATCCTAGGGTTTGCCGTAAACCTTCTTTAGAAGATGGCATGATCGACAGCCCGCCAGCAGTAATTGATCATGATTAAGGGTAAAATGAGTCGAAAAGCGATGACAGCTCATTACGTGAATGCCGCTGAATGATCTAGATTTACGATAAAAATTTATTAGAGGGAAAGCATTTTGTTGAACTGTCTTGGGCGATCAAGTTACAAATGATGATCAGTGCAACCATGTGTTACTGGAATGGGATAAAATGATTCATACCTGGACCATCCCCCTGATTTATTCGCTGGACATGATTAAACCATCCAGGTTCAATGAGCTCAAAAGAAGGATAGGCGGCATATGTTCAACGAGCCTATCCGAACGATTATTGGAACTAGAAAAGGAGGAAATAATAAAGAGGATAGTTTCGGCCGATTCACCCCCCCTTGTTGAATATTATCTAACTGAAAAAGGAAATGATCTAAAACTGATAATCAAACAGGTAGCTGAATGGATGAACAAGTGGAAATGATGCCCTTTAATTACTAAAACCAGTGAGCGCTCCTTTACAGCTATTCCCTTTTCGCAGCTTTGCCGCCCAGCTAGCGGAGACCTTTTTTATACCTCTTCTGTTCAATGGCGGCCGCTATTTGGGGAACGGTTGTATTTTTTACTAAACGTCGAAGTTTTACCGTTTTCCCAAAGTCTTAGGGTTTTTTGGATGCAGTACAAAATTACTACTAAGTTTATATAGTATACTTATAGATTTGAACGGTGAATATGAACTACAGCGTATTCATAACAGTGTGGCTCCTACTATATCGTCTGGTACTGGGCGGGACGTTTATCCTTCACGGTTATCCAAAATTAAAGGATAGAGCAAAACAGGCAGGACAATGGATGAATAACATGGGCATACCCGCATGGACCGCCGTGCTAGCAACTATCCTCGAATTTTTCGGCGGAATAACGCTCATTTTTGGTCTTCTTGCACGAATAGTGGCTATATTCTTTGCCATATTTATGGTGTCGAATATAATAATGAAAAGGATGAAGATGAAATCCCCTTATATATCCACCGGGAAACCCAGTTATGAAATGGATGTGCTATATCTGTTGTTATCGGTGACATTAGTACTGCTGGGCCCGGGAGCCATATCTCTAGACCACCTAATCGGATTCCTCGGGGTTATTTAACCCCCATTTTTTATAAAAATTGAAATCCTGACACGCCCACTTAACACTGTGCAAATTAGAGTCAAACAGATCAGGCATTTATACACAGTTCTATTCAGCCATAATTGATTTTTGATAATATCCGATCGTAGATGGGGCCCTGAAGGCGGCGGATTAACTTCTGGATTAAGCTTACCATGAATACCGGAAGCCCATGGTGTGAAGTGGCTGACTAGCCAAGGTCCCTGTACAGCAAAATCTCTCCTGGCACGACGCGCATGGCTCTATACATCATTAAAGCTTTGAATAAACCATGTTTCCTTGATTCATCCCCGAAGCCGATGCGGACGAACTTCCTAGACTGAAACAGCTTCCTTGAAGCTTCGTTGTCCTCCTCCACGCTCGCGTACACGCCTATCATTCCAAGCCTCCCAAAATGCGCCAGCGCTTCATCCAAAAGCCTTCCGCCCACCCCCTTTTTCCGTTCCCCCATCGCAACCGCTATGTAGAAGACGTAGCCATAGCGCTCATACAGCTTCCTAAGCATGGTCAAGCCCACCGGTGCTCCTGACCTCAGGGCCGCCTTTACAGTTTCAATATTCCGGATAGTCCTTTTTGAATGTCTGAGATACCAACCTTCAAAGCTCTCTTCGAGCAACCCCTCTAGCGCCTTCCTCTTCTCGGGAGGATAGTCAACCACCAAGAGGCCGCTGTCTTGTATCAAAGCCTGAACACCTCGCTCGCGTTTCGCCATAGGATATTCTCCCTGTCCTCCTCGCTTATGTCCAACCTTTCTACCAATTGAAGGACATCAGAATACCTGCTAACTGGATAGTCCGTTCCGAAGATCACCTTATCAGTTCCACCGGCGTAGTAAATGGCTTCGTTGATCCTTTCGGTAACCCAGCCCATATATTTCTCTGGATATCTACCTACTCCGGTTATAAGGCCTGATATGTCAGCGAAGACGTTCTGGTGCTTGTAAATAAGCTCGGCGGCGTCCTGAAACCACGGATTGCCAAAGTGGCACAGGACGATGGTTAATGCCTCTCTTTTATTAGCCAGGGCATCCAACGTGAGCGGATGCGAATGGCTCAGGCTTCCGTTACTAGTGGCCGTGTCACCTGTATGGAAGAGCACAGGCAGGTGCTCGACCTCGGCGAAGTCGTAGAGCTTGTCGAAGATCGGGTCCGTCGCGTAGGCGTTAACATATCCAAGCCTTATCTTGAACCCCCTGATGTTTTCCCGGTTTTCTTGTGCAAGCTTTATCGCCGCCCTTATTGCCCCGGTTTCAGGCTCAGCTGTCAAGATCGGCAGGAGCTTCAGATTAGATTTCCTGCAAAGATCAATAACTTCTTCATTTGGTAAAGGCACACCGCTCTGGAGGGGAGGGCTAAGCAGGAGCCCCTTGGCTACTCCCTGTTGTTCCATAAGGCGCAATAACTCTTCCAGGGTATACTCCAAACCGTTAATTCTAGCGTAAGGGATCAATATATCATTTTTTCGTTCAGACAGATGGATATGCGCGTCGATTATTTTACGCAATATATCAAACTACCCCATTGAAGACGAGCCCTTATTGTTCCTATAAATATTTCCCGATAATGGCCGTTAAACAACAGCCGTTACGCTTGTTTATTTTTTAAGCCGAAAGAGGAGATCTATGGGTAGCCATTCAGTAGGTTTGTGAGCAGAAGGATTTGGATCAATAACTATGGTGATCCTTCAGGTAATATATACTCTTGACATAATTCCGGTAGTTTTTAACCGGAATTGCAGCGGTCCTTTTTAACATGCCCTTTGAAGGGCATAGCATTTTGTTAAATTAGACTCAACCGACCAGCTATAGGAGAAGCTAGTTGGATGTTTAGTACAAGTGATAATGCAATAATTAGGGCGACCGGCGCTCCTAGCAGTGTTGCAACACCACCCCCTCTAATGACGCCATTACGGCCTGACCACATTTCCTCCTTATTGGACGTTTCTAAATCATCCAGCCCTCTAGCACGGCTGCTCAAAGCTTTGCCTCGCATTCCATTTAAATATGGCTTTGAACGCCATTTAAAGGATGGGCCCGTGGCCTAGGATGGATAGGGCGCTGGCCTGCGAAGCCGGAAGCCGTGGGTTCAAATCCCACCGGGCCCGCCTTCTTCCGACATAGGGCACATTATATTCCGACTATAAACAGAGAACGATTTGACCATGAGCAGCCAACATTAATGAGCTCGTTTATGCTTATATGGTTTCAATTAGGTATAAGGTTTTTATATCATGTGTGGAAAAGGAGGTTTTTGATTCTGTAGTTTATGAATTATCAGGTTCGGCCTTGTTCAAATTTTTCTTAGAGTTAAAATTCAAATTGTTCCATCCCTGCTTAAACCTGACGGATCCGATGGTCGTTATTATATTAGTGATTATTATCACAAGTGTAGTAATGAGGACTATTCCCTCCCTATGAGGGACCGGATAGAGCAGCAGGGTGGTAGCTAGCACGGCTGGGGTTAAACCCTGCGCCATCATGTAAAATATTAGCTTCCTATCTTCTGCACTTTTATCCCTGTTAACCAGCTGTATTGCCGTTAACCTAGAAAGGGCCAGTACAACGATAACTATGCCAGCCAGTAAATATGTTAAGGGGCTGCTAAAAGAGGACACGGATAGCACCATGCCCAAGAAAAGGAAGAAGAAGGTCTTTAGGAAGAATGATATTTCCCCTTGAAAGTCTATAATATATTGTTTGGCGCTCTTCGGTATATCCAGATATATTGAAAGCGGGTCGCTTATAAATCTGAGATTGACCATGGTTATCGCCATCGTTAGCACCGCGAGTATGGCGCTTCCGCCTATCTGCTCCACAAACTCGTATATCAGAAGCACATAACCTATTGTAGCTATATAGAAATAGTTTTCAACGCCTACCAACTGTAAGAACTTTACCCACACTATGGCGGCAATCAATCCGACTACTATCCCTATTGAGAACTGAGAAAAAAAGGACCCAACGAGATCCGTCGCTCCCGCAAGGCTGATCGGCGTAGAGTTCAGGAAACCATTGAGGAAGACGAAGAATAAAACTATCAGTATGACGCTATTTAGCACCGACTCGATGGTGAGGTTGGTGAAGAGCCTTTTGTCGGCCAGGCTTCGTACCAGCTCCGGCACCACCACTGTAGTGGTTTCCCCACCAATGATCACGGCTAACAGAAGAGAGGAATAGGTTCCCCAGTTAAATATATGGCTAAATATGAAAAATATGACTATCACACTTATGGAAACATATAGGACAGTCCTTCCTATGGCCCTGATACCTTCCTGAAACAGGCTTCGAAGATCTAGCTGAATTCCTATATTAAAGAGGATCATAGCTAAAGTCAAGTCGCTGAAATAGGGTAAAATGCTGTAAGCTATTGATGTCGGTATGATCTTGAACAGCGGCCCTATTATTATCCCTACCGCTATGAGAAAGAGGACTTCGGGGAACCCGGTCTTCCTGAAAAATATGTTGCCGAAGAACCCAATAAATATTATCAGGCTGGCCAGCAAAAAAAACTCGAAAACCGGTATCAATACCTTTAGGAAATGAAATTAAACGGTCTTTTAACCCTTTCGGCGCAATGATAGCCCTTGGATCAAATCGTGCTGAGTGTATCTTAAAGATGCCAGATCAGGCTTAGCCTTTCGGGACTATTTCTAACTGCTTTTAGCGAAACAATCGCTTACTAGGATATATTTAAATACACCATCATAACTAGTCCTCGTAGAGAACTTAATGGGGGAAATTTGTGAAAGGTGCGGACTTCCAAAGGAACTGTGCGTCTGTGACGAACTTGATAGGGAGAGTTCAAGGATAATAGTGAGGCTAGAAAGGAGGAGATTTAACAAGCCTATTACATTGCTTGAGATAGGCGATTCGAAGCATCTGGATATTGACGATATAACTAAAACATTGAAGAAAAAATTGGCGTGCGGTGGATCAGTGAAGGATGGTCAAATCATGTTACAAGGAGATCACCGTGATAAGATAACGGAGTATCTTGTAGGCCTGGGGTTCAAGCAGGACAGTATTATAATGCAATGAAATTCCATTGGAAAGACCCATTAGAGCCTACCGTTAAGGTATGTCCAAAATGTGGGGGAAAGCTTGGCCAAACTTCATCTATGAGCGGATGGATGACCCCAGAATATTATTATTGTGAAAAGTGCGGTTATAAAGGGTCTGTGTATGTAGAAATTGATGCAGAAGACTATATGGCGGCAAACAAGAAGGATACGCAGCAGGTAACTGGAAGTAATGATAACTCGTAATTATGATAAAACCAGCCCTTAACCTGTGAACCGCACTCAAACTGATTGTAGGTTACAACCTTTGACTTATGTATGTGTACGTTCCACACTATCATAGTCTTGAGTAACACGATTCAAGAAAGTTTTTAACGATATACAGCAAACGACATTCGTGGAAGAGATTAAGAACTTTGTAAAACAGGCCCTTAGAGGCAGGAGGGATATCACGGTTGGGCTTGGAAGTGGTTCCGCAGCTAAGATGGTAGCTGAGGAGTTAGGATTCCAAGCAAGGATGGATGGCATAACCATTATGGGTATCCCAAGCTCTACTCAGATAGCCATAGCAGCCTCATCAGCGGGTTTTATTATGCTATCTCCAAGTGAACTCGATCGACTGGACATAGTCGTGGATGGAGCTGATCAGTTAACCGAAGGTGGTATGATCATCAAGGGGGGCGGAGGCGCGCTTGGTAGAGAGCGAGTCCTTTGGGAGGCTTCTGATAACGTCCATGTATTTATCAAAAAGGAAAGGATGGTAAAGGATCTGTCACTTCCCCTTCCTGTGGAATTCCTTCCATTTTCGATGTATATTTTAAAAAAGTTGATTGAAAAGAAGGGTATGCATGCTACTTTAAGAACCAATGAAAAGGGTTATCCATTGGTCAGTGAAAATGGAAACTTTTTATTCGATGTGTCATACAAGGACGCAAGGCAAGCATATTACGACCTGAGGGGCCTGCCTGGAGTACTGGATGTAGGACTTTTTATATACGACGCAACGGTGCATCTTCTATGATTCCCACAGGAAATAGATCTGGGGCAAAAACTCTGGAACCCGTGGAAAGGATGATATTGTTCAACGATGGCACAAACCAGCTACTTCTATCAGCTTTCTTTAATGAAGAGATTAAGGTCATAGTGCTAAGGCAGGAGGAGAACGATGAATCTATAGCCAGGACATCGACGCTCATCAAGCCTGATGGGACGGTGGTCTGTTATGCCGATACAAAGATAATGAAAAAGGTATGCTCTTCCTCCGTACTTGCAAAAGTTAAAGGCCGGTGTATACCCCTAGGCGGCATTATCAAGTCTGAGCACAAGGGCGTCGAGAAGAAGCTGATTTCCTTCGGCAAGGGATCAGATAGATTTTTCAGGAAATATGAAATTGCGGGAGATGGTTTATATTTCATAATAAATGAGGAGTTCCCCATCTCCGCCTTTAAGGTGGGTACCGTTGAAACATAATCACAGGCAATACGAACAATCTGTAAAAAAGCTCTTATTCTCCCCATCCGGCAATAATCTCATGGTGGTTGTAGGAAAAGGGTCCGATTACCTAGTCACCGGCAATAGCTGTACCTGTTATAGCCATTATAATGGAGTGATAAAAGGGTCAATCGGAGAATGTGTACATATACAAGCCGTAAAAAGGGCTATGGAAGATAAATCATATGAGCTGTTCGTTTTACATGATGAAGAGTTCAATCAAATATTTAAATATCTAGTTGATGAAAGCCTTGTTAAAAATGCCCCGGTAGCTCAGCCTGGTAGAGCAATAGCCTTGTAAGCTGTGGGCCGCGAGTTCAAACCTCGCCCGGGGCTTCTATTAGAGCAATCGCGCATGCGATGCCTGATACTTCTGGTTCATCTTAGTCCGCTAATTTTTTGGTGCCCATGACCATATAATCAACAAAGGCCCATATCGAGACTCTATTCCAGTGGAAACTAAGAGCTTATAAGATCAGCATTTGATTCTTTGGTAATGACGGAGAAAAGGTGGATAGACCTCTGGCGGTCACGGCACATGTTCGAGCCGGAGGTCGATTATAACAGAAGGAAGGTATTAGTGACCTTCCCTATACCATATATGAACGGCCCCCTTCACCTAGGGCATGCCTTTACCGTCATTAAACTGGATGTCTATGCAAGATATAAAAGGATGAAGGGGTTCAACGTCCTGTTTCCTCAGGGATGGCAGTGGACCGGCCAATCGATCACGTCAGCGGTATCAAGGCTGGCTAAGGGCGATGAGTCCATGATAAAGGAGTTCAGGGATATTGACGGCGTTGATGAAGAAACGCTGGCTAAATTCAAAGATCCGCTTTTTATGGCTAGGTATTATACTGAAAGGAACCGTGACGCCCTAATATCTTTGGGAATATCTATTGACTGGCGAAGGGAGTTTCATACAACTTCCGACGACCCACGGTTTAGCAAGTTCGTGGAATGGCAATTCCTTGCCCTTAAAGAGAAAGGTTACATAAACAAGGGAACGCACCCGGTGGTCTGGTGTCCTAGGGACAAAAGCCCAGTTGGGGACCATGACCGATTGACCGGTGAAGGTGTTTTTGCCCAAGAATTTTCACTAATTCTGTTTAAGCTGGCTGACGAAGAGAAGTTTTTGGTGGCTTCGACCCTGAGGCCAGAGACC
The DNA here is from genome assembly GCA_021792955.1 of archaeon. GTDB lineage: Archaea > Thermoproteota > Nitrososphaeria > Conexivisphaerales > UBA164 > JAJZYL01. Next base: position 82,797 of record JAJYTP010000002.1, on the reverse strand, counting down.
CTCTACGGCACTACTAATATCTGGATATCCCCGGATGCTGAATATGTAGAGGCTGAAGTAAACGGAAGGATTTGGATAGTAGGGGCTGAAGCGATAATCAAATTGGAGAACCAGCTCTTTAATGTCACAATAAAAAGGCGATTTAAGGGTTCAGAGTTGATAGGCAGGAAATGTATAGTGCCTATCAAGTCCGCAGAGGTTCCTATCCTAAAGGCAGATTTCATAGATCCCAGTTTAGGAACTGCGGTCGTATTCAGCGTTCCCGCGCACGCTCCATTCGATATGCTTGCCCTACTGGATCTTAAGGAGGGCGCCATCGAGCCGATATCGATAATAGAGGTGAAAGGCTACGGTAACCTGCCGGCGCTTGATGTGATTAAGAGGATGAAACTTAGGGGGCAGTTGGATGAAGGAGCTAAGGAGGCCACCAAGGAGATATATTCCAAGGAGTTCCGGGATGGAAGAATGAAAAGCAATTGTGGAGAATTTGCTGGAATGAGCGTCCCTGATGCTAGGGCCGCTATAATCAGGAAACTTAAGGAGGATGGCTTAGGCGCTTCCATGTTTGACCTAGCAGAACCCGTGATTTGCAGGTGCACTGCGAGATGCACTGTTAAGGTGCTATCTGACCAGTGGTTCTTCAGATATTCAGACACGGAATGGAAGGATAATGTCAGGCGATGCCTTTCAAGTATGGAAATCATGCCTGAAAGTGCGAGGCCATGGTTCAATGAAGTTATTTCATGGCTCAATGACTACCCCTGCGCAAGGACAAGCGGATTGGGAACACCCCTTCCATGGGATAAAAAGTGGGTAATCGAAACTCTAAGCGACTCAACTGTATATATGGCTTACTACACATTTTCGCACCTGCTACAAGCTATTGATCCTGAATTGATGACACCTTCCTTCTTTGACTATATATTATATGGAGAAGGGGATGTAGCCAAGGTAACAGCGCAGGTTGGAATCGGTGAAGACCTTCTTGAATCCATGAGGAAGGAGTTCCTGTATTGGTATCCGGTTGATATGAGGAACTCGGCTAAGGAGCTTGTACCCAATCATCTCACGTTTTTCATCTTTCATCATGTAGCGCTTTTCGATGAAAGCAAATGGCCACGCCGCATTTCTGTTAATGGCATGCTTAAGAAGGAGGGCCTAAAGATGTCAAAATCACGCGGCAACGTTCTAACCATAAACAACGCTATAGCTCAATTTGGCGCTGACGCTGTAAGGGCAACCCTATTGATGAGCGCTGAAAACATGGATGATGCTAACTGGCGAGATGAAGACGCGAAAAACCTTAAGGAAAGGCTAAATAAACTACTTGAGCTTATTGACATCTATGCCGCCTCTAAAGGGGAAAAGGAGGATCCGCGTCTGGCTAATGATTATATGGATGATTGGCTTATAAACAGGTTAATAACTGGCGCCACAAGGATAGGGGAATTAATAGAATCTATGAGCACGAGGTCCGCCATGCAAATAGCCTTCTTTGACCTTAATAATCACCTTCGAGATTATCTGCATATGAAGGTTGATCCTAATAGATATACAATACTCAAGTTCCTCGACGGCTGGGTTAAGGTATTGGAGCCGTTCATTCCATTTATTTCGGAAGAGATGAATGAGAGGCTCGGAAATTCTGGCAGCGTGCTTGACAGAGGTTGGCCGTCAGATATGGCTTTTATCGAAGAGGCGGACTTCAGGGTTGAGCTAGTTAAGAGATTGACGGATGACATAAGGGAGATAAGGAAGGTTGTAAGGGTTACAGATCCGTCCTTCTTCATATATACTGCCGAAGTGGAAAAACAGGACCTGCTGATGAAAATCATTAATGGAGAGAAGCTAGTTCAGAACATTGACAAGAAAATGCTACAGCGCATATATAAGCTATCCAGGGAAATGACACCCCTTCAGGGCATGACCATAAAGAAGGGCGCTATCGATGAACTCCTTATTTACAGATCGGCCTCCGAATATATCGAGAAGGAGACAGGAGCTAAGATACATATATTGGCGGAATCAAAGGCGTCGCCATCACATACAGAAAGGGCTAGATTAGCGCTTCCTCTAAGGCCAGCTATAGTGGTTGAAGGGGCTAGATTAAGTTGATCAGTGAGCCGACTCCCTTCTTAACGGCGCTCTCATACGCAAGATGGGCTACCGCTATATCCTGAATCGCCAGTCCGGTTGAATCGAAAACCGTTATATCTTTATCACTCTGTCTACCCTTAACCCTTCCATCCAGTACTTCACCGAGCTCCCCTGCTATATCGTGCCTGTCCATCAACCCCTTTGATATTGGCACATTGATCTCACCGGAATGTGTAGCCTGTTCGATATCATCTACGAATATTTTTGACCTTTTTAGCAACTTCGGATCCAGCTCCTCTTTACCAGGCGCGTCGGCTCCCATTGCGTTTATGTGGACGCCCTCCTGAACCCACCCATCCTCAACTACTGGCTTAGTCGATGGAGTAGTTGTAACAATTATATCGGCATCCCTGATGCAGCTCCTGACGTTGCTCTCCTCAGATAAATCAACCCCCTTCCCCTTCGCTAAACTTATCAACCTCTTGATAGCCTCGCTTGAAGGATCATAAACTTTGGCTGAAAACCGATTCCCGTAGACGCTCAAAAGCCCTAACAGCTGCTGTTTTGCCTGAGTTCCACCACCTATGAAAGCTACCTTGCGCACATCCTTTCTCGCCAGGCGTTCTGCGGCCACGGCGCCTGCAGCACCAGTTCTTATGCTGGTTAGCAGCGTGCCGTCCATGATGGAAATAGGCTCTCCGGTCTTCGGGTCAAGCAAAACTATCGTAGCCATTACCGTGGGGAGGTTGTGCTTGGGGTTATCTGGGTGTACATTCACTATCTTAACCCCGGCTGCCTCTTCCATAGGAATATACGCGGGCATGACCCTGAAGTCCCCCTTATAAGCCGCGAAGAAGACATAGACCTTGGGAGGCATTTGTGTCTGTTCCCTAGCCTTCTCAATTAGAACCCTTTTTGTGACTTCAATAACTTCATCCATGTCGATCAAGGAACCGACTTGCTCCATGTTCAGAAGTTTTATGCTCATGAACAGGCGTTAATTAAAGCCTTTTTAAGCTTTGTTTAAATCAGGCAAAGATCCATAACTATTTGTTATTATCGAAATACACTGAACTGTTTAATACAAATACTGCGGTAAGTTGTATATTCTAAGCTGTGGCCTCTGCTCCCATGCTACCATATGGGCCCTTGATAGCAGCGCAGTGCACTACGCCCTTTACCCTCCGTATATATGATGGGCAGGTAAAGCAGTACAGGAATGGAACCTCTTCCTTGACCAATGGACAATCTACGATCTCCTTTTTCATTGCTGCTATCATCTTCCCGCTTAGACCCATCTTGGCCTTCGATATGACCTCCTTGGGTATCCGCGCAGCCTTATCCTTTGTCTTTACTTGAACATCGTATTTTTTGTCCATAACCGACATACCATCGGTAAACCGATAAATAAGAATTTACCTAGATGGTAGTTAACGCGCTTTCTTCACTCATTATAAGCGTATCTTCATCGGTTTCAGGTGAGATTTCAATGTTCTTGGACGACGTCATCAGATCAATCTTGTCATACTCTCCGAAGCTCACAGTTACTACATCATTATTCGGCTTGCCCTCAGCTCCGCATCTTTTTATGGCCAATGATATTCTCCTTTGGCGTGACAACCTCATTAGGAAGTCCACTTCAGGCTTCTTGGCTATCAGTTCGTCGTTCGCAAGAGCGTGCCAGGTCTGCAAAGCCGTAAAATAGACGAGACCCATATACCGGAGGCAACTGCGACTGCACCTGACACTTATGACGCCCTTTTGGGCTATGATATACGCGTCATCATCAAATATTCGGACGCTGAAGCCAGAGCCGCCGTGAGCTGCTGGGAGTATTGTTACCTCATCCGATACGCTGACAAGGGCATCATAACCGCCCAGCATGTGGAATTCGACGCCATTTATGAAGACGATCAGATTAGGGTTTCCCGGGGTCAGTTCCCCATTCTGTATCCTTTTTAATAGGGCCTTAAGCGTGATGGGGCCCTGTGTCCTTACATTGAACCTTGTCCGGCCCTTGTAGGAAAGGCTGCCTAGAAGCTTTATTTTCAATTTAGCTTTGCCTATCGTTAAATACCGTCAATCGCTCCTCGTAGGTCCTGCCCTTGTATTCTGAACCGGGCGGTAGCTCAGACCGCGATTTGGTTGAAAGCAGTTCGTTAAATCTTTCTTCAGCTTCATGGTCCGCAAGCCTTCCTTTAAGCAGGTCGAGCGGGCACATAACGTTAACCGGCCTGAGCGGTATCAAATGACGTGTGGACTTCGGGGGAAATAGCGTTCCACTCATGCCGGAAAATATAACATCATCCTTTTTAGGAGTGGGAACATAAAGGACCTTGTAACCCCCATCAATATATTCCTTTAGATTTATATCGAGTATTGAAGAAATAGTTAGACCGTGGGTCAACGCGTCAAACCTTCTTACCAGTTTAAAATATTCAAGCCCTTGTGCCTTTATAGATGTAATAAACGATTCCTCCTCGCTTAGTACGGCTATCGGTGATGCCCCTGAATCGACTAACGACCTCGCTTCTTCCATGCTACTAGCCCTGGTTAATTGTAAATTATACCGTAATTCATCAAATATCCCTGCGGGAAGTTTTACAGAACGAAGCCACCTCTTTAGCGTTATACGGGGATCGGAGTAGTCAACCCCTGCAACCATTATCCTTTTACACTCCAGTTTTCTGATTGACTCTATCCGATGCATACCATCTAGCGCGATTCCTGTCTTAATATCTGCAATTATAGGATCTAGCTGCACTCCGCTTTGTCTTATAGATTCGGTCAGATCGGAAAGATAGTTGGGAAGCACCTCTTCATGAATTCTGATGTTCTTAAGCGGCATCAGCATTAAGTTTATCTTAAAACCATCCGCGTCCAGAACATTACTCCTGTCCATCTTGTGATTCCTCTATAACTCTCCGAGACATCTTAATCTTTTTAGTTATATACCCCGCAAGCTCATTTCTCAGGTTCTTCGAAGTTATATCGGCAAGCTCATTGAGAGCTAGCTTATTTGAATCAAAGCTCTCTGTAAATTTAGTCGGATATTTTACCAACAGTTCGGTGGAAATCTTCCTTATGCGATTCAATAGTATCCCTAGTAAGGGGGCAAATATACGCTCTTAAATATTTAACTAGTGGCAAGTAGCCAAAGCCTATTGATCACATATATTATATATTAAAGAAAATCCTTTAATATTCAGAAGGCTACTGTTCATTATGAAGGGCCATATACTTGACCTGTTTGAAGAGCTGGGAACGATGAAGAACGATTCATATGGGTTCTTTGTGAAACTTGAAACGCTAATCCTAGAAGTCAAGCTGGACAATAATGTCGAGGTTGCTGCGCAACCAGATTCAAAGCCTGGGTCTTTGGATGCTGCAAGGCAATATTATAACGAAGGAGAATTCATGCAGTGCGTGCAGGAGCTGAGACGGCTTAGAAGCACATTTCTTTCTAGAAACAAGGATTTCACTAAAATGAGACATAAGTAAGTGGGTCCTTGTTAACCAAGTGGTTCATAAAGCGCTTTAAGGATAGGTTGGCTAATATTTGATGTATTAGAAAGATGGACCTGTCATTTTAGCGCGCTGTGCAGAGTGTCGAAGACCCACTTAATGCCGGCAGTGGTTACATAATATGAACTTCCCTTTTCGTCGTTGCTTCTCATTACATACCCTTCCTTGACCAATTCACTAAGCCTAGAACTGATGGATTTTGCGTTGGTCGCCATGGACTCCTCCAACTCCTGTACAGAGTATCCAGCCCTCTGGATGCGATTGAGCATAAACGCAATCTTACACGCTATAAGTTGAAGGCTTATCTTCAACTTTAAGCTTAAGGGCCTTTCAGATATTACCCGCGGGCCTTCCTCGGTTATTTTCACAAATCCCGTGAACATTTCAACCAGTTCTTTAAGGCTGTAATTAAGGTATATCTGTCTCGCGAAACCGATTTCAGATATGTTTTGAGAAAGGAATCGATCAACAGTTTCATAAACATCGCTTGGCTTCCCTGAAAAAGTTGCGTGTAAATCCCCCATGCGAATTTCTACGTTCAATGGTTCTTCGCTCATGTCAATCTAACGCTATTGCTATATATTATCCCCATATTATAGTTTTACCGGCATATTCTCTTACGTTCAAGGGTGCGAGTCTTTTATAAAGGCATCACCCTTGCTGGCTCATAAACCTGCAGGGAAGTTGTTTCATGATTTAGCGGTACATGACAGACATCAGTACGTTGCTTCGCCGGGTGTATTTTCACAGGTATGAAATCGGACGCGACCGGCTCAATATATTATTATCATAAATGACATTTGAACGCCGTAACCGTCGTTGAAGGAAGCCCGCGTATATTTTCTCAGTTAAGGCATCAGAGTTCAGCTTATAACGAAACCCCCCAACATCTTTTCAGTAATCTCAGTTGCCCTTACGCGCGCCTACGTAAAGGTAATCACCCTCATCTCCCTTAAATCTCCTTATTTCACCTTCCTTAGCAAGACGTAAAAGGGATACGGCGATTGACTGTTTTGGATATATCATACCCATCTGCTCAAGTTGCTCTTTGATTTCCTTTAGCCTTCTGGGCTTGCTTCCCCATTCGCTCCCAAGAAGCTTTACCACTATGTTTGGAAGCGACGCCTTTGAATCTATCTGGATTGGTGTATCGAAACTGGATTCAATCGTGGGGCTAACGACAGTAGGTGTTTTCCCAATCAGCTGGAATATATCACTTGCGGTCTTAAACGCGTCTTGAAGATCCACCTTTTTGGCATCTATTTCAAACTCATTTTCGCCGTTCCTAACCCTGATCTTTATAGTACCTGAATTTGAATCCGAGGACACATATTATCTACCTTCTAAAGGTTCATATACTTTTCGTTAAAGAGAAGTTGTTGACTATCCTCGATATCTGGTCAGCACCTAAGCTCGTCACCTTCCTCACCTTCACCACCATGGTTTTTATCACAGAGGCGTCCTGTTGGGAAAAATGTAAGGCCTGGTGGACTTGAACCTGAGATCAACTATTCCATCATATCTAAAGCGCTTCGCCATCCTCTGCATCTGCCTCCTGCCCAAGCAGACATATCATCTTGGCTGCCTGTCCCCTAGAGATCCTAAGTATTTCGCTGTAGGACAGCACCCTTGCTACAGCTCCGTACCTCTTCACGTAGACTTATTCTTCTTTTAAAAGTGAAATGTCTCCATCCTTAAGGTATAATTCCCTGTTTTTGATAGCCGTTGCCTATCACCTCGATTATTACATAAGGGGATGTAATAATTGTTCTGGTCTTACAGAGCATTAAATTTCCAATTTTTGGAAAATTATATATAATACCGGTTTATTTCTTACGCGCGTATATTGATAATCGGGGCAGACCTTACTTGGCTTTTCAATGGCATAGTGATATTCCTAGCATCATACTGGGGCCTGTTCATGTTAGTTGGAGGAAATGCGATGTCCAAGAATAATAAGCAAGCCTATAAATTCCCATTCAGTGGACTTCCAAAGATTTCTATCCTAGTGGCTGTGAAGAATGAAGAAAACACCATCGGGAGGCTGATACAGTCCATCAACCATCTCAATTACCCAGCCGACCTAATCGAAATGGTCCTCGTACTTGATGATTCCACAGACAACTCCCTTGCCATAGTTAATTCCTTCGCGGAGAAGGATGAAAGGCTCCGGGTTGTTAAAATGGAGAAGAATTATAACAGGAAGCCCGGCGCATTAAATGTTGGGTTAAAGTATTGCACTGGAAAACTTGTGGCGTTACTGGATGCCGACAGCGTCCCCTGCGAAAATTATCTGATGGCAGCCGCGCAGGAGTACTTGAGTGGTAAGAAGGCAATGACCGGGTACTATAAAGTGATAAACGTAGGCGAATCGTGGCTATCAAAGCTTTCTACGTTTGAATCTCTTACTTCAAGGGCCTTGAACTGTGGACGTAACAAGCTAGGGTTATCGGTTCCGATAGCCGGTTACAACTCCTTTGTGGATCGGGAATTATTGCTTGATATAGGAGGATTTAGCAACAGTGCAACTGAGGATGTGGATCTATGGCTTAAGCTTATTAAGCATAAGGTCAAGTCATCGTATTTGGATTCCTTCGTTTGGATAGAAGTGCCAGCAAAGGTCACAACTTTCTTCAGGCAAAGGATAAGATGGTATGGTGGATATCTGCAGCTGGTAAGAAATCACTTGGATCTGTTCAAGAAGACGGGTATGGTATCTGCAATGGACGCTCTTCTATTCCTTCTGATGCCCTTGTATTCCATACTGCTTCTCGTGACGGTTTCACTTACACCCATAGCCATATATTTGTGGACATACGGGGTGTTCAGGATCGTACTCTTTGCTGGATATCTATTTGGGTATTTCGTTATTATCCAGATGACGAGCCTAGGCTCGATGATCAAGTTAAAGGGTGAACTAAAGGGAAATCTCGCCTTTCTACCCCTTATTTATCTATACATGGGATTTCTGTCACTGGCATCCCTAATGGCCCTAAGCGCAGTGATTTTAAGAAAAAATATATGGGCGTTCAAAACTGATAAATCTGGATATATAGACAAGCGCAACTTGTGATACTCTGTAATTTACAATAAAAATTGGAGATATATTTAAATATTCTTCAAGTAGATAATTTGTTATGGCTGATGATATAAAAATTATATGGAATAATCTTAATTCCATTTATAAAAGGAATAAACCATTCTACCTGCACGATTATAATACATTTGAGCAGGTGATTAAACTGTATAAAAAGGGGTATTCAGTGGAAGGCATATCAAGCATGACCAAAAGGGGCTTTTCAACGATTTACAGGATGATAAGGGAATTAAAAAGTAAATATGGATTGATGAATTATAAGGAAATGGAATTCCAGAGGGCCATGGAGCTAATAGATATAAATGGCTTTACTAAAGTGACCTCACCCCATCTGGAACGCAAAATTCGAAGGTCTCATCCCGAGTTAGAATTAATTAAGATAAGCACGGGCGTGGGCATGGAAGGCAGAAAATATTCCAGCACTTCATTGTTTGGATTGAAACCGCGGATAATAACTTTTGTAGTAAAGGACTCAGAAAGTTTCAGATATCATGCAGCCAAGCTCATGGAAGGGTTCTTTTACGAGAAGAACCCGGAGCCAGATACTAACATAAAGAAGGCCTTTACGCATTATTTACACTCGTTCGGATTTGCGCATACAACCGACATGAGACTGAAGATGCCAAAATTAGTATAAATATAAGGCTTAAAAGGGATCGTAACAAGTCTTTATCAAGAGGTATTGGTTAAATGGAAATCGAACGATTTTTATCAACGATCGGCCCATCATTTAGGATCAAGGTTGATGGCCAAACCTATTCCTATCTTGATTACTGTCCCCATAAGGGTAGGGTGATTACGTCAGAGGGATTTCTGATAGTTGATGGTAGAATTAGGTGCCCATTTCATGGTGCTGAATTTGATATAAAAAGTGGCGAATTAAAGGTTCTTCCAGTTTCAAAGACACCATGTCCGCCCAATTGCAGACTGATACCAGCTGTTTGAAGCTTAACGATCCTTCCAAATCAGCCGCTAACTATTTCTATTTCCAATCTTAATGGGGAGCTATGGCAATAGAGAAGTATTACGCTCAATTCTTTTCTCTGGAAGACCTCATAAAGGATCTTGCAGCAATCACCAGTGGCGCTGGCCGTGGTATGGTTCTTGTTTTCTACAAGCTTGATAAAATGATCTATGTAGTTCACCCCTTGTATAATGCAATAGGTATCCACTATTATATGGATGAGAAGGACGAATTCCCTGCAGGCGACTACGCGTATAACATAATAGACTCGACCATAAAGGCCATAAACGGAAAGTCAGGGCTTAATCCAAACGAAATAGCTGCCGTTATAATAAAGCAAAAAAATAGCGAACTTGTATCAGATGTCAGATCTAATAAAATATGATTTAATTATCTACATCCTTTTCTCATAACCAATAATATGGATCTATCTTCTTAGATTTCCTTATAAATAGGTCACTGTATGCAGCCTCATAATCGTTGGCAATAGTTTCAATTCTCTTGAACAATTCCCTCCCACCTGAAATCTTAAGAGGACTGTAAGACCGTACTTCAGTGCCATCCCCCCTGATCGTAATTAACTTCCCGCTGACGACCGCGCTGGATTCCACTATCTCCTTTCCCTTTTCAAGATTGGATGTAATGAGGAATGTGTAAACATACTTCTGACCGTCATCGCCTTCGAGCATGACTATAGGCTCTACGCTGCCGGTTAAGGTGTAAATCTTTTTGATTACATCTCTATACTCTTGATCGGCTCTTGGCTCAGGCAACCTGGCCATACCAACGACCTTATTTGACTTTAGTCTCTTGCTCAAATCATACAGGAGTTCCTCTGCACTGCTTTTCTCAACTATAACTTCGTTTATCATTCTCAAGCTGATTTGATTTGACCATATAAAAATGTTTTTTAAATCTGAGCCGTAATTCGCAGATTTGCTAAGTGGCGTTTTTAAGATAGATAGATAAATAACTCATGATTTAATGCCCTGGAATGCTCTTTTACAGCGCATTATTTGCGTTTATATGCGTTTATACTTGGCCATAATTACTCCGCTATCTATGGTCTTTCCCCTTATCTTACTCCGCAGTAACACGGCCGTTGTTTTCGGTGTAAACTCTATATCCTCACTGATAGCATATACATAAAAATAATACCTGTGCGCTGGGTGAGGCTTTGGGGGACAGGGCCCCCCATATCCTATCTTTCCAAAGTCGTTTATTCCCTGAAAGCCATATTCCGATTTATCGGCCGCCGGTACCCCCTTAGGTAAGAACGTGTTATGTATGGCATAGATAACCCAGTGGGTGAACGTGCCGTTGGGAGCGTCAGGGTCCTCCATTATCAAGGCATAGCTCTTGGCTCCAGGTACAGCGTCCCACTCAAGTCGCGGAGATACATCCTTTCCATCGCAGGTGAGTTCTATAGGAATTGATCCTTGATCCCTAAATTCGGGACTTCTAACCTTCATTTAGATCGATTTTACCTTTTATATAATATACTTTATATACTTTTAAAGAAGAGCTTGAAATTAGCCAAAAAAATCTTCGATTCTAGATGAACCTATTATCTGATCGAAGTTGTACCCTAAAGCATCCAGCAGCTGTTCGAACGTGCTCTCAAGGAACTCGATGTATTTGCCGGTATCTATATCTTCCTTCTTTGTCAGGGATAGCGGCTTTACTCCAGACGGGGTCACAGTCTTTATATATGAAATGACATCGCCTGCCTTGATTTCACTGCCATTTTCTATGAGCAGTTGAGCCGCCTTGACATGCTGCGGCGTGCTTACTGTATACTTGTCAACGGGCTTGTTGAGCATGACCTTAAAGGCTAACTTTTCAAGTGGCACCTTCCTTTCATTTATCATCAAATATGCTTCACGTATCTTCTTCCTTATTTCTTCCTTTGCTTCAACAAAATCACCCTCCGTCTTGACCTTACCAAGCGTATCCAGTACGCTATAGAAGGCCTCTTTGATGTATTCCGGAGTATGTGATTTCTTCCCGGAAAGTCCCTTTACCTCTACGGAACCATCTTCATAAACACCCAAATAGTTCTTTTTCCTCTGACTGAACGCCACAAACCGGTACCTTTTGTCTATCTCCAGATCTATTTCGAGCTTTTCCTTGGCCCATCTTTCGATTTCCTTGATTTGCATAGAGGAAGCATTTTTTAGAAAGAGGCTATCAGTATTATGGACTAACACGGAGTTCGCGAAGAAACGGTGATTACCTTCCACTTCCAGATCATAGACGTAGCCTTGATAGCCAGCCAGCTTCTCGATGCTTGACGCGTGCGCCAAATGATAGCCTGCCGATAAGATACTGATCTTTGTTCCACTGCCAGCGTTAACTTCGTTCGTCGTGTTCGATCTCGTTACAAGCAGCGTTCCTTTCTTGATATCCAGTGGTCTGATAGGTGAAAATTGCGGACTGTCGGATTCCGAAAGCGAAATGAGCGAATGATCCTCTGTAACGTCTATGTTATGCCCATCCACCCGTATTCTGTACATGTCTTTAGCGGTTCGGTGACGCATTATACTGACGACCTTCGCAAACGTCACCATTTTATTTTGATCCAGTGATTCTACAAAGAGATGCTCGGGCAGATAATACTCCTTCCCCCCGTCACCGGTTATATCGACCCTCTTAAACAGGTCCTCAACCTTCATCTTTCGTTCAACAGCTGGCGAGGGTAAAACACCGGATTGCTCGCCTTCAGTTGCTACTACCACAATTGAGTCACCGGCTATGCTATCGCCGTATATCACCTCACTCCCCAGTTCCTGAGCCTTTGTTATAGCGCTCTGAATGGAATATCTCCCCAATGCAGTAGTCGAATCTGCTACCGGCAAACTGTAGAAGGGGAAGCTTTCGAACCCCATCACCCCATATGACGCATTGAGTATAACCTTTAGTGATTGGGATATAACGTTGTAAAATTGCTTTTGTTCCTTGTTTACGGCTATCCTTGCAAGGGATTTAAAATAGTTCACCCTTATATCTCTCAAGGAGCCTATCAGGAGGGAAATCATACCCTTGTTTATTTTGCAGACCCATAGATTTGTATTAGGAAGTATGTTATCCCTGCACTCTGGGTGTGGGCACTTTACAGTTTCATAACTTAGGTTATAGACCTTAATGATGCTAGGATACAGGGAGGCAAAGTCCAGAACTACTACTTGGAAGTGAACGCCGGGTTTCGGCTCTACAACGAATCCTCCCTGATATTTCTTGCCTTTGATTATCGCCGTGGAGCCAGCATTACCTTTGGCGGCTATTTCCTCCCTCTTGGGCACCAGCGCTTTCCTAGCTCTGTGCTCGAAGATAAGCATGCTCCTGATCCAATTGGAAACGCTTAGCCTGGATGTATCTTCGATCGGCATCTTAGCGACCCTTGATATGGTCATTAGGAGCTTGAACAATAGATCATCATTGAAAGTGGTCAGCCCCAAGGTTATGTTTGAATCCTGCAAATTGTATACGGCTAGCTTGGTAGTCGTCATGGTATTTATGCTGTCTACAACCGGTTCCTTTCCTTCGCCTAGGATGGCCTGGCTAATGGCGTCAAGAGTATGCTCAGAATACTTGTTAGAAAAGGCGTAACCCTGAATCGATCTATTTATGAATGTTTTATACAGGTCAACATGTATTCCATGTTTAAGGGATGCGACCTCCTTACCGATGCTGATCGGAATAGCTTCCTTAGGCACATTCAGATTCTGCGCTCGATGGTACAGGTATGGAAGATCAAAGCCGTCACCGTTGAATGTCACTATTACCGGATATTCAAGCATCTTTTTGAAGAAGTCGAGCAGCAGCTGGAGTTCATCATCATAGTAAATTAGATCTGCCCCTTCCGGCAGCTTGTCATCACCGGGTTCCACATCCGTCCTCCTAAGTACGAAGGCCTTTCGCTGGCCATCATTTCCCACAACGGAGATGCTTATAATGGGCTGTTCTGCCTTTTCGGGGTCCGGCAATCTATTTTCGGCTTCAGCAAATACTTCGATGTCTATCGCGGCCCTTTTTATATAGGGGAACGGTTGGGCAAGGATGAATGCCCAGTCTCTCGTGTACTTGGCCATAGACGCGTCCTGAGAGCCTATCACCCCCTGCAACACGGATGACATATCCTCCGTGTAGCTGATCGTTGACTTACTTATGACGCCCTTTTCTAGGTCATAATATGTACAGGCAATGAGCCCCAGATCATAGAGGTAATTTTCATAATATTTGATATCGGCTTCATAGCAGTCCTCGATATTCCTTAGACTGTTGGGTGAACCGCCAATGGCTAACGGGTCTGAAGTGATTATCTTTGATACCTCGATCTTCTGGTCACTTATAGGTTCGAGTTTCTCTTCCTTCCTTATGGCAATTACATCCGGCCTCTTTAATAGTTGCTGAAGCTCAGATGGCGTCTTTTTGCTATAACAATAGGGCCTATGGCCTGAATTATCATAATAATAACAGATGGACTGTGAAACAGTATCCAAGAATTTAAGGTAGGCCAACTTCTTGTCTCCATCATAGCCAGCTCCTAACAGGAAGCCTCCCTTAAGATCCGTTATCTCCTTTGACTGTTCACTTATCTTCTGAGTGAGAAAAGCGATAGGAGCCGACATGAGCCTTCTACCATTATGACATTTTTAACTCTATCTATCCGAACATCCCCCAGTTAATGAAATATTTTACTCCGGAAACGCTTCCCACAGCCAAGACGCCTATTGATAAAGTATTTTAAGCCCGCAAAGGCTGTACCCTACATGAAATCATATGTCGTTATAGGGGGGGGAGCCGCAGGCATGAGCGCAGCTTCAAGGATAAGGAAACGCGATCCTGATTCTTCGATAAAAGTATTTGAAGAATCCGGCTATGTATCCTATGGCCCGTGCGGCATACCTTATTTTATACAGGGGTTGGTGAACGAAGCGGAGGACCTGGTTACCTATACCCCTGAATTCTTCAAGAAGAACAGGAGGATAGATGTGTACGTCAAGTCCAAGGTGCTTGGCATTGATGCTGGCGCCAAATCCATTAGGGCTATTACTAATGATAAGGAAATTACACTAAACTATGACATGCTCGTCCTTGCTACCGGTGCATCGCCATTTATACCTGAAAAGAAATGGCTGGAAGCCGAGCAGGTATTTACCGTTAGATATATCGAGGATGCCATAACCATCAAGAAACGGTTGGCTGATTCCAAAAACATAGGAATAGTGGGAGGCGGATATATAGGCATTGAAATGGCTGAAGGCCTTAGCGCCATAGGCAAGAAGGTCACTATAATGGAGGCCATGCCCCAGATCATGCCAAATATGGATACTGATACAGCGGCTCTGGTTGAAAAGGCGGTAATTAATAAAGGGGTAAAGATAGAGAAGGGGTTAGCTGTAAAGGGCATATACGGGGAAAAAGATCGTCCCAGCGTAATAGTTGAAACCGATGGCGGGCGAGCATCTTTTGACGGCGTGATCCTTTCCATGGGAGTTAAGCCCAATACCGACCTTGCTCGTACGGCGGGCCTTAAGCTTGGAAGCACAAAGGCGATAGCCGTTGATGATCACATGCTCACTTCAGATCCATCCATATTCGCTGCTGGGGATAACGTGGAAATCAGGAGCATGATAACCGGGGGACCGGTATATGTCCCGCTCGCGCCCGAGGCCAATAAGGAGGGATATGTAGCTGGAACGAATGCTACGGGTGGGGATTTGGCTTTCCCTGGAACAGTGGGCTCCTCTATAACCAAGTTCTATGATATGGAGATAGGTGGTGTAGGGCTTACTGAAAAGGCCGCCAGGGCCGCAGGCATGAACGTACGATCGGTTACCATTGAAGGGGAAAATATGGCAGGATACTATCCGGGTGGAAGTGAAATAAAAATCAAATTGGTATACCTAGCTGAATCAAAGGCCATTGTGGGGGCTCAGGCGCTCGGGCGTGGAGCATGGGGGAGGATCAGCGCATTGAGCGTGGCCATTCAGGCTAAATTCAACCTAAACGATCTCTTTTTCTCTGGAATTCCTTATGCGCCACCATTTTCGCCTGTTTGGGATTCGGTCATAATAGCTGCGAGAGTAGGGAAGGAAAGCTAATTTTAGCGCCCAGCAATGGGGATGTTACTTTTCCTTTGGCGCTATCGGCTTCTCCGTCTCCCTTTTTTTCTGTTCCATTTCTTCGTTTATCTGATTTATCTTCCACTCGATCGCCTTGATCAATTCTGAGTTATCGTATGGTGTAAGCGTATTACCGCACTCTGGACACTTAAAGAGGTCCATCATTGATTCTTCAAACGTTCTCTTCTTGCAGGTAGGTGTGCCGCAATAATAAAAACTGTTTGATTTTTCATATTCCAGCCTTTCGGTCAGCTTCTGAAGCACGGTTCTCCTCTCCCGCATCAGGAATGTATCCACTGCATCAGATTGCGCCTTCCATCTATATACGTACCAGCCCTTTTTAGGGTCCTTAAACCTTATACCTATTATAAGTGACCTTTCAAAGAGCGCATAAAGCACTCTCCTCACTATATTTATTTTAAGACCCGTAGCGCTAGCTATTTCCTCATCGGTGGCGTCTACATTATTAAGAAGGGCTCGAGCGACGCGTACATATTCCTCTCCTCCCAGCATGCCAGCGGCTTTGACGAAGGAGTCCTCATATTCCAGCTTAACCATTTATTTAAATGCACAATCGATCCCTTTAAACCTTTCGACATATTGAATTATCTACTTCTTCCGGTAAAGTTTTACCATGTGGCATCCTCTCACGCTAAAGCTCGTGAGCTTCATGCCAGTATCCCTCATGAGGTTCGTCGGCTACATGGGAACTTGGTGTAAGAAATATTCATTATTAAACACTTCATTAAATCAATTTTTTAGAAATAGTTAAATGGAACCGCCCAAGGCTTTATTCGCAAATGAAATCCAACCTCCTTATCGGGACGTTTCATATTGTAATTTCTGTAGCTTACCTCATCATGTTCATCCTTTCCATTGGGTTGGCCTCTCCTTATCTAAGCTTGGCCTTTTTCATTTTCATATTGGCCATTGGAACCCTTCATCTATTGGACCTTGGCCCTCGTATGGCGTCCTATTTTTTAAATGGCATTTCATTAATATATTTGCTAGCAGGCATTATATTTCTAGGAAACTATTTCCTTTACGTTATATTTTTACTTGAAGTGGTTACAATATCCCTTCTAGTTTATTTTGAAAGGAAAATAATTAAGAGCAAGGGGACTAAATCATCACCTATGGACCTTCCTGTGTATGGTTAATGGCGTCATACGCTCAATATGCCCAGCCGCCATCAATCTGAATACTTACACCGGTAATATAACTGGCCCTGTCGCTTGACAAAAAGGAGATTAACTCGCCAACCTCCTCGGCCCTTCCAACCCTGCCGAGCATGACCGACCTCTTTGCCCATTCATTTAGGTCCTTTGTGCCTGCCTTTTCATGAAATGGAGTATCTATCAGTCCTGGCAAAACCGATATGGCCCTGATCCCCTTAGTTCCAAATTCCTTTGCAAGCGCCCTAGAGAAGGTAGCCAATCCCCCCTTTGCTGTTGCATATGCCGAAGCCCCCATACCTCCCCCCGCCACCGCAGCGATTGATGATATGTTTATGATGACACCACCTCCCCTTTGAACCATACCGGGAAGAATTTCCCTTGTTACGATATATGCCGACCTGAGGTTAATGCTTAGGAGCTTATCCCAATATTCCGTATCGGTTTGGAGGAAAGGCCTCCTTTCAGGCAAACCCCCTGCGTTGTTGATGAGAACGTCGATCTTACCGAATTTTTTGATAACCGATCCTACCATTGCCCTAACGTTATCACTTCTTGTCACATCACCCTTAACCGAAAGGACCCTCGCTTCCCCATCACGGCCTTCAAGCAGCTCTTTTATTCCTCCCTCATGTTCATGGTAGTTTAAAGCCAGCAGTGCGCCCTCCCTGAAAGCCACTTTTGCAGCCGCCGACCCTATGCCCGAAGATGCGCCAGTTATGAATAAAACCTTTCCATCTAGCTCCGCCATGGCCTTTTTTTATAAGCTGGTTGATAAAAAGGTTTGCGTACATCCTCCAGAGGCCCTTAATGCGCAGATTTTACATCACATCCATGGATCAGTATATCTTTTTGTGCAGCACCTTGCCTGTGAGTGATCGTTGACTGGGCTAACCCCTGAATCGTCGCCCACCAGCTAATCCATATTCCTATCAAGCTTCGTTAATTATATTTAACGGCGAACAAGGACAATAAAATTATGTTCGGGTAATTTGCTGATTGGGGGCCACTTTATGTCAAAAATTGGGAATTATGACAAAAATAGTTACCCAAGATGTTTTTGCGGAGCCTTCACTTAAAACCTTGGAATTACGGAGATATTTGCTACTATTGAAACCGTTGTATTCTTTAACTGAGGGACGGCTCCTTCTCATCAACAACCATATGACTGCTGTTACAGCCCCTCCTATAAGGAGGGCTATACCTGCAACTATCAATAAAAGGATATCTAATATACCGCTTACAGGCTTAGCCAGGCTTGAATAATAGACGACGGGATTTGTATAGTTATCCAGGAGATAAACACTTAGTGTAACGTTCCCTGTGTTCTAGTACTCTCCGAAGTACGTATCGTTTACGCTTTGTACACTCATACCGTTCAAATTAAATTCCAGTGGCATCGATAATGAATCGTTATAGATCATCGTCAATATATCGGCCGGGAGTACCGAGGGTACAAAAATTGTCTGATTCGCGTTCAAATTTGCGCTCATTTAATGGATACAGCGAACTCGCATCAAAGCTCGCTTTAAAAAGGAAAGGGCTGGCGGAGATTAGCCCGTACATATTTGCCAGTGCTATAACGCCAATAGCCACAATTTTCCTCCTCATGAAAAGTTTACCCTATACGATCGAATTAAACATCGCCTAATTTGATAGATTAGCCAAGATAGGCCGTTTGGCCAGTAAAGGTTTTTAATGAGCATAACCTTTAGCCCCTTGAAAATGATAGCCGGTAAGCTGTTCAAGGTCCTTTCTGATGATCCTCTAGAAATGTTCGGAGAAAAGCTACAGGGGTTTCGGAACTCGACAGAGGATACAGAGGCTGGCCTTAGCCTAAAGACGGAGATCGAGGTGAGGGAGATAAAGGATGGAACGCTCATAGGGGACTTTTATAGGGATAACATAGTTTACCTTGGCCTCAAGGAAGGCAGGAAGCCTGCTGTTTCAACTTCAAAGATACCTTTCTTTATCAGGTCGCTGGTTGACCAGACTTTCCTGTTAATTTTAGCCAAAAAGAGAATTGCAAACGAAATAGCCAATACATTGAGTAAGATTTTATTCATGAAGCCAGGAACCATAGTTGAAGCAAGGATTGACCCGGAGGCTTTTCTAGAATACTATAGAAGGAGCCTCGAAGAAACCAGGGTGGCGTTCTTTGACCAAGTGGATATCCCCAGTGTAAATGTATTAGCATTATATGGAGAAGGATTGTCAGATACTGAACTCTTCAAGGAATATCAAACACACGGCCTGCTCTGGTATATAGTAGTGAAGGTCAGATCTGCCAACCAAATTATAGGGTTAACCAGAAATAGCGTAATAACGATCTTTTCGCAGGGAACACAGGAGGATATCGTAAAATATGCGTTTAACGAAGTGATTCCACTTTTTAAGCCAGCGTCACCCCCTCCATCAACTGATATATCCAGATAAAGTAGCCGACCGCCCTTGATCAGGCTGGTTGATGATATCCCTGCGCTTGAAATCGATAAAAAATACTTGGTCATAGGGGACCTCCATATCGGATACGAGTTTGAGGCGATGAGGAGGGGCATACATATCCCCCCGCTTACGAGAACTTATAAAAACTACATCAGGCTTTTATCATCATCCTCCAACGCCTCCGAGCTATACATTCTTGGCGATCTCAAGAACACCATAACGTTCCCCGGCTCCGAAGAGATATCTGAGCTGTTGGAACTACTGGAGGAAATAAACGCATCGTTCAAAGTAAACCTGGTTAAAGGGAACCATGACGGATCTATTGAAAGAATCCTGCCTAGCTACGTAACTGTCTTCTCTCCGAGCGGCACTGTCCTAAAAAGCCAAGGAAGAAGCTATGGCATATTGCACGGCCATGCGAGACCCAGCAAGGCAGTAGCCACTTCGGACTGTATAATCATGGCGCACTTGCACCTATTTATCAGATATGGAAGTTCAAAATATCCCGTGTGGCTTATCCAAGACACGGGGAAGCTGCCATCTTTCATTTTGATCCCACCATTCAATCAGTTCATTCCTGGGATGGGGCTCAGAAACCCCCGAATGAAGATCCCCTTCTTTGAAAGACGCTTGATAGATTTTAATGCGTACATGCTAGATGGAAAGCTGCTTGGAGGGATCAGGAATCTAAAGGGTACTCTCGAACTGGAGAACGACTGACTTTTAACAGCACAATCGAAAGCATGCGACCTTCATCTTTTCAGGAGTATTGCGTCTCGATTTAAAGCAAGGCGTTCACTGGCCCCGCACGGTTCCTTCCGATCCGCTGTACTCCTTTATCACCCGACATTAACCGAAAGTTCATACGCCTTCAAAAGCGTCAATAGAAACATTTCGGCCGTAAGGGTACCCGTATAGGTATTTTGAGGTGATGGATGGTATGAGCAGATGATCCATGGGCCGTCATCGCCAACCCTGTAAGCCTCCCCATGGCCAAACCGGCCTGCTGATGACGTGTCAACGCCATTCTTTGCAAGGGCCTTAATGGTCCACATGTACGCAAACCCGCCTAGGGCGAGTATGGCCTTCGGCTTGAGCGCATCGAGCTCCCGGCGAAAAAAATTGTCGATACATGTTTCTGCTTCAATAGTTAGTGGTTTGTTTGCAGGCGGAGCGCACTTGACTATCGCGGTAATATATACACCATGTAAGGTCATTCCATCACCCCTTTCCTCAGAGGACGGCGAACTGGAAAGCCCGGCCCTGTAAAGGGCTGAAAACAGGAAGCGACCGGACTCATCACCTGTAAAAACCCTGCCCGTCCTGTTCCCCCCATGAGCCGATGGCGCCAAGCCAACTATGAGCAGCTTTGCCTGCGGATCACCGAAACCTGCCACCGGTTTCCTCCAGTAGTTATAATGCTCGAACCTCTTTGCTGGTGGCACCTGCGTTCTATATTTGACCAGCCTTGAGCACCTGTTGCACGCCGTTATCTCCTCTTGGAATATCGAATTCACCTGTAGCCACCCTATGCATTACGTAGATCAACGGGCGTATGGCGTTCCCCTACTTGACCATTACCCCCTGTGTGTCTACCTCTTCTCAAGCCCAGGATATCGGAGTTGCCGGCAGGCAGGCAGCGTTGGATATCCTCAATGGAGGGGGTGCTGTCATGATAGTTTTCAACCAACATGTGATAGACCTTCTTAGCAACGGTCGCCTGCGAAAGCCTGCCCGGCACTATTTCCACGTAGTAATCGCAATACCTATCAGCGCTGGTTATAGGTGAACAGTAGGCTTTCATAGTCCCGTCATCATCAAAGGCTCCAACCCCCAGATCCAACTTGAGCCCCTTTATGAACTCCTTTTTACCATAGATCATAGCACTACCGTGAGCCAGAAACTGGCCCGATGGCGCGGTGTTACTGACCTGGGCCGCGTCCACATAATAAACATCACCAGCGAGGAGTCCTTCCCTCCAAGCCCTGCTGAATGAAATAGTTGCTGTCGCTACTTCAATCTTTGATATTTCTGAAGGTTTACCCCTTAGTATAAAGAATGGCGAGCCCGGAACATCAGCGTGGAATACAAGGTCACCAGCCTCGAGCCTCTTCTTGAGCAGCGTGATATTGCCGCTGGCATCCCTTCCGCCTATGATAAACAATCCGTCAGACGTATAAAACCACCTGAAGCTTTCGTACCACTTCTTAGCCCTGAGGACCTTAACCTTAGCCTTCTTCGTAACCGGCATCGAACTCTCCAGCCTATTTATGGCCGCTTCAAGCTTATGAGAACCAGCTTCAACGTCCTTTGCCAAGTCGTATATCCTCGAAGCGGCGCTCGACGTGTTCTCAAGATTTACTACAATGTTGTCAATGGATAGCTTTCCTCCATCTATCATATAGCCGGCCTTGCTGGCTATATCCGCCACCTTTGACGTTTCGCCGGCCATCATTGCACTCGCCAATTCACGAAGCGTTCGCCCCTTTTCAAGGTGAATCGACAGGGCCTTCCTTTGAGCTTCTATTTCAGCTCTACGATGTCCCTCCTCTCTAGCCTCCTCCCCCACCGAGAGGCCTGAAAATACCGTTTCCAGGCCATGGAGTACCCCATTAATCATTTCCCCTTCGCCAAGATGATTAAGCCTGATAAAGGAGAGCGCAGAGGGTCTATGTAAATCGTCCCTGTAAATATATATCGTATCAGACCGCCGGACCTCCTCCGTCATTTCTATAGCTTCCGCTATTATATTCCGCCTTTCTTCGTCTGTGAGGGAACTGGCCGGCCTGACGGGGTCGATCGACAGCCTATAGAGCAGCTCGTCTATGAACTTTCGGGGTGTCGAAATGCTGGTTCCAAGGTACTTGGCCACCGGAACGTTGGCTTCAAAATCCGGCGGCATCGACGTTATGTCAAGGAGCGGCCTGCCCCTTGAGGGTGGCAGAGAATATGTTTTACCCCTGATCAGCGACCTGTCCCTGTATATCTCCTCCCTTAGCGCGAACTGTATCACGGAAGCGTCATCAAGGACCAACATATTTCCCTTGCCAAAGAGCTCCAGGACGAGCTTGCTCCTAAATAGATCGAACATAACTATGCGTTCCCCTTTTGGGGATGTCACGCTGTCTATCCGCCTTCCAGTTATCAATTTCCTCATGGCTGTCGTCTGTTCACTGGTTACCCTTTCAACCTGAACTTCGCTCGAAGTCCAGATACCCAACCTCAGGTCTATGTTGACCGCTATGGGCTTCATCCCCCTGGTCACCAGTAAAAACCTGTCTTCACCCAAGCCGTAAATATTATTAACGTACGAACCAGCTAGTAGTACGTTAAGCTTGTCTGCTAAAAAAAAGAGTTCCAAGTCAGATAAAAAATCCATGGAAGAAGCAAAGACCAAACAGCTAAATAAGCTATACCTATTAAGGTCCATCCTAGCCATAGCAGCAGGAATCGGAAGCGCTTTTGTAATTTATGCCCATATGTCATCTTACTTGGCGTTTATCATGCCGGTTATCGCCTACGCGGCGTCTTTCATAATGGTCCGATCAAATAGCTTTCTGAAGGTAGCGACCATGAAAAAGGGGTCCTATCATGGGATCGGAATTTTCATTCTGGGCTGGTTTGTGATGTACATTTTAGGCCTTACCCTTCTTCTCTACCTTTAGGGCTTACCCTTCTTCTCCGTGCCTGAAGCGCCGGTTGACCCTTCAGCCGAGTGGCCATCTATCTTAACTATTAACACTACCACGCCGGCCAGTATAACAAGGGCCCCAGCCATGTAGTACATACCCACTAGTATCAAGTTCACGCTCTTTAATGATAAATAACCATAATAGACTATCAACGCCCCTATTATTACCGCTATGATCCCGATGACCTTAGCTGTTGGACCCTTAATCTTTTCAAAACTCATGTTTCATTGCTCCTTTAATAATTTAAGCTTATCGGGTAGGTATTTATCAACTATATAAGTTAATCCGTATCTGGCAAAGGCCTCCTGTTCAGCCTTTTTTTTATACTTCAAAAAGGTGGCCATTTCATCCTTCCACAGCTTTTCCCCATAACGCGGGTCGCTTTTCAACTCGAACAGCCTTTTTACGTCCAGTTCCGTGAGAGGGTCATGAGGCAGTTTATACTTATTTATATCTGAAGCCCAGACGCCGGCCCATTTGGCGTCCGGCGTAGTCAACTCCCTTAAATGCGCGGCGTTGGCGGAACCTGATATTATCACCATTGCTATGTGCATTCCCCATGGGTCCGCGTCCGTGAACACGTATACCGGTAATCCTAATTCTTCATGGAGCCTCCTTATCATATAACGGGTGCTGCGCGGAGGTTGACCCACCGTATCTATTAATATCGCGTTGTATTTCTTGTAGACCTTTTCTTCTACGAACCTTGTGAATAATGCCCCCTTTTCTATGACCAAAACCATTTCGGCGTTTGTCTGTGCGAACGCAGCGGTTGTCAGGGCCGGTCCTATCATGACGCCGTCCGGGTGGGATGTCAAATCAAGCCGTTTACCTTCATAACCGGGGACAGTGTACTCGATGGTCAGATCCCCAAATATGGCGCTGCGCTCTTCTGGATAGACGTTAAAATCCTCTCTGGCTTTTCCAAGTATGGACTCGAGCTCGGTAATTACTTCGTCTGATTCATTCTGATCTTCGAAGTCTATGTTGTACGCCTGCGCCGAATAAAATATATCCCTGAGAGTGGATGTCTTCCTGTTAGAAAGAAGCTCCTTGCTGAACGACGCTAACCAGACCAACTGGGTAAATGGCCTTATGTGTTTAATGTTTTTCGCGTTCCTTTTTACACTTGTGGGCCCCAGCACATACTGCCTGAGCTTCGAGTCATATTCTATGTTCTTTACGGAGCGGCTGGGCATCTCGATATCCGGATATTTACCGCTATCAAGCAGATCATATATCCTAACCCCCATCTCGTGTAGTTGATCCTTGACGATGGATTTTCGGTCTGCTCCTTTCATGGGGGGCCTGCTCCTTGCGATTATAAAAAGGTTAATGCCCGTGAACCTTCAGGACGGCAATCTGGCCCTTATTCTGCCCGCAAATTCATCCGCTGCTTCGGAAAATATGATATCATTCACCCTTACGTAAAAATATCCAAAGATCCTTCTCCCAGAAGCAGCTGGATATTGGGCTTCCTCTTTCTATCTGCCAGGGATGTAGAAAATTGCGCGATCAGAGGGAGATATTTGGCGTATATGTTATACTTTCGCTGTATGTTTTCCATGCTGCTCTTTTTTCCAAGGTACAGTGAGAGCCCCCTCAGTACCTCTTTAATGGCGTTCTTAAGCTCCCTTTCTATTTCTGGCCTGTCCGAGATATATTCCTTTCCTACAGTCTTATACGGAATCTTTGTTGAGCATATATGAGTGATTATTACAAGGGGCGACTCCATGGGCACCTTATAGTGGTTCCAGTCAATATCCTCCATAAGCACCTTCCAAGCTATATCGCTTCCCTCATCATAGAGCAACGGTATCCTGTTTGCAAACCTGAAGAGCAATAATTTATCGCTCTTGATCTGCCCACCATATGCCAGCCCTACTTCAACCACAAATGGAAATCCCCCGTAAGCCGCAGGCGCCCTTATGGCTACATCCGCAAACTCGGGGTTCAATTCTTTGTTTATTCCGGTAAGGAGTATCTCCCTGCCAAGCGGAGAAAGGCACCTGCCATCCGGCGGGAGGAACTTGCCGAACGTCTGAAGGGAATTCGTTAAGGAGGCCATTTCTTCGCTTGAAAGCGTTCTGGGATCCCTTGTCGGATCTATCATTACATATTCAAGGAACTTATCAGCTATGCCGGGGCCCACCCTGTGAAAGTTCTTGATAAGGAAACTCCTTATCCCTCCACCCTTCCAGCTCCTTATTGCCCTACGAAGTCCCTCTACATCCACCCCCAGAGGATGAGGGAGTACCTCGGTCGGAGGAGTCGGCATTTGGTCAGTCCCCTTTGCATATACGAAAAGCCGATCCATAGGATCCAGGAACGCTATCTCGGCATATGGCGTAACCAAGGCTATCTTGTTAAAATATTCAACTATCCTGGATGCAGACCTTAGATAGTCCCCCATCAGGTTCAATTCGATCCTCGTTCCCCTCCACCCCTTGGAGTCGCCTGAGGAGTAGTCCAGAACCGTGGGCTGGTTCTTTTCTATATCTATAATCATCCTGTAGCGGTGATAAGTCTTCCCATCAACGGAACTGGTTATGGTTATGGGCTTGTTGGTGGTTATCTGGGCATAGAGCATGCTCATGGTCCCACCCATGCCGAACATCCCCCTGGATTGTTTAAGCTTGAACTTGCTTCCGAAGAAGACCTTTCCCAGTGCCAGAGGTATCTTTTCATTGGGAATACCTGAGCCGTTATCTGATATCACAAGCGTATATTCCTTAACATCCTCCTTTGATTGATTCTCAAGCCCCGTCAGCCTGACATAGACCTTTGGATATATGGAGAACAGGTCGCACGCATCCAGGGAATTCTCTACGAGTTCTCTTATTGTGGAGTATAGTGCCCTGGACGGGTTGCTGAACCCCGCAAGGTCCCTGTTCCTGTAAAAGAATTCGCTGGGGGATATCTCCTGAAATTCTGTTTTGTTCAAGACTGCTCCTCCCAGAGTTCCAATCCCTTCCTTTTATTTATGCTCCTAACCTTCTGAAGCCTGGAGTAAACTCCACCGTGTTTCTTACCGCTGGCCAGCTCTTCAAGTGCGTTCAGGGCTAGCTTCAGCCCCTGCACATCACCTATGACAGCCGCATAATGCCCGTAGATGGATATTTCAGTACCGGTCAACTCCTCAAGGTTCTTCCTAACTATTCCGTTGGAACCTATTAGCCTGCCCTTGATTCTGGACAGCCCATCCTTTGTATTCACATACTTTCTTAATTCAAGTGTTCCCAGGGCATACCCTTCCTCTTTCAACTTTGCAGATCGCTGCGGGGAAAAACCCTTCCCAATCGCTTCTATAAATTGCGTCGCGAGGTACAGGTCGGCCTGCTGGTCGTCAGTAGTTACCAGTACATCACAGGTCCTACTGTCCACAGACACCTTCACTCCAAACTCCCTCTCGATCTTGGATTTTATGGCGCCCTTCCGACCTATAAGTATCGGAAGCCTTTCGGCGGGCACCTTGATGCCCCTTTCAAAGTGCATAGCTGGACATCAATGGGTGAGCATTTAAAGTTTTTTTGGCATACATGAAACTAGCCAACTTCTACCTGTGGGTTAAGTTATTGTAGCTGCCCGCTGATCAATAAGCCCTTTATGTTAGACCCCCCTATGGCCCGTCCTTTACGGGCAGCATATGTTTTCTCTCAATGCCAGATCAAGCCTGCCGTCACCGCCAAAACACAAAAACCTTTTTATACAATATGCCGCCAGTTGAAACATGCCAAGCGTTAACGTTAAAGAGGGTGTGGACAGGGCGCCCCATAGATCTCTACTACGAGCCGATGGGCTAAAGGATGAGGATTTCAATAAGCCCTTCATAGGTATTGCAAACAGCTTTACAGAGATAGTTCCTGGCCATATCCACCTTCGGGAACTGGTGGAACACGTAAAAAGAGGCGTCAGGGAAGCCGGTGGGATCCCCTTTGAGTTCAATACAATAGCAGTCGACGATGGTATAGCCATGGGCCATGAAGGCATGAAATATTCTCTTCCTTCACGGGAGCTCATAGCGGATTCCGTTGAAACTATGGTAAATGCCCACCAATTCGACGCGCTTATAACCATTAGCAACTGTGATAAGATAACACCTGGTATGTTAATGGGTGCGATCAGGGTCAACGTACCTACTGTCATGCTGACTGGCGGGCCTATGGCCGCCGGAAGGCTAGATGATAAATCCATTGGCCTGATCGATGTATTTGAAGCTGTCGGCCAGTACAAGGCTGGAAAGATAAATGAGCTCCAGCTGCAGAGGATTGAAAGGGTGGCGTGCCCTGCGGCGGGCTCCTGCAGCGGGCTCTTTACTGCCAACAGCATGGCCATCATAGTTGAGGCCATGGGCCTTTCCCTTCCTTACGCTGGAACGGCATTGGCGACATCTGAAGAAAGAAGGGATATTGCATACAGAACCGGCAGGACGATCATGGAACTGATAAGGAGCGGGACCACCATAAGGCAGCTGGTCACAGATAGCGCCATGAAAAATGCTATAACAGTTGATATGGCGCTAGGAGGGTCAACCAATACGGTGATACACCTGCTGGCTGCGGCTAACGAAGGAAATATAGCGATAAGCCTAGAGGACTTCGATAGGATAGGGAGGTTAGTGCCTCATATAGCGCCAATATATCCAGGCGGCAGGTACATGTTAGAGGACCTTCATAGGGCTGGTGGAGTACCTGCCATAATCAAAAGACTGGCTAAGTTTCTTGACCTGACCCAGAACAGCGTATCCGGCCTGAAGATCGGCGATATAGCCAATATGGGTAATATCGTTGATGAAGAGGTAATAAGGCCGCTGGATAGGCCGGTTCACTCAGAAGGAGGTATAGCCGTGCTAAGGGGGAGCCTAGCCCCTGAAGGGGCCGTAATCAAGACAGCGGCGCTGGGGGACTCTGAGTACTCGTTCGAAGGCCCTGCCGTGACTTTTGACTCTGAGGAGGAGGCTTATTCAGCAATAACTGCTGGCCGCATAGCCAAGGGTGCCGTTATCATCATAAGGTACGAAGGTCCCCGTGGAGGGCCAGGAATGAGGGAGATGCTCAGCCCTACAAGCGCTGTCGTAGGGATGGGGTTAGATCATCATGTTGCGCTTATTACAGACGGCCGATTTTCCGGTGGCACCAGAGGGCCCTGCATAGCGCACGTTACACCGGAGGCCGCCATAGGGGGACCGATAGCCATGGTTAAGGATGGCGATCTGATAAGGATAAACCTGAAGCAAAGGAAGCTTGATCTGATGATAAGCGTCGAAGAACTAAGGCTTAGGTACGTAAAATGGGAAAGGCGAAAGCCAAACACTAAATCAAAATGGCTGCTAAGGTATGCCGCATCGGTTGGGTCCGCTAGCAAAGGGTGTCCGCTTGATTGATCAGGGTAAGATGATGCAGGGAAACAGAAGAATAGAAATACTTGATACTACGCTCAGGGACGGTGCACAGACTACAGGCGTCGCCTTTTCCCTTCAGGATAAGATCGAAATAGCGACAAGGCTGGATCGGGTAGGCGTAAGTTTCATCGAAGGCGGCTGGCCCGGTTCAAACCCAAAGGACCTGGAATTCTTCAGAAGGATCAAGGACTACAGCTTCAAGAATTCGAAGATAGCTGCGTTTGGGGCTACAAAGAAAAAGGGGTCTGCTGAAGATCCGAGCCTAAGGAGCATAGTTGATTCCGACGTCAGGTACGCCGTTCTTTTCGGTAAGTCGTGGCTGTTACATGTAGAGGGGGTACTAAGGATAACCGCAGACGATAATCTGACGATCATATCGGAATCCATAGAATATCTCAGAAAGCATGGGATGGAGGTCATCTACGACGCAGAACATTTCTTTGATGGATATATGGATAACCGTGAGTACGCCATTTCAACAATAAGAACTGCGAAGGAGGCTGGCGCGAGAACGATAGTGCTAGCCGATACTAACGGTGGCACCCTGCCCCAGCATGC
Source organism: archaeon (assembly GCA_021792955.1). GTDB lineage: Archaea > Thermoproteota > Nitrososphaeria > Conexivisphaerales > UBA164 > JAJZYL01. The sequence continues at coordinate 53,715 of JAJYTP010000002.1, read as the reverse complement.
GCTGAAGGTTGTTCGGGATATCAAGGAGAACGTAGGGGGGGACCTTGGCATCCATGCTCATAACGATTCCGGAGTAGCGGTCGCTAACTCCCTCCTGGCCGCCAGCGAGGGGTTTAATCAAATCCAAGGCACCGTAAATGGGCTAGGTGAAAGGTGTGGCAATGCAGACATCATCCAGATAATACCGAGCCTGGAACTAAAAATGGGCATCAGCGCCATAGGAGGGAATGAGCGTTCTCCCAGCTCCTTGAAGGAACTAAGAGCGCTATCATCGTATGTGTATGACCTGCTTAACATTACGCCGGACCCTTATCAGCCATATGTTGGCAGATATGCGTTCTCCCACAAGGGCGGAGTTCATGTTGACGCTATGATCAAGGATAGCCGTGCATATGAACATGTTGACCCGGAGCTCATTGGAAATACTAGAAACTATGTAGTATCGGAGCTGGCCGGAAGGGCTGCCGTGCTGAAGTACGCGCAAGACCTAGGCTTGGATGTCGATAAGGAGGATAGGCTCATAACGGACACGCTTACGCAGGTAAAGGAGCTAGAGAAGGGCGGACTGTCCGTTGAAAGTGCGGATGCTACAGTCAAGCTCATACTGTTGAAAAACAGAGGTGTATACAGGGACTCCTTCAATATGCTTTACTGGATGGCTTCTGCCAGGAACGTCAACAGGACCGTTGAGTCTGAAGGTGAAGTAATAGTGAAAGTGGACAACGAAGTCCTGTATGAACGGGAAAAGGGGGTCGGCCCTGTCCACGCGCTTGATAACGCGCTGAGGAAAGGGGTACTCCGGAAGTTCCCATTGCTAAGGGATGTTCAGCTTCTTAATTATAAGGTTGGCGTATTTGACGGCGATAGGGGTACGGCATCATCGGTACGCGTTTTAATAGAATTTGGGGACGGAAAGGATAGATGGGCTACGGCGGCCGTCTCAGACAACATACTGGAGGCGAGCGCCAGAGCGTTGAGCGATGGATATAACTATAAACTGGGCGTAGAGGCGCTCAGCTCTTCTCATAGAAGATAATCAAGAGGTATATCCTGATAAATTCCTGAGGGGAGTACCCGCCTTACGGATATCGGGAGGGCCTTGCTCTTTAGCTCCTCCTGTGCTATATCCAGTGAACTTCTGAACTTGGACATGTAGTCTATAAATGGCGGCGCGCCATTTGAAAGCATGAGCGCCCTCGCACCGAGTATCCTTGCCCTTTCAAACTTCGTTAACTTAGGAGGCCCTATAGTAACTTCAAATTTCTTCCCGGTTTTAACTGGCAACACTTAGGATCGCTACCGCATCTTACCATTCAAGACACAGGCTATAAATTTTGTGCTATAATATCGGCCCTGGATGACCGGGCTATTTTGCCCTATCCACTATCTACAGGCTGTCATTGCGTACGCCCTGACCTTTGTCGCCGATTAATTCCCCAATCAACTCCCTCGCACGCTTACCATCATAATGATCCATGGCGCCCTGCGCCATCCTCCCTCCTCTTCCGCCCCCCCTCCCACCGAATTCCTTGATCAGGGCATCGGAGATGGCCTTTGCATCGATGGGCTTGCGCATTTCTCCGCCCGCAAATATGATATACCCATACCCTTGCTTAAGCTTCCATACGCCCAAGTATACCAGATCGCGATCCCTTGTAAGTCCGTCCCCTAGGTATATATGATCACCAGAATCAAGGCCCTCCCCATCGATTACCATGAACCGAGAGGATGACCGTTCAGCGTCACCTGATACGTAACCCGCTAAAATCGTCAGCAGCCTCTTCCTCTTTTCTTCCTCAACCTTCAGCTTTGAAACCAGTTCCTTGACCGGAACCGACAGGTCGTTCGAATAATCATCAGGCGCTCTGATCTCCGTTGCAATCCTTGAAAGCGAGTCCTCTCTACCCCTGAAATAGTCCAGCGCTGCTTCACCTGCAACGAATTCCAACCTCTCTACACCATCCTGTATCCTCTCGGCCCTGAGCACCTTTATGGGGCCCACCTGGCCTGTCCTATCACAGTGCGTTCCACCACACGCCTCTGTATCAAACCCCTTGATGCTGACTATCCGCAGGCTGTCGCTAGGGGTAACCCCCCCCTGATAAATTTTGAAGCCATACTTTGATTCAGCCTCGTTCCTGTGCATTACCTCGGTGCTCATCTCCAGATCGTTCATTACTACCGAGTTTGCCAGATCCTCGATAGCCCTGACCTGTTCCTTTGTCAAATGCGAGTGATGAGTTATATCCAAACGGGCCTTTTGTTCATCCTTAAAGGCGGAATTCTGCCATACCCACGGTCCAAGCAGCTCCCTTGCGGCTCCGTTCAATATATGCGTGGCCGAGTGGTGTCTCATCAGTGCCAGCCTTCTCTTGCTGTTAACCGAGCATTCCACTTCCTGGCCTTCTCTGAAATTACCGTCATCTACCCTGTGGGCTATTACGTCATCCGACTTCACTACGTCCACGACCGCCTTTCCTTCTATATAGCCGGTATCAGGTTCCTGTCCTCCCGACCTGGCATAGAAGGCGGTCCTGTCTAGCATAACATATGGTCCATCAACCTTCAGTACTTTTGCCCTGAATTGAAACAGGTACTTATTCTGATAAAAGAGGAGTTCGGTCTTTTGGACCCCCCGACCGTTAAAGATCGGTTTCGGTTGTGCCTCCGGATGCGGATTACCGTGCCGCTCTGTCAGCTTTTCATAGAATTCGGCTGGCACCTCAGATATTATGCCTGCCCTCTGAAACAGTTCAGGTGTGATGCCATCAGACTCATATAATTTCACCAGCTCGTCTACTGTCACCTGTTTGTGCCTGTACCCTTCAGCTATCTTACCAGCCCTCTCCGAGGTAACCGTATATCTGTCCGATTCGACCTTGATCACCTCCCTGGCAGCTTCAATGGACTCGCCAAGTTCGGGATACATATCCTTAAGGTGGCTTGAGTGCCACTCCATCAGTTCATAAATATCTATGCTCCATGCATTCCTCCTGATTATGTCCAGTGACCGCCTAAGTATGACCCTCAGGTTATAGCCACCACCAACGTTGCTTGGCAGTCCCCCATCCACAAGCGCGAAAAGGAGCGTCCTCGTATGATCCAGCAACGCATACATATCCTGCATCTTGTATAAGGAGTCAAGCTGTTTGTCACTGTAGTTGAAAGAATGAAGAAGGTCCTTCATTACAGTTTGAGGGCTGGTAACTTCAGAAAGGTCTATCTGACCTGCCTCCTTGAAGAACTCGTTTACGCCCTCCACATCCAGAGAAATGGAATTGCGGTCAATGAACTTCTTTTCAACCTCTCCGAAAACCGCATCGTAGCTGGTGGGGGTCCCGTTCAAAAGCCACACGAACCTCTCCAGGCCAGCGCCCATATCCACTATTGTAGGTGAGAACCTTCTGTATGAGGATGGAGTTCCCTCGAACTCCGTGAAAACCGCATTACCAAGCTCCAGGTTCTTTACAAAGAACTCAAGAGAATATCCGAAGGCGCCATAGCCCACCCAGATGTCCTCGACAAATACTATATCCTTAGGCGCGATGCCGAACACCGAAGTCAGAAGATGATAATCGAGATCGATGGTCCTCTCCTTCCAGTAACCGTGCTGATCGTTCATCGCATGCTGACCGACCATACAGAAGGAAGTGTAATGACGCCCGGTCACGCCCACGTTTATCACATCGTTAAACCGCAGGCTTATCTGTGGCACGATCAGAGGATTGGCTGGAAACTCGAATATAACCCTCCCACCTTCGATCCTCTGAAAGTCTATTATGGATGCTACGGTGAAATATAGATCTGGCCTCCACCTTGCTACTACCGGATACCTCTTTACATAGGTGTGCCCTTCCCCTTCAAAGAATGACCTTATCTTTTTCCATGTATCTACATAGTTAAGCTTCTCACCTGATGGATTGCCTATAAACTGGTACCTAGAGCATGGCTGATTGGGACAGTACTCCCGTCCTTCATCCAAGGTCCAAAAGTACCTGCCACACGATTTGCACACCTTCCTGATGAACCCCTTCTCCTCGAAAAGGGGCACCCTGTACAGCTCGGGGCGCTCCCTGCTGAATTCTGCTCTCAGTTCATCCTTTTTCAATATACCATCCATTTTACTAGCTCGTCTTTAACCATTTCTGATCCTGGTCATTTCCGCGCCCATATATTTGGACATCCCCTCTTCATCGGAGCTCCAGCCCATCTTATCAGCTATAAGGATGTATAATGGTTCGATTTCGACCGAGGCGAACCCGATGGAGACCTTCATATCTCTGGATATTTTCTGGGCAAGGGCCACCGAGTGTTTCCTCTTCCATAGTTCCCTCAACATTGTAAATGGTATCGAATATTCGTTGACCTGCGCGTTCAGCCCCATCAGGGACCTGGATAGTATCGCATAAAAATAACGGTAAAGCCTCCACTCCTGTACGGCCTTTATATTTCCCAGTAGGAGATCGGCATCTGATAGGATTGCCAACCGCGTCCTTAGGTCGGAGGCTGCCGAGCCAATCAACGTAGCATATACGGCCCGTAGCTTATCGTCGGGTGACGCCGACCACTTTGACAGAGCTCCAATCGCTTCATCGATATCCGATGCGGCCATGGCGCCGCTTATCGCGTCCACCATACCACCTGAACTTGCGTCCTTTTCGCCGGTTCCGGCCTCCATCCCGCTTGAAGATTGCAGTGAATTTATGGCGAACCTTACGTCTCCCCCAGAGGCTTTGACTATATCCTTAAGCTTCCTGAATGGAACATCTATCCCCTCCACCTTGATTATATACTTTAGGAGCAACTCAAGCTCCCTCAGAGGGACACGATAGAAGTTAAGGACCAGACACTTACCCCTCAATTTTTTCATAAATTCAGGGCTTCCATCGTTAGCAGCGAGTATCAGGGGCACTTCCATCTTATCTATTATGCTTATTATGAATTCGGCCCCTCCATAATCCCCCCTTGTAAAGAGCCCATCCACTTCATCAAGAAATAACAGTATCCTCTTACCCTCCAGATCCACCGGAGTTATGCTGCTTAGCCTACGGTCCAGCTCCACTGATGTCCTGGTGTCGCTCGCATTTAGTTCCACTACTCTGTAGCCGGCGTCGGCCGCCAGAGCACGTGCAGCTGTAGTCTTTCCCGTACCGGCAGGACCTATGAGGAGAACCGGCTTCCTTCCTACATGCCAACCCTTCAGCCATCCCTTTAATTCACTGCGTTTATCTTCATTGCCTATCAGCCTATCTAAAGTGAGAGGCCTGTACTTCTCTACCCAGCTCAACTAGATTATCGCCTTTAATATGCTGCTAACCAGCCCTATAAGCGTTAGGGGGGCTATGCTCAATTGTGATTGGCCACCAAGAAGCCACGATAGTAAATTATCTCTCCTCTTCTATCCACAACGGCTATGATGGGCACCTTTGACTGCCTTATCGCTTCATTCACAACGCCTTCCAGTGATTTAGCCCTTATCCTTTCTCCTTCGTTCATTATCGCTATAAGGTATTTAGATGGTTTACCCTCGTATTCCCCCTTTTCATATGCCTTAAGGGAAAGCTCCCTATCCAGTCCTTCCTTTACTACATATCCCTTGTCCCGAAGGTCCTTATATATCAGATACTTTGAAAGGCCATCCCTTTGAAACCTCAGATCCCTTACAAGATCGGCATATCCTAGCTTTTTCTTTCCATCACGAACTTCGATTTCCTCCTTCTCAAGGAGGTACAGGGCTTCATAGGTCCTTAAAACTATCCTCTTTCCTTCCACCCTGCCATAGCCTCTGTTCAACAGCGCTTCATTTCCTTTCAACTCTACCGCGATCCTATCCTGGTGATACTGGGCCAAGGCCAAGTGGTCGTTCTTTCTTGACAAATCAATTACCAACTATAAAAAGGCTGGCAATGTATGCCAAAACCTTATTGGCTACTTCAAATTGCAAGGCCATCATAATAGTTCAAAAATTTGCGCTGTTCGTTATAAACTTACCTGGTGCTTGAACCCTTTGGGAAGACCGCTGTACCTGTATATTCACCTGAAAGCACATTTCGTATTATGCCGGGCCTTCTGCCGTTCACTATATACGTAGTTGTCTTATGTTTTGACGCTATGCCGGCCGCCTCCAGTTTGGATTTCATCCCTCCCCTGCCAAATCTATTTGGCTTATCCTTTGTAGCCTTAAGCTCGTTCCGTATATCTGCTATTTCCTTCATAACAGAGCCGTTAGATATATATCCATCTACATCGGTGAGGATTATCAAGGACTTAGCCCTGACCTTTGTCGCAATTATCGCCGATAGCCTATCGTTGTCACCAAATCTCACGTAGTCAGGTACGTATGGGTTGACCGGCATCAATTCCCTTGTAGAAACCACATCGTTTTCGTTTATTATTGGCACAATGTTATTCACTATCAGCGCTCTCAGGGTCCTCCAGAAGTTTTGGTATTCGTATTTGTTTCCAAGGTCATTTTCGGTCAATAGTATTTGAGCTGTTATAATATTGCGTTTGGCAAATGCGTCACTGTAAAGCGACATCAACCATGGTTGACCAACGGCCGCGCACATTTGCTTGGTAGTAAGATCCAGCTCCTGTGGTGATAATGTAAGCCCGATCTTAGAGATGCCGGCGAGAATGGCGCCAGAGCTTACGATGATGAAAGATCTAGTGGGCATCAGCTCGGAAATTTGTGAACTTACGCTCTCGATAAGGGAAGCGCTTATTCTGCCGTTCTCCGTGAGCACCGCAGTTCCAACCTTTACTACAACTATATCCTTTGTCACAACCTTTCTACTCAATCCTTAATTTATATTCTTTTTATATTTAGACGCACCGTCGTTTATCGTGTCTGCTCATGCTTTAGCTAAGAAAATATATATGGGCTTCCTCCAACAACGGTTACTTTGTTCAAATGTTATTTAAGATGATAATATGCAAATGATGGCTATGCAAGAATTCATACCGGTGCAGATAAAACTAGCTTCATCAGGCTGATGTTAGTCGTGTGTTGCCAAATCGGGAAAGGAGTTCCCTGCTGGTTGACGAACCCGCAAGCGGGATAGCCCCACAGGAAGCTCACGCGCTTGAACGTTGGAGGATGTCTTTCTGCGATCGTCTCATAGCAATTTAATGATGCGTTAATAGCAATTGCATCCCCCGTATTCGTCTATTTTATTGTCAAATAAGATCTACGTAGTACAAATGATTTCTTAATATTTAGGCTCCAGAACGCCGGGGGTGGGATTTGAACCCACGAGGCCAAATGGCCACAGACTTAGCAGGCCTGCCCCCTACCAGGCTAGGGTACCCCGGCTTAAGATAATAGCGTAATTATACGGCTTTTTAACTTATCGGATGCACATGGAAAATGTATGATATTTTACAAAGTTAATTCACTACAGGCCAGCCTAATACATACCAGTGAGGCTATGAGCCCTATTTCCTACTCAGCCACCACTGCAGGTATTCGGACTGTTTTTCAGTCTTGCTCGGTGCCTTCTTGGCCTTCTCATCAGTTAATCTTCTCAGCTCCTCCTTCGTCATATAGAGACCGCAATTCTTGCATGTATGCCGCTTCGTCGAGATATCATAGAGCAGACTGCCACCACATTCTGGGCACACTTCATTCATATCATTAGCCTCAGATGACATATTAATTAATATATTGCACGAACTGTTACGCGTCTAACAGAGGCTCACTTAAAATCCTCCTTCCTTTAAGGTATCCCTTGATCGGAGAAGAAATAAATTTATGCGGAAGTGTAGATCAGCTTCACCTTCCCAGCCTCTGCCTTCTCCACCACAGCGAAGAACTTCCTTTCCAGCTGTACATGGCTACCTGCCTGCTCTGATGCTATATTGGTTTCTATCATGCCATGCTGGAGCCCGTTTTCCCTGTTAATAAGCTCCAATTCTAAATGATCTGAGATCGGAAGCCAGTGTATATGCTGTTTCCCCCTAGCAGCAGATACGTCGTTTCCGGTAAATTTTGCAACCGCTGGATCGACTTCAACGATCACCGCATTGGCCAATCCCATGAGCCTGAACTCGTTGCCCTTCCCTATCCTTTCGATGTCCGATCTTTCAACCCATAGCTCTAGGTCTGGCCCATTTTTCTTCACTGTGATGTGCCTAGTTTCAGACCTATCTGGGTGTTTCTTAAGTTGAACAGTGATCTCTGAATACGGGTAATCGCTTATCATGAGCCTTACCGGTGAGTCTATGATAGCGAAATACCTGTTTGCAACGCCATCTATCAACTTCCGGTTTATTGAAAAGAGGTTATCCCAGCTTATCACCGCGTCGCTCGGCTTGACGCCTAGCTCATAAACCAGCTTCCTTATGGCCTGAGCCTCTATGCCCCTTCGTCTCAGCGCGACAAGGGTCCCTAGGCGCAAATCGTCATATCCGTCAAATGCGCGTTCCCTTATGCCCTTTTCAATCTCCGACTTGCTGAGCGAGCCGCCCTCGATGGTCAGCCTCCCACAATGGAGGGTGGTAGGATATTCCCACCCAAAAGCCGCATAAAGATACATCTGTCTAACGGCGTTGGTGGTATGTTCCTGTCCCCTTATTATGTGCGTAATCCCCATCAGATGATCGTCTATTGCAGAGGCCCAGTTATACAGCGGCCAAACCCTGAAATCGCTTCCTACCCTTGGGTGGGCATGGCTGGCCGGATCGATGATCCTCATGGCTGGCCAGTCCCTGACCGCAGGGTTGGGATGGTCCAGGTCCGTCTTGACCCTCAGGACCGCCGAGCCCTCCTTATATCCTCCTTCAACCATCTCCCTAAATCGCCCAAGTTGTTCCTTGGCATCAAGTCCTCTGCACGGGCAAGCCTTGGAGGCCAAGGTAAGTTCCTTGAATTTTTCCTGTGAACAGGTGCATACATAGGCGCTGCCCCCTCGAATGGCGGCCTCCGCATATTCATAATATATCTTCATCCTGTCGCTCTGAATATACTCTTCATCCCATTCACAACCGAGCCACCGGAGATCTTCACGAATGTAATCGTAGAATTTCAGATCCGACCTCTTGATGCGCGGGTCAGTATCCTCGAACCTCAGGATGAACTTGCCGCCGTATTGTGCAGCATAATCATGAGAGAGTATTGCAGGACGGCTTGAGCCCAGATGCAGTACGCTGTTGGGGTTAGGTGCAAAGCGTGTCCTTATCTCCTTATATCTATCCCGGGATGGTAATGGAGGCAGTTTCCTTTCCTCCTGTTCCGACCGAATTCTAGTTACGGGCTCTCCCGCCATTTCACCCTGTTTCCCCTGCGAAAGCGCAGAAACCTCCCTGCATATTTCTGCCACGATCGGCGCTAGATCTTTGATGATGGGCCTAACATCGGGCCTCATGGCAGCTACTTTACCCATCACCGCTCCGCTTTCAGCCTTCCCTCCGTGCCTTACAGCGTTTTCGGCTGCCAGCCTTTTTATGAGCGGCTTAACAGCTTCAATGAGATCTTTTGATGACGAGTTCGACAAGTTCTCCCAGTTCATCCCTGCTTTGACATTTTGGGAAGCTTGACAGGGCCCCCCTCGCCTCTTCGGCATAGGCCGATGCTATTTCCTTCACTCGTTCCTCGATGCCAAGTCCCCTGATTTGCTCAACGAGCCTCTCAATCTGCCCCTGTCCGCTCTTACCTTTATATGCACTAAGTATATCCTTTTTCAGGCTTTCGCCGGCCATACTGAAAGCGATAAATATCGGAAGCGTCTTCTTGCCCTCTCTTATATCGTCCCCAACTGGTTTTCCCGTGTCCTTTGGGTTCCCTACTATGCCGAGCAGGTCATCGACTATCTGGAAGGCGGACCCCAGGCTTTCCCCGTACCTCTTGGCAGCGCCAATATGTTCGTATTTCCCTGCGGCTAAGACACCAGCCTCAGACGCTGCTATGAACAGGGCCGATGTCTTCTTTTTTATTAGCTCCATATAGTGGTCCCTGTCATAGAAGTCACTTATCTTAGTAATATCCATGGCCTGGCCTTCACAAATGTCTATGCTCTGTCCTGCAAGCAGGTCGGCTATCTTCATATATCTATCTGGATGATGCCTCAGGATCGCCGATAGAGAAAGGATCTGGAATGCCTTAGCAAAAAGAGTATCGCCGGCAAGTATTGCGAAGGGTTCTCCGTACGCCCTATGCACGGTGGGCACGCCGTGCCTGAAATCATCGCGATCCATTATATCGTCGTGTACCAGAGTGAAGTTATGAATTAGCTCCACTGAAGCGGCTACAGGCAGTATCCCTTCATGATCATCTTCGAACATTTCAAAGAACTTGACCACAATGAATGGCCTTAATCGTTTTCCGCCAGCGCTTATAAGGTGTAATGCAGCTGCATAGAGCTTGGTGTCGTCCGGCATGGCCTTTTTTATAAGGCCGGTAACTTCGCTGGCCACTTTCCCGATTGGCTCGTCCATCCCCATCAACCTAGGCATTTCCTCCATTCCTCTAGTGGTCCAAGCAGCACCCTCCTCTTGGCCTTAAAAGAGGCGACGCTCTTTGAACCGGTTAAAAATTCAGCCATCCTAAATTCCTCTATTACATTAGAGATCATTTCCGTACCCCCCTTTATACCTCCTTGTTTGATAGCCCTGATCACTGGAAGCGCCATCGCCGCCATATCCGCACCTATGGAAAGAGATTTAGCGACATCCATACCGTTCCTTATTCCACCGGATGCTATGATGGGTATGGGCGTCATATGCCTAACTTCGAGTATGGATGCTGCGGTAGGTATGCCCCACCCCCAAAAGGGCCGTGATAGTTCATATTTCCTGTCATCCCCCAACCTTTTGGCCCTTATTCCTTCTATAGCTGCCCAGCTGGTGCCCCCGGCTCCTGCCACATTTATGGCGGCGATCCCTGCCGTGTGTAGCCTCATCGCTACCTCCTTCGAAATACCACATCCGACCTCCTTTGCTATAATGGGCACCCTGATCTCCTTCACCAGGCTGGAGATGGAAGCTATAACGCCGGCAAAACTGGCTTCGCCTCCCACCTGTACTAGCTCCTGCAGCGGATTAAAGTGAATTGCCAGGGCATCGGCCTTCACCATATTTATTATCTTCCTTATTCCCTCAATATCCAGCTTTCTTCCGATCTGGGCGCCACCGATGTTCGCCATTACAAAGGAATCCGGGGCCACATCCCTCACCACCGAAAAGGCCTTTTCCTGATCAGGATTTACAAGCGCAACCCTCTGAGAGCCGACCCCCATACCTATCCTCAGGGCGGCCGCAACTTCGGCTATGTTCTTGTTGAAATTGAGGGATTCTGCTCCCCCACCTGTCATGCAGTCGATCATCAGGGGCGCCGAAAATTTGTGACCTAGAAATTCTACCTCGGTATTCACTTCATCATAGTTCAACTCTGGCGCCGCTTGGTTGATCAGGAACACGTGTTCAAGCCAAGTAGTTGAATACCCTTCGACATTCTCCTCAAGGGCAATAGCCAGATGGTCATCCTTCCTTTCTTCGATGGTCACCCAATACCTTCACCGTAGTTCCGTGGAAGCTTTGTCCATTTAAAGCTTTCAGTAGCTCATCACCCTCATCACCCTTAAGCAGAAATACATCCGCTCCATTTTCTGCAAGCTCGAATGAAAAGCGCAGCTTGGCGGCGAGGCCACCGGTCGCATCATTCGCCTTACCTTCAAAGAGCCGTAACTCCCTCCGCGTAAGCGTTTTAATGGTTCTCCCGTAGCTGTCTAGTACCCCTGGGGTGTCCATGGCGAAGATGACCCTTTCAAAGTGGATCATATCATTGACTTTCTTGATTATCTCATCCCCGCCCATAACTCTGAAGCCCCTGTCTTCATGTACGACATCGCCGAATGACAGTGGAATAACTCCGGCCGCGGCCAGCGTGCGTATCAGTTCTTCGCTTTGTGAAAGGTGCTGGGCAGAAATATAGAACGGCTCAAGGCCGGCGTCTACAAGAGCTGACTGTACCCTAGAGCTTAGGGCAAGCATGGCCGCCCTTGTACTTCCGACTCCAGTTGGCTCCATCTTGTAGGAGGAGCTGCTCAGCTTGAACTTAATGGCTAAGGGATGCCCCCAAGAACCACCACCATGAACAAGGAAGAGGGGCCTATTGAAACGGGAAAGCTCAGCAGCCATGTGCTCGATTGCTGCAGTGTTTATCGAGAAACGCCTGCTCTTATATGTGATGATCGAGCCACCCATCTTTAACGCTATCATCCTGACGGCCTCCTAGTATTCGCTCGTACGGAAATAGGGTATAAGCATTTACTCAACTAGGCAGACCTCCATCACGTATATGAGCTGGTTCCTCGATTTTCGCTCCCCCCACCCCTAGGTTGGCGATAAAGGAACCCGTCCACCGCCTCGTGTTTACGCCGATGACATCGCCCTTAAGGATATTTATTACGAAGCCGCCACCACCGCCCCCCGTGAGTTTACCGCCGAAGCTTACCCCCCTGAACGACCTGATCGCCTGCTCGATCTTATCGGTGGATACACCAATGGCCTTCAGTAGCTCCTGATTAAAAGCAAGCAATGATCCCAGGCGGGCCAGGTCCCCTTCAATTAACGCCTGAGCCGCAGATGAGGAAATTGAATTTGCCATGCTCACCATTCCATCAAAAAGTTCCCTGTTCTTAATTGCAAAGGTTTGAACACCATTTACCATATCGCCCGTCCTGTGCCTTTGGCCAGTATCCACCACCAGCGCCCTGAGCGGAGCGGTGTTCAGGGGTCTGGGTTCTTCCCCCTTCCTGTAGAGCATAAACCCCCCCATTATGGAAACCATTACATCTATTCCTGAGGGATTGCTGTGCACCAGCCTCTCACCTTTCATGGCGTGCTCGAACACCTCCTGTCTTGTAAGAGGTTTGTTCAGGAGCCCGGAGATGGCCAGTACGGCCGCAACGCTTGAGGAAGCCGATGACCCCAAGCCAGCCCCTATGGGCATGTTGCTTTCTACGTAAAGGCTTGCCCCTTTCCCATCCAGCAGATCCTTTATCGATGCATAAATATGATCCCTTGCGAGTTTGGTCATGGGCTTCATTCCCGGGAATCCATATCTCACTGAGAATACGTCGGCCGGTCTTGCCCTTACCCTGATATATCTGTCGACGGTGCCTGCCAATGCCAGCCCCCCTTTAACTACGAAGTGTTCCCCTGTGAGGATGATTTTGCCCGGCGCTATGGCGCTGCTTTCAAATCGACCTTCCCTTCCCATCTTTAACTATCCCCTTTTTCGCTCGGCCATCGGCGCAAGCTGATTCTCGGTTATCAGAGCAAGCTTGTAAAGGGTTCCATGGACCGTAGGCACCGTAATCGAAGAAATATGTTCAATCAGGATGGACAATCTCCATCGCAAGGCCATCTCCATACCGACCTTGCATTCATATATGTGTGTTATTAAATACAACTAATAACATCCTCTCACGGCTCAAGCGCGTGAGCTTCCTGTGGGACTAGCCAGTTTGCGGGTTCATCAACCGGGAGCGGACTCCTTTTCTGATTCAACGGCACACGGTTAACATAGGCTTGATTTCCAGCCAATTCTATCTTCACCGGTATGAATTCTTGCATGGCCAACCCCACAACGCATTATCATCATAAACAGTATTTAAAGGCTGTCAGCTTTGTTGAAGCCCGTTTATATCTCTAGATATTAAACCAGAGGCCTTACTCCTTTCCCAAGGTTCCTAACTTCTTTATAAGCCCTGTTCCTTGCGATAAAAGGCTATTGTAGCATACCCTACGACCGAAGAGTTGTCGCCTGTAGTATCTCCACTATCGGCGTGCTTGAGCAACCTTACATCTGCTGCCCCAAACCTGTTGCTCAGATGCATTAGGACAGCGGCGGCTCCGTAGCCGCACATGGTTATATCATATTTTTCCAGCACCCTGTACAGCTCAGAGACATCGCGGGAAAGGATCGCTTTTATAGCGATTTCATCCTTCTTGGCAACCTTGACCTTATCCTCATAATGGGTCATATCCGACGATGCTATAATGAAGAACTTCCTGCCCTGAAGCTTCCGATACAACAGCTCTGCCAGCTCAAGAACTGTACCTTCATCCATCATGGCCAGAGAAATGGGCAGAACTTTAACGTGCCCCCTTAAGTATTGAAGAAATGGAATTTGGACTTCGATGCTGTGCTCCCTCCAGTGTGCTCCATCATCCATATCTACTATGGACCCTTCATCTAAAAGCGCCCTAGCCAAACCACTATCGATCTCAGCATCTCCCAGAGGTGTATTCCATAGTTCGCTTGCCGGTACGGCCACACCGCTGCCTATTCCGTAATGGTTTGGACCGATGATGACATATACTTCAGCATCCACGGCCGACGCTTCCAGGTAGCCGTGAGCGGCGACCTGGGCTGAATACTCATATCCAGCATGAGGTACAACCATCCCAAAGATTTGAGATGATTTTAAAGGTGGGGACTTGCCGGGCCCCAGCGGCCCTATAAAGGATGATCTTATGGCTTCGCGTAGTTCATTTGGATCGGATGGATAGAACAGCCCCGCTACCGCAGCTCGTCTAACCCTCGGCATTGTCCTCCTCTATGAGCTTGGTTTCAAACTCTTCAGGAGTGTATTTCATAGGATCCTGCGGTGATAAGGTGCCCTGATGAATCAGGTAGCTCCTGCTCAGCAGCCAAAATAGGGTTGCAAGGGCCTTCCTTCCCCTGTTGTTGGCAGGTATAACCAAATCTACATAGGAGGTGACATTATTGGTATCACATATGGCTATTACCGGTATATTGGTCTTGATGGCTTCCTTTATTGCCTGTACATCAATGGCCGGATCGATAACCATTACAACATCGACATCCCTATAGTTGGGTAACTGTGGATTCGTAAGTGTACCCGGTAGGAACCGACCAAGGGTAAAATTTACGCCAGTAAGCTCTGAAAATTTTTCAATTGGGACCTGAGCTGCCTCCCTAGATGAATATACCATGACCCTCTTTGGATCGAACCTGGCCAGAAACTTGCCGGCTATTTCTATATGCGATTGTATCTTATTAGCGTCGATTATGTTAAGGCCATCCTCTCTGGTCCTTTCCAGATATTGTTTCATATGCTTTGTAATTACGTTGGTGCCTATCCTAATTCCGGACGCCATCAATGCCCGTTCTGAAAGCTGCGGCGCTATCTTCTTCTCCGCAGAGCCTTCCTCATCCTTAATATCCTCTTCCTTTGACAACTCCTATACCACCACCTTAACCATCTTAAGACCTTTATCAAACTTTGCTATTTTGTCCAGTTCCATTAATTTTGCCGTCCTTTCCCCGCCGGCCACACCGCTTTTCATCAATATTGAAGATGATCCAACGGCTATATGAGCAAGGTATCCCTCCGGGGTATCGCCGCTCCTATGTGAGGTTACGACCCCCATATGCCCCTCCCTAGCCAACCTTGAAAATTCCAAGGCGTCGTAAAGGGTACCTACCTGGTTCACCTTCAGAATTACCGCATTGGCGGCGCGCTTATCTATCCCCTTTTTAAGCCGCGATACATTTGTCACGAAGATATCATCACCTACAACAAGAACATTTGAAAGTCCCTTTGTAAGATCCGCGAACGATTCAAAGTCCTGCTCATCAAATGGATCCTCTACATATTGCAGGTCGTACGTTTTAGCTATCTTTTCAACATAGGCTAGCTGCTCTTCGGTATTTAATTTCTTACCCTTTCTGCTGTAATCGTATATCCCATTTGAATAGAAAGTTGATGAAGCCATGTCCACCCCCATTATTATCTTGAACCCAAGTTCCTTTGAGGTCGCGTCGACGGCGTTCCTCACGATTTCAAGAGCCTCTTCGTCCTTAAGGTTCGGTGCCCAGGCCCCTTCATCGCCCTTGCCCCCTGCGAACTGTGGGTCCCTTTTCTCTAGAAGCTTTCTGACCTGTCTGTGAACATTGATATTTCCATTTATAGCCATCCACGGATCGCCAGCTCCCACCGAAGAAACCAGAAACTCTTGGATATCCGGAGATCCATTGCCCGCGTGTTTGCCTCCACCCAGCACATTTCCCAGGGGAAACGGCAGCAACTTTGCACTTCCGTCAAGAAGTTTAAAAAGAGGTATTGATCTGGCCTTCGCTTCAGCCGCGGCAGATGCTACGGAAACAGCGAACGCAGTTGCCGCCCCAATCGACGAAAAGTTATTCGTACCGTCAATTTCCTTGAGCAGGTCAGAAACTAATTTTAGATCGGAGGCATCAGCCCCTATAAGCTTTTCAACTCTGAACGCATGGATCGCGGCCTGTGCCCCACCTTTCGGCAAATGCAAGGCTTCAAATTCGCCGGTGCTGGCACCAGCTGGAGCAGTGGCCACCGCTTCGTAGCCACCCTTCACCCTGACCGTCGCTTCTATTGTTGGATCGTTCCTGCTTGTAATGCTTGGCCTCAGGGACACTGAGTCAATCTTCATGTTTTAATCCTCCTCCTGTTGTAACTTGAGCCTATAGACGGATTCCGCGTATGGAATCAATTGATCCAGGACGTTAAAGTTGCTTAGCACCATCCTCCTACAGCAATACCTTTTGATTTCAAGCTTATCAAGAGCTTCGTCCTCCTTCATGCCCCCCTGAACGAGATCCCTAAACTTTTCATATTTATCGCCTATCACGGAGCCACAGCTAAAACACCTTACGGGAACAAGCATAACAATTGGCCGTCAGCCTGTATTTATAAGTTTGTCGGAAATCCTCAATATGTCTCATATGTGTGACCAGTCTTATACAATTGCGTTCAAGCTCTACAATCAGGTAGGACAGCTATTTTTAACCGTTTTTAAGTGTCGTACAATCTCATTTTATGTTAATTAACGAAATCCTTTTTGACCTCTAGATTTAATATAATTGTCAATCGGCTTTTTATAACTGGCCAGCAAAAATTAATGAATGACAGCGGCGCACAAGGAGGAACTCATTGACGCTGACTTCGTAATCGAACTTCTAGGATTGACCAGAAATGACATGATCAAGTGGGCCAAAAAAAATAGGGTGAAATTTATTAAAGATAAGGAAGGCGCGATAGTATACTATAAGAACGATATCGCGAGGGCCCTTGCAAGGCAGACCATTTCGGAGGATAGGGGCAACTCTTTCTAGGGGCCAAGCATGACGTTAAATGGTTTAAACCAACTATTGACTACATATCTTAATGTTTAATAAATAGTATACATACTACATTTTAAATGCATAAAGTTAAGGACCTTACGTTAAAGGAACAGGGTGAACAGAAGCTCAAGTGGGTGGAATCACGAATGAAGGTCGTAAACAGCTTTGTGATGGATCATATCAAAGAAAAACCACTGAATGGAATTAACATAGGCATGAGCCTCCATCTTGAGGCCAAGACCGCCATTCTAGCTGCCAGCCTTGAAAGGTTGGGAGCTTCGGTAAGCGTTACCAGCAGTAACCCTCTGACTGCCCAGGACGATGTGGCCGCAGCACTAACCGAAAGGGTCAGTCATGTCTATGCGTGGAGAGGCGAAACTCCAAAGGAATATGATGATAACCACAGGCTGATCCTAAATGATAGACCCAATATAATCATAGATGATGGAGCTGATCTCAGTATAATGGCCATAGAGACGAAGAGGACGAAGGACATCATAGGCGCCGCCGAAGAGACCACTACGGGTGTGAAGAGATTTAAGGCCCTTGAAAGAGAACATCTACTGAAGTTTCCGGTGATAGCCGTAAACGATGCGAAGGGCAAGTACTTATACGATAGCAGATTTGGGACGGGGCAGAGTTCTGTGGACGGAATTTTAAGGAGCACTAATATGATGATAGGGGGGAAAAGAGCTGTAGTAGCTGGCTATGGCTGGGTTGGGAGAGGTGTCGCCTCTAGGCTGAGGGGAATGGGGGCTAACGTGACAGTGGTTGAAGTTGATCCCTACAGGGCCCTGGAGGCCTATTTTGACGGTTATACGGTTAATGGAATGGATGAAGCGTCACAGTACGGCGACCTTTTTATAACATGTACAGGAAACGTCAGGATAATAACACTAAAGCATTTCGAGAAAATGAAGGATGGCGCCGTTCTTCTCAACGTTGGACACTTTGATGTAGAGGTGGATGCCAGGGCGTTACGGCAGAACGCTTCATCAATAAAGGATGCTAGGCCCAACGTACAAGAATTCACGATGAAAGGAGGGAAAAAGCTCTATTTAATTGCCGAAGGAAGGCTAGCTAATCTAGCGGCAGCAGACGGCCACCCAATAGAGGTTATGGATCTTACCTTCGGATTACAGCTAGAAAGTGCCATTTATCTGGCGAAGAATCATCAGAAGATGAAGGATATAGTGTATAAGGTACCCGATGACATAGACGAATTAACGGTAAGACGATTCCTGGAGTTAAACGGCATCAGAGTTGACAGGCTTACCGATGAGCAGAAGAAGTACCAGAAAAGCTGGCAGGAAATGAGTTAGAGTTACTCACCCTTTAATAAGAGTCAAGGCAGTAGGACGATGACTATGTAGGCCATTAGACCGGCCATCGCTATCTGTACTACCGCCTGAACAAGTGCAATCCTGAAGTTGGACATGGACCTCCTTATCACGTCGCCAGAGCTATGGCTGTCTCCAGTGAAATTTCTGTAAATGATGATAGAATTTGGTACAAAGAACCCGAAGACAAATATGAGGAGAAGAGCGGCAAGGGCATAGACAGTATAAACCAGATAGCTTGGGATAAAGGCATATACCTTGCTCATAAGGTCTGCGCCTGAAACTATGGTGACCACAGATATTGACGGCATAAAATACAGCGTCAACGGTAAGAGCCTCCTGCTTATGTCCAACCTGTCGCTCTCTGGTAGGCTGTTCATTACCCGATAGAAGATGATGCCCATGAACACGTTGTCACCAACCCATAGTGCGGCGCTTAGCACGTGTAGGTAATCTATTAACAAAAAGTCATTTGATACCAATATAATTAATAGCGCTAAGAGGGGGATGGTAAATGCTGCAAGGCCGAACCTGTTCAGCGATTTCATCTCTTGGCTCATATATAGATCCCCGTCGCGAGTTGCGCCATAAGGAAGATTATTACGACCTGGAATACAAGGATGAACAATGATATACGGAGGTTGAGCATAGTAAGCCTAATCACCTTGCCTATATCACGTTGACCTGTCTTTATGAGTTCGAGATAAATCCTGAGCTCGTTAGGCAGGAATACGCCCAACCCTATCGCCGTCAGGATCGTTACTATGATCAGTACTACCACTATGATAGGGCTGACCGGGCTGAAGAAGCCATCACGTATTGCAAGGAAGACCCCCGCGGTGGTGGTCACTGTCGTAATGGATGGCATGAAAAAGAGCATCGTCGGCGTAAGCCTCATGGCCACCCTTGCCCTTCCCTCATTACTCAACCCTCTCATTACGTTAGAAAAGAATAACCCAAGTATAAGATCCATTCCTGTCCAGGTGAGCCCACTCAGTATATGAATATAATCAAGAAGGAAAAAATTTCCAGATATCAGGATTATTATCAGGAGCGTCGGTGGGATCAGCAGCATCGGCAGGCCTACCCTGAGGGAGCCCCTGATGGTAAAGCTCGTGGGTATTTGTAATGTACCCTCATCGTGCCCCATGGCATAGCTATAACATCGTTATTATTAAACTAATTTTAAAATTATTTACCGGATGATTTCTCAGCATTCCGGGCCTGTGCCTTGACCTTCTGGGCCTCTCTGGCTATGTCCCTCAATACCTGAGATTTTGACTTTGTTTTCCTGATGCTAATATATCCCGATATGACGTTCGGGCGCGCCGGATGCCTAGCCTCCTGAACCGTTGGCTCCAACCCAAGTACCTCTGCCGCCCTTTTTAATGAATCAAGCTCAAAACCCCTCAGCGCCATGCTCTGTGGCACCCTCCTACGCCCTCTCCTGGGCAACGATGATTCGAAATAGTCCAGCCAAATTATCTGCCTGTCTTCATCCTTCATACCATAGCTCAGCCAGACTGAGGCTCATCCCGCAATATATGTGTTCTGGCCATCCTTATTGCTAGGCGTGCAGCCTCCACTGGGTCCTCCGTTATGCTAAACCTGTTGAGCTTCCTCCCATCCAGGTACTCCTGCTCCTTTAATAGGAGGTCACTATCAAGTCCAGTTCCTCTTAGTATCACCGTCGGTATGAGGTTCAAATAGGCCATATACGCTTCTATTATAGTTCCAGCCCTGCCACCGAGCACTACAAAGCTGTCGCTGGACCTGACGAGCGGTACGCTCCTCTGCTGATATGTCAAACCTGTCCTGATTTCTATTACGTTGAAACTATTCCTTTCCGAAGAGTTTCCGTTCATCATCTCATTTTCAACGGGCACAAATCCTACGGTTATCCCTCCAGCCTCAGAAAATATTCTAGATGCGAGCGTCATCAGCCCGCTTGTCCCACCGGTTAAAAGCACGGCCTGATCCTTATATTTAGCGAGTTCTTCAGTGAAGGAGGTAACAGCCGCGGTTGCCACTTCGCCCACATCTGTTTCACTGGAGCAGGCTATCCCTATGTGAAGCAGCTTTTTCACACGCTAGGGAGGCCTGTCCATGTATTTAAGGACCACGACGGTCCTTTAATAAATCGTGGTGTCCGGAGAAGGACGAAGCTTGTTAGGAGTAAATTTTATGCCCTTAACGATATCATGATCCAATTTCTTCTATATTAGCTTCTTGAAATCATCCGGAGTTATGTCCCGATAATTTCTAATGTGTATGCCACCGGTCATGTTATAGTACTCCACCGTGGGATTCAACTCGGTAAGCCACTCGAGCAGCTCCCCTGCTATCTTCAACTTTTCAATCTTCCTTTGAACGTCCATAACAAAGGATTTGGAAAAATGGCCTATGGTCTCGCCAAGGTCCATGCCAGCTAGCACGAGACCCTTGCAACCCATCTCAACCGCAAAGAAGGCTGCCCTATCCCCATCGGTAAATCCCCCGAAGTTGTAGACGTTACCGAGAGGCCTGTTCTGGGTTGAGCCAATTGTCTTCAACATTAAAGGCACCATCGACCGTATTGCCCTGACGTTATCGCAATGAGCGTGAACAACCACCGATGAGCCTCTCTTTGATGCCTCCACCTCCTCTTCAACCCTATAGCCATCTAGGTCGGTTACAATAAAATCCGGATAACCCCCCAGAATTTCCCTGTATGCCGATGTTGCACCATCTGCGGCTATCGATATGAAACCGGCTGTCCCACGAACGCTTAATAGGTTTCTTTCCAATGACGGCCCGGCCCCCAAGACCAGGGCCAGCTTACCATTAATAAAATTCCGTATGGCAACCATATTCGCGCCATTCCCCCCGATGAGCTCTGACAACAACTTTGACGACTTCATATCGCATTCGGTATCTATCCCCAGCCTTCCAGCAATTCCAAGGTACTTGGGCTCCCAAGCCTTGTAATCCAATATGCTTTTCCTCGGCCTGTAATTTTACTTGTCCGTCAAACCGGTTTCCTTAGCGTAGATCCCTGTAAGAGGCCTAAAGCCAAGGCTCTGGTAGAACGAAGCCGCAAGGGAGTTCTGGAGTGGAAACTCGGCGAATATCATTTGGGCACCTCTGACCTTCAGTTCCTTTTCAGCTTTTTCGATGAGCTTGTAACCGGTTCCCAATCTGCGGTACTCCGGGAGGACATATATATCCCCTATTTGCCCCACCATCCTGGGCTCGAATAACTCCCTATCTATGATCCTAGCTGCAATGACACCCACCACCCTTTCCCCATCCACGGCCAAGATCAGGAGGGAGCTCTTATCTGAAATATCCCTATCCAGCAAAATGTCCAACTTCTCATTTAGCTGCTGACTAGGCCTAAGGAGATTATCATATTCCCCGTTCAGATGATGAAGGCGCTCGATCAGCCTTCTTAATTCGGCCTTCCTGTCACGAGTAGCATATACGTACTTCATATCATTGATAAGGCATTTGCGTATATAAATGTGTAGTGGGGGTAATGGATAAAAACGGCCCTATGCAGCGTACAGCCCCTCTTCGATAACATATTTTTTGTTAGCAAGATCCATCATTTTTCTTGTAAAGTAAATACCGTATACGGCTACGACCACGGCAAATATTATGGAAATCCAGGCGGCAAAACCGATCTGCCCGCTTGCTATAGAAACATCCAGCAACTTCATCATACCGGTCCCTACTATTAGGGAATAATGACCATATATGTTTGGCCAATACTCACCAACCATGAGACCACCCCAGGCGCTGTTGATGGTGCTTGACAGGCCGGTTATAAGATATGGAAAGGTGGCTGGAAGGATAACCCTTCTCATCTTAGTAAAGAAGCCAAGGCCGTGATTCTCCATTATCTCCCAGAATTCTGTGGGTATGGATTGAACTCCTACGATGAAGCCGAAGAACACGTAATAGAATGTGCTGAGGAAGCCCAATGTAAAGACGTATAGTTCTGTGGTGATGAACGGAATATGAACGTTCAGGAAGACCACCGTTGCCGCGAAAATAAGCGGAAAGTAGGCCGGAGCAGGAAACGCCGATATCGTCTGTATAAGGGGTATAGTAGAGGTACCCACACGGTGATGCGTCGCCAGATAGTATCCCAGAAATACGGCAATGGCCAACGAAAGGAGGGTTATCAGAGCTACCCTGAGATAATCCACGGCCATTGAGTAAAGAATGTACGGCGTAAGTGAAATATAATGAAGGTAGGTGGCCGGCGTAACTGAAACCGCTACCTTGAAAGAATAATACGCCAGCGTCAAAAGTATCATAATGATGATGGCGATAACGATATACCTTATGGCCCTCGGCGTTCTGCTCGGCTCGACGGTCTCCTGCCTCCGTGGCTGAGCCCGCGGTGCAATCCTGGAGGCATATCTTGATATCCTTTTCATAGGCGTGCTTATGACCTGTCTGACCAAATAGGTAGGCCTATTTACAAAACGCCCCCTCCGCCTAATTGGGGCGGGCGTGTCCAACCCGTACCTGGCTACCGACCACCCAGCGAACTCCCTGAATATCAGGGTGATCCCCACTACGGCCACGGCGAGGAAGGCCAGGGAATAGTAAACGGCCACCAGATTTTCAGACGCTATAAAATTTGCTATGAGCGTCCCTATGCCAAAGGTCTGGTATGTGTGAACGCCTACTGCGAAGACTTCGCTTACGGTTATGTAAAAAAAGGCATCGGCGAACGACGGAAAGAGGTTGGCCGCGATCCTAGGGATCGAATAAGGTATGTAAAGGTAGCGCATCCTTTTGAGGAATCCCAGGTTGTAATTGTCGGTAACTTCTATCAGGTCCACTCGCATAGTTTTATAGGCCTGGTATATCCCTATCCAGATATTCCAGACTATCGCATCAAACACCAAGAAATCGGCCGCTATTTCGACCCCTAGCGGCCCGCCGATGCCGGTTATAAATATAACCAGCACGACCGGGAGGAATCCAAGGACGGGGATCGACTCAAGTATGTCGATCAGCGGTACGAACGTGTTTTCAAAGGACCTGTTTTTAACGGCTAGATAGCCCAGAAACCAGCCTGTTATTATTGAGAGGAGTATGAGGAGCAGAACCCTGCCCGTAGTCGCGGCGGTGGCAAGCGCGATGGTTATCAGGTTCATTGCCTATGCCCCAGTGCTGCCGGTCAAAGAGGTATATATCCTATCGAGATATCTATTGAAAGCATCGCTATTGCTGGCGCGTGGCCTTGGCAGGTCCACCAGTATTTCCTTTACCAGTTTAGCCGGCGACCCATTCATAACATATACCCTGTCGGCGAGCTCTATGACCTCTCTTAGGTTATGGGAAACGAGCACCGCGGATTGGAGCGTGGTCTCAGGCGAAAAGACCATGCTGTATATTTCCTGTCGTAGACCTTCGGCCGTAAGCTCGTCCAGATGTACAAATGGCTCGTCCATCAGCAGGACTGTCGGTTCGGCGGCCAAGGAACGGGCAACGGCGATCCTCTGCCTCATGCCCCCGCTCATTTCCTTTGGATATATGTTTTCTACGCCCCCCAGGCCCACCTCATTGAGGACGCCTCTCGCAATCTTAGTCATGGTGGCATCATCCATCCCTTTGGACCTCAGCGATAGCTTAACGTTGTCGAGGGCGGTCATCCATGGAAAGGTGGCTATCGATTGGTGTATCAATGAAATCTTCGATGTAGGCTTCTTGATCTCAGTACCCTCCAGATATACATGACCCTCTGAAGGGACGACAAAATACCCCAGAACCCGTAGAAGAGTTGACTTCCCCACCCCTGAGGGACCCACTATAGCTACCAATTCGTTTTTGTTCACAGATAAGCTGATATCGCTGAATATTGTCCTTATCTTTTCGTAAATTATTGATAGGCCCTGTCCCTCTAATACGGCCCCAATTAAGAAATCACCTATCGGGCTATTTCAACATTCCCTTATAGCCTTTTCCGTAGATGAAAAGGTATAATTGTAGAACTGACCATCGCCTATATCTCATAACTGTTAAACTCAGTTTACATGGAACTAATTATATCCCTGTATACTCCAGCATCTTCTTCGCTGAAGAGGACGAATACCACAGATTCCGGACGGCCTTCCCTTTTGACGAACTCCTTAACCGTTTGCAAGGCTATCCGCGCCGCATCTTTAATTGGATATCCAAAGGCGCCGGTGCTTATGGATGGGAAGGCCACGCTCCTCAGTCCCTCCCTTATTGCAACCTTTAGCGAATTTCTATAGCAATTTGCAAGCACGCTTGCCTCACCGCTGTTTCCACCCCTCCAGATCGGTCCTACTGTATGGATCACGCGCCTGGCTTTCAGGTTTCCTCCAGAAGTTATTACTGCTTCACCGCTGGGCAGGCCAAGAGGCCAGTCGCGTTGCCGGATCAACCTGCATTCTTCGAGCAGCTTTGGGCCACCCCTCCTGTGTATTGCGCCATCAACTCCGCCGCCTCCCAGGAGAGTTGAATTTGCAGCGTTCACCAAAACATCCACATCCTGATCTGTTATATCACCCTTAACTAGATGGATGGCGGTCCTACCCCAGATCAGTCGCACGTTCGACAAAACATAGGGGATAATTTAAAGCTACCTAGTTAGTTTAGCGGCCCTCGCATTGACACCAAGACCCTTTGGATGGGTTTTAGAACGTCCAGTCAACGATGTCGTGCTAATACCTGCACAATACTTTTTAGCAGGCGCCACGTGAACTAGGATTATGCAGGAATCTGACCTTGCATATAATTTGCCCGATGGCAGGATCAAATGCCTAGCATGCGCCAGAGGCTGTATCCTGTCTGAAGGGCAGGTCGGTTTCTGCGGAGTCAGAAAGGTGATAGGAGGGCGGCTACAATTATTGGTCTATGGAATAGTTGATGCCGTACATATGGATCCTATAGAAAAAAAGCCGGTGATGCATTACAGGCCCGGATCCAGGATATTTAGCATAGGTACTACCGGTTGTTCGTGGATGTGTATGTATTGCCAGAACTTTGACCTCAGCCAGAGGAGGAAGGTTGAGGGCCAGAGCATAACCCCTCAAGAAGTTGTTAAAGCAGCCATGGAATACAACGCCGACGGGATCGCATTTACATATAACGAGCCTACCATTTTCATGGAGTTTGCAAGGGACGTCGGAATCGAAGCCAAAAAGAAGGGGCTGTTCAATGTTTTTGTAAGCAATGGATACGCTACGCCTGAATCGGTTAAAATGATGGGCGATTTCCTGGATTCGATCACCGTGGATTTCAAGGGCAACGGGGAGAGGAACTTCCTAAGGAAGTATGCAGGTGTTCCAGATCCCAAACCCATCTTTGACACCCTTGAACAGATAAGGGACCTAGGGACTATTCATATAGAGATTACAGATCTGGTTGTGCCTGAGGTAGGCGATAATGTTGATAGCGCCAGAGCGCTAGTAAGGTGGATTTACCGCGAGCTAGGCAGGGATACGCCGGTCCACTTCTTGAGGTTCCATCCAGATTATAAGATGAATTGGTTAAGGGCCACACCGGTCAACACCCTTGAGGAACACTGGAAGATAGCAAAGGAGGAGGGGCTCAACTATGTTTATGTGGGCAACGTTCATGGCCATAAATACGAAAATACTTATTGCCCAAGGTGCGGGACCGCCGTAATAGAAAGGAACGGGTTCGATATAGTATCATGGAACTTGGACGAATCAAATAGATGCCTGAACTGCGGGGAGCAGATTCCTATAGTTGGAGGCCTTAACCGCGAGTCCCTCAAAATTTCCAGGTTCCATGAAGTTAACCTGTAGCCTTGGACGCACGCCCATCCATTTATGACAGACAAGAACAACTGCTCCGACCTGGTTTTTAAACGGATATTAATCGCGTGTAGTTGAATCATGAAACAGGTTCCAATGTTGCCGACGAAACGAGAAGGGGGATAATGATACGGGAAGCTTGCGCGCTTGGGAGGATGTCACTGCCCCCACGGTCGAACCTCAATGAAGTGAAGCTGGCCTGCTGGCTAGCTCCTTCCAAAGAAGCTCTTTATTTTGGATCCAGTGCCAGGCCCATTCTGTTCCTTGTCCATCTTCTTCCTTTCCCTTTTACAATCCTTCTGGAGCCCCTTGCTTAACTTTGGATTCAATTCAGCTAACCTCGCTACGGTCGAATCAAACCTCGTGTCATCTCTGGTAAGACAATAAAGGCCTGCCAAGTTATAAATGGCCGGTACAAAGTTGGCGTCCAGCGATATCGCCTTATTATAAGCCTCCTCGGCCTTTGCGTAGTCCTTCTTCTTAGTGTAGAAAAGGCCTAGGTTATACCATCCCTGCTTATATGAAGGATCCACTTCAAGAAGCTTAATGAAGTACGAGCTTGCGCTCCCTTCATCGCCCACCTCCGCGCTGTGTATCCCAAGGAGGTTGAGGGCCTTAACGTAATTTGGATCTATATCTAGCGCTTTCTTGAAATAGTCTATAGCCTCTTTCACCTTTTTCTTACGGCTGTGGGCCATTCCCATGTAGAGCCAAGCCTCCTTTTCTCCCCCATTCATTTCAGTGATTTTCTTCAGCAGCTTGATCCCATTACCGCTATCCCCTTTGTCAACGTATGACTTGGCCAGCAGCATCAGGGCCTGCTGCGAGTCCCCATTTGCCTTAATGTATTCCTTGGTCAGCTTTATGGCCTTTCCGTAATCCTTATTCTTGTACATTTCCTGTGCCTGAGCTAGGATATCCGATTGCACAACGGTACTTGGACTGGTGAAATTTATGTTTTACTATGATTTATAGGCGGCTCAATAGGGGTTGGGCCGTTGAAGAAGAGCCTCGTGCTTCCAAGCGTGACGAACTGGGTATCGCGGACAGAAACGGTTACTGGCAGTTCCGCAACCACCTTTCCAAGAGCCAGGCAGTGCCTTCTAGGAAGGGTCCTCACTATCCCCTTGACCGTATCAGCATCAACGATAGCCGCCTGGGCTATCATTTCCAGGTCCCTTTCGTTAGTGAAATTGAACAGGAAGATGTTATCGGCCTGCCTGTAGACGCTGGGTCCCAGCGCGTCTGGCTGATTCGTTATGAAGGTTGTAAATATGCCATAGTGCCTCATCCTCGTGATCAGGTCTTCCCAGTAAGTGTCCCTGAGGTATAGATGTGCTTCCTCTGCGAATAGAAATATCGGCGGAATCTCCTTACCCTCTAAAAGGTCCAACAACTTCGTGAGCACGATCTGTACAAGTATGCGCCTGGATAGCGAGGATATGGTAGGAAGTGAAAAGATCATGGCTACACCCGATGGGAACTGGCTGATCGTATCCTTGAAGTCCACCGCTGAAATTTCCGAATCTATAAATAGCCTGGTGCTCATGAGAGAGTAATAACGCGAAAGCAACGCGTTCTTGACCATCTCGTTAGACTGCCAGTTCAGTATGGCCTCGTACAAACCTCTCATGTTGAGCCTTCCGTTTGCGACCAGGTGATCCCATATCTTCATGAACTCCCTGACCGTTATGCTCGGCGTGTCTAGCGCATGGGAAAGTATGTCTATGAAGACCCTTTTGCCGAGGTATTTGAGTGAGAATCCCAGATTGGACCCGACCTGAAAGTTCTTCACCCTGTCAATGAATGGAGAGGGTCCACCGTCCTTATTGAAGGAAATCCCGCCGTACTCGCCGTTGATATCGAAGACGACTACATATGCACCGTGAGCTATCAGCCCGGAGATCAGGAGCTTTGAAAGATGAGACTTACCGGATTCCTTCTTGCCGGTTATTATTGTGAGCCTTCCGTCCAGATCCTCACAGTCGATGCCGAAGCCCTCACCTCCAATGGTGTTCCCTAACTCGATCCTATGGGCTTCCGGCCTGCTAACGTACCTTATCATCTTGTCATATGGGAACCGCTGGATCCTGTTCTGCGCCCTGCTGGGCAACCAGTTTACATCGTGAGATAGGGTTTGGCCATCAATCGAGGCCCTGATCTTACACCTTAGGACCCTGGCGTCCTTGATCATATAGGAAACGCTTTGGAGCTCATTAGGGTCATCTATCTTGCTCACCTCCGGATGGAACAGCTCATCCCTCAGGATTTCCTCGTCAACCCCCGGTGCGTCCATGTACGTCTCCTCATAGGCCTGGATCAACAGCGTCCTCAGATCAGAACCTTCTTCGATCGAAAGATATTCCCCCTTCTTTACAGTCTCATGAGGTAGCGCTAGTATGTCCATTTCATCGCCGTGCTTAGCCAGTATCCTCATCATAAATCACCTTATATGCAGGCTTCCCAGCAGGACCCTGCGAATATCCTCCCCGAAGAGTACCTTTGAAGCGCGAGAAGCGACCTTCCCCCTGACTCCCATCAGCTCGGCGTTCGAAAAAATTGATAGCAGATGTGCTATCTTGAGCGACTCCGGATAACCGTTGGACATTACCTCGCTCCTTTTTAAGGACGCAAAGGTAAGATCGGGTTCCAGCCCGTAGGGCAAATCGACCCTGAACACAAAACCATCGTCTGCAAACTTGACAAGATACTTCCTTCCATACTCCCCGTGGGAGATGGAGTTTATCACTTCCGTGATATCGGCATACTTCATACCGTCGAGGCGGGCTAGGGCCGAATAAAACGGCCTTATGGGCCGCAGGTGCGTGGTCTTGCTTATTCCCATAAATTTGATGTTTTCCTTCCATCTATTCATGACCTGCGCAAGGGCGGCCGAGGATGGACCAAAGGATGGAGATTTCAGGGCGCCATCTACCATCACTATCCCTTTTCCCAAGGCTCTTGCAGCCCTTCCTATCGTCATAGCTTCCATATAGCTCCTAAGGAAACCCATGGCGATCTGTTTATCCGCCACCATCATATACGCCGGCAGCCTTGCCCCCACAATGCCCCTTATTCTACCTATATTGTTAGGCCCAATATAGGCAATAAATGGGCCTAGACGATAGTACTTCCTCTTATTGTTTATTAAAAAGGAAGCGGCTGCCTTTACTGCGTAAACGGAACCGCTCTCGGTTTCTGCTACGTTCAGGGCGCTTGAATCTATTCCCACTAAGTTCTCCTTTAATCCCTCAGAATTTATATTGTTAAATTCAATATCGAGCAGCTCCCCTTCCCAGCCATCGAGCGGCCTTATCTCCTTATCTTCGTCTACATCGAAGATTATCTTCTGCCCGTTTAGATAGTCAATGCTCATTGCCCCCATCAGCTCATCACCCTGATCCTGGAAACTGGTAATTTCACCATCTACTGTAGCCACTTCATTGCAGGCGCTGGCCACCGATATCGGCTCGCTATTATTAGAAGTAAAGTTTATTTGATTGCTCAATTTGAACAACAATAGGTATGCCAAAGGGGGGATATAAATATTGCTCAACTTGAGCAATAACAACAACAAGAGCCAAATAAAGATTAGGCTAAAAAAGGGGAGCTGGGAGATCGAGGTGGAATGCCCTGAGGACAAGATAGACGAAGTCATCCCGAAGCTGCTTGCTAGCCTTCCAATGGGAAGTGTTCAGGACGACAGGGCGGCGATCAGCAGGGGGATCACCTGTAAGACGTTGTTAGAACAGCTATGGAAGGAAGGCTGGTTCCTTCAGGACAGGACGCTATACGATGTCGATGAAGAGCTCGGGCGGAGAGGGTACCATTATGACAAGTCGGCCGTCTCCCATTCCCTGACCGACCTGACGCGCGAGGGCGTCCTTACAAGGGTCGGGATGCCCAGGAGCTACAGGTACCTCCAGAAGAAGCCCCCGACGCCATAAACTGAATAGAGATATTGTATGCCTTGCTACATCCTAATGGTTCAAGTGGGTAAGCTTCCATAGGGGCTATCTCCCTTGCAGGTTCGTCAGCTGGCATGGAACCTATTTCCAAGTCTGACGGCACAAAGCTGATATCCGTCTGATGTCATGCCGGAGACGTTTGCGCAGGCATGTGTTCGAGAATGACCATCTTGACCATGGCACATTGCAGGATCGCGACCCCAACTTTAAAATCCCTTGGTGTGATGTGGTCATATCAAGGGCGGAGAAAGGTCATCTCCGGCATGGCAGCCTAGTGCCTGGCTTAGTATAATGGACACTCCTGAGTTGTGTTCTCAGTCAACAGAGCCGGTCAGTACGCCCTTTTACCTTGCCTTCCGATCGACTTTATTCCAATACATTTTAGTTTCACGCTAGATTAAATCAGAAGCTTACCTGAACACTAATAGGGCGTCATATTATCGCCAGTTAAGCCATCGAAGGACATTTCCATGAAGCCAGTGTATATTTTTGTAAAACATAAATTTCTTCGCTTGTTCCAAACCCCCTAATGTTTTTATAAGGCTAAATTGTATGGAATATAAAGAATGGAAAACCAGATCCTAGTTCTTTCAGTGGACAGGGACAATGACGTGGGGGATAAAGCCTCCGTAGTTACTCCGGTGATCGGCCGGGAGGAGTGTTTGAAGGCCGCAGTTTCGCTTTCACTTGCTGATCCAGAGGAGGCCGATGCTAATGCCATAATGGGCGCTATAAAGGAGTATGATGGCCTTATCAGTTCAGGTCGGAGCTGTCAGGTAGCAGTAGTGGCCGGTCAATCAAGGGGAGGGGTTGCAGCAGATGAGAAGATAAGGGCTGAGGTCTCACAGATAAAGGAGAAAATAGGCTTCTCAGAAATCATGCTCGTCTCCGACGGGATCGAGGATGAATTGGTGATGCCTATACTGCTCTCCATCGCGCCAATAATCTCTGTAAAGCGGGTCATAATCAAGCACAGCAAATCAGTCGAGGAGAGCTACATAGTGCTCGGGAAATACATCAGGATGGCGTTATACGATCCGCGCTATTCGCGAATATTCCTTGGCATCCCTGGATCTATATTTCTGCTTTATGCAATAATGTACTTTACACCTTATCGAGACCTGGCGCCGTACCTGATCCTATTGGTGATAGGTGCCGCATTCATTGTACGGGGGTTCGACCTGGATGACTATGTAAGCAGGGCTAAAAACAGTCCATTCTCCCTTACCAAGTTCTTCGGGATAGTTTCCAGCGCGCTCCTAATCGTTATAGGGGTAATAGTCACTGCATCGGCCGTGGGCGGTACTCCCGTATATCAGCAACTAATTTCAAACGGTTTCACAAACTATACGGCGATCGAGTATTTGACTGGTTTCGCAATTGTGAAGTTTGCGCCCTACCTCTGGATCGCGCTGGCTATTGATATATTTGTAAACGCATTCTACCACTCGATAAGGAGGAGTGCCCTGTTGGTTAAGGACCTGACCATCCTCGTATCGCTGGGCCTGTTCTATTTACCTCTCTTGGACCTCGCGACGGTATTTATGAATCCTAAGGAGGCTATCCTACCCCCAATAATAATAATCCTGAGCGGCATAGCCGTTATAACCATCGTAGGATACGTCGGTTACAGCATTTACATTGGCAGAAGGGCTTCTGGTCATGAAAGCCCTAACCTGCATGACCGGAAGGGGCATGACTGAAGACGTAAGTAATGGCGCCAAAGTTTTCTTCAATTATCAGGGGAATCTCGAGGGTACTCCTGATCGACAGGCTTTATGAACTGGTCCTGGAGAACGAGATAAGAGGCTATAATGTGCCGAACCATATCGGCATAATAATGGACGGAAACAGGCGATGGGCTGAGAAAAAGGGGTTGCCCAGCTTTATGGGTTATCTGAACGGATCAGATACTGCGGAGAACCTCCTCTATTGGTGTTTGGATTATGGGATCAAGGTGGTAACCCTATATGCTCTTTCCCTTGAAAATCTGAACAGGGAAAAGGGACAGCTGGACATAATACTGAAGTCAATTTACGACAAGCTTCTAAAGCTTGAAAGTACGGGCCTGCTTCAGAGAAATAAAATACGCTTTATGGCCATAGGCCAGACATCTATGCTCCCCCAGTATCTGAAAGATGAAGTGGAAAAGCTACGCGAGATGACTAAGGATAACGATAAGATGTTTTTGAACATCGCCATTGCTTACGGCGGACGTGATGAGATAATTCAGGCTGTCAAGGGTATCCTGAGGGACTTTAAGGAGGGTAAGGTAGATATAGACAAGATAGACGATGACAGCTTCTCCAAGTACCTATTCACTGGCGACCTGAGCGAGCCTGAGCCGGACCTTATAATAAGGACCTCCGGAGAGATGAGATTGAGCGGGTTCCTGCCGTGGCAGTCCTCCTACAGCGAACTTATCTTCATAGACGAATACTGGCCTGAACTAAGACGGATTGACCTGCTGCGCGCCATCAAAACCTATCAGGGGAGAAAGAGAAGATTCGGGCGCTGACGGATTAGCGGTAAGAGTTCAGCCTGAATTCTGTGTATACGTGTTTAACCTTTCGTTTATTTTCCTGACCAGAAGGTCATAAATGGCCCTGTGAGGCTGCTTGTACCAGCTTTGAGACTCTGACAATGGCCTGAGTTCGTTCAAGTTCTTCAGGCTCATCTGTAGATGGTTCAGGATTCCGCCGCTTTCATAGCCCACCCCCGTGAACAGATTGCTCTGTCTTTCCGACCAGTCCCCTGGCTGGTCCAACCCTGGATAATAATTTCCAGCCATTCCGCTGACCACTTCGTAAGGGGCTATTGATTTCAGCAGCAGGCCCGGTTCGTTGCCTCCCTTGTCCACACCGTACAATGGCATATCATAGCCGTTTCCAGAGAGGGCGGTTAGGTTCTCGATAGCGAAGGCATAGTATTCGATGTCCCTCCCCTTCAGGAAATCAATGATTTTTAGCAGGCCCGGTTTTGAAATAAACCCGTACAACACCATCATGTCCACAGTGCATCCGGCCTTTTTGCACTCATCCAGGAAATAACCGAGAGCTGCCAAGGAGGTCTTTCCGCTCGCCTCCGTATCAGGCTTGAAGAGGGTCACATGTCCAGTTGGAAGCGATTTAAGGTCGCTGTATATTATCTCTAGTTCATTATAAACATGGGCCTGATAAGACCTCTTGACATACTTTGGCCTCATCGAGACCCTCGATATCTCCATATCCCTCTTCTCCCTGGTGATACCTTCATAGAGCCTGTAGCCAGGAGCTGCCCTTAGAACGTCCAGGAATACTGACTTTCGATCCAGAAGCCCAATCCTCCGCATTGCCTGTGCTGCCTTGAACGCCAGCCTGGTATTATACCGATCGAACTCCTCCCCTACCACAGATGGATCAGCGGCTATGGCCCTCCCTTCCTCTGCATCAATTATGAACGTATTGGAAACCGATGATATGTTAAAGAGTTCATATCCATCTCCCTTCATAATTGAATTGATGTCGGAGAAGTCGTATCCTATTTCAGAGATAAGTTCGTCAATCCACGCGCGGCTCGTCTGCATACATAACTTGTCAGGCGTATGGTTATATACTTTTCCGAAAGGCGGATCCGGCTTATACAAATAGCGTTAAATACACTGGGCTATGACCAAAAGGGAGGATAAATTTATTAGATTGTATAAAAACTCTCAAATATCTTGCTTTCGATAGTTATTTTTGACAGATTTCTGATGGGCTTTGCGCTAGCTGTTCATATAATCATCGCATCCATAGGCATAGCGCTGCCCGTTATCATTCTAGTAGCTGAATTCATTGGAATTCGCTATCACGATCCTTATTATAAGGCGCTCGCGAAGAGGTTGGCCGTTGTTTTCGTCATTCTTTTCGCGGTGGGCACCGCTTCGGGGACCGTCGTTGCCCTCAATCTGCTCTTCCTTTGGCCTCAGTTTATGGTCGTGGTTGGCCAGGTTGCAATCCTCCCCCTTTACGCCGAAGTCTTTGCGTTCTTCCTGGAATCCATATTTGTAGGGATATACTTCTATTCCTGGGATAGATTTTCAAACGGATACCTTCACCTGCTCACCGTTATACCTGTGGCGGTAGGCGCCTCGTTATCGGCCGTGTTCATTACGCTGATAAATTCATTTATGAATACCCCGGTTGGTTTCAATATCAGCAAATACCTTAGCACCGGCGCCGTAACTGGCGTAAACCCTTATGCCGTATTCTCCAGCCCAGCATCCTTTTTAGAAGTGCCGCATGTCCTCTCTACATCCTTCTTTGCGGCTTCCTTCATATTTGTAGCCTTCTTCTCGTACCGGCTGTTACGCGCCCAAACCCCCAGGGAAAAAAGGTACAACAAGGGGGGCCTGAAGATATCCATAGGGCTGAGCGCTGTGTCCGTGCTGTTCGCTGTCATTACGGGCATACTGTCCATAGAAAATCTGGCAGCCATCCAACCCGAGAAGTACGCCGCTATTGAGGGGGACCTGGTGTCGATGTCCCATGCACCCGAGTTAATAGGTGGGATCCCTGTAGGGGCACATTCATTGGGTTACTATCTATCCATACCCAACCTCCAGAGCATCCTTCTGACCGGCAGCCCCTCTGGAGTTGTTCCCGGCCTGAGCAGCTATCCTGTTTCCACCTGGCCCCCCTTGATAATTCATTTCATGTTTGATTTTATGTTCGCCGTTGGGGTGCTGCTGGGCATATACCTAGCTGCTACGCTGGCCATTGATCTGTTAAGGAAGGCAAAGGTCAAGCGGAGCGTACTTGGAATCTCGATCGAAAAGGGGTCATCAGAAAGTCGCACGTTGCTGAAGCTCAACGTGCTTGCGGCTGCGCTTGCTGTAATACTGCTGGAGGTTGGCTGGATGGTTGACGAGCTCGGGAGACAACCATGGATAATCTACAACGTGATGACGGTATCACAGGCCGCTAACGCCTCGCCGTCGGTCCTGCCCATAACGATCCTCATAGTTCTGTTCTATGCCCTGATCATCCCCTTTACGATCCTTGTTCTGAGGAGGGTGTTCAGTACCAGGCCTCTGGATAAGGAGGTGCTTGAATGATGGATCCGACATACCTGATAAATTACCTGATATTCGCAGCGTTCCTTACTTTGTTCGCGCTCGAAATAGGCGTCGCTACGCTCTCCCTTCTTTCGGTGGAAGATTATAAGGCGAAACTGGCGTCGTACATCACCCCTATATGGGAGGTGAACGGCACCTTCATCGTATTTTACCTGGTGAACTTCGAAGTT
Source organism: archaeon (assembly GCA_021792955.1). GTDB lineage: Archaea > Thermoproteota > Nitrososphaeria > Conexivisphaerales > UBA164 > JAJZYL01. The sequence goes on along the minus strand of JAJYTP010000002.1, from coordinate 18,203 downwards.
TCATACCCGAGCCTCCTGTACATGGCTGGAACGATCTACATAACCATAGCTCTACTCGGCGGGCTGATACTGATACTTAGGAATTCATTCCTGGCATACAGCGAATACATTTCTGGAGATACGGGAAGAAGGTTCCTCAGGATTTACGCCGTTTCAACTATAATAGTGGCGTTCCTGGCTCTATCGATACTCAGCTCTTCGGTGAGCGGAATCGGGATCAACCCGGAAACGGTTTCCATAAATATCCTTGCGGCGATCTTCAATCCTTTTAACATCCTCATGTTCGTGAGCGTGGCCCTGATCACGCTGTTCGTCTCATCTAACACTTTCAACATAGCGAGGATCAAAAGGTATAGCGCAGCGCTTCTATTGCTGGCCCTGGCAATCGTCTACCTTATACTTCGCGAATATGTGCCGTACACGCTTTCAGGGGCGCTCGGCGCGCCCATGCTGGCCTTCTATGTGCTCACCGCCATCGTAGCCGGGCTATCGCTTACATCGTTCAAATACACCGGATACATATCTATAGCCTGGTTCTTCATTGCCGTGGTCATGTTCGGCGTCCTTGAGTATCCGTTCATCTTCGGCGGGAAGGTCGACATAACGCAGTACATTACTACGTCAACAATGGCAGGAGCTGCGCTTCCGATCACAGTAATAGGTGGGTCGATGGTAATAGCATCTCTGGCCTATCTGATTTACATCAATTACGCAGGGAGGGGAAGAAGGGCCTACGGAAAGGGGGCCGGGCTGAGCGATACGGCTGGCGACAAAAAATAGAGGATATGAAGCTGACGTGCAGTTGATGAGCGTTGAACATAATCTAGGACACGGCGCCAGCGATACTGAAGGAACGAACAGGCCAAATTGGCGTCCGTCGTATCCTAACCCCTTAATCTTGCATATCATCCTTAAGTTTTTAAATCGGATGCTTCGACTTGTGATATGGAGGCCAACTCGGATATACACGGTCTTTATAATCTTAAACCGGACGAAAGGATAGACAAGCTCAAGGGGGCAGGGCTTACAGAACAGGATCGTCAGGCCCTCCTCGGGGGAGGGCTCACGCTTGAGGCGGCGGACAGGATGATTGAAAACGTAATAGGTTTCTTTAAGCTTCCGCTGGGAGTTGCAACGAATTTCAGGGTGAACGGCCTTGACAGGCTGATCCCCATGGTAATAGAGGAGCCATCGGTTGTTGCTGCGGCCAGCAACGCGGCCGGGATAGCGAGGGCGCATGGGGGGTTTATAGCGAAGGCCGATCCCCCGGTCATGATAGGACAACTGCAAATAGTTGACACGGTCGATGCAACGGAATCCATGAAAAGGGTGCTGAAGGAGAGGCAGGCCCTTATCAAGGAATGTAATGCTCTCATACCCACGCTGGTCGACCTAGGAGGAGGCGTAAGGGACATAGAGGCGAGGACCATAGATACGGGCAGGGGAAGGATGCTAATCCTCCATCTGCTGGTTGACTGTCGTGATGCTATGGGCGCCAACACGGTCAACACGATCGCAGAGACGATGACGCCCCGGTTCGTCGAACTGACAGGGGGAAGGGCCAGGCTAAGGATCATTTCGAACTATGCGGTCAAGAGGATAGCCAGGGCAAGAGGGGTATTTGATAGAAGGCTGGTTGGTGACGATGTAATAGAAGGCATATTGGACGCCAGCGACTTTGCCGCTAACGATGTATACAGGGCCGTTACTCACAACAAAGGGATCATGAACGGCATATCGGCGGTAGCGCTTTCCCTGAGCAACGATACGAGGGCCATAGAGGCGGGCGCCCATGCCTATGCGTCCAGGTCCGGCAGGTACGCGCCTTTGACGGAATGGCATAAGGACGGGGATGGCAACCTGGTCGGCGAAATTGAGCTACCCTTGGCTGTGGCTACGGTGGGAGGTGCCGTCAATGTAAACCCCATATCAAAGATCGCCCTTAAGCTGCTGGGCGTAAGGACATCTGTAGAACTGGCAGAGGTGATGGCGGCGGTGGGGTTGGCGCAGAACTTCGCAGCCCTTCGCGCGCTGGCGGCCGAAGGCATACAAAAGGGCCACATGAAGCTACACGCTAGGGACCTTGCCGTAAGCGCCGGAGCAAAACCAGATGAAGTCGATGCGCTTGCCAGAAAGCTAGTGGAAACAAGGGTGGACTTTGATAACGCCAAGAAATTGCTTGAAGAATTAAGGCATAAGGGGAGCGAGTGACCAGCCCTTGTTTGACGACAGCGTAGGCCTCTATGAATACCAAGGCGGCATAGCGGTGGACTGTGATGATGATAGCCTGAACCAGTATGGCATCGTACATGGGGGTTTACTGTCAACTCTGCTGGACGAATCTATGGGATATCTTATACTGAAGAAGGGGACCAAGGTGGTGACCGCGCAGATATCCGTGCAGTACATACTTCCTGGAAAAAGGGGAAGGATAACTTCAAAGGCTAACATGGTCAGGGAGGGTAAGGACCTTATATTCATGGAAGCTACTGCGGAGCAGGACGGCGTAACACTTGCAACGGCCACCGGAATATATTTCAAAATATGAAGAGAGGGCGGAAGCTGATCCCTGATACATGATGAAAGCTCTAATAGTAGGCAACCTGACTTATGACGTAATAAGGACAAGGAGCGGGACAACGGTCTCCTTAGGTGGCCCACCATCTTACGCCGGCCTATTCCTTAAAAGGGCTGGCGTTTCCGTTGATGCCATCAGCTCATTCGGCGACGACATCAGGCCTTTCCTGCAGACCATAAACGCCGATGTCAATATCCGCAGTGGCAACCCAAGCTGCCTTCTGACCACGAGCTTCAGCATAGAAATTAATGAACGCAGGAGCCTGAGGTTATTAAAGAGAGGATGCGATATATCGGAACGGGCTCGCGATGGTTATGATGCAATAATCATTAACCCGGTTATGCAGGAGATCCGCATTGAGGATATAGAATATTACAGGTCGTACACCAGGGTGCTCTACCTGGACCCACAGGGCTTCCTGCGAAGGGCCATGGGCAACAGGATCGGGCTAGTACGGGATGCAAGGATGCTCAAATATCTCAAATACGTTGATTACATGAAGGCGGATCAGGAGGAAGTGCTCGCCCTGAGTGGAAAAAAGGTGCTAAGGGAAGGCATAAAGCTCCTCCTCAATACCGGTCTGAAGGGCCTGCTGCTGAGCGAAGGAAGCAAACGCTCCAGCCTTATCATGGCCGACGGCGCCCATTATCAGCTGCGCGTCCCTCATACCAACGTTTTGGATGGAGTCGGCATGGGCGACTTGATGGGAGCCGGCTTCCTGATGGGCCTTGCATTGCCAGAAATATATGACATGATCAAAGGAAAGGAGGCCATTGGCGTCGGGACGGAAGCTGTTAACGCGAGCGATCCCAGAAGGATGGGGCTTGCGCTGGGCGTTTCAGCAGCCATATCATCGGCGAACATGCCGGCCCTAAAGAAGGTACCAGAATACAACAGCGCGCTGTCCCTTGCAAGAGAACTTTATCAAAAGGTTAAGGTGTTAAGGGTCGGCAAAAGGTTATGAAATAAAATAAAAAAATAAAAGGTGAATAACCGCGAGTTAGTAAAAACCGTTGGTTAAGTTTACTCTTCCTGGGTACTTCCGCCTTCTTCGGTTGAACTTGCCTGTCCTTCGCCCTTGGCGACTTCGCCAACTGCGAACCTGTTAGCTACCCTTGTTATCCTGACCTTACATGTTTCTCCCTTCTTTGCGCCAGCGACGAATACAACAAAACCTTGTACTCTTGCTACGCCTTCGCCTTTCTTGCTTATTTCGGTGACTTGTAGCTCATATTCCTTTCCTACTTCGACAGGCTTCTTCATGAAGAAGTTGCTTCCGTAACCTCGTTCGTCTCTACTCAATACGTTCAGCTCCTTATTTATACTCCTCTGGGTACCTTATTTAAATGTTTCTGATGCTCCTTCGATGGCCGACCTGATCCTGTTTTCAGCCCTTCCGACGCCGATATCATATATGTATGGGCCAAGCCTCGGACCCCTTTCTGTACCCAGCAGTATCCTATAGAGCAACCTGAATAAGGAGGAAGGTTCCATTGAACGATCATGTGACACATTGAATATGGCATCCTGTATGGCTGAAGGGCTGGAGGCTTCCCTTATGCTCACCAGAAGGGCCTGCAATGCGCTTCTCTCCTCAGCACTGAGCTCAACGGGCCCTGTTTCACCGCTTGATGATAACTCCTTTGCCCAGGCGTAAGCCAGGTCTATCCTATGATCTATTGAGTCACCATCCTTTAGAGCGCCATAGGACTTCAGCTTTAACTTTACAAAGTCCCTGTACGAATCCTCCGGCGCAACCGAGGCCAGCTGTACCAGCAGGTTATAGGCCACATGCGTCTCCGGATGCTGAGGAGGTTTGAGAAAATTAACATATTCATAGAGGCCCTTTAGCTTTCGGAGCTTGTTCTGGTCGTCCTCCTTTACACGACCAAAATATATGTCCTCTAAGTGATCATACTCGTCCATGTACCTAGGCACGTCCTCCAGCGATACAGCCCTGGACCCAGCTATCCTTTTGTACATAAGCAGCAATAGGCTCTTGTCGCTCCCGTACCTGAGCCATGACTGTGGCGTCAGTACGTTCCCCGCCGACTTCGATATCTTCTTTCCACCCTTATCCAGGAACATTTCGTATCGTATATGATATGGATGGGGGTAGCCGAATACTTCATCCGCAACCCAGTCGTTGAACTTGACAGAATCATATATATCCTTCCCGTAAGCCTCAAACCTTATGCCCAACGACGCCCAGCGCGCCGCCAGTTCCACCTTCCAGCTCAGCTTCCCCTCCCCCTCGGTCAACCTGATATCCCCTTCATAACCACAGCCTGGCAGCCGTCTTCCCCTGATTTCTGTACCCTCACACTTGAAGTGAACCGTATCTGTGGCTTCATCATAGCTCATCACCCTAGTAGTGTATATTCGCCCGCAGTTCGGGCATACAACAAAATATGGGAGCGAACTTTCATACTTTTCCTGACCCAGCATGGCCTTCATCTTTGCGCCGATGGCATCCGCGTTCTTAAGCGCGATCCTTTCATAGTCTATGAGCAGGTTCTTCCTGTAGACTTCGGAGCCCCTAAGGTATTCGTACTGGACCCCAAGCCTGTCCAGCGCATCAACCAGGAGGAGCCCCATATGCTCGCCATAGCTCTTATGGCATCCTAACGGATCCCTGATCCTGGAAACCGGCTTGCCAAGCTCCTGTTCGAGCTCCTTTGGGAGGCCGACAGGCACCTTGCGAAGCCCATCCATATCGTCAGAGAAGGCTATCAGCTTTGACCTGTAGCCCTGGTCCTCCAGTGAAAGCCTGACCGCATAGGCGCGCAGGGCATCTGAAAGGCTCCCTAAGTGGGGAAAGCCGGAGGCGCCCAGGCCGCTCTCCACCCTTATCTCCTGAACGCTCCTCTTGAGCTGCTGCTCCCTCTCTATGATCGACCGTCCTACCTTATCTATCCAAGTACCCCTTCCTACTATCAATGGTATATGGCCAGGCCTTCAAGGTTTAAAGCTTTGTTGTAAACAGGACCGACTTTCGACGGTGGTCACTGCTTAATTTTAAGCAGCTCAATCACGGCCTTCCTCACAGCCTCCTCCGACGTTATGGATGACCTCCAACCTGTTTGCATCTCAATTAATGATGAATCAAGCATCATGAGCCTTACATCTCCTTCCCATCCCCTGCCATCGTGTGTATCGTTGAACACATGCTGTGGGGAAATGTGCAGCCCTTCTTCAACGATCTGAGCTATTCGTTCAACGGTAACCCAGTCCTTATTGCCAACGTTGTATGTTTTCAGCCCATTTAACTTGAGCCCGACAAGCAGATCAATGAGTTCATTTATGTGAACGTAGCTCTTCCTCTGCTTTCCATTGCCTAGAATTTCAAGCTCCTCAGGATTTAGCCTGAGCTTCCTGATGAAATCAACTATGACGCCATGGCTCATCCTTCCACCTATGATGTTTGCAAGCCTTAACGATGTGATTGGCATCCCGTAGTTCCTGCCGTAAAACTCCAGAACCTGCTCCCCCAGCATCTTGTACAGGCCATAATATGATATTGGGCTTAGCCGTTCGCTTTCAGGCGTCGGTATCCGGTCGGCTTCGCCATATACGGTTGACGATGAAGTGAAAATTATGCCAGAAGCATCACAACCCCTGGCCATTTCAGCAACGTTAAGGGTAGCCCTTACGTCCCTGTCAAAGTGCTCCTGAGCCTGCTGCATTGATTCCCTTACATCCGGGTCAGCAGCGAGGTGGTAAACGAGTGAGCCCTTTACAATTTTTGGCCTCTCCCTTGACAGGTCAGCTTTTACATACTTCGCCCTCCTGTTCCTGTATGAGCCTGAAGAAAAGTCATCAATAACGGTTACATTTCCCAAATTGGCGAGCCTGTCCACAAGATGTCCGCCAATGTACCCCGCTCCGCTGGTAACTACAAAGTCCAATGGAAGGGTTTTGACTGAAATGAATTTAAGTGTTGCGGGGCGTCAGATCATTGGAGCAACATTAGTTAAAATTGGTGCTGGCGGGAAGTCGGCGATAATCTTTAGATTGGCACGCTTCCCTTGTCAGCTAAAGAATATTCCTAGGGCGTCGTTAAACTACATCAAAAAATTTAGGTGTAGGGGACGGGTATCTTCTCGATCATCTTCCCCTGCCTAGATGCCTTGACCCTTTTGATCGCTTCCTCAAATGACTGACTCCCGATTGTCAGGTAGTCCAGATCGACCTTGGCCTTATCGGGCGTTGGATGTTTGGATATGTAGTCCTGAAGTACCAGTGAAAGGGCTGTGTTGACCACCGATGCTATGTCAGCTCCGCTGAACCCATCCGTCTGCGAAGCGAGGTTTTCTGGGCTTACCTCCGAAGATATGGGCTTTCCCCTGAGATGTATCTTGAATATTTCAGCCCTTGTGGCCTTGTCCGGCAATGGAACCATTATCAGCTTGTCGAACCTGCCAGCCCTTAGCAATGACGGGTCCAACATGTCCAATCTATTGGTAGCAGCTATGACCACCACCCCTGAAAGGGGTTGCATGCCATCGAGCTCCGTGAGCAGTTGGCTGACCACCCGCTCGGTGACCCCGCTGTCCGAACTCATGCCCCTCGTCGGTGCCAGAGAATCTATTTCATCAAAGAATATTATGCATGGAGATGCCTGCCTCGCCTTCCTGAATACCTCCCTGATCGCCTTCTCAGACTCACCCACCCATTTGCTCAGCAGTTCTGGACCACGAATGCTTATGAAGTTGGCCTCACTCTCATTGGCAACCGCCTTGGCAAGGAGCGTCTTCCCTGTCCCTGATGCCCCATATAACAGGATCCCCTTTGGTATATCGTACCCTATCTTCTTGTAGACGCTGTTGAACTTCAGAGGCCATTCCACCGCCTCCCTGAGTTCGATCTTTATTTCATCAAGGCCGCCAATATCGCTCCATTTTATGTCCGGAGTCTCCACATACACCTCTCTCATGGCCGATGGCGTGATCTCCTTGAAGGCGTTCTGAAAGTCATCCTGTATCACCCGTATGGAATTGAGGATTTCCGTCGGTATCTGATCGGTCTCAAGGTTTATCTTCGGGAGTATCCTCTTTAGGGCCTTCATGCCGGCCTCCTTGCACAGGTACTCTAGATCCGCTCCGACGAATCCATGGGTCTGCTTGGCTATACGCTCTACGAACATCTTCGGAAGGATCTTCTTAATGGCCTCTAATGCGGCCTTCTTAGCCGCGTCATTGTGCCCGGTTTCCTTAATGGCATTAATGAAATCAGCTGCGTTAACTTCAATGCCATTCAATGAATCACGGGAACTATCAATGTCGATGTTTGGGATGCACTTCCTGAGGGCCTCAAGCCCCAGCCTGGTGCTGGCTTCTGGGGCGCCATTCTCCTTAAGCGCTGAGAAGTAATCGTCCATTTCCATCTCGAAGTTACCCAGGGAGTTTATGGCCTCCTGTGATAGCTTTTCGGATTCGATGTCTATGCCCGGATCGAGAGGCATGTTCCTAGTGTGAATCTGTAGTATCTCCAGCCGGCCGTTCTTATCGGGCACCTTTAGCTCTATTTCCCTGTCAAACCTCCCAGGCCTTCTAAGCGCCGGGTCCACTGAATTTGGCCTGTTGGTAGCCCCTATGACCACCACCTTGCCCCTTCCCTCCAGTCCATCCATAAGTGTAAGCAGCTGGCTGACCACCCTCCTTTCCACCTCACCAGTGACCTCTTCCCTCTTGGGGGCTATTGAATCAATTTCATCTATGAATATAATGGAAGGCGATTTTTCCTTGGCCTCATTGAACTTCTCCCTGAGCCTGGCTTCGGATTCTCCGTAGAATTTGCTCATTATCTCCGGCCCACTGATGTGAATGAAATGAGCGTTGGTTTCGTTAGCCACGGCCTTGGCCAGCAGCGTCTTTCCGGTCCCAGGCGGGCCATACAGCATGACGCCCGTTGGAGGTTCAATGCCTAGCTTTTCAAACAGCTCCGGATGCCTTAAAGGAAGCTCCACCATCTCCCTGATCTTCTGTATTTCATCCTTCAGGCCACCTATGTCTTCGTAGGTGACCCTGGGCACGCCCTTCAGTTCTCCGCCCTTTCCGGACCGCTGTATAGTCGTCTTCTGATTTATTATAACGGCATCCGCGGATGGGCTCACGCTTACTATGTTGAACGTTATCCTGCCCCCAAAATACGGAACCATGACATTATCGCCCTTCGTTACAGGCATCCCCTCCAGCGCGTCTGTTATATAGCGCTCATCAATGAAAGGAACGTCCTCCAGTGGCGTAATTATCACCCTTTCGGCAGCTCCGGCTCTTATCTTCCTTATGGCCACGTTATCGCCTATCGCTACTCCGGAGTTGTTCCTTATCAATCCGTCCATCCTAATTATGCCTCGCCCTTCGTCCGTGGGATATAGCGGCAGGCATTTGGCTACCGTTCTCCTCTTCCCCTTGATTTCAATTACATCACCTGTTGAGAGGCCTTGGCTGTCCATCACTTCATAGTCGACCCTAGCCACGCCCCTTCCCACATCCCTCGTATAGGCTTCAAGGACCTTTAACATCATGGGTGATTCTGACATATTCTCGCCATCCTATTGTATATTTATCCTCTTGTACCCCTTATTAACGTTGTCCTTCAATTTTAACCTAATGGATAGCACGCCGTTAACAAGCGTCGCTTCTACTCTGTCGGGATCAACTTCATCCTTAAGGGGTACGGTGCATCTATAGTTCCTGTTAATACCCTTTCCTTCTATGGTCACCTCATCCTCCGAGGCGGATATCCTGAGGTCATCCTTCTTGACTCCGGGGAGCTCCACGATGACTTCTATATTATCGTCATTAACGTGCTGTTCATAGAGCGGCTCCCGTACCTTATCCTTTATGCTATCCCCTATCTCCTTGAAGTGAGGCTGCCCGTTTTCATCAAAGCCTATAGCGAAACCCTTGAAAAATTCGCCTTCGAAATCGCTCCTGCTGAGCCGCATTACCTCATCGCTCATATTGCTCATCTCCTTTATAAAGTCCTCAAGGGCCTGATAAAATGCCCTCGTAAATTCGTCACCCTCGTCATCATCGTTATCAAACCTGTTGTTCATAACCAATGGTTTAAAACAGCTAGTTTATAAATTTAACTTTAAAAACAGCCATTGGCAATGGAGGGTATGCCATCCGTATTCGAGGACCTGGGCCTCAACAGGACGAGGGCCTCCATTATGGAATTGATATCAAGGGAACCGTTGACGATAAGGGAAATTGCAGAAAGACTGAAGGTAAGCCAGACGGCGGTCATCAAGAACCTCAGGATACTGGAAAGGAACGGCGTCACCGAAAGGGTCTACGAGCACGGCAAAAGGGCGTTCAGGTGCAAGGGCACCTTCTTTATATATGAAACCGGCAACGATGGTGATGAGTTCCTGACCATCTACATAAATAGAAAGGGGAGGAGTATGAACGATAAAAAGAGGGTGATATTTAGTTCCTCAAGCACCAGGGTACTTCAGGACTTCAGGCTTTCTTCAGCTGGCCTGTCCTGATTTACGTTTTCGTTTATCACTTCAGCCATATAGTGTTCCAGCAGGGTAACGTTAACCTTTTTGACCCCTTCCACTGAGGCCACGGCGTTCTTTACATCGAATGCAAGCTGGAGGGCGAGCATCGAGGGGCACACCGGCGTGGTCATCTTGACCTCAACTGTTGCCAATCCTTCGTCCGATATCTCCAGTTTCTGAACTAGGTTAAGCTCCATTATGGAAACACCTATCTCCGGATCTATTACCTTCGAAAGGTTCTCCCAGGCTTGATCCATCATCTTATCCTTATCCATGAGGCGCAGTGGGAGGAGGCCATTGATATACTTTTATGGTGTTTTAAGGTATATTCCCCCAGACCAACCCCATACTATCTGGACATTTATGTGAGGAGGCCCTGAAGATCGTCATGCCAGGTCAGGGGTATGACGTGGGTTATCAGGTAAATCAGGACCAGAACAGCGATAAAGCTGATAAGGCCTGAACAGTCCCTCCTCAATTGATGTCAACAGTTCATATTATACGCCCTAAATGTACTACTTACTTAACGTGCGTGTCCGCTGCGCCGCGAGGTTTATATGAATAATATGCATCCTCCATCACTTCCCTTATGCTTTCGCTATTGGATTTCAGGCTGCACCACTGGTTCATTGTAGCATAACCCATTTCGCCTACCTCCTTCTTCGCTACCAGTGCTTTACTGATACATTCATGAAGCTGCATTACGTCTCCGGATTCGAACGCAAATCCGTTCAGCCCATCCAGTATCAATTCAGCTATACCAGCCCCCCTGCTGACCACGACCGGCTTCTGGTATCTCCATCCCTCGCACACCGAGAGCCCGAAGCCCTCCACCTTTGAAGGTAGCACTACTGCGTCGCATTCCTGGTACAGGGCCATCAATTCGTCATCAGGCATGTAGCCAGCGAAGACTACCCTATCTTCTACCCTCTCCTGCCTTGCCAGTTCCTTTAACGCCTTGATCCATGTGCTGGCCTTATCATGCCCCAAGGAGGTGCTGGTAAAGCTGCCGTCGCCTACGAGCACAAGCTTGGCATCGATCCCTTTGATAGCCGAGATCGCTATGTCCTGGTTCTTTATGGGGTCCATCCTTCCCACCAAAAGGACCTTCTTTTCATCATTCTTCAGGTTTAACCTTTCGAGTACCCTAGAGGCCGTTGTCCTATTAGATTTTTTGTAATAATCCGGGTCAATGAACGGATAGGTCTGCTTGGCCTTGACCCTGGAGCCAAGCCTTATCAAACCCTCAAGGTCCCTCTTGGTGCTCAGCATTACTATATCGAAACCATCCATCGACCTCCTGACAAACCCCCTGACCTCATCGCTCATTTTCTCCGGGACCAGCGGTATATGATACCATAGTACCGCAGGGGCCGATGGCCCTATAATTCCCCCGACAAGCAGCTGCTGAAAATCGTTGACAAAAAAGACATCAGTCCTGTCAAACTCCTCCATTAGGGCTCGCGCTGAATTCCAGTTATATATTGTATAACCCAGATAGTCCTTTGGGTTAAACCGGTACTGCCTCAATGAATGGGATTCTGAATAAATACCCTCCTTAAATCTCGTAAACCTTGCCAGGTCAGTTGGATCCAGGTCTATGAACGATATCCTGATATTCTTATAGACGGCCTGTGAAGGGTACCCCGGTCCCAGGGATACCCATGAAGGGCTAAGCCCTAGATGGCCTGAAAGCTGCATGATCATCCTCGATACACCCCCCACGGTCGTTTGAATGTCCTCAGGATTGAGGAGCTCGATATCAAGGGGAATAGTCAGTTCCCCATACTTCTCAATCAATTGCTGAAAAGTTAGATTGAATTTAACGGGGGGCGTCTGAGTGTTTACAGTGATGGAAATCATATACTTTTGTCCGCAGGTTATAATTTAAGCGTTGCTATGATGGGGTCTCATCATCCTTAAATGATATATAAAATACATAAGGCACCGGATCATAAAACTGGCTCCCCAATAAGGTAGTAGGCGCTGCCCAGATCCTGAGGACTCAAATAATTGCAAGCTTGGGACTGGATATATATTCTGCGGTATATGGAAAAAGATAAATTCATAGTAAAGTTGCTCCTGATCAACCAGCCGGTTGGGGAGTAAAACAGTATGTTCTTCCACCTGCTCATGATATTTTCGATGATATCAGGCATCGAGCTATTATAGAGGAACATGGAGGGATGTGTGCTGGCCATACACAATCTGCAATAGCTCATCCTAAGGAAGAAGCTGGTGAAGGGCCCCGCCGCAACGGACGACGAGACAAACTATTCCCTTACCATCAAGAAGAATTATTAGTCATATGCGCAGCGAGGATAAGAAGGGAAAAACAAAGGGGATGATGTCTAGTCAAAGAGGAAGACGCTGTTAGCATGCATGTTTAAACCCATGGACATTAAACAGCGATGTACATTACTAATGGCTCAGGCATCAGGTCAGAAAATGATGTATTCGAAATAGCCGTGCTAGCCAAGACCGATGTTGAGATGGATTCCGTTAGGCTGGAAAGGCACCATTATTATTCCGCTCCTATATGTGCGGGCAAGTTAGGATAGAAGATATGTCTGATACCGAACTAAGAAATGGAAGGATGCTATGAAGGATCTCATCTCATATCTCCGGAAGCATATTTAGCAACTTAGAAGCTGGATTCTCAGGGGGCAAGAAGATGCCCGGTTGGGGCATAGCTAAGAGGCGCGACAACAGGATGGATAGGGCGTTGCTCTCCACCGGATTATAGCATAACCCGTTCTACTACGTGAGGTAAGCTGAATAAAGCTTGACACCAATCTTGAAATACCTAATGATCTTTCTTGTAGTATTTTCTTGCATCCTTTACCGCATCGTATATCTGGTAATATGTTCCGCACCTGCATGTTATACCGCTGAGCTCCTTCTTCAGGTCCTCCCCGTCTATATCAGGTTCCTTGCTAAGCACATGGTGTGAAGCTACTATAAATGCCGGAGTGCAAAAGCCACATTGCAATGCTCCATGCTTAACAAAGGATTCCTGCAGCTTTTTTGCCCTTTCGTCAGAGTAAAGCCCTTCTGCTGTAATTACCTCCTTTCCATCAGCCTCCACTGCAAGCGTCATGCAGCTCTTTACTGGGAGACCATTAAGCAGGACGGTGCAAAGGCCGCATTCGCCCTTCCAACACGCTGCCTTGACGCTTGTAACACCAAGCTTGTCCCTCAGCACATTGAGCAGCACTTCATTGTCATTAACGCTTACCTCCTTTGAAAGGCCGTTTACTGTTAAAATTATGGTCCTCATTTTAAGCACCCCTGAATAGCTCCTTCAGAGCCCGCGCGGCCAATACTTTGGCAATTTCCCCGCGGTATTCTGCGCTTGCCACTCGATTATATGCCATGGGCTGTATGGTTGAACCTATTGCGTTTAATGCAACCCTTATGTTTTCTTCAATTGGTTCATTCCACTTCCAGCCGAGCGTTGACTCATCAAAGTAATATGGTTTAACGCTCACTGCACCTATTGCCATCCTTAGCTTTCTTTTAGCTGAAAATAGGGCTACAGCGACATTCGCAACAGCCATTTCACTTGCATTTAGGAGCTTTAAATAACCGCCACTTAACCCGCCATTATAGGGCACAATTATCTTTGTTATAATTTCATCACTGTTCAGGGTTGTTTTTCTTATATTTAATACAAGATCAGATACTGGAAGAATCCTGCTTCTCTCAGCGCTCCTTACTTCAAGGACAGAATCCATTGACATAAGAGCAGGCACACCCTCCGTGCAGGGCAAGCCTGAGGTTAAATTACCACCTATGGTCACAGAATTCTGTAGTATCCTGTCTCCCATAAATGCCGCGGCCTTAAAAAGTGGGGGGCACTTGTCCCTAATTATCTGAGATTTCTGCAGCTCAACTGCCGTAACAGCCGGCCCTATCTCAATGCCCCTATCAGTGACATCAATTTTTCTTAATTCTTCGATTCCCTTTATATCTATTATATGCTCTGGAACAATCAATCTTTGTCTCATCTGTTTAAAAAGCTCTATGCCTCCAGCAAGAACCCTTGCATTTCCATTATACTGCTTGAGCAGCGAAAGTGCATCTGTTAGATTATCCGCCTTATAGTAAGTGAATTTTGGCAGTGAAATGTTTGGAGTGTTGTAACTCATGCCTGACTCACCCCTTGAATTTTTTCACCGTATAATAACTTGGCAGCCCTTTCCATTAGTTCCGGCTTCTGGTCCTTTATTTTCTTCCACAGATTTTCGGGTGTTATTGGAAGTTCATTAACACTTACACCAAGCCCATTGTATATTGCATTTGCTATAGCCGGTGCGATTCCAACCATCACCTGTTCGCCCACTCCCCTGGCTCCCAATGGGCCATCCTTCTGCGGCGTTTCAACTGTATAACTTTCCATTTCAGCTGTCATGTCTTCAAAACGGGGTATGTAGTAATCAAAGAAATTAGCATTTACAACACCGCCATCCTTGTCAAACTTGAGCTCCTCATACAGCGCTGCCCCTAGGCCCATTATGAATCCGCCGTCCATCTGGCCCTTTATGAGCAGTTTGTCAACTGCTTTACCAACGTCATAAACCTGTATTGCCTTTAAAACCTTGACCTGCCCCGTCAGCAGGTCTATTTCAAGCTCAACCCCTGTGCCGCCATATGTGTGAAATACGGTGTTTGACCCCTGTCCGTCTGAATCAAGGAACGTGTTTAGCACAGGAGCATAGCTACCCCTCCCAATTACCGCAGAACCCACAGTTGTTCCATCTGGATAAGTGTAGCCCATCGCAAACTCCCTTATCTCCTTCTTTATCCATGGATGCGTCTTTGAAGAGACATATCCCTCTGATACTTCAACATCCTCAACTGGCACCTTGAATACCCTTGACGCCGTTTCCCTTATCTGACCCTTTGCGTCATCTATTGCCTTCAGCAGGGCTGAGCCATCAGAGAAAAGCCCCCTGCTTCCAACCGTCTGCCAGGTGTAGGGATTTGAATCGGTGTTCACCATTTCAAGCTGGTTAACCTTAACCCTTTCCAGTGGTATGCCAAATTCTTCAGCTGCAATAATTGCCAGGGAAGTTGGCGTGCCCTGCCCCAT
>JAJYTP010000002.1:0-3004 GCA_021792955.1 archaeon | reverse complement strand
CTTCCGTTGCCCGTAAGGACATCAACTGTTCCATCTTCATTAAACTTTACAATCGCTGATGCACCTGCATTTGGGGGCTGTGAAGGCGCCTTCACCAGCAATGATATGCCCTTTGCCCTGACCTTCCATGGCTCCTCCGGCTTTTCAACATGATTAAGGGCAATTGCATCTGCAAGTACGCTTAATACCTTCTGAGGATCACCCTCATCAACCCTTACCCTGTCGCCGGTGGCTCTGACAGATTCCCCTGGCTTTACAAGGTTTATGCGCCTTATCTTGACCGGGTCCATACCAAGCTTTCTTGCGGCCCTATCAAGGGTCTGCTCAAGCGGCCAGTGGTTCTCAGGGTGCCCAAAGCCCCTCATGGCTGTTGTGGGTATCTTGTTGG
The DNA here is from genome assembly GCA_021792955.1 of archaeon. Taxonomy (GTDB): domain Archaea; phylum Thermoproteota; class Nitrososphaeria; order Conexivisphaerales; family UBA164; genus JAJZYL01. The sequence goes on along the minus strand of JAJYTP010000002.1, from coordinate 2,616 downwards.
TGTAAACAGCCATTGATCTGATGTGAACATTAGGTATATCATATGCTCCATCAGCTGAATATCCGGCTGTCTTGGCAACGTTCACAGTGTAGTCCGCATAAGCTCCTGCATCAAGATAGAAGTCAGCCTGATAAGCTATGAACCTGCCATCCCTTTTAAATCCTGCTCTGACCTTTGCGATAAAGCCGTCCCTCACAGGCGCAATGGTCATCTGCTCAGCCCTGCTGAGTATAAGCTTAACTGGCCTGTGGCCTACCTTCCTTGAAAGGAGTGCAACAAGTGGCTCCCATCCAAGCCCTGCCTTTAAGCCGAAGGCGCCACCAGCCGGAGGAGCATGAACAATGACCCTGTTAACCGGCAGGCCCATTGCATCAGCCATCAAGAACCTTGTAGCAAAGGGCGACTGGATGCTTGTCCAGAGCTCAATGTAATCGTCAAACCTCCACCATGCAAGCACGTTCTGTGTTTCCATGGTAGCGTGACTTATCTGAGGAAGGGTATAAGTTTCTTCAACTATAATAATATCTTGTTCCTCCAACACCTTTTCCGCTTCACCGTGCTTGAGTTCAAACACATTTGCTATGTTTGTTCCTGGGACAGGCTTGAACCCCGGAAACACCTTGTATTCCCCAAGCTTTTCATGTACAAGTGGTGAATCCTTTTCAAGGGCCCTCTCCACAGTAAGCACTGGCTCCAAAGGCTCATATTCAATGCTTACCTTTTCAGCTGCCTCCTCAGCAGCAGCAAGCGAAACTGCAACTACAGCAGCAACGGGGTGGCCGATCCACCTGACCTTGTCCACAGCAAGGACATCCCTGTCTGAGAGATAAAGGCCAAGCCTATATGGTAAGTCCCTGCCTGTGACAACGGTTACTACACCCTTGACTTTAAGGGCTTCTGAAACATCAATTTTTTTTATTTTTGCATGGGGAAGCTTGCTCGTTGCAAGCTTTGCATAAAGTGTACCAGGAAAATTTATATCAAATGCGTATTTGAGCGTCCCAGTCACTTTCAACCATGAATCTGTTTGTGGAACTTCCTTTCCAACGAATTTATCGCTCATTTATGATGATATAAGGCTAACATCATATATAAACATTTTGATCCAGTTCAGCTACCGGCCAAGCACACCTACATGACATGCACAATCTCTTGATCGAAGAATGTATATAACCCTGCCAGAACTATGGCGGCACTTACAATATACCTGAGCTTGAGCCCAGTTATAACCAGGTTTTCCAGATGCGGTGGCCTGAAATTTTCAACCATAAGTAGCGCTTGGATCATGAATCCATGAACGCCCTTACTGATATATACTCACCGAATGTCCTCTTGATGGACGAATATACATTCTCGACAGCCCACATCCTTAGGTGCCCCTTATCCTTCTACCATCCCTCTATGCCCTAGTGTGTTTGTATCTGTACTCATCTTCTTCAGGTACTCCCACCCGCAGTCCATGTTGAGGACGTGCAGCGGCATTGAGCGTGGACCTGTCATCAGCCTTCGGCTTGCCCCTTCCAGTCTGCATGGGCATCACGGGTGATATAGCTTCCCACTTTCCGTAGGTTAGCTCACTCATAGTCAGCTATCCCCTTCCGCAAGAGCTGATGGGAATGAGTTTATCAGAGAAAAGGGAGGAAAAGCCGTCAATCAACTCAAAGAATATTAAAATGGGTCCATCGATTTGAAAGGTTATATCATACCGTGAACTTATATCAATTAATGGCAGGTTCGGATGTAAGTCAATCAAAGGATAGACCGATTATTCCATGGTCGGATAGATATACGCTGAAGCTGCGTGGTGCAGGAAAAGTCACCATCCAAAGATACGTTCTTTATGTCGTGCAAATAGCCGTAGTCATAATCTTAGAATACCTGAGCGTAATGCTGAGTTACTCCGGAATTTCGATCTTTTTCTTCGCCTAGCCTTTTTTAATGCTATTCACCATGTGGTGGGGATTCTGGGGCATACTCGGAAGCTACATCGGAGGTGTGGTGGGTGCAGGGATCTTGGTCGGGGTGGGTTTGGTGCCCTCGCTAGCGTACACCTTAGCTACTTTGCCCGCGCTGATCCCGATGTTCTTGATATACAGGGGCTATCTTTCGAAGCACGGAGTGGATCCGCTGTTCAGGGACCTAGTGTATAAGGAGGCGGATAGGAGCAAGACGCATAGGATACGCGCTTGGTTTTGCTTCATACTCATAAACATGGTTATACTCAACTTCGTTTACGCGTATGGATTACTCGAAATTGAGTACCTGCTCGGGCTAGTCCCCCCTGCTATGTTTTGGTTCTACATATATGGGTTTATGATAGGCAACGTAATACCATCAATCATACTGGTGCCCTTGATGGTCAGAGGATTGAGCAGCCTAGTGGACAGGCAGGGACTTGTCAACATCGGCTGGCTGTCGTAATGGTGCATATACTACGTTGCATGTGCACCCGCATCTTTTTTGTGTAGAGGGATGCTGAAATGGCGACACAACGGGCTCGTAACCCACTATATTTATCATTTAATACCATAGAGAATACCTGAACGATCCCTACTACAGTGAAAAATGATTTTGAATACAGCTTAAATCCGAAACTGATGAGAAAAGTTAAGGGAG
>JAJYTP010000009.1 GCA_021792955.1 archaeon | reverse complement strand
GGTCTTTCCAGCGCCGTTCCTGCCAATTAACGCGAATATTCCACTTAGTTTAATATCAAAGGTCACCGACTTTAGAGCAGTTCTTCCATCTTTATACTGCTTGATTATGGAATTACACTCAAGCCTTCCATTCAAAGCGGCTCAGGACCGGTCCAGTCCTTTTTTCCTGCTCTAGCTAAGAGTTCAGCCGACGCTCTTTCAGCCTTCTCAATTACGAGAGATTCATCAAGGACCAGAACCTTTCCATTCTTCTTGAGGAACTTACCATCAACAATTACATCCGTAGCGTCGCTCCCAGTCCCAGCATACACCAAATTGGATATTGGTGCTATGACCGAAGGCGAGGTATACGGCTTCCGCACGTCGAATATGGCTAGGTCAGCCCTCTTTCCAACTTCAATACTGCCTACCATGGCTTCAATACCTAACCCCCTAGCGCCATTTATAGTAGCTAACTTGATCGCTTCCATGAGATTAAAGGCCTGGGGGTCTAGGTTATCCACCTTCTGTAATAGAAGAGCCAATCTAAGTTCCCTAAGAAGGTCGTACGTATCGTTGCTCGGTCCTCCGTCAGTCCCAAGCGTTACGTTAACGCCGTTACGCAACATGCTTACCACCTTTGCGATGCCAGAACCAAGCTTACTATTTGATGAAGGGTTATGTGAGACACTAGTGCCTGTGCCCGCGAAGATCCCCATATCCTCTTCGTTCAACCAGACGCCATGTACGTATACATGTTTTGGACCGACCATACCCAGATCCTTTAGAAACCGAGCTGGGGAAGTATTTCTGCTGCCAAAGTATCTTATATCATCTCTTACTTCGGCTAGATGCATAGTAACCCCAGAATTGTGCTCTGAAACAACTAAGGAAATACGCCGGAATAGATCATCGCTCACCGCCCCGGGAGTTCGCGGAGATAACCATATCCAAATTCGACCTTCTTTGTTGTTCCACCTGCCATAAACATATTCAAACTCCTTTAATGATTTGTCTGCGTCTTCTACAAGGCCTGGATGAAGCATTTGTGGTTGGTCGGCGTAGCCAGGAATATCCATTATCTGCCTTCCTATAGCCCCCCTGATCCCACTCTTGTAAACCGCATCAATGGTCCTGTTCACGCCATACCTACCATTAACCGACGTGGCAAGAAATGTCGTCGTTCCGGAATTTATCATCTCCAGTAACGTCAATTCGGTGCTGACGGCAGCCTCATCCTCAGTCATGTTACCTTGAAGTGGCCAAACCCAGTCCCTTAACCATTCGATCAGGTTAACATTATCTGGCACAAGCCCCCTCAGGAGTGCTTGAGCGAGGTGCACGTGTGTGTTGATAAGGCCAGGCATCACTACCTTGTGGGCTGCATCGATAAGGTACTCGGGCCTATAAGCCTTCATCGAGTCCGATTTCCCAACCTCCTTTATTTCACCATCTTCTATAAATATAGAACCGTCCTTTATGATTTCACCCTTACTATTCGCTGTAACTATATAAGCGTTTTTAATATAGATAGAAGCCATACGCTCGCATTTATTACTTGGTGTTATTAAACCTAACTTAAGGGTACAGGCCTACAGAGGTTCGTCCTCAGACTATGCGTGGATGTATTTTGGTTGTTGAATTAAGTCGTCCTTTGTGATGGGGGCCCATAGCTCCGTGGTGGCCAAGGACTCCTCTTTTATTTTCTCCCCATTATGGAGGTTATTTTCATCTTTCCAGAGGACGTTGGGCCATATAATGTCCTGATGCTCCTTGAGTATCTCTAAATGTTTGGCCATATCTTCGATGATCTGCCTTATGACCTGGCTCATCTTGAACTTGGGCCGGAAGCCTAAACTTCTTAGTATTCTATGGGAAACGTTGTAATAATGTTCCTGCTTTTCTATCCGCGGGTCGTCTATATAGACATACTCGGGCTCGTAACCGAACTCCTTTCCAGCCTTCCTTACCTTATGAGCTAGCTGGAGAGTGTTATATATCTCGTCAAGCTGGTTTACCACCCTGTATTCGCCAAGCTCAGCTGGCCTATCGCCTAAAAGCGTTAAACAGTCTATGCTATCCTGTAGTGAGAGAAATCCTCGCGTCATCATTCCCTTCCCGTATATCAACAATTTTTTCAGTGATAGCATCTGCGCTATATACTTGTTTATTACAGTGCCCCAGACGCCGTCAAAGGCTAGGAATGTGTTCATTCGCTCGTCAGACTGCGATAGTTCCTCGATCCTACTACCATAAACTACCCCCTGCATTATATCTGTGGCCCTTATACCCCATATAGCATTGGCAAACATTATGTTATAACTATCAAACACTTTGCTCAGATGGTACCATGAATTTCCGGCCCTGGGCACGGGTATACGGTCCCTCCTCTTCCTATATTCTATGTTCATCCATCCTTCTTCTATTCTAAAGTTAGGTGTTCCGTATTCACCCATTGTACCCATCTTGATTATATGGGTTTTGGGCGAATGTCTTTTTACAGCGAATATAACGTTCAGGTTAATGGTAATATTGCTTACCTGAGTGTAGAGCGCATGCTTAAGGTCTATCATGGAATATGGGGCGCTTCTCTGTTGAGCTAAGTTATATATCGTATGTGGAGTATACTTTCTGATTAGGTCATCAGTAAAGTTCGAGTCCCTCAGGTCCCCAATTATGAAGCTAAGGTTTCGTTTCCTGTAGATTTCTTCATATGCCTTAACCCTCTTTTCTACCGTTGAAATTGGCAGGGCACTAGTACCGCCGACTTCAGCCACTAATTGCCGAGAAACAAGATTGTCTACACCTACCACATCTTCATCCTTAGAACTTGCCAATCTGACAAGGAGGGGCCAACCGATATACCCATCAGCCCCTAAGACCATGATAGTCATGGCTAACTCAACTACTTTTGTAGTTAATAAGCCTTTTTACATCCTCAGTAAAGGGCCCATGGCGCTTCTGGATGATAAAAGGATGGGGCAGATGCCCAATTATGTTACTAAAAAATGGATAATCAAGATAAAAAAATCCAAAGGTTAAATTAATAGCGCTTGGCTTACATTATCATCATGAAGATTAGGATTAAGTACTATGCTGCTGTTAGAGAGGAAGTCGGGATTAATGAAGAAGTGTTAGACATCAAAGATGGAACGTCTATGGGGGATCTGATCGACCTCATCACTAGAAAGCACGGGCTCAAAGGATTGAACGTCAACTGTTTGGTAAACAACCTGCATGTTACGGCTGATAGATTATTGCACGCAGAAGACTCCGTTGTAATATTCCCGCCAGTTGCCGGAGGCTGATTTGCCTATCGCGCAGCTGTAACCTTGATAAGTGAACTGAACAACTCGTCTATCTTCCCATGGTCCAACTTTTCATATACGTCTAAGCTTCCCAAATCCAGCCAGAAATCGTTTGTCACAAAGCTCCCCACTCGCCCACCCTCGGTAAGCCGCTTTAACAAGTCACCCATTATGTCTACCCTAGGGCCCATTGACGTTATTTGCCCGATCGCGGCGGTTTTTATTAACATTATGCCGATCCCAACATTCAGTCCAATATTTGGCTTTTCGTCCATCCTTTCTATCACCCCATCTTTACCTATGTGTGCCACCCCCACCGGCAGTCTATAACTTGATGCAACGGCCAATGTAGCTACATTTTTATGAGTCCGATGCTCTTCTACCATCTTCCTTAGGTCCAGGGTAGTCAGTATATCGGAATAGTATACCAAGACATCATCATATCCATCGAATAAGCCCTTGCTGAAGGCATTAAACAAAGCGCCACCGTTGCCTTCAAGCTTGGGGGAGTCACGGGAGTATGATAACTTCATTCCGACTGATGATCCGCCCCCAAAGTAATTAATTATCTGTTCCGCTTTATAACCCACCAACAGGGTTGCCTCCCTGATTCCACTAGATCTTATATATTTAAGGACGTACTCGAGCATTGGTTTTTGGCGCCTGCCGATGGGAAGCATGGTCTTCTGAAAATAGTAGGTCAATGGCCTCAATCTACTACCCTGTCCGCCACAAAGTATAGCCGCTTTGATGCTACTCATATAGCTGCGAGATTGGCTTGCGCTTAAAAATATTTCCGTCAAGATCAGTCAAAATCGCCAGTTGAATAAAGCTGGCCATAAACAATTTAAACGCGATATGCAGTAACTCCAATTATGGAAAAGGTGGGAGAAGTTTTACACTATGCTAAAAGCCATATGCTCATCATTAGGCTGAGGCGGGAAATCAAGGAGAATGATGTACTATATCTTAAGGATGGACGGGCAATAGGTAGAATCATTGAAGTGTTCGGGCCTATAGCGTCCCCATATGCGGCTGTAAGGACACCCATTTTGAATATCGTCAAAGGGGAAGAGCTGTTCGCAGATAGAAATTGAGCGAAAATCTACTTTGTCCTAATTGCGGTTTGCGGTTAGTATATGACGATGCTAATGGAGAATACATATGCAAAAAATGTGGTTATGTATCCACCATAAGAGTTGAGAACAGAACGCTAGGGATGGATGCCAAGTTGCAGAAGCTAATGGCCGGGTCAATGGAACAAGTGCCTGCTATGTATAGGAACTATATAGGTAACCGATCTGATGAAACTAGCCTAGATGGCCAGTCTAAGAAACTTAGGAAGCTTGACTTCAGGTTGCAGGATCCTCGTGAAAAAATGCTGATAGCTATCACTAGACAGATATTGGATATAAGGGAAAAGCTAAACCTAAATTCATTTACGGTGGAGTTAGCTAACAAGATATGTTGGGGTGCAATAAAGGGGGGGTTATGCAAGAACAGGCGACAGGCAGTGATAGCGGCCACTGCAGTATTTGCTGCCTGCAGGGCCACAGGAGAAGTCAGAACTTTCAAAGAACTTGCGGAAGTAACTAACACCACCAAGGGCGCCATCTCAAGAATGTACACTACATTTCAGAAAAATTCCCTTGTAGGCCGCGCTAATTCCCCACTTATATCCTATATAACAAAGCTGGTCAATAGGCTCCAATTATCAGTTCAAACTGAAAAGACAGCGGTCAAGTTGGCCGAACTATTGAGCAGATCAGAACTTGTATATGGTAAACAGCCGGCCGGCATAGCTGGAGCAGTAGTATTCGTAGCGGCCCGTATGTACGATGAACAGATTAGGCTTTCTGAAATTACTCAATACGGCGGAATAAAGGAGGTTACGTTAAGAAAGAATTTAAAACAACTGTTAACCATGTATGACATAAATGTTTTCCTATCACCTGAAAACAAAAAAATTACTGAAAGCGCTAAACACTAGAGGTTAAAGCGACGATGAAATGGGGGCAACATTTCATATCCAACGATTGGGCAAAAAGGGTTGTGGACCTCATAGATGTTCAAGAATCATGGAAGGTATTCGAAATTGGGACAGGAGGGGGGCAACTTACGCGCCAGTTAGCAGAAAGGGGGGCTTTTGTGAGGAGTGTAGAGTTGGACGAATCCTTATTCACACTGGCATCGTATGAACTCATGTACAACAAGAGGGTAAAAATAATCAAGGGAAACGCGCTATTGATTAAGCCGGAGATAGACGAAAGGGTGGTCACTGACCTGCCCTTCTATATATCAAGGAAATTCATAGAATGGTTAGTCATTAACAATGTGGAGATGGCATTTGCCATCTTGCAGAAGGAGTTCGCTGAAAAGATCGTGGCAAATCCTGGGGAAAGGGATTATAAGGCTGTAAGCGCATTAGCAAAATACACATATGAAATCAAGGCGATGTTGGATATACCTAGTGAGGCATATAAGCCGATGCCTCCTGTTTCTTCAAGGTTGATGAGATTCATCAGAAATCAAGTACCGCCAATAACGAAGGAAATAGTGCTAGGCCTGAAGAAGGCCTTTTCAAGTAAAAATAAAAATGTAACTAGCTTGGGTTTATTGGGATATAGGAAAGTATTTGAGCTGGAACCTGAGGAGTTGATTGACGTTGCTAGACGTATACAAGCCATCCGATGATTCCTTACTGCTGCTAAACTCATTGCCCCCACACCGCAGGAGTGCTCTGGAAGTTGGCACAGCATCTGGCTTCATTATTAAGAATTACGAGGGCGTGAAGGGGGGGCTGTATATAGGATGTGACCTGATTTGTGCTGGGGCGGATATAATATGTGATGGTGGCGAACTTCCGTTCAGGAGCAACGCTTTTGATCTGATATTCTTCAATCCACCGTACTTGCCATCAATAGGTGGAACTTCGGTAGACATCGCTGTAGATGGTGGGACTGGTGGAGTGGAGGTGGCGTCCAAGTTCCTCCTTGAAGCAGTTAGATGCCTAAAGCGTGGTGGGAATATCTATGTCTTATTATCATCCCTTTCCAATGTATCCGAATTCAGGCAAATCGCTGAGGAGATCGGTTTGAAAACACGTATAGTCAATAAAAAGGAACTCTTTATGGAAAGCCTGTTCGTTATAAAGCTGTGCCGAGGTTAAGATTTGTTGAAAAACTTTGCCACGGTTGCAATTAAATTGAGAGGAGATGATAAGTTACTAAATTCCATTTATATATCCCTGAAACCAGACAACATAAGGATACCCGATGGTATGGCTATAGAATTCCATGTCGAGGAAAGGCTTTTAACTATGAAATTCTCAATAGTCAAAGAGGAAATGCTACAATCGTTGATCTCGACTATAGATGAAGTATTAAGCCTTTCTGAGGTCACCATTAATACTGTAGGTGGTTTTGATGCTTGATCTCAAGTATGTAAGGGAGAACTTGGAAAAATATAGGGATGTGCTCAGGAAAAGGCATAGTGAATTCCCTATTAACGAGCTGCTGGAACTAGACGGCCAAAGAAGGAATATTTTAAAGGAGTTACAGGAGCTTGAGCATCAGCGAAATGTCTCCACTTCCACCATTGCATCACTTAAGAAGGATGGTGTACCCACAACTAAAGAACTAGTGGAAGGCCAAATTGAATCAGTTAGAGCGGCTGGTAACCGTATAAAAGAACTAGAGGAACAATATCGCTCCACAGAAGCCAAAATAAACCAGTTAGCACTGAGAATGCCAAACCTCCTCCATGAGTCTGTACCGGAGGGGCTGAATGAGACATCTGATGTTGAAATAAGGAGATGGGGTTCTGCAGGAAGGACTGGCATAGATCACATAGAAATAGGTGCCAAACTTGGCCTCATAGATACTGACAGAGCCGCCAAGGTTAGCGGCGCCAGGTTCTTTTATTTGCAAGGTGATCTGGTTCGTCTCAACTACGCATTATTGAATTATGCTTTAGATTTCGGGTATAAAAAAGGATACCGTTTATTACAGCCACCCTATATGTTGAAAAGTGCCGTGATACAGGGGGCCACAGATCTAGCCGCCTTTGAGGATTCTATCTATAGGATTAAAGATGAAGACCTGAATCTGCTGGCAACAGCAGAGCACGCCATATTGGGGTATCACTATGATGAAATACTCGATGCGGAGGACCTTCCTCTTAAATATCTGGGAATATCTGCATGCTTTAGAAAAGAGGCAGGGGCTCATGGAAGGGATACAAAGGGGATCTTTAGGGTTCATCAGTTTGAGAAGGTTGAACAATTCATATTTTCAAAACCTGAAGATTCATGGAAATATCATGAGGAGCTTATAGGAAATGTAGAGGAGTTCTTCCAGTCTCTTGAGTTGCCATATCGCGTGATAAATCTCTGTGGAGGGGACCTCGGCCTCCCCTCAGCCAAGACCTACGATCTAGAGGTGTGGCTGCCTGGGCAGAACAAGTTCAGGGAAGCAGCGTCGTGTTCTAATTGCTTAGATTGGCAGTCCAGACGGGCTAAGATAAGATATAGAGAAGGGGGGCAGAATCATTTACTCCATACGTTAAATTCAACGCTGGTCGCAAATACCAGAGCATTAATATCGATAATGGAAAATAACTTAATTGAAGATAAGGTGGTAAAGGTACCAAGAGTTCTCAGGCCGTATATGGGTGGCCAAGAAGTAATAGAGAAGTTGCCATAGATATGATAATAGCGATTGCAATTGACTGACATGCTCCCACGAATAAATTCGTGAGTTTCTCGCTTCGCTTTCATCTTCATCCATCACGGTCTGGATGGTTTTGGGAAACCTATTGCCGAGTTCTGACGTCTCTCCGGTCCTGAAAGGTATGCCTTTGTAGGTATTAGTGCTACACTTGCACACAGCCCTATCTGTTTTCAATAGGGATATGTCTTGAGACAATCCCAACCTCCTGGAGAAGTCCTTTTGGATCAATCATCGTATGGGGATTTTCGTACACGACTTCCCCAAAGAGCAGTTGCGTACTTGAATAATAGTTTCATCCCCCCATACAATGATTTCACATTAATCCGACTACTGAACGTTGTTGGCTTTTACTCTGGAGCATGTGAGCATCCACTGCCGCTATTGGCCCAATGGGCTCGTCCGAGGCGGGGGAGGGGACCTGTTTATAGCTTAAATGATGTGCGATTGATTGCTGATGTAAACATCTGGCATACAGCTGGATGGCCAACAAGGGCACAAGTTCGTGCACGCTCATCATCATTACTAGATATTATTTAGCACAAAATGGTATTAAAGGACCCGTATTGTTATTTTCTGGGAAGTACATGCATGTTAGTGTCGTAAATAATATAAGCCTTTACAGCTTTCCTCAAGTCCTTAACGCTCCTATAATGATGGAGCCTTACTCCGAGTTTTAAATATAGTATGTGTATCCATACTCCAACACGCTTATAAGGTTGCAGTTAAATTAGCCCGACCGTTCATGGTCACTAACCTGACCGCCGAAGCAAAGGCTATCTGGGCAAAGGCTTCTCAGGCCAAGGACCCGAAGGTCAAGCTGTCACTCCTAAAGGAGTTCTATTCCAAGATGCCGCACCATAAAGGTACGGAGAAACTTGAAGTGACTATAAAAAGACAGATGACGTCTCTCAGGGAGGAGATAGAAGGGCAGAGAATAAAGAGAAGAGGACAGAAGATAGATCCTTGGACACTGACCAGAGGGGATTTCATACAGACTGCGCTGGTCACCAACTTGGAAAAGTCGGCTAAACTATTCTATGATATGACAGGGCTGAAAGTTGGACTCTATGATGTCTATAACAGGCCAGTGGTGGGACCATTCACTGAAGGAGGGGTTATAATACAAGTTTATCTCGCCCCGATAGACCGGTCTTTGGGCGCATCCCTTAATTCAAAATCACTAAAGATCATTAGACAGGTGGATTTGTTGTTGGTTGAAAGAGGGGGAATAGGTTCAAGTATAAGGGAACTACTATCAGCGGAAAATATTGAAGCTTTAGTTGGCAGGCGGAGCAGGGTTGAGATCAAAAGGACTTCTACAGGAGGTATAAGGATAATTGGTTCATCGACAAAAATTGACAACTCGAGCATAGCAAGATTCCTTACTGAATACGGATTAAAGTCATGTATAGTGAGGGTGGAAAGTGACACGCTATTAGATGACGTAGAATCTGCGCTCTTTGGCCGTATACAAAAGCCTACCATTGAAATAGACATCAATTCGAAGGCTGATATGCTCAAAAGGGTGCTTAATGCTCTTGGACTGATTAGAGTGTATACTATTTCTAAATCAAAATCTTCAGATGACAGACCTATCTTATTGAATCGCGGCAGTACGGTTCAGGAACTTGGCGGTCTAATTCATAAGGAGCTGCAATATGGATTCAAGTATGCCATGTTACAAAGGAACGGTTCATCAACCAGAGTGGGAAGAAACTTTGTATTAAAAGATGAAGATATGGTGGAACTTGCGTCTTCACTCACGTGATTTTCATTTATGCTGGAGCATGTGAGCATCCACTGCCGCTATTGGCCCACTGGGCTCGTCCGAGGCGGGGAACCTGTTTACAGCTTAAACGATGTAGTGATTGCTGATATAAACATCTGGGATGCAGCCAGATGGTCAACAAGGGCACAAGTTCTTGCACGCTCATCACCATTTCTAGATATTATTTAGCGCAAAATGGTATTAAAGGACCCGTATTGTCGTTTCCTGGGAAGTACATGTATGTTAGTGCCGTATGTAATCAGGTCTCTATAGCTTTCCCCAGGTCCTTAACGTTCCTAAAAAATACGCTGATATTTAGTTTTTAGTTTTCTGATATTAATTTGTCCCATTTCCCCGCTTTTACTTCCTGCATAACATCCCTAGGATCCTTACCGTCAACTTGGATGCCCATGCTAACACATACACCAAGCACTTCCTTTACTGCTTCTTTGATCCCCATGGCTGTACTATCATTGAGCTTCATATTTGCAACTTTAATCAGACTACTAGCGCTTATATTGCCAGCCCATTGGGTCTTTGGAGTGCCCGAGCCCTTTTGCGCCCCTGCTTCCTTCACTAGTAATGCTGATGTCGAAGGAAGCTTGACAGTTACGTTGAAAGATTTGTCCTCAGTATTGACTTCTACTGTCACTGGAACTTTCATGCCTTTATACTGTTCAGTAACTTCATTGATCTGTTTTACCACGGAGAGAACGTTTAAACCCAAGGGCCCTAGGGCAGGACCTATTGGGGGTCCTCCGTTTGCTTCACCGCCTGGAACTATGAAGTTTAATGATTTCTTTTCACTCAACCAACGATCAACCACCGAAGATCTGTTTCAACCATATTTAACCATGTCGGACTGAGGGGCGTACTGCAGCCTAGAATTATATATTTGATGGACCTTTAGCCAAGATATCAATCAGTTCCTTATCCTTACCCTTTTTCGCTATATCCAATGCGGTAGAGCCAGAATTATTCTTAAGCTTTGGATCTGCTCCATTTTCAAGGAGCAGTCTTACTATATCGGTATGATGGCCGTCTACAGCCCACATAAGCGGTGTCCATCCATCATTATCTATTGCATTTACATTCGCGGATTTGGAGATCAATAGCTTGGCCGTATCAGGGCTATCATAAAACGCACTTTGAGTTAGTGCAGTGAGTCCATCCTTGTCCGTGGCTTCAATGTCAGCCCCCTTATCCAGTAATAATTTAACTATATCGACTTGATCTTCTGATGCTGCAGAAAGGAGTGGTGTCATTCCATCCTTGTCAGCCGCCTCTATGTTGGCGCCTTTATCTATCAATAGGATAACTGTATCACTATAACCCCTTAAAGCTGCTTCAATCAACGGCGTCCTCCCATCTTCAGAACGAGCCTCTATGTCAGCGCCATCATCCAGAAGCAACTTAACCTTCTCGTTGTTACCTTCCCTTACCGCCGTGAACAGTGGTTCAATATCATTTGTGCTCATAATATATCATATCTATATTGACTGGACGTGTTTATAATACTTGTGAATACTTGAATGCTCTAAGTGATAAGCCATATTGGCATGATATTTAAAACATAATACCCGTTTTGCAAAATCGGTAACTATTCCTAACTAGTAAACTTGTAAGATATTCATAAAACCAAAGACAGCGGTTAATAATAACTGACTCTCAAGGTTGCCATGGCATCCTCACTCTTTGCTGACTTAACTTTGACCTAAGTTAAGCCGCTTCCCCAAAATATTGTATTTATTGATTAGCTGGTTAGCATATAGCGTTTGACCTTTCATACCGGACAGCCGGTATTAACTTCTAATCCGATCAAACATTTCTATCCTTGATCACCATTCAACAGTTTATCGATAGCAAATTAAGTGCTTCGAACCACCTTTTATTCTGGTTGTTAACGTTACAATTATTTTAGCCTTATTAATAATAAAAGAGGTGGGTTTACCCACCAGAAAGTATAGTTATAAAATGGTTTCAGCCACGGGGGGTTATTATATGAGTGCCGACCTTACCCTCTATAGCCTCTGATAATTGCGATAGCTGAGCTATTATGGATTCCTCGCCACCAGATTCTACGAACCTTATTGAAGCCAGTACCTTGGGGCCCATACTTCCAGCCTTGAAATGGCCCTGATCATAGTATTCCTTCATCTTCTCAACGCTTATGCGCCCAAGTTTCTGCTGTTGTGGTGTATTATAATTAAGGGCCGCTGCATCAACATCGGTCAGTATTATAAATTTACTAGCCCCCAGAAGAGTTGCTAATCTCTGTCCACCGAGGTCCTTGTCTATCACAGCATCAACCCCCTTAGTAACGCCATCTATTTCTACTACTGGTATCCCACCTCCACCGTTTGATACTACTATAAATCCAGCATCGATAAGCGTCTTGATGGCAAAGCGTTCAGCCACTATCTTGGGATCGGGAGACGGAACAACCCTCCTCCACCCCCTTCCGGCGTCCTCCTTATATACAAAATCCGGGAACTGTTGTTTATATTTATCGGCTTCTTCCTTAGTATAAAATGGCCCAACCGGTTTGCTGGGATTCTTGAATGCTGGATCGTTTTCATCAACTATATCGCGGGTAACTACTGATACTACATACTTGTCTATATGCCTACTCTTCAGTTCGTTTCTTAACGCTTGGCAGATCATATAGCCGATCATGCCCTGCGTCTCAGCCCCACAGGCGTCCATGGGATATGGAGGCAGATCATATAACTTCTTCCCTGCATCATGTCTCAACATTGTAGAGCCAACTTGCGGACCGTTGCCGTGAGTTATTACGACCTTATACCCTCTCTCTATCAGATCGGCTATCTTCTTAGAAGTTTGTTTGACGTTATTGTATTGTTCCTCAAAACTGCCCTTTTCACCTTTCTGTTGAAGGGCATTCCCCCCCAACGCAATTACGATCAAATTTTTCTCGGCCATTTTCTCTTACACTAGCCACATTTTACGCATTTTTAAATATAGCGCTATCTGTAGGCCTAACCACATTTTATCGCTATTATATACATGGGTTAGTTTTAGCGAATTACCTTTTTAATGAACTGTATACTCAAACATATAATTATAGCAAAAATTTACGTGAGTCAGGATATTGCCTTCAAGCCGACGACTATTCCCATACATTTATTTTCCGATAAGAATAAAAATATCCAATATTTTTGACATAATATGAATACTGGTCTATTTGTAGGGAGATTCCAGCCATTTCACAATGGGCACATGAAAGCCATAGAATACTCCATTGAACGCTCAGATAGGTTAATTGTTTGTGTGGGTAGTGCGCAGAAGAACCATGAAGCTGATAATCCGTTTACAGCAGGAGAGAGGATCGAAATGGTCTGGCGCGTTTTGGCTCATGGAAACCTGAAAAAGCCTGTACTGATAACCGCGGTTGACGATGTACAAAATCACGAACTGTGGTTAGCCCATCTAGAATCGTATCTTCCTCAATTTAATGATGTATTTTCAAACGATCCGATGACCGAGCTACTTGTCAGGGAGTCTTCGCATAAAATAATAAATGTTCCCCTCGTAGATCGAGAAGAACTTATGGCTACGGTGATTCGAAGTAAGATGGCTAAAGGAGAACGATGGAAACAGCTTGTCCCCACAGCCGTATATGATTATCTAGTTAATGAAATAGATGGAGAGAATAGGGTTAAGTTTCTCCTAACACAAGTTAATCATAATCCACTAAAGTAATTACCCGGTATTTGGATAGCTTTTCCTTACCCTTTAAGTAATCCAAGGATACTACAAACGCGATGACCTCTGTTCTTCCTCCGATAGTTTCCAAAAGCTTAGCAGCGGCGGCGGCAGTCCCTCCTGTAGCTAGAAGGTCGTCAACTATTGCAATTCGTTCTCCCCTTTGAATTGCGTCCGTATGTACTTCCAATGACTCCTGGCCATATTCCAAGTCGTAAGTTATCTTCTTTTTTGACCAGGGGAGTTTGCCAGCCTTTCTTAAAGGTATGAATCCTATGCCTAGTTTGATAGCAAGGGGACTGCCAACTATAAATCCCCTCGCCTCCACCCCGGCTACCTTATCGAGTTTGAATTCACGCAACTTCATGTAGAGCCCATCTATAACTGCTGAGAATATTAATGGATCCTTGAACATGGGTGTGAGGTCCCTAAAAATTACGCCCTTCACTGGATAATCTGGTATGTCCCTAATATACCTTTTAAGATCGGAGACCTGAATCAACGTCGAACATCGAGTATGTGTATATTTAACTATTATGCAGACGATGTGAATGTTATCTTATCAACAATATTAGTAACACTATGCCCAACATGGGGCTAGTTATGACCCTTACCCTTCTTAGTGCTATTATATCATCCCGTAAGAAGGCCTTATAGCTCCAGTAAATTATTATCGCAGTAAAGCCAGATGTTATTAAAGGCGTCAGGTAGGTAGTAAACCCCAGAAAGTAGATTTCTGCTGAAATGAATAAAAAAGCGATTGAGGCGAAGAAAAGGTACAAAAATAATGTACCAGGAGAAGTCACGGAAGGTACATTGGGAATCCTAGCAGCCCGGTAATCCCCTTGGTTAATTGATGATATAACCCAGGTGTGTAAGGGTATCCATGTGAGGATTAGCGCAAATAATAAAAAACCTACTGTAGAAAATCCTCCTGTCCTTGCCACCCAGCCTCCAAGAATAGGCATTCCACCTGCTACTCCACCAAAAATTATGTTTAGAGATGTTCTGCGTTTAAGAAGTATGGTATAAATTATTATATCAAAGAAATAGCCCAAGAAAACGGTCAGTGCAAAAAAATAAGAGATAATGATAATTGATGCCACAATGCTAACTATTAGCAGAGAATATCCTATCAGTCTTGATGCCCCTGATGATATAGCCATAGATGGAATTGGCCTGTTTTTCGTCCTTTCCATAATTGCATCCAGATCTCTGTCTAAATACATATTGATAGATGTCGTCCCAGAAATCGCAAGCATTTCTATGATTATAATATACAACAGGGTGTAAACAGAGAACGGAAAGGTGTGCGGTGTAAGATATCCGATCACCGCAGTAAACATTAGCATAGCCGTTTGGGCAGGCTTAAACAGGCCGAATATGTTTTTCAAGTTTAGGGTAATATATCCAGTCAATTATTTACCTTTTGCTAACTTTCGTCATCCCCATCCGATTTGGCTTGCTGCCGACCTTCTTAAGACGAACAGGTAATAGGCTATGGACGCTATGCTCAATATACAGATACTCCACCCAACGAAGAATATTATCATATTCAGGGTAATGACCCATACCGCCTCTCCAGTTACTGTAATTAACATCCCTACGATAGCTAGGGCTGGAGTCAAATTTAGATTGAGTTTGGACCCTGATTTTCTGTAGAAAATATCAAGCGCAAGCAGAAATGCAGCCAATATTACAAAAATGAAGAATCCGCTCAGTAAATGGGCCCTCGTAAATGCCAGATCATTCAGATAGCCGGCCGCCGGGGGTACGCCTGCCCCGTAAAAAACTTCATTGAACTCAATAGGATATCCAACTCCAGCTATAGATATAATAGCTAATATCCAGCTTAGAAATATAGAGATCCTTAAAGGGTCTCTGATCGAACTTCTTATAGAAGCGCCAATGCCTTCAATTCCGATGGTAGCAAGAGGCGCTATGGCTATTAGTGAACCTAGCGCTACGAAACCTGTTGATAAATCATCCAGCGCCAATCCATTAACCCCACCTGGGCCGCCTGTAAGGATGGTGGGAATAGGCCAGCCAGTAAGACCACTCCATACGTAAAGAATAGTGTAGACTAGCCCTCCGAAGATCATAATAGCGAGGCCTAGATCCGCCGCCATTTTATAACTTCCCTTAAGTTTTTTATCATAACCGAACCATACCATTGTTAGGACCACTGTCCCTCCCATCACACTAGGGAGCATTTCATGAGAATGGCTTGTTACTAGATTAGCGGTGAAGCTGGTGCCGGTAAGGCCTTGTGATGTCAGGTAGGTTAAAATGCCGGGAATCCATCCCCATCCCCAATCAACACCTACTCCACTGGCATGGCCAAAAAGAGCTGCCAAAAATGCTAATATTACAAATAGAGTAATGGCCCAATAACTCAGATTCATGGCCCTATATGTCATACCGAGCTTCCGAGGTAGCATCATTAAACCCCAAATCAATGCTATTGCCATTTCATCAAGCACAAGCATTCCTACTATCTGCATCCACACCGGTATTGTATCCGTTATTGAAAAAATAAAGAATGATCCCAAGCCAGCTAGGACAATTGCTGGAATTAAACTATAACGTAGAAGTTTGCTCACTTCTCCCCCTATATTCATTACAAGTGAAACCAAGCATATAAGCACGCCCACCGTAGGTAACATTATCGCATGATAATACATTAGTGTCCTGAAATTAAAATCACCCAGCTGGGACCATGGTATTCCAACTAGGGGGCTGATCACAAGGAGGATGGTGGCCCAGGAGACTACAAATATCAGAAGATTGATAGGTGATGTCGTCAGCTTATCATACCATCCTAGTGACGTTTGTTTTGCCTTAATCTGATTAATTTCCTGCGTCGATTTGCTCCCCAAATTATATCGACCATCCTCCTGAATAAAGGATCACAGATATCTTTTGTAAGTGAAGCTCTTAAAGCTTAGCCCTCAAATATGTAATAACACACACAGGTGCCAATACATGTCAATAATTGCATCCAAATATTATAAACTTAAAAACGCTAATAAGACCGCTCACTTATCGCATGAGCAGGTACAATGATACAACATAATAACGTACCTGATGAATTGCTATTTTTAACTTCAAATGAAGGAAAATATAATGAGGCTTCGTTTATAATGAATGTGTTTGGAATCAAACTGGTGTGGAGAAAAACTGAAAAGAAGGAAGTCCAGAGCGATGATGTAGAAACAGTGGCACTTGAAGCAGCGAAAGCGGCCGCCATTTACGAGTCATCGCCCTTTATTATTGAAGATGATGGTTTATTCATAGACTGTCTGAATGGATTCCCTGGACCTTATTCATCATATGTGTTAATCAAGCTTGGACTAGAACGCGTACTGAAACTTATCGACGAAGATGATAGGCGGGCTCGATTTAAATCTGCTGTAGCACTTCATTTAGACGGCCGATTCATGATATTTACGGGCATAGCAGAAGGAACAATATCATTTGCTAAAAAAGGTGACCTTGGATTTGGTTACGACCCAATTTTCATACCTGATGTAGGTAAAAGGACAATGGCTGAAATGACCGTGATGGAAAAGTCTACCATCTCCCACAGGGGAAAATCGCTCACTTCTCTTGCTGGGTATTTGAAGAAGTTTCACTAGGAGATGTTGTTGGTGAGCTTGATATAGGTTCGCCGGTTGTTGGTTGTTGCGTAGATGGAGTGGCCTTGTTGAAATCTTCCATAGCTGGTAAGGCTCCCAGCACCTTTAGCTTGCCTATGCCTACATGCTTTATTCTCTCTATTTTCTTGATATTTTCCCCAATCGACTCAGCAAGCTTGCCGGTAATGGCTATCTGGACCAATTGATCAAAGCTGATGGAAGGAACCTTAGATGATAGTGCCAGATCGACTCCCTTCCTTATATCGTGCTTCTTTGAGGTGTTTATGGTCTTCTGTGTAAAAACATTAACGTATATGCGCACCTTTACGCCGTCCACTGTATGGTAATCCTTGATCAACTCTACTATGGACGACCCGCGTCTGATCAATCCTCTAAGAAACTCATGGACGTATTCTATCCTCTTTACGTGGGTAAAGGCCTTATCGCCTTCAACCTTATCTATTTGAAAATACAGTTTGATATTATTGTTTGCTGGATCGTCCTTGAATAGATCGTACAGAGAGGAGGAAACGACCCTACCAACAGCATTGCCTGGCTCATTGACCGGTATCGAGGCTATAGGAATATTCCCAAAGACTGACGCCGAAAATACACTAAGCCAGGTTTTGGCCTTCCACTTGTCCTTTACTTTAACTACCTTTGGCATCTAGTGTGCCTATAAAACAGTGGTATTTAACCATTAGCAGCATTCTCCTGCGATCAAGAGGTAGTGCTTCGTAACGTTCAATATATATGAATTTAGCTATTGGCTTAAATTGTATGAAGTAACTGGAATGATCACTTGACTTAAATAGATCACTATCAGATGGCTATCCATGACAGGGAAGACTCTTATAATCAATTGGGGATTAAGGGAGAATACCCTCTTCCACTATATGGTGGTCGATGATAAGAACTCTCTAATTAAGGAAGGGTATCTTCCTCTCAACGTCTCCAAGATAAGGGTCAGATCGCTTCTAAAAGGGCTTTCCAAAACCTATGATGTAAAAAAAGCGGTAGTCGAGAATCACATAATGTTAAGCAGTGTCAAGAAGAAGGTTGAAGGATATACGTCCGCCGATACCAACGGCTGGCTTAGAAAGCTCCGGGCTATCGACGAGTCTTATAATTATGTGAAGGATGCGCTATCTGGCGTGCCGCTGATGATCATAGACAGTTATCCAGATGACTACATGAGCGGGTTTAAGGAACCGGTTGGAAGGTTCGTGCAAATAACAGAAAACGGCTTGGTCAAGTTTGAGCACGCTTCGGTAAAGATCCCGAAAAGCTTTCTCGAGTTCGCATCAATGATCTTCGAAGCTTCTGTGGTTCCAAGCTTTTCAATACTGAAGAAGGCAAAAGATGATTCCATAGTGATAGTGAGGAAAGAAAATAAAGTTGTCAAATTGGAAATAAATCTGTTAAATGGCGATCCAATTATAATCGAGACTGACATCAATGATGAAGACATAGATAATAAATATATCTATGTCTGGATGCACCGCGAATTTAGTGGAAATTACATGGCATCGGTCGTAGTTGACAGGACCGAAAAGGGGGCTTATAAAGCCTATAGAAAAGAAGTGATGAACGAAATGGTCAAGTGGATAAATAATTATGGTGAAGTTGGGTTCATTTTTGGGCTTATTAACATGCCACTGGAAAAGGCGAGCCACTATGCCCAAAAATATAGGGAAAAATATTTCAAGTAGAACAAATACGTTAGGGTCAAGACCGATACATGATGCATTTTATTATCCGATCCAACCTATACAATTCGATATGTTTTTAATATATTAAAATTTATACCTAAAAACAATGCACGATTTTCTATCCGTGACCGATGTTAAAAAGAAGCAAGTAGTTAAATTGTGGAATCTTGCTACTAACCTTAAAAAGAGGCCAATAAGCGGCGCTCTACGTAATAGAAATATCCTATTACTGTTCGAAAAACCGTCCACTAGGACGAGAGTGAGCTTCGAAGTGGGAGTAAACCAGTTGAGTGGACACCCAATATATATGGATAGCTCTAGCTCTCAACTGTCTCGGGGAGAATCAATTGAGGACACCGCACACACTCTAGATCGGTATATTGATGTTGTGGTAGCAAGGGTTTACAAACATGAAGATTTGGTCAAGCTTGCATTAGCTATGGAAAAACCTGTTGTAAATGCGTTATCGGATATAGAGCATCCGTGCCAGGGTCTTTCCGACCTGTTTACCATCAATGAAAAGCTCGGCAGAATAGATGGGGTAAATATAGCGTATGTGGGTGATCCGAATAATGTATTCAATTCTCTTGTGTTGGGTGCGGCGATAATGGGCGCTAGGGTAATTCTCGCCTCACCGGAAGGCTATATGCCAAAAAAGGCAATAGTTGACCGCGCTGAAGAAATACAGAGCGGTTCTCTGAAAATGGCAGAATCGCCAGCAGCTGCTGTGAAGGATGCTGATGTAGTATATTCAGACGTCTTTGTTAGCATGGGTGATGAAAAACAAAGGGAAGAAAGGCTTAGAGCATTTCTTCCGACATACCAGGTCAATACCAAGCTGTTGGATCAAGCCCCAAAAGGGGCGTTATTCATGCATTGCCTTCCCGCTCATTATGGAGAGGAGACTACCAAAGAAGCGGTGTACGGCCCACGCTCGATAGTGTTTGACCAAGCAGAAAACAAATTGCATGTGCAAAAGGCAATCTTGACGGATATAATCGATGATCTAGAATAACCTACTCATTATCCAAGCCGGGTTAAATGGAACCAAATCACCATAACTCTGCCCAGTACCCAAATATAAAATTGGCTTCTTTGTTATCCAAGCCAGATTTACCAGTGATCCACCTTTGACGTCTGCATCAACCTTCGTGACTATTGA
This sequence comes from archaeon, assembly GCA_021792955.1. Taxonomy (GTDB): domain Archaea; phylum Thermoproteota; class Nitrososphaeria; order Conexivisphaerales; family UBA164; genus JAJZYL01. The sequence continues at coordinate 10,432 of JAJYTP010000009.1, read as the reverse complement.
ACCGTCGAACCCTGGCCTTCCCATAAACGTGGTCGCCTCATTCAGCATATCGTTTCCTGCCAACGCATCGGCTATAAATATACTAAAGTTAGATTTGGATACCCTTATTATCTTCTCTAATTCCTGAAGTAAATTAAGGTTGGTCTGCATACGGCCAGCCGTATCCAACAGCACTACATCGTAGAGGTTAGACCTAGCGAAACTCACGGCGTCCCTGGACAACGCTGCGGCATCGGTCCCATATGGCTGGGTTATCAGCTTAACCCCTAGTTTTTCCGTATGGCTCGTCAGTTGTTCTATAGCCCCAGCTCTGTACGTATCAGCCGCAGCCACTACCACCTTCAAGCCCTCATGTTTGAACTTGTAAGCCAGTTTGGCCAAGGTGGTCGTCTTTCCGGTACCATTTATTCCCAATAAGGTTATTACAAATGGCCTATAAGAGCCCATTAACGAATGAAGGTCAACTGGCGGTATGGAATCAAATATGGTCATTATGGACGACCTGAGGGAGTCAACTACGTACTGTCGCTTGTCACCTCGACTCTCTGACTTGATCAGCCTCAATTTAAGGTCATTTTTAAGAAATTCGATTACGTCAATCGACATGTCGCTCCCTAGAAGATCGGTTTCTATTTCATCGAATGTCCTGTCTATATCTGATGCAGTTAATTCACGACCGGTTATAGTGATTCGAAGCCTGTTCAGGCTTGTTCGTAATTTATCAAACATTTTGCTTTGAGGCCATCTTGTTGAGCTCATCCCTCAGTTGTGCTAAACTGTTCTCAACCTGAGACTGGCTCTTCTGCGTTTCGATAAGACCCTTTTGAAATTCGGCAAGCCTCTTGTTCAGGAATTCAATGGATTCAGCTTTACTCCTCTCGGCGGTTACACCATCTCCTACCCTTACCATTATCTTCTTGTCCGCAGACGAGGTCACAGGAAGGCTCAGACCGCCTCCTATCGGGATTACTAATTCGGCGGTCCCGCTTTCCGGTAGTGACTGTACAGCCTCCAGCGCCATACTTCCTTCAATCATAGCCTGGGAGAGTATTGATATCCTAGATGCAAGTGCCTGCTCGTATGACTCAAGTATATTAATCTGCGCCACCATTGTCTGAATCTTTTCCTGTTCCGACAAGACTTATCGCCACTTATCACCTAATTTGCTTTAAAAACTTTGCCGATTATGAATAGTTCGGGCCCCATAGTTCCTCTTCCAACAATTATATTACCAACCTTGCCAATAATGCCAGAAGATACAAATGGAACACCGCCGTTTACCGAACCCACTTCTACGTCGGATTCTAGGGCGCTAGCTACAGTTTCGATATCGTTCTTTGAAGCGTTTGGATGGATTAGTACTCCTCGGTTAGTGGCATATCCTACTGACCCCACCTGATGATAACCTGCGATGTTGCCTCTTACAACTCGTACGCCGAATACCCTTTTTGCCTGGTCTATTTCCTTTTCTCCAAGCATCGATGACGCAAGTGCACCTCTGTCGTTTACAAGAAAAAGATTCCCGGTAGCTGTGAAGGGTGAGGAAAACCTCTCTACGGCCAGCCCGGTACCTTTCCTTAACAGTTCCAGCTCTATTTCATCAGCTAGCCCTGATACAAGTATGCCGTTACTATTCATTGCTATAAGTGGCCCTAATAGCCTCGTGCCGCTCATGCTTGTATTAATTGGTTTTAGACCCAAACACTCAGCCATTTTCTGCGATTTCGAAGGTGAATAACCCATCGGAACTAGTAAGAAGTTCTCGGATGATTTCATGAATATCCCTATATTTGGGGTCCTGTATACATCGTAAAGGAATATCGTCAACTTGATTTATTCCAGCTTCAGCTCTTCCCCAGGAAGCCCTACCTTGACGCGCTTATTTTCTTCATCATATATAGCTTGAACTTTTATGCGCCTAAGGTGTGATCTGCATCCTCGCGCCCAGAGCCCTTCATTTAGGGCCAGCGATATTATCACTTTCTCAACCTTATATCTTCTTTTTATGTAATCTCGGACATAACTTATGCTTCTATCAGCACGTTTCTTTGGTGGGACACCATATATGAATGACAAAGGGATGCTCATAATATCCCCCGGTCGCTCAGTTGGTAATTCCGGCTTTTTCTCCTCTGGTTTGATATCTGTTGCCTCAATTTTTTCTATGGTATTTTCCTGTGACAATCTACTTCCCTCTTTACATCTTCAACTTCCTGGATCGCCAGTTACGTCTGGTCCTATTGCTTACCATCCTTCGTTTAGTCCTTACGGTAACCCACGCTGGAGGCGGATTTGCCTGCCTCGTTCTTTTTAAGAGCTTCTTTTTTTCCCCACCGGTCTTTATGCTTCCCATATCAAACAACCATAACTACTAATAATAGATCTTAAAGTCCCTTTTCCCCTCCTGCATTCTCATAAGGAGGCTTTTAAGCTCTTCGTCTGTAACTGGATGCTTCAATTCACCATTAATGGCAAGCTGGACTATCCTGTTTTCTATTGTAGTTGCCAGATCGGCCCTAACCATCTTTAGATTATTCAGCCTATACCTAGCTTCCGATGTCATATATTGCTTAAGGTACTGGGCCTTTACTTCGGCTTCCTTTTCCCTGTTTTGGTCCTCCAAACCATTTACACCCCCATTTGTTATATCTCAAACTTCTTCAGTGATTCGTCTTCCTTTTTCATTTCTTCAAATACCTGCGCGCTTAATTTATCCATCAGGCTCCTCCCTTCAGGGGTTATTACCCTGCCCTTAGGGGTCTTCGTTATAAGATTAGCAGCCTGTAACTGGATCAATAGCTTTCTTATTATTGAGGAACCAGCGTCCCTATGATGAGCTATCCTATAACCAACCCTTTTTCTTCCTCCGTATTCTTTCTCAAGCTCCTTTAGGCTTATCGGCCCTTTGGTGTAAACTTTCCTCAACAAGGACGCGGCCCTTAGGTACCACCAATCCTGCTTAATTGGTTGATGAATTGTATGGGACCCGCTTTTGACATATTGTAAATATGGCATGGGTTGTAAAATCGTAGATTGTTTAAAATAATCAGAAGCTCTCTTGAGCAATAGATCCGACTTGACATCGAACACTGTAGGCATATGTATATCCCCCTGCACATCCAATTTATAAATAGAGCGGCAGAAGATGGGTGGGTTCATCATACTGGGAAAGCTGTCATAGGATGATTTGAGACTAATTTGATGGTTTAGATATATAAGCTCGCTTTATACCTGTTTCCAATTAGCGTTATGGCCTGTAAATATACTACCAACCAGCCATATTATCCTTTTATCAATTCCCGCCCTTATCTGCTGCAAGAGTGTATTTCTTTTGAATTTCAGGTATGATCACATCATGAAAATAACCATAGGTGGCATATGGCATCTTTGGTAAATTTCTTTCTATGGACCTTATCAGATATTGAACGGCTCGGCGTGAGATTTCAATTTTGAATTTTTGAGGTAATATTGGATCTTGCGTTACCTTAAATGTGTCCTTAAGCTCTTCTGGAGCAGTGCTCCTAAAATCATCACCTATAATGTTATACCACTCGCTAAGAATTTCTGGTGCCAGGCCGTTCTTCTGGTCTTCTATGTACTTTGCAAGCCTTTCGATTGCATTAAAGCTCAGTATATCATCGTCCATGTTCGTTCACTGAACCTGCTTCTTAAAAGTTTACCGTTTCATAATGTGGAAGCATATTCCTCGAACGCTCTTATGAATGCCCCCATTGGAGCATCCAATATTCCGAACCCGACCGTCCCCATGCCGGGTTTTTTATTTGCTACACCGGTATTTATGATGGGCGCCGTCCCTGTTTCAATTATCCGCCTTAGGTCTATGGCCCTGGGTATCCCTTCAAAGTTGTTCTGAGGTATTGGAAAGCTCTTATCCTTTATCAAACATATTTCCGACATCTTGATGGTATTCCTTAACGCTTCCTTAACATCCCCCCCTACAACTTGCACTACGGCTGGGGACGCGGCCGAAGCAAAAGCCCCGAACCCATTGGTCTCCATGATCGCACTATCTCCTATATCTGGATTAGCGTCCTCCTCCTTGTAACCCGGGAAGAACAGTGTTTTTGGAATTGGCGCCGGAGCTGTGAACCATTTATCCTTAAGCGCGCTTACGCGAACGCCAAAATCCGTGCCGTTCCTTGTCAACGCGGTTATTACTGAACTAGCCCTTATTCCGCTAGCTGCATCCATAATTGACTTTCCAGCCGCCATGGCTATATTTAAAAAGAATAACTGATTCTTTACGATGAAGTTTATTGAAGATGATATGTCAGACTTACTAAAGTCAGTATTGACCATGCTTGGGCCCAGTTCCTTCAGTAACAACAAGGAGCTGGCTACATTCCTCGTATGAAGCTCATCGCCCATCTGCAGGGATTGCGCCATTATATTTTTCAAGTCCAAGGGTCCCGTTATTATAAGCGCCGCCTTCAACAATGGAGCTAGCACATCCTCCATGAATTTTAGCCTTGTCTGGACTTCCTCGTCATAGGCCCCATACCGTAAAACCCTACCTACACCTTCATTTAGATTGCTAAAAGCGATGTTACCGTTTTCTTCATTTTTTACCACGTATACTGACATAGAAGGGGATATTATTCCAGCCATTGGCCCCACTGCAGAATTATCATGACATGTTTCGAATCTGATCTGCCCGGATTTTGCTAACTCCTCAGCCTGTCCGGCGTCGCTGGCCCACCCTTCGAAAATGGCAGCACCAATCACACCGCCTTTGGTGGGACCAGACATCCTTTCCCATTCTATTGGAGGACCGGAATGCAGGAGCGTCATATTGCCCCTTAACACGCCAATGACATCCCGAGCCTTTTTGATGTCGATCAGCTTCGGACTAGATGTAACTATCTTCCTGACAGCTATTTTGTTTGCGTTAGCTACCTCTTCTGATTCAGCCTTGGATAGGAGTTGTACGAGCTTCAAATTTCCGCCAGCTGGAGGCCTCCAATCTACCTTCGTCACCCTTGCCCTTTGATATTTAAGGTCTTCATAGAAGCTGGCTAATCCTACGTTGATTACCTTGATATCCTGCTTGAAAAGCTTGGTGGTCATTTCAGATACCCCCATACTCCTCCTCGGCTTGCAACCAAGGCCGCAAGGCGTGCCGCCTGGGCATTGCTTGGAAGTATAATGACGCCCAGCTTCTCCAACGCGCTAACCTGTAAGTGTAATGATTGCGGGTCCCTTTCAGTTCCACAGACGGAAGCGATGACGCTTTTCCCGTTAACCCTAGCCTTGGCTACTGCATCAGCCAGCTCACCAGCCGGATTTATATTTGCGCCCAATCCCAAGACGATGTCTAACAGGATAACTGCAACGTCATCCTCCTGAGACTCCCTGATTATGCGTTCGTTCCTGAATCTGAAATCGATCATTGGGTGTGGGATGCCCCGTACGAACTCTTCGGTACCCATATCGATGAACGTATCGCCTATCCCTCTTGCTGATGCCTGTATTAGAAGCCCTTTTTCCAAGGGAACATTGGAACGTACGGGTCTATTCATGTTCCTGAATAGCATCTGTGCTTCAGCACAGAGGGTTCCTCCAGAGAACAGCCCCCGTACATACTTCTGCTTATCACTCAGCCTTTTCGTTTCTTGTGTTATAAGCGCTTCTAACTCTTCCCTTGGCTTGGAAAATATTGTAGCTGAGGGCTGAGCGCCTGTTACGATGGCCAGAGCTTTTTTAGCCGCATCTTCAAGCGTTAAGGCGCCTATTATATTTCCTTCATCATTCACATTTCCTCCTATAAAATTAACAACCGCCGGTTTGCCTACCTTTCTCAAGTACTCCAAAATCTTACCGGTTACAGCCGGAGACGGTGGTTTGGAAATTACGACTAGAACCTTTGTTTCCTGATCCTCCCCCAGCATGCGTATACCATCTATCATGGTAATCCCACCAATTTTTTCTGATAGGTCATGGCTCCCCGTCCCGATAGCTTGGCTTATTCCTACATCATCAAGTAAAGAAGTTACCTCTTGTATTCCAGTCCCTGCGGCACCAACTATTCCTATGGGCCCCCTTTTTACTATATTTGAGAAACCAAGCCCTATGCCGTTTATTATTGCTGTCCCACAATCAGGCCCCATAACAAGAAGCCCTTTTTTTGACCCGAGCTGCTTTAGTTTTAGCTCATCATCAATGGGGACATCACTGCTGAATATCATAACGTTCTTATCATTATTAAGGGCTGTCAGTGCTTCTGTAAAGGCATACTCACCTGGTGTTGAAATGAGGACCAAATTGCTGTCCGGTTCGTTCTCGATGGCCGTTCTCAGCGTCCGATATGACATCTCTTCAGCAGTCTCTCCTCTATCAACCTCATTTAGCAGGTCCTTTGCCTTAGCTAACGCTGCTTCGCACTTCGCTTCATCAATAGCGTCGATTACTATAAATATATCGTTCGGTCCGGCATTAGCAAGCTCATCCGTATACAACCATGCGTCTTTTGCTATATCCTTGTTAGCATCTGTGCCCATCATCACGGCGCATGCCTTTACGCCATCAAGTTTCTGACACTCCTGATTGACCCTCATTAGAAACACAGAATCTCTGTAGTCCCCCTTGCTTATGAAACTCTTCTTCGGCATATCATATATATAATTATCCATAAATAAATACTTATTCTAAGCGTCGTTACTAAGTCAACCATAAAACTAGTTCGTATAAATCTAGTTCGCGTTATCCTATTTCTCGAACACCCAGTGTATATATATCTATTTATCTGATTTCTGGCTAATGTTGTTCCCCGCATTGCCACCCATAAGTACGTCAGCGAAGACAAAGGAATCCCTATCGACTAGATCTCCAACCTTTACGTCAAGTGCCCTTGTAAATATAGGCCCCTTGTATACAAATGTGTGAAATTCTCCCCTTTCTCCACATTGGTCAACTTCATCAGGGAATGAATCAAGAGCTTCTGAAAAATTGCGCCCGGCAAGATTTCTTGGCATCACCTTTGGATCTATAGTGCAAATTATGCTATCGAATCCCAGCTCTATGAACCTTCTAGCAAGCCCGGTTGTATCCCTCCCCCAAAGTGGAAATTCACATGACATTCCAACCTCAGCCATCATCCTTTCTCTATATTCTCGAACATCGCGAAGGAAAATATCTCCAAATGCCACCTTCGAAATGCCATAGCTTTTATATTTTTCCAGCTTGGTCTTCATTATTCTCCCATATTCTTCATTAGAAGATTTAGAAGAAATATATGCTATGTCCAGTGGGATCCCAATTAGAGATGCCTGTGCTTTCAGTAGCTCTGTTCTGATGCCGTGCATGCTTATGCGATCATACTCCCGTGTAACTGAAGTAAGCAGGAATTTAACGTCAAATTTACCTGATTTGATCAGTTCATATAACCCCATGGCACTATCCTTGCCACCGCTCCATGACATTACTATGGGTTCCTTTGTCAATATAGGACCAACCCAGTTACATCAATTTTTATTTAAAAATTTAGTTAATTAAGAATGGATTTAAGCTTCTGATCTAGCATCTGTTTAGGCATTGCACCGATTACTCGATCTATGAGTTCGCCGTTCTTAAATACCAGTAGTGTTGGTATGCTCATGACGTTATAATCCAATGCCGTAGCTTGGTTTTCATCCACATTCAACTTCCCGAATGCCACTTGTCCGGCATATTCCTTAGCTAATTGCTCTACTGCAGGTGAAATTATCTTGCAAGGATAACACCATTCCGCCCAGCAGTCTATTACTGCCTTTTGGTTTACCTTGATAAATTCACTGAAGTTTGTATCAGTTACTACCACCGGGGCCGATGACTTGGTGGGCTGCGTTTCATTCTTGACCTGTCCTAATCCGCTTCTAAGTATTTTAGCCTTTATCCGTTCTTCTTCTTCATCGCTCATGAATAAATCTGCCCGGCTACTGTTTTTAAACATTTTCTATATTTCCTTGATTCTATTTAGCTTTGTCAAAAAACGGTATGATGTTCTGATTAAGTTCATTACATAAATTTGAGCGGTAAGTAAGTTGTTATCGATGGAATTGCTAGTAGAGATTTTCTATATTGTCCATTTTGCTGAACATATATTTTGTTATCCCTATTTAGTTCCGGGAGCCTGTCGCCAGCCGCAGTGCGCATATATGAAATTTAAACATGATCATTTGGACTGTTTTTTGGTGATAAGTGACTTCCATCTTCCTCTTATCCAGAAATATGACCTATCATATATACCCTGTTGTATATTATTTCTTACGATTTATAACGATGGATATTGGCCCCTGTAGATCTATATTTGTACTCTATGCGCATCATCACTCCATCAGCTTCGCAAAATCTTCACTCTACCTGCATGAGTGGACATATTACCCAACCACCAATATATAAGAAGCGCTAGCTTTGGTTTTTCAACGCCTGAAGGAGTGATATTGTGGCGCCCTTTGGATCTGACGAATTGGTGACGTACCTGCCTACTATATATATATCAAAGCCGGGAATGCTAGTGATTTCATTGGCTGTAAGGCCTCCAGCTATGGCCCTCATTGGGCCACTAACGTTCTCGATCACCCTTTCTCTGTGACCGTCCTCTTCATCGATACCCCTGTGGAATACTAGAACATCTGGGCTGTTTTCTAATTTTTTAAGTACGGGGCCGAATCCAGTGTTCCCTAGGTTATCTACAAATGAAACTAGGCCTCTTCTCCTACATTCTTTTATAAATGATTCAATAGTTTCAACGGGTGCAAGGCCCGCTACAACTGCCGCATCGGCTCCCCCTTCAGCTGCTATTGCGACCTCTAAACTACCTACATCAAGTGTTTTAAGATCTGCTACGATGAAGGCGCCTCCAGAGATCTCCTTCAGTTTCCTAACTATATCTATCCCATACTTCTTGATAAGTGGAGTCCCAGCTTCAACGATGACTCGATCGGGCATTGGATGGAGCTTGTAAAAAAGTTCGTTTATTTGATCCATATCTGTAAGGTCTACGGCGAGCTGAATAACGGGCATATTAAGATCTTTTAGTTTCAAGTCGTACAGCCTATTCCCTTAGGTTATAAAAAGTTAAAGCTATGCCAATTTCAAAGGATTTTTATAGCGGATCATGCTGCCAGTAATTTTCTTCCTATGCTAAGCGCAAGTAATGGGTGTGACACAAGTTTCTTAATTACACTTGAAAAGTCAAAACCATTAGCGAGGTCCAGTATATCATCCGCCCCCAAGACTTCCTGCAATTTATTTAACTCATCATCACTAACAGTTTCAAATACCCTCATAGCCTTTAGACTTAACCTTATCCTCTTACCCCATGGATTTTCAAATTTAGAGATAAACTCTGATAGCCTAGCTGCAGAGGTATCGTTATCCATAGCGGCCCTTGCAGAGACCTCACCGGCTATCATTCCCGCCGCTATAGAGGAGTGTATCCCGCCTCCGGTGAAGGGCACGACCGTTCCTGCCGCGTCACCTACCATAATTACTCCATCTCTAATATCATCCTTGATAATTCCTCCTATTGGGACAGGCGCCCCTCTATAGTCAATTATCTGCGCTGATCCCAATTCATCTTCATGTGCCTTAACGAAATTATCAAGATACTCCTTTGCAACCACTCCACGTACGCCTATACCAACCTCTGCTATTGTGTCACTTCTTGGAAATATCCATGCATACCCTTTTGGGGCCAGCGCGTTGCCCATATAGAACCTGACAACGTTCGGATATTTGATGTTTGCATTGGCCATTATATACTGGACCGTGGGTATAGGTTCTGATTTTTCCTTTATACCAACAACTTTTGCTACCTGTGAATTATATCCATCAGCCCCTATTACAACCATTGTCGTATAAGTCCTCCTGTTTGTCTTCAACTTATATATACTATCGACCCTTTCGAGCCCTAAGAACTCCTCTCTAACATGTATGTTGGCACCATTTTTCGCTGCAAGCGCTGCTATATCCTGAAGCAACATGGATTTATTTATGTTATAGCCTATCTGTCTTACTTCAACATATTTGTTGTTAGGTGCGTAAATGCGGGCATATGCCTCTCGAACTACAAGCCCCGGTCTTGGGCTTACGCCGGCCGTAACAAAGGTCTCCTTTGAAACAGCCTCCCCACATGGTTTCCACGCCATTATTGTAGGTTGTTTTTCGAGTAGTAGTGTCCTTGCACCGGAGGCGGCGGCCGACTTGGCGGCGCTGACACCGGACGGCCCAGCGCCTACTACTATTACATCGTAATCAGTTTCCATAAGCACGCATCTACTTTCGGTGTTAATTAATATTATCATGTTTATAGAGCAAGTTAGGGGTTTGGGGGAAGCGGTAAAACTCCGACCTTCACAGTAGTTCGAAACTTGTTGGTTTAGGATGGTTTTATTGAACGCGGACCCGGATGCCTCAAGGAACATGGAAGTGT
>JAJYTP010000047.1 GCA_021792955.1 archaeon | reverse complement strand
CGTTCTGGTTAATTTCAAGGTAATCCTTGAGCATTTGGGGAATTTCGAGCGAAGCGTTAATAGCCTGTCCTATTCTATCAATGTTATATTTGAGTTCATCGAGATATATATCGGTCATCAGGCCCTCGTCTCTTAACACCGATCCAAGATATCTAATAAAATTAAATTGTTCATCAAGCATTTTTGTTATTCCATCAAGTATTGAAATAGTCCTTATGTAAAGGACTAAATTACGAGGGAGCTTAAAGGGGAACTGATATATTGTCCTGTTAGCAACTTCCATTAATTCCCTTACATCTGCCTCTTCAACCTTCGTCCCATGCATATCTGAAAGCACCAATTCAATTCCCCTCTTTATTACGTACCTGTTAGCCGATGGTTGAAGAACCCCGAGATCCAGCAGTGAATCCAAAATTCTGTCCACGCTGCCGCGGGCTATTGCGCCATAAAGGCGAATGAGCTTAGCCCGTGTTTCCTTATCAAGTCTACCTGTCATGCCAAAATCGTAAAGTATAATTTTCCCGCTGGGTGTTACAGAAATGTTTCCGGGGTGAGGGTCTGCATGGAAAATATCGTCATTAAGCATCATTTCCATATATAATTTTGTTACCTTCCTGGCAAGTTCCTTCCTGTCTATTTGAAAAGAGTTAAGGGATTTGATGTCAGTAATTTTAATACCTTCAATATACTCCAGCACGAGCACCCTCTTGGTGGAAACCTTTTCGTAGCAATGAGGGATCAATACATCGCTATTCCTTAGATTCCTTCTTATCGCAATCAGATTTAACCGTTCCTTTTCATAGTCAACTTCCTCCATTACGGTTTCGGAGAACTGTTCTACTATTGAACTACCGACCGAAGCGAGCCCTTTATCAATGAATTTACCTACAAGAGGCATCAGCTTTTTTATTACTACTGTATCAACATCAAGCTGTTCTTTGATGTGAGGCCTATTAACCTTGACGACTACATCCTTTCCTTTATATTTGGCTCTGTACACTTGACCCAGGCTCGCCCCTACCACAGCTTCTTGATTAAATGCGTCAAATGTTTTATTTATAGGGCCAATATCCTCTTCAATTATGCGTTTGGCGTCGTCAAAAGGGGCAGGAGGTACATCATCCTGTAACCTCGCAAATTCATCCATATATGGCTGAGGGAGAACATCAGGACGCACCGATAGTAATTGACCAAGCTTGATAAATGCTGGTCCTAGATCAATAAACGATTCGACTGCGGCCTTCGCGTGTACTCGGTATTTATTCAGAGAAACAAGCCTACCGTTATTTCTGAATATTTCATTTCTGTCACTACGATATTTTATGGCAACCGGAATTAATTTCAATAACACTTCAAAGTATCTTAACCTTTCCTTTTGCGTCAATTTTAGTAATTTAATATGATGTATTTATAAATGTAGATACAGCTACGCGAAATATTTCATATTTTAAATTGAACGCTTCCACTTGACAAAATACCATAATGGAGATGCAAGAGAACCATAAAAACGTTCAAAGCAACTTAATTTTACGCAATGATATGGTTTGCAATTTACATGTAGAAAACTAGATTTTCTTTAAATCAGTTAACAAGCCCTTTTATTAGTGCTTGTACCAGTATGGCACCAAAGGTTATGTTCTTACAGTTTAATTATACTGGTTACAAGCTTAGAGAAATTAAATCTTTGGTTTAGTCATATAACTCCAAGATAGTATTGCAGCGAGCATTATAAATGATGTAGCTAGTCCAACCAGTCCGGCAGCAACTATCTGACTATTGCCAAAGATGTCCATCAGCGCAAGCCAAAGCCCTCCGAATACGTTAGTGTATCTTACGAATAGATAACCTAGAAAGCCCACTGCGTAGCCTATCAACCAGAGTCCTACTATGACTCCAACTCGTCCCATTGATATCACCTAAAGCATATGTGTTTTCTGTTTTTATTAATTTTAATGACAAAAATAGTTGACCTTATTGTCTAATATGAACATAGTAAGTGATTATGAACTTTATCTGGGGATAGTATCATCCCAAAAGATTAATTTAATAGAATCAGCATAGATATGTTCTTGACCAGTAGAAATGAAGTGCAATCCATTTTACTGATGGGATTGAAAGCGGCAGACCCTCGTAATGCAGTTAAAAAAGCGATTTCCGTTAATAGGGGGGAAGTAGTCATAGCAAATAGAAAAGTCGGCCGCCTATCAGAACGTAATATAATAATAGTAGGGGCAGGAAAGGCTGCAGCCTCTATGGCTCAAGGCGTAATGGATTCAATTCCACAGAAGATCAAGTCAGGTATCATAATTGTTCCTAATATGGTAGATATAGAGGGCATAAATGTTCGTCAGGGTGATCATCCGCTTCCATCGGGGAGAAATATAACATATACATCTGAAGTTATAGATTTCGTCAGGGCCGCCACTGCTAATGACTATCTCTTGGTCCTAATCTCTGGAGGAGGATCGTCGTTACTAGAAAAGCCAAAGGGGGAGGTTACTCTTTCAGCTGAAAGGAAAGTAATTGATGCCCTTATGAAGGCCGGAGCAGATATATTTCAATTGAACGCCGTAAGAAAACATATTTCTGATGTCAAGGGAGGACAATTAATTAATTATTTTAAAGGAAAAGAGTGTATATCTCTTATGGTGTCTGATGTGCTAGGCGATGACTTGGGAACTATTGCCTCAGGTCCTACAGTTGGTGATCCAACTACCTATTCAGATGCTTTGTCTCTACTTTCAAGGTATAAATTACTGGATGATAACAAGGAGATAGTTGATCTATTAAGACGCGGGGCTAATGGGGAAATCGCAGAAACTCCCAAGCCCGGTGATCAGCTTCTTAACAAGGTTCACAACAGGCTAATATTGAACAACCTCCCGTCGTTGAACGCTATGAAAAGGGAAGCCATCAAGCATGGTTATAGGCCCTTCCTTCTGACCAGCGCCATGCAAGGGGAAGCCAGGGAGGTAGGTAAGCTCCTTGCTTCTATAGCCTGGAATTTCAAAGGAAGGAAAATCGCGTTGATTGCCGGAGGAGAAACTACGGTCACCGTAACAGGAAAAGGACGCGGTGGCCGTACTATGGAATTGGTTATATCTGCAGCTTTAACCAACCAGCACCTCGGCTCTTCAACTGCAATATTTGGTTGTATTTCAACTGATGGAAAGGATGGAAATACAGATGCCGCCGGTGCTATAATAGGAAAGGATGACATTGCAAATATTATAAGCATGAATCCTGAATTATATCTAAGAAATAATGATAGCTATACGTTACTGGACAATCTTGGGTTGACTGTGAAGATAGGACCCACTGGAACTAATGTGAACGACTTATTCATTGCACTTTGTGCTGGCTGAAAACCTAATAAATAATCCCTAATATTTCGGGTCAATCACCTAGCTTTATTGTGTTTTTTCCTGAAAATATTAACACCTTGTTTCATATTTATATCTGTCATCAACTATCACCAAGATATGATGCTTTTGATACAAGTTTTCTCCTCTTGTCCCATTTCCTGTAAAATGCGTGTTCTGGAGTCTCAAGGTTATCCCAGTCGAGGGACATGTGAGGCCTCTTCGTATTGTACCATTTTATGTATTCACCAATTGATCCAAACAGGCCCAGCTTAACTTGCATTGACCCGAAGAACCTTTCCACCTTACCATTGGTTTGCGGGTGCTGTATCCTGCCGAGAATATGCTTTATCCTCAGCTTTGAAAGGTGCTCCTGAAATGCAGCAATGCCTGGCGATTTGACGTCTCCAAAGTTTGCGTAAAACTGGGATCCATGGTCTGTAAGTAAGTATTGAAGCCGGCTTGCCATATTCGCTGATCGCCTTATCAAGCACAGATATCGCCTTTTCAGTCGTAGCTTCATCAAACAGCCCCCAGCCTGTTATGAACCTTGAAGCATCATCGATGTAAACTATCAGCCACCTCCCCATCCACCTCCTGTCCATGACCATGTACCAGTCCGTGTGCCACAGCGAGTTCGTATGCTTCCTTTCATATTTTACCCACTTCTTGCGTTTCTGTTTGTTCCTCTGTTCCGATGCCAGCCCGTGCTTCTTCAATATGGTATGAATCATGTTATGGGGAAGATTTATCCCTTTTTTCCTTAATAGACATTCAAGCGCTACAGCATTTGACTGACATTCCCTGTATATGTTTACAACTTCCTCCTCCTCAAGCTCAGTTATTATCCTACTTGGCTTGCCCGCTTTCTTTAATTGGGGCACTTGCCCAGTCTTAACATATTCGGACCACAGCTGCCTAACCCTGGATGGGTGAACATGCTGCAACAAAGCTATGTCGTTGGTGCCAAGTCTGCCCGTGCTCTTCTGTTCAATAATCCACATAATCTTGCTGTTTGTTAATACCACGTTATTATATGAATTGTTAAGTGTTAATGACTCCTATGATGAGCGTTTATGGGTAGGCATGACAAAGGCATATGTATGGATAACGAAGTATATGTTGGTGTAGATGTCCATGAAAGGGAATCACAGATAGCCGTATTGGATAAGGATGGTGAACTGCTTGAAGAAAAAAGGCTGCCAACTGGCAGCCTGACAAATTATGTATGTGTCTTCCATCAATGGAAGGAAACATGTTGCAGTGGAGGCTGTTGGTTTTATATATCCGATATATGACCAGCTGAAGATGCTAAATGATTGCACGGTATCCGTTGCTTCTCCCTCCAGGCTGCAACTCATTGCAAAATCCAAGCTAAAAAATGACAGGGTCGATGCAATGGTCCTGGGCGAGTTATTAAGGACCAATTACCTGCCTGTATCTCATATGATAGATGAATTGACAAGGGAAAAGAAGCTGCTTGCCATGGAGAGGGCAAGGTATGCAAGGAGAAGGGCAAGGGTTATTGTTGAAATAAAGTGGCTATTGAAGAGGAGGGGGATAAAGGTGAAGAAGTATTATGACCTTCAGAAACTGCACCTCCCTGAAATAGACAGAAGGTTAAGGGAGATGGACCTGTTGAACTCAATTATTATCGATGAGCTGGACAGCGCCATCAGGGAAACTGTGGCAAATGATGATAGGGCAAAATTGCTGGACACCATTCCAGGAATTGCGCCTTATTCTGCACTTTACCTGTCAACTATGCTTGATGACGTTAAAAGGTTCCAGGATTCCAAGCAGGCAGCCGCATATCTTGGCTTGGTTCCATCATTATACCAATCCGGCGATGTTTCCTATACGGGCCATATAACAAAGGCAGGTGATCCGGTATTAAGGGGCATCCTCATACAGTGCGCAAGGGCAAGCATAAAATCTGATAAAAGATTGAAGGAATTTTACCTGAGAATAAGG
>JAJYTP010000046.1 GCA_021792955.1 archaeon | reverse complement strand
CCATATGAATAGTTCCATCTCAAAACTGAGTAAAACCCTCATTGTAACGCCAATAATAGCAACTGCAGTTCTCACCTTTGTGCCAACGCTCTCTGCCTTTGCTGCCACGCAAACCCCAAATAACTACCTCTGTGAATTTAAAACCTACACTTACACTTATTGGACGCCGGTCCTGCTTCTGAATTCGCCGTACGGCGGTAACTCAAGCGCATCCTCAAGCGTAAGCTATACGGGGGAATATTCGGTAGGAGGGTTTTCCTCTTCCACAGCCAAAGTTACGACTGCGGAGATAGATGAAGCAAATGGGGCAGCGGGTGGACTTTTTCAGCTAGATAATTGGACCTATTATAGAACTACCATTGGGGACTGTCCCAACGAGGTAGTGATAACATCAACTACCAATGAACTTAAGACATGGACCCTTCTGCCACCAGGTAGTACATCGGATACCGGTGAAGTTTCAAGCTTTGAATATGACGGATACTCATCAATAACCTTTAACAATGACTATACTACAAACAACGATGGCTGTATCAATACCGTCGGTGGTCCTGGCTATCAAGCTACAATAGCTACTGCATCAACAACTTCGGTTTCCGTCTCCATTAGCTTTCCGGGCGCATCCTATATCGCCAGCGGAAATCTTGATATTTCTATCTCGTCAGGTAGCAGTAATACAGTCAGCTTTACATGCAACTTCCCATCTAATTGTGGGATTTGGTATTGGGACTCGCTAAACGGGCAGAGCGGTTCTTCACAAGGCGCGCTGGCGTTTGAATATGTTAGTTGAAGGCTATAACCCCGCAAGGAAGGGCTTGAGAGTGAATTTGTTGACTAGATATAGGTGTTGATAGATGAATAGAAATCTGATCGTAGCCGTGCTAGTCATCGGTCTCATCTTGAGTCTAGGCGTAAATACTTATTTAATAACTCAAGTACCCATCAAGCCTAAACCAGCTAGTGGAACAGCATATGTGAGCATGTTGACCAACGGTTACCCCTTGGAACTCGTCCCTCCTTCGCAGGTTGGCGTTGTAAATTCGATTATAATTGAGACCCTCAATGGCAGTGCTATGGTAACTTGTGTTATAATTGCAAGCGCTCCAGTGAACTTCTATATATATTTCGATGGGGGTATTTACGTCTACTCTGCACTTAACGTGACAAATCTGCATGCTAATGTTGCGCTTCCTGAAGGGAGTTGGTCTTTTGAAATAGCGCAGGACGGAGTGGTCTCAAACGTCAGCACCGCCTGGTTCCTAATCAATTATACATACTTTGCTTTACTCAACAAGCCCCAGTGATGGCGGGCCGGGATTCCCCCTTATTGAAACGTTTAAGCCATTAACGGAAGCTGGGCATAAGGCCTGAGAAGAGGATTGAACGTTAAGTGAGCCATACACGCGCCCGCAAGAAGGCCGGAAGCCGCTATTATCACCGTGATTATGATCGCAACGACGGCCCTGCGTGCCAGCCCGCTCCTGTTCATGAGGTGGTGAGGTGGGAATCGTACACTGTTAATGTCCGCCCGCTTAAAACGAAACCGTGTTTCTAAGGTAAAGCTCATACTCTTCCGCTAAAAGCTGTAATTAACCGGGCTTGAAACTTCTACCGTCTGGCCGTTGGCATAAGTGATTACTAAGTTAGCTGTGAAGGAAGAATCTGACGGCTGGTTAGCGGGCTGTGAACCCAATTACAACTGCGGCGACGGCTAGGGCCTGTCCAATGGGGATGTAAAGAATAACAGGTGATGATGTGAAAAAGAATATGGCCGCGACCATTATAGTGGAGAGAACGTATAACAGCATCAGCCATGCACCCAATCTCAAGTCACTACGGCTTGTAAGGAGCAGGATGGTGCCGGCCACGAACATAATATAGGGGATGATGAATAGGATGCCTAGCGGGGAGAAAGGCGTAATGGACGTGTGCAACCCCTGACCCGGGCTGGCAAGCGTTTGGATGGAGACGTCGTATACCCACCAGCTCACATCATACCCCCATTGCCACGATGAAAATTCCCAGGGAAGGACCAATGAAATTGCGCCCAATATGCCGGCAATACGGATTCGGGAGGCAATAGCCAAGTGAGCTGGAATATTTGTAGCATTCTTCAAGGGCTAAACACCCATTTGACCTCCAGTGCAGGCAGATACTTAAGCATTGTTTCATGCTTGCGGGCTGTTCTATCTACCGCCCTGATGTTGCTGGGTGTTATCAAAATGTATAAACGACAGCCTAGGGTCGGGCGCTTCCCATAGGGGCTACCCTTCAAAATATCACCAGAGCTGTACGCCACCTTGCTGTGAACCTCCATTATATCCTATATATATCTCGTTAGAAGATGAATTACCACTGCCCTGTATATATATACCCCAATTTTGAGCTGGCGTTTGTGATAACATCCAAAGGTCCCCAATATATGAATAGTAGATAGGTCCACCTTGCCCATTCGTGTATGTAAGAGTTGTTGTGTGCTGCGCATATGTAGAAGATGATGCAGAACTGGGTTGATACCATGAGTTAAGGTCATAAACATTCCAGTTGGAATTCTGGGGTATACCGGATAGTGAGAATCCAATTTGGTATTCGTAGGCAGAATATGGAATGTCAAAGGGGGTACTAAGTGTTCCGAATGTAAGACCATTACCTTCCATTGTAGCCAAATTGCCTGAGGTGTAAACGATTGCCGCTGTCCAATCGCTTGGGTTATTGGATGGGTCCATATAATCTAACACATAACCATCATTACTTGGATAACCATCGATGTTGGTACTGTAGTATATAATGAGGTTTATGTGGTCACCCGGATTCCCAACGTTTGATATAGTGCCGCTCGTAATTAGATAGTCTTCCGGGTACCAAACATTGCCGAATATTGGGCCTTCGTATAGGCCTCCTGTTACAGGAGTCGTAGCATAGATGGCGAACGCTATATTTGCATATCCGCCCAGATTGTAATAAACATAGAACTCGAATATGTAGTCCACGTTATATGTTGTATCCGGAACATGGACGTTTAAGCCCCCACTCACCGTGTCTGAGCCTAGATTGGAAGTGCTGCCTGAAAAGGTAACTGTCGTACCCACTGCATAGTTTGTTGAATAGGTAATCCCACTAGTGCTAAACCATCCATAAGCCGCAACATAATAATCACTTGATATGTCGTAGAAAGATGGCTCGACGTCATTTGATTGATTCCCTTGAGACTGAATGGATTGTAAAGTGGAATTATAGGCTACCGGGACTGGAAGAGCACCCATGGGCACCGGCCCGCTTGTGCTAAGATTTTCGTGATATAAGTTCCAAGTCGTCTGTAGCTGGCTGCCAGTTACACCGGAGGTGGGTGTTGTTACTGATCGGGCTACCGCCATGGATAAGACCGAAGATGCGGATATTGCCATCAGGACTAATAACACGGCGGCAAAAATGCGCTGGATCAAGATACCTCACCGCCATTTGAGAGGTCATAATTTGAGGTTATTCCGGCGCATTTAGAAATATACCATTTCCTTTGATGATCCTCGTTAATCAAATCGATGCGTATCATCAATTATTATTATCATTGTAGGTTTCTTATACGGGTTCTTACCAGCACTGGTAATAAATCTTATAAGAAAGTCTTACCTATTCGGCCAGCGATTCGTTGTAAGCTTGGGAGATGTAATATTCAGCATTCCCCATATAGCTGCTTAGCGTGGAGTTTGACCCTATGGCTGCTAGAATCTGCTGTTGCGACATCCCGCTTAATAGGCTGGGAGGTACCTGTGAGCCTATAAGCACGTACTGGTTTGCGATGTCCAGGAAGGGAACCGTGTGCTGGGGATCGTATTCGTTGAATATCAACTGTTCATAAGGGATCATGCCCTGCAACGGCTGCCGGTTCTGGCCGGCTATTTCGAGGCCAATAAAATAGATGCTTGGGCTGGTGTAGCTTGTACCATAGAAGGAGATGGCGCTTATGCTCCCTTCGCTCGACGTTATGAAGTCCACCCTCGTGAAGCTTCCGTAATGAGAAAGGAAGGCGGCCACTGGCCAGCTTTCGGCGGCACAGAATGGGCAGAATTCCCCGCCCACGAAGAATACTACAGGCTTGCCGTTCACCGACCACAGGATGCCGTTGACAGAGGTAAGGTTCCCGGCCAAGCCTGCGGATGAGACGGGAGACAGGGAACGCAGCTCACCGTTGATCTCGGAGACATGACTGCTCACGGTATTTTGGTATGTAATGTAGCCTCCTGCCGACAGCAAAATGACAGCGATAATAGCTACCCCTACAACTAAATTATTGTTGTTTTTCTTGCCATTTCTTTGCTTTTGCAAGCGTCTAATCACACACCACGATTAATATCTCCCTATGGCCAGAAAACAAGCCATGGCGAGAGAATGATATGATAAGGGGAATATAACACACGATCTACGTATACTATTATATAAATGCTCAGTGGCAGAAACAGTATGGCGGTTACCACCAGCCCCCGCTTAAATCTATAGTAAAAGAACGGGGACGCCAATGCCGCCCAAAATATCAAATCGAATATCAGGGCCCAAGGTACGAATACATTGTACTCCCCAAAAGACCTCGCGTTCATGACATAGTACACATAATTGATAGGGAGGCCATTACCTACGGCCCCCTGCCCGATAAGATAAGCCGGTGTGCCCATTACGTATAACCAGGTGACGCAGGCCACTATGACCAGTAGCCAGACATATGCAAAAAAGAAGGACTCCAACGAGCAGACGACAAGTTTCCTCCCGCGGGAAAACTTTCTGAAGTAGCCAAAGGAGAACCGCATAGCTTTTACCTCCTCTCTAATAATATCGATATTGATGAATGTTGAACTATGGTCATGGATAAGGGAGATGATATGCGAATACCCATTATCAGTATAAATGTAACGGCAAAAGCGCGGCGGATCAAGAAACCTCGCCACCAATTGAGAGGTCATAATCTGATGCTGTTCCGGCGTATCTCGAAATGCGCCATTTCCCATTTTGACCCTCGCGGATCAAATCTATGTGTATCATCAATTATTATTATCATTATTGTTTCTTATAAAACTTGTTACCAGCACTGGTAATAACTTTTAAATAATTATCGAGATCATAAAAAAACGATGATATCCATAGAACTATTATTATCACGTACGAATTTGCAAAATGAATCGAACAAATCTGCACATATATATTGCACGCTTGGCGCGGTTTTGAAGCTTGCCGCAAAATATCTCGGTGAGCCATATGAATAGTTCCATCTCAAAACTGAGTAAAACCCTCATTGTAACGCCAATAATAGCAACTGCAGTTCTCACCTTTGTGCCAACGCTCTCTGCCTTTGCTGCCACGCAAACCCCAAATAACTAC
>JAJYTP010000045.1 GCA_021792955.1 archaeon | reverse complement strand
AGTTTTGAATGACCTAATGAACTGGATTGAAGAAAGCCTTTTAACTTGCTTGCATAAACTAGCCTTAACATGGTGCCCGATACCCCCCTGTTGCTGCTGAGCATCACTATAATCTGTGCAGGCATGGCGATAATAGCGTACCAGGATTTTTCTAAAAGGGAAGTAAGCGATCTTGTCCTTAGTTTTCCGGCCGTTGGATTGGTTATACTTGCTTTCTACAATTATCGGTTGGCTAGCATTGGCACTTTGATGCTGATAGTTCTGTTGGCCATCGGATATATACTATATAGATACGGTATGATCGCTCAGGGGGACGTGATGACCATTCCGTTGATTTCCACAATGATCTATGCAATGCCCTATATCGCCATTTCTATGGCAGCCGTTACTCTGGCCCATATGGTATATCTAGGCCTAGTACAGGGGTGGAAGTTCAAGAAAAGTGTTAGCGTCGAGCAGGCTAGGCGAGAAAATTGCTGGATACCCGAAAGCATAGATGGAGTGAAGCTAAATGGGCCACCTGAATCAGCTTACGAAACGCTTGCGAAGTGGGAAAACCCGCAATCTATAGTAGATGAAAGCTATGGGTTGCCATTGGCTGGATATGTTGCACTTGGAAGCATAATAGGTGTAATCATCTGGTTGTTAAGGCTATAGATCGTATTAAATGCTGTATTTAGCTATGAAGATTTATTTAAGGCGATATTATATAAAAATTAATGCAGAACAAGAAATCAATAAGAAGAGGCCTTATCATAGTTTACTATGGTGATGGGAAGGGCAAGACAGAAGCTGCGTTCGGATTAGGCATGCGTGCTGCTGGGCATCATTTTAAGGTCGGCGTGGTTCAATTCATCAAATCAAACTCACATTCTGGTGAAGTTAGAGCTACGAAAATGCTCTCCCCGTATATGGAAGTCTATTTGAAGGGCATAGGTTTCGTAGGAATAATGAACGATAGACGTGATAGGGAGGAGCACGTTTCGGCTGCAGTGGAGGCCCTGGCGTTTGCCAAGCGACTCGCGTCATCTGGCGACTACTATGTAGTAATCCTCGATGAACTGCTTAATGCTATTGATTGGAATTTGATCAAGGTGGAGCAGGTAATGGATTTACTGAAGGCCAAAAATGAGAAAACAAGTATAGTGCTTACCGGCGTGAGAGCCTATCCCGAGATCATAGAAATCTCCGATATTGTAACCGAAATGAAGAAGGTTAAACATATTTATGATCTTGGGTATCTTGCGAAGCTCGGCATCGACTTTTAGGAGGATTTAAACTTTTCACCAGAGGCCTCTAATGCGCCCTTTCTGCCTGCAGTTTCTATGCCTCGCTTATTCCAGACTAGTGCCGAAGAGAATCCGATAACCCACCCCGCCGCGATAACGATCATATATATAGACCTTGAGAAATATGGAAGGATCAACTCCGCTGGTATTAGGGAGGCCCAGACTGTGGAATTAACTATGGAGGTGTATGAACCCCGTTTCTTGGTGGGCCAGAGTTCTCCGTTAAACGTATATGTAGTCATGAAGATCACAGCTATGAATCCATTATATATTATAAAGGGCACCCAAAATAGTTCAGGGTCTGAAATCCATACGTTGCTGGTCAGAAACATCACGACGAAAATAAAAAGGGATCCGCCAGTACCTAGCATCAGGAAAAGCTTCCTAGAGAATCTATCCAAAAAGAAGCCCGTCAATCCCACTACGGCCTCAGTTAAATTACCAATGAAGATTATCCACAAAGTAAGCCCAGGGAAATAGTATGGCCCAAGCCCATAAACTATGAGGTTGAATCCAAGCGCCTCAGAAATACCTATGGCAATGGCGGTGAATAACCTATACCTTATGGTAGGACCGCTAAGTTCAGATTTGCTTTCCCTAGCCATAACCCATAGGCCGGATTCACTGACCCGTAATCGGCTTACCACTATAAATGCTACAACGGCGAGTATGAATACAGATATGATAAGGCGTTGAAACACTATGGACGCCCCCACCAACAATATCAGCGTAAGCGCAGAAAGTGTACCTCCGATGTTAACGAAATCGAGCTCAAGCAGCATAGCTGTTCCGCGAAATCTTGAAGAGAACATTTCATGTGTGGCAGCTGAAATCGCTGAGTATTCACCGCCTGTGCCCACTAGGATAAAGGCTAGACCCAGGAGCGCTAGATCTACATCGCGTGAAATTATAAATACCGTTATGCCTATCAGCATAGATATGATGTCGAACCGGTACGAACCCCTTCTTCCAAACTTATCCGATATCCTTCCGCTTAAAAGAGAGCCCGTAGTCTGCCATATAGCCCCCCACGCAACCAGTAAGGTGACCAGGAAAAGCGGTAACCTATACCATGTAGATATAAGGGGAGCCAAACTAAAACTGAATGATGCGATCAGTAATCCAAGTGCGAAGGAAATAAATGTGATAGAATCGCTTTTTTTCATATTACAGATACACCTAAGATATTAACAAATTAAGACTCCTTATTTTACCAACCGTTGTAATGGATTGCATTTTCTTTTGGTTCGTTGACTCTGGCCTTCTTTGAAGCCTCTCCTGCAAACCCTATATGAAGCATCCATTGGGGATCCACATAGTCAGGTATAGCCAATGCATTTCTTACCGCTGGCATACAGGTAAGAGGGGCTGCCCTCCAGTATCCACATAACCCCAGCGCCGTTGCCGCCAATAAAATGTTTTCGGCAGCAGCGGCTAGACCTTGGGTGGCCATCATGTATTCTAAATCAGTATCCTTTTTTAGCATCCTTTTGTCTACACATCCTATGATGGTTAGGGGGGGAGCAATGGTCTTTAAACGAGCCGATTCAAGAATTGCTTTATCTTCCTGGCCGCTTTCCCTATAACTGTTAACGAGGGATGATGCCAAGCGCTCTTTCATTCCTTCATCATCTATAGCTATAAAATGCCAAGGTCTGCTATTGTGAGGATTTGGCGCCGCTGTAGCGCATCCCAGCAACTGCTCAATTATGCTAATGGGGACGCGGGAGTTTGAAAATGATCTGATGCTTCGCCTTCCCATTATAGCCTGGATTAAGTCCATGGTTTACCTTTTTGTTAGCCTCTTATTATTCCTTTATAAATGTGAAAATTATTATCTTATATGGTGATTGTTCCTTTTTAATTGCGTCAGCTACTTACTTAAATAAACTTGCTCCTAGCTTGCTATATGTTATGGGCTGCGCGCTAGGTGAGTGGAAGTTGGGCGTATGATACGGTGTAAGGAGAAGTTGACCAGCTGGCGGATATCCGTGACACAGCGAATCTAAGCCGTAGGTAGTCATTTAACTTAATTGGTGACCTGACGAAATCGCATACTAGCGCGCTATTAAAAGCTGAAGAGACCGATTGGTGTGTTCAGCGGTAGGATAAAGACAAAAGAAATGCTCATCGCCCATTTTTTGGGTGATGAAGGGGATATTATGACTTGTAAATACTTTCTCATCTAAATCGTCGACATTTTGGTATACACCCAATAATTCCTCATAGGTTATTAGTTTTATCGCGAAGTCTTAATAGCTCATTTTATAAACCCCTATCATGAGATTGGTCAAGTTCACGATGGATGGCCAAGCCATTTGGGGCGTATCATATGACGAAAGTGTGATACCGGTTGCTTCAGATTTTAACTCATTACTGAATGCGTTGCCTCTTAAGGGAAAAGGAGTTCCATTGAATAGCCTAAACTTTCTTGCTCCATTGCCTGAAAGGCCAAAGGTTATAGGGTTGGGCTATAATTACAAAACCCACCGAAAAAGAAACAGGAAGTATAACAGGATGACCATATTTCTGAAACCGTATTCTGCCATAGCTGGGCCTTTTGATGATATTCCTGTTCCAGATTTTGTTAAGGACGTTGATTTTGAAGGAGAACTAGGAATAGTTATGGGTAAAAAGGGGAAGTTTATAGAACCAACTGACGCACTAAATTACATAATGGGGTACTGCATAGTCAATGACCTATCTGCTCGAGAGCTTCAGTTTGGAGACTATCAATGGACTCGTGGAAAGGGTCTCGATAGCTTTGCGCCAGTTGGTCCCTGGATAGTATCGGTCGATGAGGTAGGTGATGCTTCGAACCTCAGGCTACGTACTTGGGTTAATGGTCAGTTAAAACAGGATAGCAAAACAAGCGAGATGATCCTTGATGTCCCGACAATCGTATCAGAAATCAGCTATATAATGACGTTGGAGCCAGGTGACCTTATTATGACGGGGACCCCAGCCGGATCAGGGTATTTTAGTGTTCCAAGGTCATTTATGAAGGATGGTGATGTTGTAAGGGTTGAAATTGACGAATTGGGGTATATTGAAAATAAGATCCGCACCTTCAATACGAAATCCAAGCCACTTACCTGCTAAGCCTGGATAAAAATAGGCGGGGCTAGTATGCCCCTAATTTATTCCCAAATCTGTTAACGTACGCTATTTCTTCTAGTGGTTTCCTAGTTTTCTTGCCTAGAAGCTTCTTCTTCGGTTTTCCGAAAGGAATCACTGTGAATAAACGCATGCTGTCCGGCGCCCCTAACAACTTAGAGATATCATCCCTCTTCAGGCCATCAACCCAGCACGAACCCAAGCCCAGGTACCATCCTGCAAGCATCATATTCTGAACTGCTCTAGTACCATCAATCGTGGCAAGTGACACGTCTTTGTCGAGATAGACGGCTATTGCAAAAGCTGCGGTAGATATGTATGGACCTGTTGGTGCTAGGTCGCCGACCTTTTTCAATAGGCCCTTATCATTTATAAGAATGAACCGCCATTCCTGTTTGTTATAGGCGCTAGCTGCAAACCTGCCAGCTTCGAGCACCTTGATTTGGTCTTCAAATGGAATTTCTGCATCAGAGAACTCTCTTACTTCTATCTTTCCCTTTATAACTTCTAATGTATCCATAACGTAGATTGGACTTGATTCTTAATAAATATTTTCTATATCCGTGCCTTTGCGCGGACTAACTTGGTAGTTAATTTTTTAATAGGGGAATATCGCAATATAAAAGGCTAGATAACTGGATTTATAATTCTACGCGATGTTGATCTAGCGCTCCTGGGTCTAGCCTTCATCCTAGTGGGCAGAGGAGGTGGTGTGTCATCTTTAGATACAATAACTACTTATGGAATAAAGGACTAACCTCCTTTGTTGCACAATTTGACATAGTTGTATAATATTTTTGATTTCATAATAATTTAGGCACGTTAAACAAAATCAATTATGACAAATTGGCCAGAATACAACGAGAAGCTGGTTAATGAAGCAGTTGACGTATTTGTCAGCACCGACCTATTGGTTGACCAGGAGAAGCAGCTTAAGCGCATGAACAGGGATAAGAGGGGCAGACCGTACAGTTATTCTGATGCACTTATACTCCTAATACTTGCTGTCCGGGAATACTTCAGCCTGCCCTACAGGCAGACCGAGGGGTTTGCCAGGATGTTAGGAGAT
>JAJYTP010000044.1 GCA_021792955.1 archaeon | reverse complement strand
GAAGGAGTTCGTCACCAATACCATGGGCTACCTTGAGCAGTACCACCTCAGGAGCAACTCAGAGGCGGGCTTTGCTGCTGACAAGAAGATGCTGGGATGGGGTGTAGCGCAGAGGAGGGAGGACAGGATCTACAGTGCGCTGTTCTGCGTCGGACTCTGGCACAACCTATTCAACATGGGACGCTAGGGAATAATAGCGTCCCACAGCCGCCACCGGCAACAAATAGAAAAGCGAATAGAGGCGATGTACTCATATTACCTCCATTGTAAACATTGTTGCCCATCCAGTAGATGGGAATGTGCCGAGAGATGGGAGTGTGTTATTATATCACCCCCTTCTCCGCATACCTTCGGAACGCTTCGGCGTTCCTTGCCGAGAAGAAGGACCTGAACTCTATCGCTTCGTACGCCCGGACCATTTCGGCCTCCGGCTCGTCTGGCGGGAACGGCGGCGCGTACTTGGGATAGATCCTAACCAACTCCTGCGCCGGGTAGTTGAGTTCCTCTTGAAATGTAACTATAGCTGGGGGCCTGTACCGGTGCAGGCCGTGGGAATTGTGATACCTTATATAAAGGGCGGAGGAACTTATAAATCTCGATCGGTGTGTCTACTCACTCTTTCCTGCCTTCCACCCTCCCCCTAGCCCATGTGACCCTGAACCCCTTGCAAGTATGCACCTTGCCCTTCCGGAACCAGCCAAGGCTGTTCGCTAATGCAGCCGTCCGGCCCACCACTATCACACATGGAGGCTTGAGCGCCAGGCTACGCCTATCGCTTGTGGCTTCGCCTAATGTGAAGAGCGTGATGTGCTGTCGTTCGGTCGTCGCCCATTGAATCGCAGCTACAGGTGTATCCCGGCTCAGGCCACCGCGGATGAGTTCCATACAGCTCCGGCCCAAGGTGGATGCACCCATCAGGATGACGAGGGTGTCGACATTTGAGGCAATCTCTGAGAGCTTAACCCGCGGCGCCCTCTTTGATGAAGCTTCACGGGTCGTCGTGATGGCTACGGAGGAAGATAGGTCTCTATGCGTAAGCGGTATGCCGGCATAAAGTGGCGCAGCAATAGCTGAGGAAATTCCTGGCACGACCTCGAAGTCAATCCCTTTCCTCTTCAACGCCTCTGCTTCTTCTCCACCCCGGGAGAAGATGAAAGGGTCGCCGCCTTTAAGGCGAAGGACATTCTGTGCTCGCCTTGCTTCCCCAATCAGTATGTCATTTATCTCCGATTGCTGGAGCTTGCGCTTCCTATTTGGCGACTTGCCCACGCACCGCCTCCTAGCATGTTTAGGTAGTAGCTGCAGCACTTCGGCACTGACAAGGCGGTCATACAGCACTACATCCGCCTTCTTTATGACCTCCAGCGCCCTCAGGGTAAGCAGCTTTGGGTCCCCTGGTCCAGCACCCACGATATAGACCTTACCCTTCACCTTTGTTCGCCTCCGCCGGCTGTTTACACTGAACGACATCTCCTATTAGCTTGTTTGCGTACAGAACTGCTTCATTAAACGCATTACATTTTAGCAAGTGGGAGATCCTCTTGCTACGGATGATCCTGTAGATGAGCTTTCTGCGTTCAGCCGGGTTCGGAACATGCGCTTTTATCGCCTCCTTGATTAGCCCTTGCAGCTGCACCTGCAGGACATCCTCGGAGGTTATGTCCTTCGCTAGACGCTCCTTTATTAGCTTGGCCATAGCAGGGCTCAGTCCGCCCGTGACCACTGCTATCTTGATGTCGCCGACGACCGCGACGGCCGGCATCGTGAAGTCGCCCATCGCTGCAGCGTCAAGCACGTTCACGAGCTGGCCCTCCGCGTGTGCGAGCTTCACTAGCTGGACGTTGAACTCGCGGTCACGGATGGTCGATATCACGAAGGCGGGCTTAATGGCTTTGATAATTCGAAGGCATTCCCGGTGTCCGGCCTTGACTAGGCGGACCTTATGTGGGCCCAAGTTCTTCAGGCTAGGGATAAAACGTTCCGCAATGACGGAAACCCTTGCTCCCTGCTCTACGAGTGACTTCACCCTGAGCTCCGACTCCTCTCCCCCTCCTAACACGACCACCATCCCTGCCTCGGTGTTCAGATCGACAAGCATCTTATTCAACTCCTGCAAACGTCACACTGGTGGTCAATATTGTTTCTTCCCGCGTCTGAATAATAGCAGAAGATATATTGCAGGCCACTAGAGATGGAGTGAAGCGTGGAGATGACTTGTCAGTATCGCCACGGCCGGCACCCCCGTGTCGGTGGGCAAAGAGAGCCAGAACCCTTAAATGGAGGGCAGCTGAAATCATAGCTTCTCGATCGTCACCTTCCATATATGCGGACTTATTTCTTCGATGGAAATCTGCCTCAGGCCATCCCTCTTCGCTATGCCTTGTATTGTGGTGAGGGAGGGCGGGCTGTCAAGAACCACCTCCAACACGTCTCCCGATGATAATTCCTTTAATTTCTTCATCGTCAACAGTTGAGGGTAAGGACACGAATACCCCTTCAAATCGAGGGTGTGTTTTCTCCTGGGTTGCCATCTTTCAGCCATCTCCTATATCTTCGCCCCCAAGTTTATATTCCTTCGATAGAATTCCCTAAATGTTTCCCCATCCGACTTGTCTCGGAGGAACTTTGATACAAGTTCCTCTACAGCGGTGCTGACCTTATCCGCCTCGATACCTTTTATGATGGGCCTCGCAAAGGAGGAGTTGGCGCCCAGTCCGCCCCCGACATATATATTATAGCCTACATGAATGTTACCGCCGTCTCTGTAGGATACGGCCTGAAGACCTATGTCGGCCACCGGATGCCTTGCGCATGCGTGGGGGCAGCCGCTGATGAATATGTTTATATTCATATCCTTCAGGCTCGTGGGAAATGTCTTCTCCATATGTTTTACTATATCATCGGTCCTGCCTTCTATGCTCTCTGGCGCCTTACTGCAGAATCCGCCGGCGCAGGAGAGGGCGGTCCAACTGAAAGGCGACGCCTTGAGTGACAATCCTATCTTCTCCATTTTATCTATAACGATCGTTACGTTCTTCCTTTCAATCCCCGATAGTATTAGGTTCTGGAAGGGGGTTAGCCTTATTTCTGGCCGCCCGAACCTTTCAGCGATGGACGCGATCTGAAACATCTGCTCGCAGGTTAATACTCCACCTTGAACGGGAAAATTAACATAATAACGGTCCCCTTGTTTCTGTCGGTTGACCCCAATATGCTCCGTGCCGCTCGTCGGCGGAGGCCCCTGGGCATAGATCTCCAGCCCATGGCTCACCTTTTCCATAAGCGCGCTCCTCAGCCTGCCAGCGCCCCATTCCTCCACAAGGAATTTGAACCTGGCCGTTGACTTACTCGCCCTCCTCCCGTGTCCTCTGAATATCTCAAGAAGAGCTACCGCTACGTCGAAGACGGCCTCCGGTTCTATGAAAAGCCCGAGTGGCTTTGCCATCTTTGCAGGGCTCCCGCATCCCCCCCCTACAAAGGCTACAAAGCCCGTCCTTCCCCCTTCCTTTTTTGTGGCTACGAAGCCGACGTCCTGTATCTCAGGGAAGGTGCAGTTAAGGTGGCACCCCGAAACTGATGCCTTGAACTTATGCGGAAGGTTCATGAAGTCACGGTTACCAAGGAAGAACGATTTCAATTCCCTTATCAGCGCAGTAGCATCGAAGATTTCTTCCCTATCTATTCCAGCGACGGGGCAACCCATTATGTTCCTCACGTCTCCGTACCCAACGATGGACCTTGCCTGGCCGCACTGGTCCGTTGAGAGACCCAGAGTTTGTAACTTGCTGAATATTTCTATTGATTCTTCGGCGTCAATCCAGTGCGTCTGGATGTCCTGGCGCGTCGTTATCTCCGCATACCCCCTGCCATACGTCTTAACTATTCCAGCGACGCCCATAAACTGATCAAGGGTCATAATTCCACCCGGGACGCACACCCTCAGGAAATGAACGGACCCCCTCTTTGCTTCGCTACCCAGCGCGTACTTGTCTGCAAATGCAAGTATATCTTCAACGCTCATATCCTTAGCCAAGGGTATGATTCCGGGGTATGACAGTGTCATATTATATACTTTTCCGCAAATCTCCTTTGTTGCATAACTCTCTCGGCTACTCGCACTTGGCTATACTAGGGCCCCGCATGATGACCCCATCGCTTCAAGCAAGCGAGCATATTCTTCACCAACCTACCTGGGCAGTGTACCGTTGCGGTGCGCCTCCACCACGTTGTACGTGTAGATCTTAGTCATATATATATTAATGACCGATCGATGGTATTCCGAACGGGCGTATAGGTCTCTTGAACGATGATATAATGCGTTATGAGGAACGCGTGCTGGGGGATTTGGTTGCCATCAGCTCTGATCTCTCCAGCGCTGGCGGTTACGAGCGGTGTGCGGGCCTGATAAAGGAAGAGGTCGAAGGTTTGGGGTATCCCGCGGAAATTATGCCCAGCAGCGGCGGCGCGCCAAGGCCCAACGTCAAAGTCGAGATAGCTGGCGCCGGCCCTATCCTGTTAGCATCCCACTTCGATACCGTGCCCATCGGCCCTGGCTGGACTACAGATCCATTGAGGTTAGTTAAAACTGGTGATAAATTATACGGAAGGGGTTCAGCTGATGATAAGGGGGCCGTTGCCGTGATGCTGGGAACGCTCAAATCGATCGATGGTGCCTCACGGTTAAAGACTGGGCTGACGCTCTGCTTTACCGCCGACGAAGAGGTGGGCGGCGCCATGGGGCTCGGGGACCTGATCAACAGGCTGAACGGGCTGCCGGCCTTCGCCATCATAGCCGATGCGGGGAGCGGCAAGGTTTCCTGTGGCGCCAGCGGGATAGTGAACGGGGAGATAATAATCAGGGGAAAACAGGGCCACGCAGGATATCCGCATCTGGCTAGGAATCCAATACAGAAGGTCCCCGTAGTTCTGGGGGCCCTGGAAGAGCTTTCAGCCAGGCGGGAGCGCCTGCGGTCCTCCTTGAATTTACCGGAAGGCCAGCCACACCGGAAGGTCTGGGGCAGGCTGTCGCCCACCATTATAAGCGGAGGTTTCAAGAACAATGTAATCCCTCCGACCGTCACCATTACCTTCGATATGAGGCTCCTGCCAGAGGAAGATATGAATTCAGCCATGGCCGAATTGAGGGGCACAATAGAAAAACTGGCAAAGGCTGGATTGGCGGATGTGGAGCTCGGGCCATTCGAAGGAGGAGGGAACTACCATACCGATCCAGGCCATCCGCTGGTCAGGGAATTTCTTAAGGTTGCAGAGGCCCAGGGCTGCGGCAGGGGCTGTGTAGGGGAGCTGGTCGGCAACGATGGAAGGTATACTAGTAGAAAGGGCATACCGACGGTCGGCCTGGGCGTGATAGACGATGACAGCAACATTCATGGGCCCGACGAGTTCGTCAGATTGAGCACAATGGAAAGGATAACCAGGATATTCAAACACTTCTTGTCAAACCGTCTAAATTAGGACGCAAGATCATGTTTCAATCCTGCTAGGGCCCGATCGAAATCTGGC
>JAJYTP010000043.1 GCA_021792955.1 archaeon | reverse complement strand
ATAGAAAACGCCTGTGCGAGGGGTCCATTCAATTGCTATGCCACCCACCTTACGCAATATCTCTCTCCTTTTGATAAATGGCCAAGGCCTCGCTAACGCTGGCCCTCTCCTTAACAATAGCCCTAACTGCCTTTATCATAGCTACTGGATAGTCGGACTGGAATATGTTTCTACCCATATCTACCCCTACAGCTCCGGCATTGATAGCATCATATGCCAGTTTTAGGGCGTCTGGCTCAGGGACCTTCTTACCTCCTGCAATGACCACGGGCACAGGGCAACCTTCCACCACCTTATCGAAGTTCTCACAATAGTATGTTTTTACTATGTGCGCTCCCAACTCTGCAGCTATCCTGGTTGCCAGCCCAAGATATCGAGCATCCCTGTTCATATCGCGACCCACAGCTGTGACTGCTAGAACCGGCATACCATATCTTTCCCCTTGATTTACTAATTCGGCAAGGTTACTGAGGCTTTCCTTCTCATGCTCCCCGCCCACGAATATTGATACAGCCACTGCCGAAGCGTTCAACCTTATGGCCTCTTCAATGGAAGTGGTTATAACCTCGTTAGATAGCTCCTTTAATACGCTGGTTCCACCCGAAACTCTGAGCACTATTGGAACTTTATTAGATGGATCTACGGAAGTGCGGAGTATGCCCCTGGTCAGCATCAGGCTGTCAGCGTAAGGAAGTAATGGAGTTATGGTCTTTCGCGGAACTTCCAACCCGCTAGTCGGACCCTGAAAGTACCCATGATCAACGGCTAGCATCACGGTATTTCCAGCATTAGGATCCAATATCTTAGCCAGCCGATTTCTTAAGCCCCAGCTCAAATTTTATTCACCATCTCAAATAAGCACTTGGGCATATTATTAGGCTCAATTTTTATCGTCATCACGGCACCATGATCACCTTCATCGCGTCCCCCTTTGATGCTGTAGCAACAGCATCATTAAACCTTTCCAATGAGAACCTATGGGTTACAAGATCGTCTAGATTTAGATTACCACTTTCCATAAGTCTTAATGCCTCCTTGGTTTCCTTCTCAGTTCCCCCATAATTAGTACATATGTTAACCTCTGAATTAAATATATCGCTTATATCGTAATCCAACTTGGAGCCCTTAACTGGGACACCGAAGAGACAAACTGTACCGCCCTTTCTTACTACTTTGAAGGCCTGAGCTATAGCGGCCGGATTGCCGGTCGCGATGACAGCTAGATCTACACCCCTATTTTCTGTTTCACCTTTGATCGCCTGCAAATAGTCTTGTTTAGAAGCGTTTAACAACAGCCTGCCACCTAATTTCTTTGCCATTGCTAAGCGCTCATCCCTGATGTCGCTAATGATAACCTTAGCACCTCTCTCTTCTAGGAGCCTACTATGAATTAGGCCGAGCGGGCCGGCCCCGGATACCAGTACTACATCACCCTTTTCCACTCTGGCCCTATTGAGGGCACGTATACAGCAAGCCGCAGGTTCTATGAAGCTAGCGGCCTCATCAGATATACTCGGCGGCAAGGCAAGCATACCTCCCCTTTCTATGTTCCAAGCCGGGACTCTAAAATATTCGGAGAACCCGCCTGGGTGTATATTACTGGTCCTATAATGGTCACACATCGTTTCGCTTCCGTGCTTACAGTAATAGCAGTTGTAACATGGAACGTGGTGATGTACGAATACTCGATCACCTACGTTAAATCCGCGGACGTTTGCACCTAGCTTGTCTATTATTCCGACAGGTTCATGGCCTAATATCGGTGCAGAGGCCGTATACTGCCCGCGTAACTTCTCTATGTCGGTTCCGCACAAACCGCAGACCTTCATCCTAATCAACGCCTCGCCCTCGGATATTGTCGGAATAGGTAGTTCCTTCACAACGGCTCCGACTCCACCCTCTATGATAACCGACTTCATAATATGATTGTGGAGTATAATATAAGAGCAATATAAGCTTTCCAGTCCGACCGGCCTCCCTAAATAGTGACATGGGTAGACGAACATAGAATTATTCAAGAGGTATTAGTTGAACTGTTGATCTTCCTTTACTTCCAACTTAACATGGACGCCTTAGTATCCATCATTACGTCACCGAAGTGATTCTTACCAAATGCCAAAAGCCTGAGGCTGATATGTGCACCTTCCAAGTTCGGTGATGTCTAGGGCTACCCATTTTAATACGTTTAAAACGGCGTAAGTAGGTTCTATCATGTAGGCCTATGGAAGCTTTAACGGGACACGGAATATAAGGTTCTATTGTGCTATAAGCCTATTACTCTACTGCACAAATGCTTACCTATAGGCCGACGATGATGAATCCACCTAGCCTTAAAACATTTATATGAACTTAATTTTCTGCATTGAATTGATTAGAGCCAAGATAACCGCTTGATGTAATTTTTAGCTAAATATTTATATTGTATCGAAAAGGTGAATTTTAATGTCCATTAATTGCACAAGTCAACTAAGCATATAATATTAATATTGGCAATAGGCGTACTATTATTGCTTAACCCCGCTATCTATCCGATTTATGCCCGGGCGCAGGCCGGGGCAGGGATAAGCTCCATGGACTCACCTTCTCTTCCCTTTATTGAATATCCAGCTTCCTCCAATCAGATTTTGATCCCGCCAAACTCATACTATAATCAAATTGTGCAAGCCATTGGAAAAAATACGACGTTAGTTTTCAATATTCAATCCACAGAGCCTATGGATATTTATATCATGAACCAACAGCAGTTCGCTCAATTTAGGCTAAGAGGTACAATTGATTCGCTCTATAACTATACCGGTGTATTAACTTTGTCTACGACGGCCACCCTAGCGACCGCTGGAATCTACGAACTTTTGATGGTAAATTATATACAAACCTTTACATCTCTGATATTCAGTTATTCAACTATCCCGGTGAACATATATCTTCTATACGATTCAGCGCCAGCTCCAGTCGGCATTGTAGATTATGGCGTATTGAATTCTTCGGGGGTACTGACACCCTATATTCTAATGTTGAGCCAGGTGATAGGAAAGGCAAAAATAGGTGCCATGCAGGCATATAATTCATCATTTTCATCCCCATATGGAGCCAGCCTTCAGCTCAATGCAGTATTGCAAGTTAATACTACGAGCGGACAATACAACTATTTCCTTCAGAATGTGGCCGAATTCACAACCAACTATGATAACCTCTATTTTGCAGATAACGTCTGGAACGATTCGTCGGCATCATCGCTCCTATCGAACTCAGCAATACACGGAGGGGGGTCGGTTACCAACTCGATAGGTTACCAGCCAGTATTAAATCATCTCATATCATTTTATAGTTACACTACAGAAAATATATCTTATAAATTACCACTTGACCTGCTTTTGCCCATTGCCGTTTCTTATTCAGGGAAAGAGGTCACTGTATATTTTGGATACCAAATCTATAACAGCAGTTCGGTCACCTATGATCGTGTAACAATAACAGAGCCAAGTTCAGTTTTAAATGCGGCCATAATTGTTGATGGCCTCGTTAGAACACCCCTAGAAAACTATTATGACGTAGAACTGGTGTTCGGTGGTGAAAACAGCGGCGAACTTACTACATTCACCTCAATGAACGCGTCGCTAGACCTTTATTATGCTATGCCTAATGGAACTGTAACTTCTCCTGAATCGCTCTACACGTTTGGAAGTGATACGGCAGAGGCTGCTTACAATTTGAAAACTGTACTGGTTAACGGAACCCCGTCTGTTGTCATAGGAACACCGAACTTTGGGGCTAGCCTGACTGGGATAACCGGTAAGCCTCCGGAAATAAATGGCTTTCCTGCTGGAATTAAAATGGGAGGAAGTTATGTAGAAGTAATAATAGTTGTTCTTTTAGTGGTGGCACTTATACTAGCTGGCATCATTCTTATCGAAAGGAAGTTTTCACGGAATAACAAATTGGAAAATAATGAACGCGGTCAGTGCCCTAGCGAACCGGCTAACGAAGAAAATCCGGACCACAGTTCCTCTTAATATCCTCTACCAGTTAACTTTCTATGCAACCCTTGATCGTTTTCAATGGTTAACTCCAATATCATCGAACTTAACAACCGGATTTACCATTCGAGCATTTCGCGGTTTTGCCTACGGTCCGGTATATCTTCTGACCAAGCTCCTGGGAGCCTTAAAATCGAAGATATGAGCCGCCGTACATACATCTTCAGCCGGCATCCCCAGCCTTACAAAAGCTGTTTCGAGCGCTAGATGCGTAATCCTTTTTATTCCATTCTTGCTGATGGCCACCCTTCCACCTTAGTTCTTAAGTAACGCCTTTTGCAGGTGCCTGACTTCCTCTAGAGCACTCGGGAAAAAGCCCAACCCTTTTGCGAGCTTATTCAGCCTGACCGCTTGTACACCGCCTCTGTAAATTTCTTTCATATAGATCAGCTTCCAATGGCATAATTAAAAGTTATAGGCCAGGTATGCTCGTCCAGGGTTACTCCGTTGCACTTTATCCCTTTGATGCATTCATAGAATAGGTAGGTTGGCGCTCTCTTGATCGTTAAAATTGTGCCTAAGAATACAAAAGCTAGAATTAATTCGAGGAAATAGAATATATATACTGGCATAATTTCCTTATGTTGAAAATGAAAAGTGCAGAAAGGGAAATGGCTGGGTTTTTTTCAAGGGCGAGATGGGGGCCAGGATCCATAATATTTATTGCTATACTCCTCGCATTGGCCATTTCACTGTTGGTAATCGGAAGGAATGGAGGAATATACGTTGTTGAAGCAGCTGTCATATTTATTTTAATAGCCGTATTTGTATTGGTAAAACGCGGCGAAAGGATATCAATTGTAATTGCAAATTTTTCCTGTAGCTCGCTAATAGAATAATTACACGCCTGGAAGAATTAAACAAGCTTACAATTAAACTTGCCTTGCTTGAAATTTTTTGGCTAGGAAAAAGGGGACTACCCCTGATTATCTAACTCATCACTCAAAGAGACTAATTTATTGCAACCTTTGTTCTGCCTAAACTTCCACCTGGATGATTTTTTATAAAATCATTCCTGGTAAAATTTCTTTCTGAACTCAATTGAACAGCTATAGCATCAAGTAGTACACCAAAAATCATTGTAGAAGAAATAGGGGCTAAGTTTAGATGATCTCCTTCTTTTAATATTTTTACTGTAATAACTTTTTTTACCATTTTAGTCAATGTTGAGTTACTATTAGATGTAAAAAGAATTATATCACCGTAACCTAAACTTTTATAAGTTTTTATGAAATTAATAAGTTCTTCTGTTTCTCCACTCTTTGATATCGCAATTAATATTTCCTTGCCTGTAAAAATTCCCATATTACCATGTAAGGTCTCTATCGGATCAACAAATATGGATCTAATTCCTAATGAATTAAAGGTATCTGAAACTCTAGCTGCTACATGCATATTTTTTCCTATTCCAGTAAAATAAATAATATCCTTGAAATTTTTTAAATAATTAAAAATCAAATCATCCATGTCTTTTCTTAAATTTTCATCATTGAAAGCAGATAAAAGCGTAGTAAATTAACTAACATATTAGACAACTTTTTTTGACTTGTCTGTTATTATAAAGGCTGTTAAAAGAAGATAATATGCC
>JAJYTP010000042.1 GCA_021792955.1 archaeon | reverse complement strand
AATACCGCAATGTTCTATGATCGGTTTTATCTAGGTAGTATATCCCATTAATACCGCAATGTTCTATGATCGGTTTTATCTAGCTAGTATATCCCATTAATACCGCAATGTTCTATGATCGGTTTTATCTAGGTAGTATATCCCTTTTCCTTGACTAAGGCCAGAAGTGAATCTGCACGTGCAACGTGATCTGAAATTAACCCGCCTATGGTCGAGGCGGTCGGGTATTCAATGACCCTTGCCAGAGCCCTGCCGTTATTTGCAAGCTCTGCAATCAGTAGCGGAAGCACATCCTTAGCTGGATATCTCGCGCTGTATGCAAGGTTAAAGCCTTGGCGCCCAAGAGTAGCGAACTTGGCCTTCATTTCCTCTATGTCAACCCTAATGTCCTTTTCACCCAGCGTCAGCCCTTTGTAATACGCCATACGTATGCTAACCCCAGACCTTATTGCCTTGATATTGAGCTTGGATAACAGGGAAGCAAGCTTGGGACTGATCTTTTCGCCTGTAGTTACGACAACCGTATCACTGGACACCCATATACTGCCAGATTCTATCTTGGTTGGTACCTTGGCCTCCTTAAATTCGCTAAGAATTGGGCCTGCCGGCAAGCCCGTATTTCCGGCCGGTATCATAACATCATTTGTGG
The DNA here is from genome assembly GCA_021792955.1 of archaeon. Classification (GTDB taxonomy): domain Archaea; phylum Thermoproteota; class Nitrososphaeria; order Conexivisphaerales; family UBA164; genus JAJZYL01. Next base: position 5,004 of record JAJYTP010000042.1, on the reverse strand, counting down.
CCGTGTCCCCGCCCTTTGCCGCCATCAGGGCCTTGTTCTTGTCGAACAATATGTTAAGTTCAAACGGATCCATCTTGGAGAATATGAATAGCGCCTGCCCCCTTATACCCTGGACTAGACCGGCAAGCCTTTCATCCTTGGAAATCGTCTTAATAGCCAACGTATTCTTGATAGCGTAGAACTTCAAATTATCCCTGAACCTCTTCCTGAGCTGGGATATCTGGTTCGCCCTTACCTTATGAAGGTCAACTATTGAAATGAATGGATAATCTGCTATGAACTTCTCCATCTTGACCATCGCGTCCTTCTTCTTTTGTGGATAGCGGTCTCTAGTCTTTGGCATTTTCATAGCACCTCCGCCGCCTTAGCCTTTACCGGTTTGCCCATGGTCAACTTGACGATTACGCTGCTTATGGACCTCTTCCCTCCCGGGAGCTTTTTGTCCAGAGCGTCCACCACGGCCTTTGCGTTGTCCAGCAGGTCCTTACTGGCCATTGCTTCGGTCCCTATCTTGACCGGGACAACAAATTGGTTCTTTGCCTTCATCCTTGTATTGCTCAGCATACGTCTATAAATCGTTTCTACATTAGCATTTTGAGGAATGGGACTGGGCATCTTCCCACGGGGAGCGAGTACTGGCCCTAGGGCCTTGCCAACTTTAGCCATCATTGTAACGTCGGCTACAAATGAATATGTGCTTCTTGCAATCTTCTTGGCAGCCTTCTTATTAGTTCCGTACCTGTCAAGCTCCTCGGCCTCTATGACCTTGGCCCCTAGCTTTTTCGCGTTCATTGCAATATCGCCCGCGGCTATGAACACTACATCGGATGAATTCAAGAAGGGGTGTGGCAGGCCGACCATTTCATTTATGTTTACGCTTGATTTATTTACCTTCCTTCTATCAAGCACTAAATAAAGATCCATAGACTGACTAAAGTTACGTTTAGGAGAGCTTTCCTTGGCCTTATCTATTAGGCCAGCCAAGGTGATGGTGGACTTGGACATGTACTTAAACCTCTAAAATCACATTTAAATATCTATTGGGTGTTCGATCTGTAGAATCAATAGAAGATATGACAGCAAATTAAACAAGAGTTAAATATGCTCAACATTCGATATTTTTCATGGGTGGCGTATTTAATAAGGGGGAGATCTCTTTCATTCAGAAGATCGATGAAGTGATGAACGATGTTTCGCGGGATACCGGCATCATACTTTACTACGTAGGGACGACCAAGGCTATTAGCAAAAGTGGAAAGGAGGTAAGGGCGCTAAACATCGAAGCTTACAAGGAGTATGCCGATAAGGCTCTGGATACCATCTGCAGTCAGATAAAGGAAAGCTACGGCCTGACGTCGTGCGAAATATTCCATCTGGTGGGCGAGTTCCCAGTCGGTGAGCCATTGGTGCTGTTAATCATCGGGAGCCCCAGCAGGGAACCGGCGTTTAGAGCGCTGGAGGAAGCCGTCAAAAGGTATAAATCAGAACCTACCATATGGAAAAAGGAAATCTACACCGATGGGTCGAGCAGCTGGATACAGGAATGAAGTATAAAAGAGGCTTGGGGATCGAGAGCACAGCTCATACATTCGGAGTTTCCATAGTAGATGAAAGAGGGACCATACTGTCGAATGTCAAGGAAGTTTACAAGCCGCCCTCTGGTAAAGGTATTCATCCGAGGGAAGCCTCCAGGCATCACGCTGAAAAGGCACCCAAATTGATTGGCGATGCGCTCAAGGCAGCCGCCCTCGCCATTGATGATATGGATTTCATAGCCTATTCGGCTGGGCCTGGGCTGGGCCCTTGTCTGAGGGTTGGTGCCACGCTAGCAAGGGCTCTTTCGGTGTACTATAACAAGCCCATTATCCCTGTACATCATGGGGTAGGTCATATAGAACTAGGGTGTCTTCTTACAGGCTCGAGTGATCCTGTAGTGTTACTGCTTTCCGGTGGTCATACGATGATATTGGTATCCGGGATAAGAAGCTGGGTCGTTTTCGGCGAAACTCTGGACCTGACGCTGGGGCAGTTGATAGACCAGTTTGGGCGGGCCATAGGCTACAGCTCACCTGCAGGTCCATCGATCGAAAAGCTTGCCAGAGATGGTAAGAAGTATGTCACTCTCCCTTACGTGGTAAAGGGAAATGATCTTTCTTTCTCAGGTATGCTCACCTCAATCAAGAAGGAACTTTCCAGACCATATGAGGATTTAGCCTTCTCTCTTCAGGAGACCGCGTTCGCAATGGTCGCCGAAGTCAGCGAGCGGGCTCTGGCCCTGACAGGTAAGCGGGAACTTTTGGTAGTAGGTGGAGTCGCTGCCAACGCGCGCCTTTCAGAAATGTTAAATCATGTCGCTGATAGGCAGGGGGCCGCGATTAAACCCATCCCTATAGCTTTCGCAGGGGATTGTGGCGCCCAAATAGCGTGGCCTGGCATTCTTTATAACAAAGCAGGAATATCGGCCAAGGCAGAAGACGCCTTTGTTAATCAGTCATGGCGTATAGATAGGGTGAGTGTGCCTTGGAGAAGCTGATCAAAAGGGGCGCGGAGGCCGATATCCTCCTCGGTTGGTGGGGCCCATTAAGAGCTGTGTTTAAAGTAAGGAGAGCTAAACCTTATATGGTAACCGAACTGGATTTAAAGCTGAGGAAGGCTAGAACCATCAGGGAAGCTAGCGTAATGCCGCAGGCGCGCAAAGCCGGGGCCAATACACCATATATTTTCTATGTAGGAATAAGGACCTTTACCATAGTCATGCAGTATATCGATGGGCCTACAATGAAGGAGATGCTTGATGACAAGCCTGTCCTGGCGGCTGAACTGGGAAGAACCCTGTCAAAGCTGCATTCAGTAGGAATAATACATGGAGACCCCAATACCGCCAACTTCATACTTTCAGATGCAAACAGGTTATGGTACACGGTGGACTTCGGCCTGTCCTTCTTCTCTAGCGAACTTGAAGATATCGCGGTTGACATCCATATAGTCAAGGAGATGCTCGCTGCGCAACACAAGCGCGTATTTCAAGAAGCGTTTAACCACTTCCTTACTGGATATTCGAAAACCGCGGGCCAGCATGGATTGACGCAGATATTGAAGAAGCTTAATGAAATAGAAAGGAGGGGCAGGTACGGTAGACAGCTTGTCGATTGAGTTCAATGCTTTTAACTACTGATTAGAATCCGGTCCAACCCTTAACACATGATGTATTTAGGAGATGCGGATGGCGTAAACGACCTAAGAAATAATAAGCTTTAAAGGTGGATTTAGCACATATGAGTACTGTAATGGCGAGATGTTTTGTATCAGTGGATATCAAGGATGAAGGCGTCTTAGACAGGATAGCATCGGTACAGGGACGCCTGGCTATCGATGGTGTTAAACCGGTAGAAAGGGAAAACCTGCACTTTACTCTCAAATTTCTGGACGAATTGGATAATGACCAGATCGGACTTATAGATAGGAAACTGGCCAGCATCACATCAGTCCCAAAATTCAAAATCAGGATGGTTGGGGTCGGTGCTTTTCCTAACATGGGACACATAAACATAATATGGGTGGGTGGGGAAAGCGCTGAACTGATAGAACTGGCCCATATGATCAGGAAGCTTACGGAAGGAGCTGGAGATGAAAGGGCGTTTACCCCTCATCTGACTATAGCTAGGGTAAAGTGGGTAAGGGACAAAGAAGAACTGGTAAGGATTGTTCAGGAAATCAAGGGAATAGAACTAGGGACGGTAAGTGTTTCAGAATTTAACCTCAAACATAGTACGTTAGGCCAGGATCATCCAACTTATACCATCCTTAAGAGCTATATGTTAAGGGGGCCGACATAAAGTGAACCGTATGGCTACCATAATCGAAGGTATTAAATCCAGGTTACAACCGACCGATGCCGAAAGGTCAGCCGTAGAGGCTGCGGCCAAGGAGATCGAGACAAGGCTAAAAAGGGCCGCCGTTCATTATGAACTCGGTGGTTCCTATGCGCACGGTACATGGCTCCCTGGTTCAGCAGACCTAGACTACTTTTTACTGTACAGTCCGGAAATAGGAGCTACAGCCATAGCACGCGCCGGGATGACGGATGCTGAAACCGTATTAAAGGGTTACACTACAAGAAGGAGGTTCGCTGAACATCCATACCTAGAGGGATATGTAGGGGGTATAAGGGTCAATCTGGTTCCATGCGCTGACGCCAAGCCTGGCAATTGGGTCACCAGCATGGACAGGAGCAGATACCATTCAGCATTTATGAAGGAACACCTTAATGAAGAGATGAAAGGTGAAGTCAGGGTTGCGAAGGCATTCCTGAAAGCTCGCGGGCTCTACGGCGCAGAGATAAGGATCGCAGGGTTCAGCGGGTATCTTACCGAGGTGCTCATAGTCAAATATGGGTCATTTCTCCAGCTCATCAAGGCTGCCACGGTATGGAAGAAAGGTGAAATGATAACGATCGACAGTCCCAGCTCTTCTGTTAAACAGCTCTTCCAAGCAGCACCGCTTATAGTAATCGATCCTGTAGATCCTAGAAGAAACCTAGCCCAAGCTGTTAGACCGGCAAACATAGGCAATTTCATAATGCTCTCCAGAAGTTTCATAAGGAAGCCTAGGGCTTCCTACTTTAGAAAGGCGGCTAGGGGTGGCGGCGCAGACGTTAATCTCATGTTTACTGACATGCTGGACCATACGGCTCAGATAATCTTTCCCTCCTCACAAAAGGTCGAAGATATTAGATGGGGTGAATATAAGAAGAGCCTCAGCGCGATCACGGGCAGGCTGAAGGAAATGGGGTATCCGGTGATTAAGGCTATCATATCGGAGAAGGGCGAATGGGCATCATTTGCAATACTGCTACAGAATACCGATGGTATAATAACGCTCAGAAAGGGGCCCAGTACCTTCGATCCCGAAAATTCTTCCGCGTTCCTGCATGCAAACAGACGATTTGTATGGGTGGCCGATGACGGAAACGTCTATACTATGGCAAAAAAAGGACCCGTGGAA
>JAJYTP010000041.1 GCA_021792955.1 archaeon | reverse complement strand
TTAAGGCTGTGAACCGCTGCATCGATCCTTCCATCCGTTATAGCATATTCCAGCCGCCTTGTAAACGCACTTTTGAGGTTTATTTCGTACTTATCTGAAAGGTCGCCATCTGTTTTTATTGGTATTACTTTTACCTCTTCATCAATTGCAGACGTTAGCTTTTCGCTAACCATCTCCGCCTGTATCAATGCAAGCCTGCTAGGCCTAGTCCCGAGCTTTATCATTTAGTTTATCACCGCAAAGCGCCTTAATCATATCCAATTTGGGATAGGTAGAAGCGAGGTCCTTCGGAACTTCAGACAAAGGATCAAGCATCTTTTTTACAATCCTTTCGGCCATAGTGTCTATTATCTTACCCCTGCTATATTTTCCTTTATCCATAAGTTTTTGCGCGTTTAAAGATTCACTCATGGCTATTTTGTAGGCTGATTTATATAATTCCTTGAGGCTTCCCTCAAGCCTTCTATAATATATATCATAATATATCCTATCTGCGGCTTCATCTAATGCCCTGTTTATGATATCCGGATAACTGAACCTATAGCCACCCAATAATTGACCCAAGGAATCCATGTCCCACAGCTCAAGGCCCGAGTCCTTTATGGTCGGATCGATGCTCCTCGGGACAGATAGGTCAACTAAGAGCCTCAGGTTGCTTGGCACATTGTCACCAGTCAAAATGTAATTCCCCATTTCTGCGTTTGTAGCTGAAATTATAACCTGTGAATCCCTTAAGGCGGAATCAAGTAAATCATAACCAACCCTTCTTGTCCCCTCAAGCTGGCTTGGCAACCACTCCCTTTTGGTAATTATGTAAGCATAATCCACATATTCCTTAAGCGACTTATATACCTCCTGCGCCGTTCTGCCCGATCCAATTATAGTAACCCTGAACCCCTTAGCCATTTTCGCCTTTATTTTTGTAGCTATAACGTTACCTATTTCCTCTCCCTCCGCCTTAATATTATATAATTTTCTCATGCTCCAGCTTACCCTGATGGCTGAACCGAAAACGGACTCAATAACAGAACGAGCTAGTTTTAGCTTCTGGTATTTTACCATCGCGGCCTTGATCTGATGAGCTATTCCCTCTTCCCCGGGCAGCAATGAATCCATGCCGATCGAAACTCTTAGCAGATGTCTTACAACATCAGAACCATTTATAAAATAAGCAGAATCTGTGTTAAACCCTTGTATTTTCTCTTGAAAATCATCGTCCAACAGATCTTTAAATTTATAAATGCTATCTGAAACGGCATACAATTCAACCCTGTTACAAGTTGTTAACAATAATGCTTCGTCAAATGGGTAATTTTTACCGTTTAATTCAATGTTTTTCAAAAGAATATCCTGTATTTTTTCCCTTACAGCTATTGTTGCCGTTCTAAACGATGAACCATAAAGCATTAACTCTTTTGTTCTTCTGCTTAACATTTTGCTTGATAAAAATTACATTACAAATTAAACTTATCTATGGCTCGATATTTATAAACCGTTTTCCCAGAACATTTTTTACTCTAATATTTACCTGATCAATGTATAAGTTAATTGGATCACCTGTAAATACACCGTTATCATGTCAACACGTAGTGCCTACCTCTATATATCCACCATGTTAATTCGCCTGTACCATGGATTGTCTGCAATAGAATAGATTTGCTAACAACTGTAGGCGACGGTTTTTAAGATTGACCGCGGCAACAAGCACAGTGAAATAAATATGGCGAAAAGAATGTCGATAGTCCTGTTTTCAGGCACCGTAGATAAGTTGATGGCGGCAAGCATCCTTGCAACGGGTGCAATATCAATGGATATGGAGGTGGACTTCTTCGTAACGTTCTGGGGGTTGAACGCGCTAAAAAAGGATATGGTGGCAAGCAACACCAGGTTCAGCAGGGATTTCGAGGAGATGGCAGGGCCTATGATGCAATTATTTAAGGCCAAGAACGTACCAAGCTGGTATGAAACCCTGAAAAAGGCAAAGACAAACGGCAAGGTCAGAATACATGCTTGCTCCCTGGCGGCAGATGTTATGAACGTCAAGAAAGAAGACCTTGACAGCATAGTCGATGATATAGTTGGTGTCGGATCATATATAGACCAGGCCGATGGCGCGGCCATAACACTGTTCATCTAGGAGAGGAAGTTAAATGAGCTCTATTGATCTTAAAACGATCAAGGTTGATAAGGTGATAGATGCAAGAGGTACATCGTGCCCCGGCCCCCTTCTGGAGACAAAAAAGGCCATAACGGCGGTGCCCATAGGTGGTGTACTTGAAACTCGGTCTTCAGATGAAGGCACAAAGGCTGATATACCTGTATGGGCCAACAAGGTCGGTCACAAGTATCTGGGCGTGATATCTGAACCTGGCTACGATAGGATATTTGTAAAGCGTCTCAAGTAGCCATCTCTAAATTTATGGTATAATATGTCAACCCATGTATTTGAACCTAAAATACTGGTATTTTCCACCAATATAATATCTGATCCTGGAATCGACCAGGCTGGGATGTCACATATAAACTACCCATCATCCAGCAGGATTCTCCGTGTTCCCTGTTCATCTATGATCAGGCCGGAGTTCATAATTCATGCCTTCGAAAGCGGCTTCGATGCTGTGTTTATAGCTGCAGACGGCGGCGACTGTCCCTACCTAAGCGACTGCAGCGTTAGGACCGCAAGGAACGTACAGCGGGCCAGTGAGATGATGAAGGAGAAGGGAATAGACCAATCGAGGCTGAGGATGGCGGGCATATGCTCCGTATGCTCAGATGCGTTTGCAAAGGGCGTTAGGAACTTATATGATATAACAAAGGGACTGGGCCCGGTTAAGAGTGAAGGATATGACCGAGCTTCCTGAAGAGACATATGACGTCCTTGTAATAGGGGGCGGCATCGCGGGGATGGAGGCCGCCATCGACCTTGGCGATATGGGCTTTAAGGTGGCGCTTGTAGAGAAGGAGCCCACTATAGGCGGCAAGATGCTGCTCCTGAGTAAGGTCTTTCCCACGCTGGACTGCGCCAGCTGTATCTCCGGCACCAAGACCTCTACGGTTTCCCACCATCCTAATATAAGCCTCCTGACCTATTCCGAGGTAGCTGGAATAGAAAGGGTTGACTCAGGGTTCGTGGCAAGGGTCACTGAAAAGCCCAGGTATGTCGATGCTTCGCTCTGCACCAGTTGTGGGGAGTGTGAAGATGCCTGCCCTATAATCGTCCCCAATGAATTTGATTTCGGGCTAAGGGGGAGGAAGGCCATATACATACCCTTTGATACCGCCGTTCCGAAGAACGCGGTCCTGGATCTTGACAACTGCATATACTGTATGCAATGTGAAAGGGTCTGTCCGGCCGACGCCATAAACTTCCTTCAGGTGCCTAAGGCCCATACGCTCAGGGTAAAGGCCATAATACTGGCTGTAGGGTTTAAGCTATTCCAGGCGGAAAAAAAGAAGGATTACCATTACGGCGAATATCCGAACGTCCTGACCTCCATGCAGATGGACAGGGTGGTTTCGCCCACCAGACCGTACAACGCGGTCATAAGACCGTCGGACGGCAAGGAGCCCCAGAACGTGGGGTACGTGCTCTGCACAGGTTCCAGGGACAGAACGGTGGGAAACCCAAGGTGTTCCCAGGTTTGCTGTATGTATTCCATGAAACAGGCACAGCTGATAATGGGGTCCCTCCCTACAGCGGATATAACGCTCTATTATATGGATATAAGGGCCTATGGAAAGGGATTCGAAGAATTCTACAGGCAGAGTCGGGATATGGGCGTCAAATTTGTAAGGGGAAAGGTCGGCAAGATAGAGCAGAAACCGGACTCCAACCTGACGGTCTACTACGAAGATACTGAGGGGTCGGGCGGAATTAGGAAAGCCGATCACGATCTGATGGTCCTTTCGGTGGGCCTTCTCCCAAACACGGAAGTAGCCGGCCTGTTCAAGAACGTCAAGCTCGATCTAGACGAAATAGGCTGGATAAGGATAATGAACGAAACTAGGAGTTCAGTACAAACCAACATAGATGGCGTCTTTGCGGCAGGATGCGCAACCGGGCCCAAGGACATTCCGGATTCAGTGCTTGAAGCGGGCGCTGCAGCCTCTCAGTGCGCCGCGTACATAAGGGAGACGAGCGCGTCGATTAAGGCACATGAAGTGCCGGCAGGAATTTAAATTGACCGAAGAAAAGAAGGAGAGAATAGGGGTCTACGTCTGCCACTGTGGTGGAAACATATCAGATTATGTGGACGTAAAGAAGGTAGTCGAGGAGATCAAGAAGGGAGAGCCCAACGCGATCATCGTCAAGGACCTGATGTTCGACTGTGCCGACGCCTCACAGAGCGAAATGATAGAAGATATAAAGGCTCAGAAGCTGGATAGAGTGGTCGTTGCAGCCTGTTCACCCAAGCTCCACGAAGCCACCTTCAGGAACATGGCCAAGCGTGCGGACCTGAACCCGTACATGCTATATCATGCGGACATAAGGGAGCAATCATCCTGGGCACACGAGGGTGATATGGAGGGCGCCACCTCAAAGGCGCTAGCTCATGTGAGGGCTGCCATAGCATATGTCAAGTCCGCTGAACCCCTCGAGAAGATAAAGAGTGAAACCACCCACTCGGTCCTGATAATAGGTGGTGGAATAGCCGGCCTGAGGGCTTCCATAGACCTATCCAGGATGGGCGTTAACGTCATACTCGTAGAGAGATCGCCGGCGCTTGGGGGGCACCTGGCTGAGCTTGGGGAGATTTACCCCTACTACACCTCAGGGCCCGAGATAGTTAAGGGACTGGTCGATGAATTGAAGGGCAGGGATAATGTGGTCATATACACCAACGCAACCGTCGCTTCATATTCTGGATACTTGGGAAAGTTCGAGGTGAAAGTCAAGGTGACCCATCGACAACCGGGCTCGGAGTATTCGGAGATAACGTTACACGTGGGGAGCATAATAGTAGCTACAGGGTTCGACACCTATACGCCGCCTAAAGGGGAGTACGGCTACGGGACGGTAAAGGGGGTGGTAACCCTGCCGGACCTGGTAAAGGCGCTGGGGGACGGCTCTAAAGAGTTAACATATGAAGGTAGGAGGATCAGGGAGATGGCCTTCATCTACTGCGTCGGCAGCAGGCAGAAACCTCCAGAGGATGGTGGCCATTCCAACCTGTACTGCTCAAGATACTGCTGCAACGCGGCCACCAGCCAAGCCCTGACCATCCACAGGAAATTCAATAACGTAAAGATATACCATTTATACCGTGATATGAGGACTTACGGGAGGAACGAGCTCATGTACGAAGACGCTGCAAAGGGCGGCTCTATCTTCATAAGGTTTGACGAGGATCACCCTCCGCTGGTAGCTGAAGATGGAGATAGATGCAGGGTTACATTCTGGAGCTCGCTCATTGAAAACCAGCCCGTGGACATACTTGTAGACCTGGTGGTGCTTGTTACAGGGATGGAACCCCGCCAGAATGAAGAGTTGAACAGGACGTTATCGCTGCCGGCAGGCAGTGATGGTTTTTACAAGGAGGTCCACCCGAAGCTAAGGCCGGTTGAAACTAACATAACAGGGGTGCTTATATCAGGTACCGCGCAGGCGCCCAGGGACGTCAGGGAAACGCTATCATCAGCATCAGCCGCGGCCGCC
>JAJYTP010000040.1 GCA_021792955.1 archaeon | reverse complement strand
TAAAGTCGAACCCTACGACCCTAGCGAACGCCGCTTCTCCACCCTTGAACAGCCATGGGAAGCACCCTATGGTCATCCTTACGGCCTTCTTTCCGTTCAGCGCTTCCTCTATCTGCCCCCCTATATTCTCTGCGTGAATTATATCGTACAGGAATGGGTAGTTGTGCATTATCTGATAATCATCATCGGGAAAGAGTTTAGCAAGCTTGGCTTCTCCGCCGAACTTCTTGGCAGCGGCAGCCCGTACCTTTGTGTAAACGCGAGGCAGGAACCTACCTATGGGCAGGTTCAAAGGATGGTCAGGTGACGGATCATCCACCATAAACAGGTGTATCTTCTTCTTAATCATGTAGTCCGCAAAGTCCTTAAGCACGCCCGGATGCATATGGATGTACCTTTCTTCATCAGCCGTACCCTCTGGCTTGGGTTTCTGGTACCACGCGTATCTGCTAAACCCGGTGAACAGGACAAGTATATCACCGTCCTTAACACCTCCTGCCACCTTAGCATTTTTTTCAAGTGTTTCAGGAGTGATTATACCCAGGTCTCCTACTTCACTTACGTCTACGATTATGCCTGGTCCGTATAGCCATTCGAGCGGGATCTGGTCTATTGTTTTACCATTGGTCACAAAATGGACCGGCGCGTCCAAGTGGGTGCCTATGTGATTGGATGTCATGATGTACTGGGCGTTAACGCCGTGCTCTGCTTTCCTTTTGATATATTTTACTTCAAATGGTGGGTACAGCGGCCAGAAGGGTGTGTCTTGGTTCAAAGGTTGTGAAAGGTCATACAGTTTTACCATATAATAGTTGTAACATCTCTTATATTTATAGTTATCTCGAGCCTTTGCATAATCAGAGCTTATTCGCCATTACAATTAAAAAATGATTAAATAATATAATTTATTTAATGAATTTTATATCACTGCTTTCAATTAATAATCATATTGGAGATTTTTATCGATTTGAAATATATGCACGACGTATATCAACCTTTCAATGATGGTACATCAGCAAAATTAAGACAGTTGAAACCGACTTAACTAAACGCGGGATGTATACCATGTTAACTATCGAGGGGTCAACGGTAAAGAACTTGGTTATGGAAATAATCCTATCCTTGAATTTCACCCCTTCGCAGGGTTATATCCTTCTGATAATCTATGTCTACCAATATTCTTGCCGTATTGAGTTCAATTCTGGCGATTTCATTCTGATGCCTAGCTGTTATCTCCTTGAGACCCCTGCCCTCTTCGGTGATCCTAAGAAGTTCACCCCTGAGTGATGATGAAAATAGAATAGGATGGCCCCCCCTACCATGATATGTAGGGACGACTATCGGAGCCCCCGTTCTCTTATATTCCTCTATAACCGCCCTTATCTGGTCCGATTGTATAAATGCCATGTCGCCTGGCAAGATCGCTATGGCGTCAGCGGTGCTTTCCCTTATTCCTGCCTTGATCGATGAGCTCATGCCGGATTGATAGTCTTCATTAAATACTAGCTTTACGTTGATTCCCCTGAGAATTTGCTCAACCTTCTCTCTTTCATGCCCTACTACTACCGTTACCTCGGCTCCGCTCCGCAGCGCCTCTTCCACCACTCTTTTTAGCATCTCCTTTCCATCTATCAACTCAAGCATCTTGTTCCTACCGAACCTTTCTGATTTACCAGCAGCCAGAACAAGTATCTCTATGCGTTGCATATACGGTATCATATTTGTTGACATTAATATATTATGGTCTCCTGATGGAGTTGGATATCATTAGACGCTTAATGATTGGCGTTATTGCAAGCAAATGGTAACGGCATTAAAAGCTAACCTGTGTTCTGAGGCCATCTGCCGTAGTATTTATAAAGGCCTAACGGAGTATGTGTTGCGTTTATGTCTTCTCAAGTACGTGGAATAATCAGGGTGGCTGGGAGGGACCTGAACGGCTATCAACCTTTGGTAGCAGCCCTCTCAAAGCTTAGGGGTATTAATTATAACCTTGCCCTGGCCATACTTAATAATATCAAGATAGATCCGAATATCAGGCTCGGCAAGCTTAGCGATCAACAGCTTCAGCTTATTGAAAAGGCCTTGAAGAACGCACAAAGCCTCGGACTTCCAAATTGGATGCTAAACAGGCGGAAGGACCTTGAAAGCGGGACAGATAAGCATCTCTTGGAGTCAGAACTTGAGTTGCAGGTCAAACAGGATATTGAAAGGGAGAAGGGGTTGAACAGCTGGCGCGGCCTAAGGCACGCGTATGGGCTGAAGGTCAGGGGCCAGCGAACTAGGACCACTGGAAGAAAGGGCCTCACCGTCGGCGTTAGAAAGACGGTGCTGGTAGCTGCAGCGGCCGCGGCAAGGCAGGGTGCTGAAGGTGCAGCCCCGCAAGGGCAACAGGCACCATCAGCTGCTTCCACCCCACAGCAGGGCAAGCCTGCGCCTTCGGCTCAAGCGCGTACAGAGGAGAAGAAGGTATAATGGGCGATCCAAAGAAACCTAGGAAGAAGTATAATACCCTGAGGAACCCGTGGGATCAGACGGAATTGATCAACGAACTGAAGATCATCGGGGAATACGGCCTGAGGAACAAGCATGAACTATGGAAGGCATCAACCGAACTATCAAGGATAAGGAGCCAAGCTAGACAGTTACTGGCTGCACCTACTGACAGGAGGGCGAAGGTAGAAAAGCAGTTCCTGAACAGCTTGGAAAAGATTGGGCTATTGACCACCGATAAGAGCCTTGATGCCACCCTTAACTTGAGCGTGCAGGACCTCCTTAACAGGCGGCTTCAAACCGTCGTCTGGAAGGTCAACCTAGCAAAGTCACCTTATGAGGCTAGGCAATTGATAGTCCACAGGCATATAATGGTGGGTGAAAGGATAGTCAACAGGCCAGGCTATGTCGTGAAGGGCGAAGAGGAAAAGCTCATTAAACCGTTGATTGACGCAAATCAACGTGCCGAAAAGGGTGCTGCCTAAGGGTGAAATGATACTATGAGTACAGTAGAGGATAAGTGGGGAATAGTTCACATTTATAGCAGTTTCAATAACACCATAGTTCATATAACTGACGTCTCAGGCTCTGAAACTATAGCCTTCAGCAGTGGTGGAATGCACGTAAAGGCCGACAGGCTTGAGGGTTCCCCGTACGCAGCCATGAAGGCTGCATCGGCTGCGGCCGTAAAGGCGAAGGATAAGGGAATCAACGCCATTAATATTCAGGTAAGGGGAGAAGGTGGCACAGGCTCCAGAACTCCTGGCCCGGGCGCCCAGGCTGCCATCAGGGCCCTTGTAAGGGCCGGTTTAAAAATAGGAAGGATAGAGGATGTGACTCCCGCGCCTCACGACTCAACCAGGAAGCCTGGTGGAAGGCGTGGAAGGCGTGCATAGGCTGGTGTTTGGTCGTTGACCGTCACTAAGCTGGCCGCTGACAAGGCCTCTCTCAAACTCAGAATAAAGGGTTATGACCTGGATATGATCAACGCGCTAAGGCGCTTTTGCCTTGTAGAGGTTCCAGTGCTTGCCATCGATGACGTCGTCATACTGGAAAATTCCTCGCTTATGTATGACGAAGTTCTAGCTCACAGGCTGGGGCTCATTCCAATAGTTACACCACATAAATATCTGGAAGGCGGTGAAGATGGGGTTCAGGTGATGCTGGTGCTGGACGCAAGGGCCGGCACCGTTACGCGGACAATTTATTCAGGTGAACTAGTATCGGCCGAAGACAGGGAAGTTAAGCCGGCATCTGCCGAAATACCGATAGCGGAGCTAGCCCCAGGCCAATCCATAAAACTGGAGGCTTACGCAAAGCTCGGGAGGGGTAAGGTCCATGCCAAGTGGCAGGCGACTTCCAAGGCGGTAGCCAAGCCTACGCCGGTGGTGACAATTAAGAACGCTTCTACCGCAAAACGGGAGCAGTTAGAAGGCATATGCCCTGTTCACATACTTGCGTCAAAGGACTCCAAGCTGGTCGTTACTAACCCCTTAGAGTGCACTTATTGCATGGAGTGTGAGAAGCTGGATCCTGACTCGATCTCGATAAAGGAAAGCAAGGACGATTACATATTCAGCCTGGAGTCGGTTGGTTCGGTTGACGCTGAGGACATCCTGATGGCGGGGGCGGATATAATGATGAAAGATTTTAAAGACCTTCACTCAAGGGTAGATGTCATATGATTGGACACGGTGAGGATGAACTGAAATCGTTAAAGGATGCCTATAGGAAGACCAAGAGGTCCATATGGAACGATCTGTACAGGCGAATAAAGCGCTCTAGCAGGTCCGAATTTACTCGAATTAATACATCGAAGCTAAACAGGTTAGCCCCTGAAGGGGCTTTCATAGTGGTTCCAGGTAAGGTGCTGGGGACTGGGAATATAGATAAGAAGATCACCGTGGGAGCGCTGGGCTACTCGAAGGCTGCCAGAGCTAGGATCGAAGGCGCCGGCGGGAAGGCGCTTACGTTCAGCGAGTTCGTAGCCAGTTATAGCAACAAGGGGGGGATCATGATTGTCAAATGAAGTCGTCATAGACGCTGAAGGCTGCATACTGGGCCGGCTGGCCAGCTCCGTATCGAAGATGCTGCTGGAGGGAAAGAAGGTCTTCGTCGTAAATGTAGACCGTATATATATATCTGGAGGGAAGACAAGCGTATTGAATGAATGGAGGGGCACGCTGGACCTGAAAAGCATAATCAACCCGAAACTCTCACCTATTCACTATAGAAGGGTTGACCTCCTTTTCAAGAAAGTAGTAAGGGGGATGCTGCCATATCCGAAGCCACGAGGGAAGATCGCGCTTACAAACCTCAGGGCCTATTATGGAGTGCCGGCGCAGTTCCAGAACGTTCCCAAGACGGAGATTGGGGGGATAAAAGCTACAAAGCATCAGTCCCAATATGTAAAGCTTATCGATATAGCCAAGGAGTTGGGGTGGAATGGAGAATAAAATGTACTTTGGAAGCCGCAAGACGGCAAGGGCATTTACCGTCATAAAGCCTGGCACCGGCAAGGTTAGGATAAATAACTTCCTGTTAGAGTCTATCCAGAATGACCAGCAGAGGAGTATAATATCCACGCCGCTGCAATTGCTGGGTGACGACCGCTACAAGGTTGATATAGCGGTCAAGGTAAAGGGGGGCGGCACGTCTGGGCAGGCCTATGCGTCGGCCATCTCCATTTCAAAGGCCTTGGTTTCATACTTTAAATCAGATGAACTGAAAAAGAGACTGTTGGATTACGATAGGCATCTGCTGGTGGGCGACAAAAGGCAGAAGGAATCGAAGAAGCCCGGCGGCCCTGGGGCCAGAAGGAAGGAGCAAAAGTCTTACAGGTAAGAACAGCCCGCACATCTGCACGTAAGACGGAGGGCACAGGTATGAAGGTACACTCATTGCTCCTGCACAACATTACTAACTATTACATTTACAACTCCGTTTTCATCAAAGAACTGACATAGTGCCGAAAATACTCCCCCCTTTCTGATCAGGCCCCGTGGGCCATTGAAGTTCCCAGCCGATAACTTCGTAATCCACTTTTCATCTATCTTAACGATGCTGAATCCACGTCCTACCTTCAATACTGACACCTTCCTCAGCTGCGGTTCCCCATAATTTTCGTCTATGACCATGTCCGTTGTTATGGCATGTGCTTCTGGCCCTTCTGGCTGTTCATCGAGTCCCAACCTCCTAACAGCTCCTATGCGGAGATCGGTTTTATCACCATGCACACGCCCAGCGGATTCTGCAGCGCTCCGGTTCAGCTCCAATTGAAGTTCAGATGAATCATCGCTTCTGTCGGGGGATAGGGGAAGTGATCCTATTTCGTCTTCCGTCATGGGGTCAGGTATGAAGAATGGCGAGCGCCGCTGAATGGGCTTTAGAATTGAATTCACATTTTTTATTACCTTTTTCATTATTGCGGCCTTCCTAATTGAGGAGTACATGTACGCTACATCGCTGGTATCGTTTGCCACCAGGATGAACACTTTACCCGCCATCCGCCTGCCAGTGCGTCCGCGCCTCTGTATGAACCTGATCTCTGACGGAACGGGCTCATAAAATATGACCATGTCAACCTGCGGGATATCCAGTCCC
>JAJYTP010000039.1 GCA_021792955.1 archaeon | reverse complement strand
AAATTTAGTTAACTGATTAAATAGCCTTTTTGCTTCTTCTGTTGTTAATTCTTCAGGGGATCTTGATTCTATTGCCGAAGCCCTGCAATGAATACACTTCAATTCGCAAGCCTTAGTGGTTTCCCAGAACACTATGAGCGGTCCATCATTATAGGGATTTTTTGACATTATATTTAGCCTGTCCTTAATGTAGGCTTATTAACATATTCTTAAAAGCACGTATATACTGAAAAAATCATGTCAAACAATGCTCGCAAGGCACTTTGTGAGATCATTACCATCGTCAGGGGGGCCGCTTCTCATATATCTATAGCCCTTCTCTTTAAGGTATTTTGAATATTCGAAATCTAAATCATAAAGTATTTCCATGTTGGTCAGCAGGAAGCTTAACGGTACAACAACTACATCCTCATATGGCCCAACTTCAAGGTCATATATGCTGGGGCCCAACCATCCTTGGCGTGAGCTCTGAAAACCCAATAGAAAATTTTTGTTCTTAACGCGCGAGCTAATCTTTTCAGCAAAATTTCTAAAGCTCTGAAGATATTGATTTGATACATCAATACCCTTCGGGATGCTATGAGCGATAAAAATCAGTGTAAAATTTCCCAACCCTTTGATATCAGAATTTAACCTGTTCCCCCATACTATGGGTATACAATCTACCTTTGAAGCTTCGGGCGCAACCTTTATTTTTACGGCCCCCTCATTATATGAAATGCTTTTACTGATGTCTATTGCGGTTTTTCTTGAATAAAAAGTAAACAGAGGTAAAATTTTAATGTCATTAATCCCAGATTTAATGTTTGATTCTATTACGTCCTTGAGATATGGTTCATTGTAGAGGAAAGCGTAGTCAACTTGAACGTTTTCAAGCTCGTTTCTAAGCCCTTCTGTTAGGTTCTTGATTTTTGTCCTTATGGGAGACCCTCCTATAAACTCATATTTTTTTGTCGCTGCTTCAATTTCAGAATTAGTAGGAGCGCGATTGTAAAGGTTAACTAAAAAATCTTCAAGTTCATTTGGACTTGATGGAGCACCAAAATCTGTCAATATAATGCTCTTCAATCCAACTGTATTATTTTAATCTCTTAAAAAGTGTTAGGATGATTTTAACAGTTTTTATAGTTCGGCTTAAAGGTAGTTTAGTAAATATCTCTAGTTATTTATTTTGTTCGAAGTATTCCCTTTTATGTCTATGATGGGCTCAAGTTGCTAGTAACCGCTGGGTATAATCGTATGCCGCCTTATTTAAGCATCTCCTTCAAGGAGGCCTGTGGTTTGACTCGATATAATCTATCATTAATTATCTTAAATCCATGGAGATTTTATGATATGTTAAAATTTCCATCTATGCACGTGTTCCGTCAGTTTTTTTAGTTCTCTCCAATCTGTCCCAGGTAAAACACCATGCCCCAAATTAAATACATAGTTATTAATCCCCCGCGCATCTTCAAGAACTAGATCAGCTTCCTTTATCATCGTTTGGCCCCCTATAAGCGAATATACCGGATCAAGGTTTCCCTGAAGGCCGATCTTTTCTGTATTATATATTGATTTAAGTGAGATTTTCCAGTCAACGCTCATAACTGTTGGCTTGATGCTTCTTACTACCTCATTAATCAAATGAGAACAGTCTGTGCAAAAGTAAATAACAGGAACTCTATTCTTAATATGTGAAACCAGTTCAAGAAGTTTTGATAAATAATATTCTGAGAATTGCCTCTCGGAAAGAATACCCATCCATGTGTCAAACAGCTGAATTACTGAAGCGCCGGCATCGATCTGGACATCTACGTCTTTGATGATCAGGTCAATCACCGCCTTTATCAGCATATTCCAATTTTCAGTCATCATAAATGACTTTGTTTTAGGAAATTCCCTAGCGTACTTGCCCTCTATAATATAGCTAACAAGAGTGAACGGGGCACCAGCAAAGCCGATGACCGGAACATTGGTACTGCGTTTGATCTCCATAATCTGATCTCTGATGAACCATAGATTTTCGGCTCGCATGTTACTAACCGTATCTATAAATTTATTTAATGAAATAGGGGTTTTTAGTTGTGGACCAGCGCCAACTGAATAAACATATTTAAGCCCAGCCTCTTCTAATGGTGTTACAATATCGGAAAACATTATAGCTGCATCGACATCAAGCCTCTCCACAGCTTCAATTGCTATTTCTGAAGCCAATTGGGGGCTTCTTACGATCTTTGAAAGATCATTATTTGCTATATGTTTGGCAAACCCAGGCATATGCCTCCCTGCTTGTCTCATGTACCATGCCGGTATGTGGCTGTGAACTCGATTATTAAGGGCGTCAATAAAGGTGCTATTCATTCTTTAACGACCCAAATGAGCTGTCAAGTGCCACGCTGAGCCTTTTTATATCAGATTCGTCATGGCTGGCTGTAAAGAAATAGCTTTCATAGGATGAAGGAGGAGCATATATTCCATTTTCCAACATGGACCAGAAGAATGGGGTATAGAGTTCCTTCTTGCTTCTTAATACATCATTAAAATTTTTGACGGGATTATCTGCAAAGAAGATACTGAACATGGATCCAATCCTATTTACTGTAACTCGAATTCCATTATTTACGGCGGCCTTGACTATTAAATTTTCAATCTCTTTCCCATAGTTTTCTAGGTTCTGGTAGATGCCATCGCTAAGCTGGGATATGACTGTGAATCCAGCCGCTGCCGCAACAGGGTTTCCAGCAAGGGTGCCTGCCTGGTATACTGATCCCTCAGGCGCCAGATGCCTCATTATTTCGGCCTTCCCCGTTAAAGCCCCTATTGGAAATCCGCCTCCTATTATCTTTCCGAGCACTGTCAGGTCTGGGTATACGCCGTATAGGCTTTGCGCGCCCCCTCTTGAAACCCTGAACCCGCTGATTACTTCATCAAATATCAGAATGCTTGAATTTTCATTACATTTATTCCGGAGACTTGATAAAAATTTTATGTCAGCAGGCACAACTCCCATGTTGCCAGCTATTGGTTCCACAATGACCGCGGCCACAAGTTTCCCCTTTTGATCCATAAAGTTCTCAAACGCATCGATGTCGTTATAGGCGAGAGTAACGGTATCTGAAACACATCCTTCAGGTACGCCTGCAGATGATGGTATACCAAGAGTGGCAAGCCCTGAACCTGCTTTAGAAAGAACTATGTCAGAATGACCATGATAGTTGCCCTCAAATTTTACTATGATTTTTTTATCACTAAATCCCCTCGAAAGCCTAATGGCCGTCATTACAGCCTCCGTGCCGGAATTTACCAGCCTAACCATTTCAGCCGTCCTCATACTGGATGATATCACCTCAGCCAAATACAGTTCATTTTTGGTAGGTGCCCCAAAGGAGCTTCCATTCACAATAGCATTATATGAGGCCTTGATGGTATCAGGATCCGAGTGTCCAAGCAGTATTGCGCCCCAGGAGCACAGGAAATCAGTATACTCATTTTCATCGGCGTCCCATATTTTTGAACCCTTCCCCTTTGTGATAAATAATGGCTCCCCGCCAACGCCCTTGTAAGCCCTCACGGGGCTGTTGACACCACCTACCATAACCTTTAATGCCCTTTTAAACAGACTTTTGCTTTCTTGATTTTTCATTTTGACCTCAGGATTTCAGCTATTTTTTCCGAATAATACGTTATTATTATGTCCGCGCCTGCCCTTTTAATTGAGTAAACCAGCTCCATTAAAACATCATTTTCATTTATCCATCCATTAAAAGCCGCGCCTTTTATCATACTATACTCCCCACTAACACTGTAAGCCGCTATAGGGATATTGAACCTATCCTTTGCCTTGGATATTAGGTCCATATAGAACATTGCGGGTTTAACCATTACAACGTCAGCGCCTTCCCTTAAGTCTAGCTCAATTTCCCTGATGGCCTGCCTACCGTTCCTGTAGTCCATCTGGTACGTCTTCCTGTCTCCGAATGTCGGCCTGGAGCCTGCGGCCTCCCTAAATGGGCCATAGAGCGCTGAAGCAAATTTTGAAGAATAACTCATGATCAGGGTATCATTAATCCCTGCCTCGTTAAGGGCTATCCTTATGGCCTTGACCTGCCCATCCATCATGGAGCTTGGTGCTACTATGTCAGCCCCCGCCCTTGCATAAGCTAATGCAGCTTCAGATAGAAGCGGTAGGGTGGTATCGTTATCTATTATTCCACCTTTAACTATGCCGCAGTGCCCATGAATTGTATATTCACACAAGCAGACATCGGCTGCAATTACGGCCTCAGGGTATTCTTTTTTTATAATTCTTATTGCCAGTGGAATTACGCCATTTTTATCATATGCTCCAGTTCCCAGTTCATCTTTTGCATCCGGAATTCCAAAAAGCAAGAATGATTTGATACCAAGGTCAAGGGCTTTGCCGACATTGTCCACTGCAATATCCGATGTCTCCCTCCTGATTTCTGGCATGCTTTGTATTTCTTGGCTTTTACCTTCGCCTGAAATTATAAAAATAGGAAGCATCAAATTCGATGCCTTAAAAGACGTCTCTGCTACAAGTTCTCTTATATTTTTACTTGACCTGAGCCTCCTCTCCCTTATGTATGGGAAAATATCAGATTCTTCCTTCATTTTTAAGCTCACCCAGCATTTCAAACAATGAGCTGTACGTATAAGCTTTAGGTATATCAATCACTCTATACCCTAATTTCATGGCAGTTGCGTTCGTCAGAGGACCTACGCTTGCAGCAATAACACGTTTCTTAAATCCATCTATGTGAGAAATCACCAATCTATTTTCGAAACCCATGACTTCCTTTGAACTGCCGAATAATATAATTTTGGCACCATCCAATCTCTTCCCATTGATGTATCTGTTAGAAAAGGAAGTCCTATAAAGGTTAAGCCTGTATGGCTGGATGCCTCTACCATTAAGCACGCTTTCTGCAAGACCACTTCCATCTTCACTCCTTAGCATTAACACCCTTGACCCGGGATTAGCGGGCAACTCTTCAGCTAACTTTTCAGTAGTATACTCCGACGGTAAAAAGTCAACCTTTATTCCTTTCCTTTTTAAAAAGGCTGAAGTGCCAGACCCGACCGCGGCTATTCTTAATCCATAAATTGACCTTACTAGCACGTCCGCTTTAAAAAAGATGGATGCTGCTGTTGACGATGTAAAAATTGCCCAAGAATAAGGTCCATTTCTTAAATAAGAAGTTAATCTCCCTGATATATCAATGGGCATGATCTTTAAAGCTGATACAAATACAGGTTCGAATCCGTTTTTCCTTGCTAATGATCTTAACCTGCTCCAGTTTCTCCAGATTGACGCTAAAACTACCTTCAATGGAGTAATTCACCTGCAAGGTCGGTCCCTAACCCTTCTGCGTCATCTAGCTTGCCTGTTAGCGATGAAAATTTTAAGGATCTGCCGGACGCAATGAATCCCTTGACATAGGCCGTCACTTCTTGTACCTTCACGTAAATTCCCGCTGGCACGCTGCAATCCCCGCCCAATTTTTTTAAAAATGCCCTTTCAATTCTGGCCCTCATTTCTGCCCATGGATCATTTACACTTTTTATAACAGACGCCGCTCTTGTGCTCACTAAAGCTTCCACCGCTATTATTCCTTGCCCAGCTGCCGGGATAAAATATTCCGGATCTAGCCTTTTATAATTAGTTTTAAGACCAAGCCTTATAAGGCCTGCGGCCGATAATATAACGCCGTCCATCCCAAGCTCCTTATATCTGCCTACTCTGGTATCGACATTTCCTCTTAATGGTTTAACTATTAGGTCCGGCCTGTAAAATTCTAGCAATGATTTTCTCCTTGCACTCCCTGTACCTATGGTTGATCCTGATTTAAGTTGAAAAAGGTCAATACCGGAATCAGTTATTAGGTAATCGGAAGGATCATGCGATATAGGGAAGGAAACAAGATTCAACCCCTCCAGCGGTTGAGGTGGAAAGTCCTTAAGGCTGTGAACCGCCGCATCGATCCTTCCATCCGTTATAGCATATTCCAGCCGCCTTGTAAACGCACTTTTGAGGTTTATTTCGTACTTATCTGAAAGGTCGCCATCTGTTTTTATTGGTATTACTTTTACCTCTTCATCA
>JAJYTP010000001.1 GCA_021792955.1 archaeon | reverse complement strand
TCCGGTTGAAGGATGGCAGGATAACGGAGGGATGGGTGACGAGGGACTGGCTTGGAATCTTGCAGCAGCTGGGGGCCTTTAGAAGCCCTGGATAATTAGTTAGTTAGCTAGATAGATAGATAGATAGATAAACGAATGCCGGCCGGCGGCCGTTCCGAAGGGCCACACATGGTGGTCTAATACTGGTTAATTTCCAGCTACCGATTAGCCGAATTCGGCCTGCATATGGGGATCAACAATATCCGGGTTTGGAGGGCGCCGTTACATCACGGCCGAGCTTTCTGCAACGCTTAATAGCTGGAGTGCCGTTAGTCGTGGCATGAATTACGACGACCTCCAGCGGGCGGTGGTTGACTACCTCCGCAGGAACGATGCATGGAACAGGGTGGTGTCCCTCGACATCGAGGCGAGCCTGGAAACGCCCTATGACCCTAGCAGGGCAATGCTAAGCCTCTCCGTGGCCAGGAGGGGCGCCGGCGGCATCGAGGTATCCGATTTCATAGTCAAGGAGGAGACCGAGGAACAGGAATTCGAGGCCATCTTCAGCAGGTTCGGCCCGTACTGTGAACAGAACAGGCCTCTTGTCCTCCTGGGATACGGCATAAGCGACTTTGACCTACCCATCCTGTCGGTAAAGCTGCGATTGCTCGACGAAAGGTTCAGGAAGGATGGGAAGTACCTTTCCGGGTACTGGGCCCTCAGGGACACGCTCAGGAGGGCGTATGTCATAGACCTCATCGACCCGGTCAGGTTCGAAATCGCCAGGGTCGACAGGGCGCCGCCCCACTTCCTGTCCCTTGAAGCGGCTATCCAGCACGTAAGGTTCCATGGCCTGCCGTTCAGGAACGCGAAATACATAGTCTCGAGCCTCATGAAAGAACGACAGCTTAACAAATGGGAGGCAATCCATTACCTCTGGATGAACGACAGGGAACGGTTCAGGGAGTACATCGAAGGAGATGTGCATGATACGCTGCTGCTGGCTGAGGAGCTCTTCCTGAAGGCCTGATGCCCATTTAGCTGTCCTGGCCCCCCGTCACTGTAAATGTGCTATTGCTATCGGAAACGCCTTCAATTCTGAAATGGAGGAGCACCAGCTGGCCCCATTCATTCGCGCCTACAACGGTGTAGGGGCCCGGTTGAAATGGTTCGAGGACGGCCGGGCTGGAGCTGTTGCCCTGGCCCACCCAGAAGCCGCTCAAAACAAAGTGATATGACAGGCTGTATGAACCCACATGGAAGGAGCCGTTTGTGCCCGATCTCTGGGTGGACGAAGATCCGTAGGGTGAAAACACAAAGCTCCTGACATAGACGCTTATGCAGGCATAGACGCCCGGCTCGAACACGGCGAGGGGTGTCCCAGCCGCCGTAATGTTGGAACCCGTGTAATAACCATCGTAGACGGCTATGCCCATAGGGAGGCCGCCGGTTCCACAGGGACCCAGTGCGGTCCCATTTATGGGCCAGTCCTGAGCCGCGTCTATAGTAACAGTATGCGCCGTCGGGTTTATGATCGATATGTTGATCGTCATATATTCAAGCTGCGCTGTCCTGCTCGGGGTTATGTTCAGGTACATCTTGAGCCCGTCTGGTAAAGTCACAGACTGCCACATAGCTCCCCTCCCCCCGCCGGCTCTGTGGGCTGTCGATAGTAGTAGTAGTAGTAGTGATAGTATGCCAGAGGCGCCACTATTGCCACCAGGCCGACGACGATAGCTATGATCAGGGCGAGGAGCTGCCTTCGCATGGGCTATACGCCATTTCTAGCCTTAAATTCATTGCTCAAACCGGGATTTTACCTATCAAAAATTCACCCCCTTTCATTTTTTCAATAGATCATAGGTAAAATGGCCGTTTCAGCTAAACGTAAATAGCGTCCCGGCTATAGAAGGCCAGTAATGACGATGAGGTGTTCAAAATCAATTCTGCTTGTCGCTTTGCTGTGCCTTATGTTCGTAGTACCATCAGTTGGCGGCATACCGACAGCACACGCCGTGGCAAGCCTAGCTACCCCCAATTCATCCGTTTCAAGTAATAGCGTAACCACAGCTCCGGTCATCCCGCTGGTTTCGACTTTCATAAATATATCTGTACTAACCAATTGGCCTATCCCTATAACCAATTCCCAATGGAATGCTCTGGTTCATAATGCGACCTTCCAGACGCTTTATCAGGAGTACGGGCCTTCTTCTCTGGGTGCTAATATGGGATATTCTGGCAACCAGTCATTCTATGGCTATATTATATATGCGCCGTACGGCACATATTACTGGGACTTTGTGTCCACCATCGAAAATAACGGGTCCGTGATGCATACACAGACTTCGTTCTACCAGCGGGCTAGCGGCGGGAATATCGGTTCGCCAGATACCACCGTATAGCATCCTTGGCGATCGCTTCCCACGGCGACGCGCCTTTAGAATACGAAACATGAGGCACATTATATGCCTCTCGTACTTTAGGCCGCATGTACTTTCATGGCAGCCTGGTCATGGACCGCCATACCACCCATAAAACTGGAGCCTGCACGTCAATGAACGGTATGCCTCCTGTAGCTATATCATCTGCCCGCCACCTTTAGGAGTTCAGCCCTGTAAACGGTCTGCTGAATTCATGCAAGCCAGGACCGATTTTCATATATCGTAGAACCTGACGCCGCTCTCACGCACAGCTTATTAATGGCTCCCCCCCTTCGATATACAATTGGCCAATCATGAGTACCCTCAGCTGTTGAAAAATTATTTGCTCTTTTGTGAGTGTAAGCGAAAGCATCAGGATACGGGAAAGCTAAGCTTGGATGCCCAGTTCATCTTCCCTACGACCCTGCTTCCATTATTAATCCATATGAGAAAGGCTCATGCGACACTTCATACGCCGAATTCAAACCTTGCCGGTTACATAAATTACATGATTGAGAATACGGATAAGCCGGTCCTGGGCAAGTCCTACCTGCCCTTAGTGCGTTTGCCTCAGGATATCAAGATGGTCGATAGTACGCTTCAGCCGCTTTACCACTTACTGGACAATTCGGCCATGCTAAAGGTGAACCTCGATGCGTATCGGTATCTCATGTTTGAATTGATAGATAACATCTACCAGCATTCGGAATTCAAGTATGCCTATACCATGGCTCAATACTACAGGAATCAAGGATTTGTAGAGCTTGGCTTCCTGGATGATGGTATAACCATAGCTGGGAGCTTCAATAAGAACATGAAAGCCAATTTTACGGATAGAAACAATTGGGAGGCCATAGATCAGGCTACGAAGGGCGCAACGAGCAAAGGTGGCGAACAGCGGGGATATGGCTTGAGTTCTTCCATCAGCATAGCCAAGGCGCTGGGCGGTGACGTATTGATAGTCTCTGGATATGGTGCGATATACATTAACCCAGGCCTGCGCCAGCCCTACCTGCTGCATAAGGCGCACCACCTAAGGGGCACATTGATCAGCTTACGGATCCCCCTTAATTCACCCAGGATAGATATCTACAGGTATCTCCAGTAAGTTTAATATATGGCGGTACGGATGTTTGAAAAGAGGTAAAGGGGGTAATCATATTGAAGTTCAGCGGTGTGGATAAGGCATACAGGAGGGTGAGCATTAACGAGGCCGTAGCCCCAAACCTGATATTGAGACAGAACGCGGATGATTTCTTCGATGAGTTGGAGCGAGATAACATAAGCGCCGTAATCATTGATTTCGCTGGAGTTACCTCAATTTCAAGGTCATTCGCGCACCAATATCTCCTGAGGAAAGGCATAAGCCCAAAGGCGGTCAAGGAAATAAACGTGCCCCAGAACATCGAAAGGATGTTTAACTTGGTTAAGAGGGCGTCAAGCCTGCCGTCGTCCAGGCAGAAGGTGTCACCGCCCGATAAAACCACTATCCTTACCGTTTAAGAAAATAATATTACGTGCGATCTATCAAAACCGGAATCACCGGGATGCGCTTCGCCTGTTCGCTTACCGTTTCCCGAATATGGAGTAACCAGGCTAGAATGATGGTGTAAGGTCCTTTCAAAGCCATTTGCGCCAATTGATTGAACTTTGCACGTACCATAATCAATTTATTATTCTAGTCAGTTAAGATGTTGCGATTTCCAGATCTTTCCCTTTTCTTGA
This sequence comes from archaeon, assembly GCA_021792955.1. Lineage (GTDB taxonomy): Archaea > Thermoproteota > Nitrososphaeria > Conexivisphaerales > UBA164 > JAJZYL01. The sequence continues at coordinate 127,068 of JAJYTP010000001.1, read as the reverse complement.
TAACCCTTACGCACCAGCCTATGACGTTCTCAGGACTACGCTCCCAACTGAGTAATGTCGACGGTGACCATCCTTTAGCCATTACGCTGTTTATTGTCATCGGCGTGGTTCCCTTTCCTATGATACAACCCGTTGAAATATTGCATTTGGCGATACAAAGGCCAGTTCACTTCGCAATGCTATGCCCTGGTTGAAGGTGCCGGAACTCCTTCTTTTCTTTCAGGCCTCCTGCTGAACCACCTGAAGGAGAGGTAGGCGACGGCGATTCCCACCGTCAGAGGGATGATCACGGCGAACAGCAGCGGCAGCGGGGGAGGTGCGTTTGAAAGGCCCGTGCCGCTGCCAAGTATGTAGTTCAGGGTGCTGGCGCTTGTAAAGCCGGTTCCGGAAACCGTCGTCCCTTTCGTGGTCGGTGCAGTAGCTATGGGCTGAACAAGGGAGTAGTACAGGGCCGCGATGCCCCTGTTGAGCGCCAGGAACGAGGCTGCGCCGATCACCGCCGAATAGAACAGCTTCTTCACGATGGACCCGAACGCGGTCCTGACCCTTTCCTCACCCTCCTTCCTTAATCCTTCAAGCGACGGGGCTATGATCACCGCGGCCCTGCTGGGCACATAGTGCACCACCCTCTTCCCCTTCTGGCTTATCCAGCTCCCATCCCCCCTCTCCTCTATGAGGTTGGCCATCAGGAGCTTCTCCAGGTGGTAGGTGACCAGCTGCATGGATATATCGAGCTCCCTTGCTATGTCAGAAACCGTCTCCGCTCCTTCGTAGATGGCCTTATACACCGACCTGCCCGTGTCGTTATCGATCTCCGCCGCCATCAGCTTGAGTTCCTCAACATCTCCAGGCCTGTCCAGGGTCAGCACCCTGATCAGGTCATCCGTCGTAGCCTTCCTGATGGACATGATGATGGGTATGGACGACCGGCCGGGATATAACCATAGCTCAAACCGGGATTTTACCTATCAAAAGCTCACCTCCTTCATCCTTTCAGGAGATCATGGGTAAAATGGCCGTTTCAGCTAAACGTAAATAGCGTGTCCCCAGCATATAGACGACCTGAAATGACAGCGCATAAGGTAAACGCCATCCTGATAATTGCCCTGGTTGCCATGTTAGGGTTCATTTCATATACAGTAGGCATTACCGTGTATCAGCAGCATGGGACGGGACCGGCGGTCGTGCCACCTGGGTCGTTGGGGCCGCGCATGACGGTCATGTACCTGTTGCCATACAATTACTCCACCGGCACGCTCAATAATTCATACGCCACCGATCTTCTATATTATAGCCATAACGTCCTTTCGGTCTGGCCCAATGCTTTAGCAAATGATACAGTTCAGCTTAATATAAATCTGGGCGTAAGTAATGGGATGTTTCCAGTGCTCCAACTTACCGATTTAAACATAACCAGCTATACGGTATATCTGGAAATAGCAAATGTGAATCAGAAGACCCAGGACACGACAGGAGGAGTCCTTTATACTGTCAGCTTTAACCCAGTCCTTCCCATTTATACCAGCTCCGGCACGCTATCCAGCATACCGCCTTCTAGCTAATCAGATGTAACAATAACAGAAAATTATAGCTGTGGAGCTCTAACTGTAATCAAACACAACGCCAGCGCCTTAACTACTATGCCAATGCCTTAACTACTATGCCAATGCTTGGTGGAGTAAATGCCACCTACATTTACCAAGAAATTCGCATTCCTGTATCGATAATAAGCGGCGGATGGGCTACCATATCGTCCAACCCGACCCTCCAGTCGTTTAACAAAGGCTATGGAGTGGGCGTAGGGAACTTCTAAATATCAAACTGCATGAACCGGTAATTTGGCTAAAATAATTTCATCAAACGATTAACGACATTTGATATCATGATTGATATTATCATCCGTCTCAAGTAGGGCATGAATGATGATGATGATGATAATGATTAACATTATGCTGCGCTTAAGGAAGTACATAGATAGATTTTTTTTAATTGTTAGTAAAGCACCACCCAGCCCGGTCTGTAATCACCTTGGTCATCACTTGTATTCTATGTCCCTTGTAGAGTCTTAGCGCTGTCTATCTTCCGATCATCCTGCGCACTATAATCGTCAATCCGAGGCCCAGATTGAAATAAGAATACGCAAATTGTAACAACATTATCGGGCCTCCCAATGAAGTGGTATTCATGAGCAGAGACCTGCCAAATGACACGTAGAAGGCCTGCAAAACGCCCATGCCTCCATGAAGGTAGATCATGCCGAAGAGGGCAACGCCCAGGATATAGCCCACGAACCACCTCCTGATGCTCTCGCCATAGCCGCTCATAATGCCCCAGGCCATAAATAAGGCCGCTTCGATTGGGTTGGTCCTTGATAATTTTTTCTGAATAAGGCCCTGCTCCAGGAAGAACATCCTGCCAGCCTGGCTGTAATCGCCTACTTCCGTATAAACGACCTTTGCCCGGCGGTAAGCACGTATGCTTTTTTCGTATGAATCAATGAACATTTTCCTGCCATTTAATTTCAGCATTTCCCTCATGAAACATTCACCTGATTTTGCATAGGCATCGCCGGCCCACCTGAATTCCTCTATTCGCCGAAATGCGTGACCTGCGAAGTGATACAGATCGCCGGCACTGTTTAATAAATCCAAATTTTCATCCTTCAGCAAGCCGGCGGCCCTCTCCGTGAGCTCAGCAGCGAGCCTGTATTTGAATGCAGTATGGTATCGTGAGACCAGGTCGTCTTTCATAAACAGGCCATCAGCATCGGATCTTAACCTAGACGCGGCGTTAAGGAGCCCCTCCGGGGTGCTGGCTTCACAAAGGCGTGTGAACTCCTTTTGGTACTCCTGGTCAAGCGCAGCTGGCGTGGGGGCTGGCGTTTTTTCCATATTGGTTCCTAGTTAGTAGTAATTGTACTTAAGCTTAATCCTTCGCCATAAATGCCTATCTCTGAGTAGGCTGCCGTTGTATCGTTCAGCGCATACTTACCTGAAGGCGGTCACACTGTCCCGTCAAGTTAAAGAGTTGTTGGGGAATAGCATATCCCTAAATTCAGGGAAGTCATTAAGAACCCTCTTCCACTTATCACCCATATTTATCAGCAAAGCCCTGTCCTTTGGCCCCCTTATCACCATCTCTATGACCTCAAAAGCTGGAAATAATTCAAAGGGTTATGCTTCGTGGGCCTTAACAGATAACCCCTCGATCTTTAGACAATCGAACTAAAAAATAAGGGAGATCACGATAGAGAACAGAATGTATGTTATCATCATCTAATGTTTATAATGAGAGATTTCCTCCCATTTAATTTGGATGGCCGCTGTAATCAAATCCGGCGAAAGATTCAACGGCGGTACCACTCATGACAGACGCCACCGGGCTGCTTCCTTGAGCCTGCCTTCTGCCAGCCGTTCGTGAATTAGCCGTCCATATGGTTAAGCCTCTTTGTGTACCTCTTCCTGTTAGTGGACTGATGCTCCTCCCTCCTTGTCAGCATGAACCAGATTATCCGAAGCATCTTGTTCGCCACCGCTACGATCGCCTTCTTGTCCCCCCTTCTCCCTCTGACGCGCTCCTAGAATGACTTCAATCTTGGATCATGGACTGACGCTACCCTCGCTGACTCCACCATTATCCACCTTAGCATCCTGGATCCCTGTTGGTTATGTTGCCGTGATGCTCCACCGAACCCGATTGATGCAGCGAGCGGGGGAGCCAGCCTATCCAGTGTGGAGGGCGTCTTTCCTGTAGTCAGACTCACAAATGATAGCAGGTTCCTTGCTTGCCTTTTAAGCCAATTTCATATCCTTCTGCATGAAGTTATCTTCTGTCAAGTTACCCCTTAAGTTCCCTGTCAGGTCACCACCCAAGAAGGCCACTCGATCGCTCGCCTTCCGCACCCGGCCCCTGACCGCCGCCGTCCTCGGGGCCATAATCGATGAATATGATGTGGGGAAGGCGCACGTGATGATCGCCGACAGCGGCGAGAAGCACACGTATTCCGTGCAGGAGCCGCCCCTGTCCGAGGCCGAACAGGGCCTCTATTCGTTGCTCATGGAATCCCTTTACTATTCGCTGAAGCCAATCGAAACCGAGGACCCGGCCGCCTACGTGGACCAGTTCATCTGGCAGGCCGCCGAGGACCTGGGCGCGGTGGAAGAGGTCAAGAAATCCTATAACTCCCTGAAATATTACATAATGCGGGATTCGGTCGGCTACGGGGTCGTGGATGTCCTTGTGAGGGATGACGACATTGAGGAGATCTCCTGTGAGGGGTTCGGCGTGCCTTTAGCCGCAGTGCACCGTCGTTACCCGCAGTTCGACTGGCTTGATACGAACATCATGTTTGGCGATGAAGAGACGCTCAAGAAGTACGTTCAGAGGCTCGTCCAGAAGGCAGGAAAGGCCATCACCACGTCGGTGCCGTTTGTGGATGCCATCACTAAGGAGAACCACAGGCTGGCCGCCACCCTTTCAAACGAAATATCGCTGCCGGGCTCCACCTTCGACATGCGAAAGTTTCCAAGGGAGCCGCTGTCCATCGGCCACCTGGTGGCGGCCGGGACTATTTCGCCGCTGCTGGCCGCCTACTACTGGATGATAGTGGAGGAGAAGGGGTTCGTGCTGGTGATCGGCCCAACCGCGTCTGGCAAAACGACCACCATGAACGCCCTGATCACCCTGATCAACCCGGCGCTCAAGATAGCGACCGTTGAGGAGACCCCCGAGCTGCTGATCCCGCAGGAGCACTGGGAGCGGCTTCATTCACGCACCTCCTATTCTATTTCATCGGACGCACGCTATGATGTCACCCTGTTCGACCTTGCAAAGCTGACGCTCAGGCTCAGGCCGGATTACATAGTCGTGGGGGAGGCGAGGGGCGAGGAGATATCGACGCTGTTCCAGGCCGCTTCTACAGGGCACGGCGCGCTCAGCTCTTTCCACGCGGACTCGCCGGAGGCCGCGCTGGTCAGGATGGCCGCACCGCCCCTGAACGTCGGCAACGCCTCCCTGATGCTGATGTGGTCCCTGCTCATGATGAACCGGATCAGGAGGGAGGACGGGAGCGTGGTGAGGCGGGCGCTGGTGTCAAAGGAGGTGGGCATGAGGGGAGAGCTGATCGATATGTTCAGGTGGAATGCAAGGGAGGATTTGATCATGCCGACCGATCCACTGGAGGTCGCACGGAAAAGTTACCGTCTTCAGACCGTGGCGGCCCTGAAGGGATGGAACGAGGCTGAGCTTGCGGCTGAGCTGGAAAGGCGCGCCAAGTACCTCAGTACCATCGTCAAGTCTGGTGCCTACAAATATGCGGACGTGTCCGTGGCCATCCAGAGGTTCTACAGGGAGAAGTACGGATGATCAGACGGCGGCGACCAGCATCAGCACCCCAGCCATGATCGCGAGCCCGTTCGCGAGGCCGTTGTTGTACTTAAAGTGCGCCAGGGCCATCCGTTTCTTCCACAGAAACACGCCGCCCTCTGTAAGCGAATCCAGGAAGAGGTGTGCAAATGCAGCCAGCGTGCCCGCAATGGCACCAGGGAGCAGAAGGTCAACATGAAGAACAAATAGCGCGATGGACGAAATTGCCAGCCCTACGAGAAGCCCCCAGATCGGTGCCGTGAAGACAGAATGAGTTAGATGGGAACGGGCAGGGCGCCCTTTCTTCTGGTAGTGCCCCGCGTCTATTATCCGGTTCACGGCCACAGAAAGTAAGAACGCCAGTGCGGCCGAAGAGGCTATCCCCGCGCCGAGTTGGGCTAGGACATATGTGCCGAGCCCGAAGGCGAAGATGTCGTGAGCGATGAGCCTCATGATGTTCGATGCTACTGCTTCCTTTTAAGCCCATTTTGCATGTCTGAGCATGACCGTTGAGCTTTACCACTGCGACTTCAGGGAGGCGCAGATAAAGGCCGAATCAATTGACCTGATTTTGACCGACCCTCCATACGGCAAAAAATACATGTACCTGTGGGACGCCCTCGGTGCCCTCGGCCAGAGGGTTCTGAAACCCGGCGGCTGGCTTATAGCCTACGCCGGCCAATCGCATCTTGACATGGAGATGGCCGGCCTTGGGAAGTGGCTGTCATACTACTGGACCATGTCGCTTCAGCTGAAACAGGGACAGCAGGTGTATACGCTCCGCACCATGTGGAAGCCCGTCCTTGTGTTCTTCAAGCCGCCAAAGGCCAGGCATGGGTTCATTCATGATACGATCATGGGCAGCGGTGAGGACAAGCGGTTCCACAGGTGGGGGCAGAGCGCCCTCGAGCTGAGACGGCTGATCGGAGCGTTCACGAAGGAAGGCGACCTGGTGCTTGACCCCATGGCCGGGGGCGGCACGACAATCGAGGCATGCATCCAAAGCGGGCGGAACGTGACGGCATACGAGATCAACGACTCCACGTTCGGCAGGCTGAAGGCCCGCCTCGAAGGGAATATGACTGCCGTGCAATCGAAGCTCGTTACGGCTCCGACCTAACTGATCGGGTCAAGTGGTATTTGATTAAAGTTTTAAGCGAATACAGTATTTATGCCACTTTGAAAGTAAATTCTTATATATATTTAGACTAGAAAAATAAGTGAGACAATGGAAACAAAAGAAAATGCCAATGCTGGGTTTACAGATGAGGAAAAAAAGGCAATGGCTGAGCGATCAAAGGAGTTAGCCTCCATCAGAAAGAGGAGCGCTAGACCAAAGATTGAGGATTTAGAAAAAGAAGTCTTTAGAAAAATATCAGAAATGAATGAACCTGATCGGACGATTGCAACTAATATACACGCACTGATAAAAAGGATAGCACCTAATCTGACGCCACGAACTTGGTACGGTATGCCAGCTTATGAAAAGGATGAATCGATCATCTGTTTTTTCCAAGAAAGAGGTAAATTCAAGACAAGGTACGCCACAATAGGTTTCAGCGACAAGGCACACTTGGATGATGGAGCGCTTTGGCCCACCGCATTTGCACTACCGGAATGGAATGAGGAAGTTGATGAAAGATTAAGAGAACTGATCAAAAAGGCAATTTCATAATGAAAATATTTTGATCAGATTAAATGGACCGGTCGGTATTTGCCCTCTTCGCTTTGGACGATCACGCCCAGTTGCATCAGGCCCTTCATGTGCCTCTGGACCGTCCTCCTGCTCACGTGCGCCCGCCCCGCGGCAGCGGCCATCCCCGGCCACCCATCCTTGACTAGACTTACAAGGAAGGAGTCCAGGTCATCCGGCGCCTCCTCTTCGACCTTCCCGATGTTCTCGACCAGAACGGTGTAGTCATTACCTTCGCCGAGTATCTCCTTCAGCCTCTCGGCGTGGGCTTCGGAGTCGGTCACGAACGTGGTAGCCGCATAGACCCTGTTCTTCTCAAGGTTGTGTTTGAGCTGCGCCCTGTGCCCAAGCATGGTCTCGACCTCTACTGCCGTGACGTTTGAATAGTCCCACCTGGCCGGCTCCCTTATGGCCTTCCTCTCACCCTTCCAGTCGCTCTGTGTTATGAGCGGCCTGAACAGCAGGATATCCGGCCTGTCGTCCCCAGGGCTTCCATCATCCACCGAGCACCAGTAGCCCATCTCCCAGTACCTGCGAAGCAGCCTCCGGACTATGGCCTGATGGACGGGGCCGCCCGCCCTTGGCCCCCTGATGTCCGACTGGAAGTACCTGTCCACGGCCGGATGGGCCGCCTCGTAGAAGACGTCATCGCCCTGCCTCGATGCCTTCACAAGCCCCAGGTCCGCAAGGTAGTTGATCGAGCTCAGGGTCACCGATTCGTCCCAGCCGTATTCGTGGTAGAGCTTCCACATCAGGTCCTTGTACTTCCACTGTGGGCCCCTCATAGTCAGCGTGGTCAGGATCGTCCACCTCGCCGGGGACAGCCCTGGCCTCCCCTTCATCCCCATCTCGCTCTCGATCGCGTCCCTGTACGAAACATGCCTGTCCTCCTCGGCGCCGCCCCACGGTGCCCTCCTTGCTTCTTCAAACACCGCATCGGCGGATCGAATTGGCCCAGGCACCTTTGGCATGTGCAACAGGAATATCTCCGACAGCCCTCCGCCCCCCACTGGATTCCGCCTCACTGCGCAGACCCAGTTCGGCAGGGCGACCAGCGTGTTCGCCAGGTCCTTTTTTCCCATGGCCTTTGCCATTTCGGCGGCGTCCTCAGGCCCGACCCTGAACGACACCAGCATGCCGGTATTGCCCACGAATGACCTGAACAGCTCCTCCCTGACCTGCGAAACGTTCTGGTGCGCCACGATAAGGTACAGCCCGAACTTGCGCGCTTCAGAGAGCATCGTCTGCAGGATGTCAAGCTCGGCCACGTTCTGGAATTCATCGATGACCATGTATACGGGTGTGATCGCACCGGAGCCGTCGCGCTCCAGTGCCTTCATCCGCCTCTGCACCGCGAAGTAGATATCCATTATAAGCGTGTTTGTGGCCATTTTTCGGAAGTCGTCCGGCAGCTGGAACTTGGACATGCGGAAGGCGGACACCGAGCCCGGCCTGAGCAGCTCCTCGAAGGGCACCGTGCTCTTCCTCGTGCAGAAGGTGCGGGAGGTGAGCGACCCCGATGGCATGACGAAGTTTGAAATGCGGTTGAGGACGGCGGTGAACGCGGCCGCTTCAAGCCTGGATATGGCGCTCAGGGTCCTCTGGATTATTTCATCGTCGATGCCCACGGAGGAAAATAGCGCGGCCACATCGTCGCTCTCCATCGAGAGGATGTCGGTGAGCAGGTAATAAAGGTCGAGAAAGGTGGGCGTGTCCGTAATGGAATAGAGAAAATACAGCCCGCCCCGGAGTATCCAGATCAACCGGGGCGCCTGGTCCACGGTCACCCCGAAGAAGTCGGCCATGGTTATCAGAAGCTCGCCGACGCGGGTCTGTATGAGGAGCTTGCGCTCCTCCTTCGATTCATACGGGCCGAGCTCAAGCGGGTTTAGACCAAATGACAAATAGTATGGGTCGAACAGCTTGACCCTGGCCCCCTCCATCCTCGCAAGGTCCAGCGAGGCTTCGCCGTGAGGGTCTATGAATATCACGGCTGAATCGCCGCGCTTTGCTATGTAGTCCATGGTGTACAGGAGGAAATTGGACTTCCCACTTCCGGTGCTGCCGATCACAAACACATGCCCCTTCAGGTCGTCATCCGTAAGCTGGTTCATGTGACATTGTATAACATCACCTTTTAAGGCCGCCTTCATACTCATCCATAAGTGAACAAAATGCAGCAAGGCCTGGCAAAGGACAAGGAGCTGGAGTGCTGGTGGTGCGGTGCACCAATACGAGAACACGGTACATCGGAGAACGGCATGCTGAACATAGGATTCCTCTGCGACCATGAAAAATGGCTCGCGGAGCATTTATCACCGAAGTTGGGCAGAAAAGGCGCAAAGCCAGCTTTCGTGAATTTCGATTGACTTGACACCTTTTAAGCGCGTCCGTAATATGTTCTCATGTTCTGGTGGCTCCCTTTCCCTGCGCTTGGGTTGTTCTATTATATAATTTATCGCCGTGACCTGTTACGGTTCCTGCACCCTCGCGGCAGGCCTGCAGGTTGGAACGACGTGTTCGGCTACCTGAAGCTGCCGTACAGGGTCAAACAGGGCCGCAGCCTGATGCCGTTTCTTGCCGTGGCCGGCATCGTCGTCTCCCTAGTCGCTGATCTATCCATTTACCCGATCTGGACCTTCGTCGCCGTCCAGATATCGGCTTCGGTCGCTATCATGGTGACTATGATCTGGTTCCTCGGACCGCCCGCCATGTCATACAAAACCATGACCCTCAACTACCCTCGTGAAGGGGTCATGAGCTTCCCAAGGGTGAAGGGTATTCCAGCTCCCGGCTCGAAGGAGGCAAGGATGGACGACCTTCACATGTTCTACGTATCGCTCAGGGATGCGCACTTCATGTCGCAACCGGTTTACGAGCCGGTGGGTTCGTTCATGAACTCGCTCGTGCTGGCGGTGGAGGCGCAGTCACCCCGTTTTGCATGGATTCAGTTCGTCTTCTGGCGCGTCAACGTGACAGACAGTCTGGCGTCGCTTCGTTATGGCCTTCTGCACGAAGCCGATGACGGCTCGACGTGGGTTAAGATGGCGCCAGAGCGGGTAAAGGCGCTCAACGCCATGATGTCTCAGCCAACGGTTGCGCTGGCGATCCGTGGCATATGGGCCGGTGAAGAGCATGGTTTGCATGAGTTGCCGTTCAGCCATTGTGCCGACAGCCTTGACCAGCTCTCCGTGTTCAATGTCGTGGACCCGCGCATGCTTGTGCTTATGCACGAAAGGCGCAGGGAAATCAAACTTGCGTCGTACTTCTCCCATTATTCGGGCAGCAGGACGGAGGCGCCTGCATTTGTAATAGCGGCCAGCAACCTCCCGTCATTCATTCACTTTCCATCCATGGGCAACATAAAATGGGGGGTGCATGCGGAGCTGCCGGTGCTGTCTGCATGGAATTCCCAGGCTAACGAGGGGGTTAATGCGCCGGTCATGGAGGTGTCTAGCGTCCCCCGCCTAGACAGGGCCCTGGAGAAGGATGAACTGGCGAGGATCGCCGGCCTGGCTTCGAACATTCCTCGATCCTTTGAATTGGTATATTACAACGGTCAGACCCACGTCCTGCTATCCGGCGACATCGAGCACTATGAACAGGCGCTTGCAAGCGTGTATGGTCAGCTGAATCTCACGCCGGCGCCCGACCTGTGGCCGCTGATGGTGGGGCAATGAATGTTTCGCGGCCTATGCTTTTGGTTCACACCTATACCGTCTCGAATTCTGTAAAATGAGGGTCGTCCGTCAACTACCCACGGCTAAAGCGTATGGGGTTCCTTGCGTGTCACTTTGCAAATACCGCCCAGAAGTACCGGCTGTCGAAGAGCATCAGCCCTTCTCCATCATCATGTCGAGCCGCCTGTAGGCCTCCTCCCTGCTCAATTTGCTCGTTCCAGCCAGTTCGAAGGGCGATGGCACCTTGGTGGACGTGACCTTCTCACCTTCGATATCAACCTTCAGCCTGGACCCTCCCTGATGCCCAGCTTTTGCCGGTACTCCTTGGGTATGGTCGTCTGTCCCCGTCCTGTGACAACCACTTCCTTAGGCATGCCATCGAGATGGCTGTCTACTGCTAATAAGGTACTCCTCTCATTATGTCATTCCTACTGCGGAGGAGGTCCGCCATAGCTACAGCCTTAGAATCCCCAGATTCAGAGTAGCCCCGCAGCAAAAAATATAACGACAATGAAAATCAAAGTGATGAATATCGATATCGCGAAGGCAGCAATCAAATCGAGGTCGAGCAGGTCCGTGAGTTCACCCATAAGGCCCCAGCCGAAGGGTATGATACCGAGAATAACTATGACGTCAAGCAGGGAAATGCGGGGCAGGTAGAACACGCTCGTGATCATTATGATGCCGGCGACGAGGAGGCCGTGATTGAGAGGGCTGCCGCGGTTCCTTTCGCCAAGCTTGCGCTTTCGGTCATCAAGGCCTGTATCATGAATTTCGGTCATATTAGTACACATAGGCCGGTCCAGTTTATACGCTTTGGCCAACTCGAATCCCTCTCATACATCGCATCAGTCAGGGGAGAGTATGGAAAGAAGGTTATAAGCCATAAAACACTGCTACCACGATTTAGGAAGCCTTGTACTGATATAGCCGCCCACCATCACGACGGGCCTATCAAGGAGCATATATTTGTAGAGCCATTCTCTGAATGGATTGCGATGCGGTATATTATGAAGCCGAAGGTCGCCATGCCACGGGGGTCGTGTAGTTCACACAGGCCGTCGAAGTTGGCCTGATATCTGTCCTTTTAAACGGCCTTCACATGTGCTGGCATGACCTCCGAACAGTCGTCCGCGCTGGAAAAGGTGAAGAACTACGGAACCCTGATGGTGATCGCCCTGCTGGTGCCGCTCATCATCTCCTTCATAATCTGGATAGTGGGCTCTGCGTTCTCCGCCGGTGGTGGCCTTGCGCCCGGCATCACCTACGGTATCTTCCAGATCACGTCGGCAACCCCCGGTGCTTCGAGCTACGGAATAACATCGGGCGTGTCCTACTTCTGGATAAACTCAACGGCCAACGGCGGCATCGCCTCTTCGCCCGCCTTTCCGTCCGTCATGGTCACGATCATGAACGACCTTATATCGCTGGTTGCGCTGGCCGTGGCCATCTTCCTCGGCATCGAGTTTGCCGCTTCGCTGCTCCAGCTGTATGGATCCAAGCGGTGAATTCTTTTTTTCTGTCCTTTTAAATTCTTCATGTACGGTAGTTCATGGACCTGATCTGGTGGCTGAAGGAGAGCAAGTGGGAGGCAAGGGGGATGCCACTGTTTGGCTTCATGCTTTCGGTGAGGCAGTTCGTGATATTCGGGTTCTTCCTAATCGTCGGGGTGCTGGCATCCATTCCGTTCCCAGGCATAATCTTCAAGCTGGGCGCGTTCGGCCTCCTGGTCCTCGTGGGTATCCTCATGGCCAGCATAAGGGTCAGGATGGTGCCACCCGAGCTTCAGCTTCTGTACATGTTTAGAAATAACAATGAAGGTAAAGCGCCAGCAGTCAGAAAGGGTAAGCCCGAGGTCCTCAGGGAGGAGGCCCCGCAGGAGATGTTCGCGGACAGCGACGTGCCGATCAGCTTCTCAGGCAGCGCCCAGGTGGGCGTAACCACAAAGGTTGTGCTGGTCGTGGACGGCATTGAGTCGGCCTCGATGAACGTATCGCCAGCGAGCCCGAGGTACAGGCTGCTGTTCAGCCCCGGAGGTTATGGCGTGGGGACGCACGAGCTGGCCATCAAAGTGGGTTCCGATGAAGTCGAGCGGGTGAAGGTCACCATAAAGCCCCGCCTGGGCATAGGCCTCCTGGAGGGCGCGAAGAAATGACGCGAGAAATCATCCGCATCCTGAACAACATCGACATCCTCTATGGCAAGCTGAACAGGATGGCCCGGAACGGGGATGCAATCACGACTACCATAAAACACATACTTTCGCTCGAAACGGAACTGGTGCGGCTGACCGTGAACAGGCATGTCGCGATGGACATGCTTGACCCGGATATGCCCCTTGAACGCTTCCTCTCCGGCTGGGTGATTGCAGTCTGCGACAACAATTTCACCATTGTGACAGATGACGGCCCGTGTGTGGATGTTCCGTTCAACCGGATTTTGGACATGACGGTCATCCAGCCGGCTTAAAAGGGGCCACCGCATGTAAGGCCATGACGACGCCGATAAACGAGAAACAGGCTATGCGGTTCAGGCAGGACTTCGACGAGCTGAAGCGCTCCTACGGCAACCTGCTGCTGGTCTTCATGATGAATGATATTGGCCTTTATCTTCCGCTGAAGGATAGGCGAAGGCTCAGCAGGGCCTTTGTGCAGCTGGACGAAGGCATCAGGGGGCTGAAGGAGGAGCTCACAAGGCTGACGGAATGCGAGGTGATATGATGAAGAACGCCTATGAGCTCCGATCGATAAACCTGTTCAACCTGCCGCAGGAGGAGGCGGCGGGGGTGCTCGACGACTATGCCGATTTTCTCAACTCGCTTCTTGAGCCGGTCGAAATCAGGATAATTGAAGACGTGAGGCAGGCCGCGCTCGGGGATGAAATATACAGGCAGCCATACAAGCGTTATTTTATTTCCAGCGATGAACCGCTGGACAACGCGCTGATGGACATGAGGGTCAAGTTCGTGAAGGTGCCGTCGGTCCCATTGCTGAAGATCAGGTCCAACGTGCGGCGCTTCATGGTGGACGAAGATGGATGTTTTGTCGAATGCTGGAACCTGGTAGCCCTTTCAAACGCTATGAACACCGGCTTCCTGACCGACCTCTACCCCTTTGCACATGAAATCAGGATAACGATATGCCCGGTCGAGAATGGGAAGCAGCTTGCGATGTCCCACGCCTACATGATGAGGTCGAAGATAGCGCTCAGGGAGAAGGACGCCCGTGCAGTGGACCCTTCAGCAGTGCTCGAGGCCGATGGGGCTCAGAGGGCGGCAAACTCCATAGCCGCCGGGAACGAAAAACTGTTCATGTTCCGCGTGACGATCGTGCTCAGGGCAAAGGACGATGACGAGCTGCTCTCGAAGGAGAAGGCGCTCCTGGCACAGCTTCGCGGCCTGGTCGATTCACCGCTCGGGCTGCAGAGGGCCATGTACGAAGGGGCGGGCCCGTCCTGGGCGCTCGGAAGGCTGATCTACGCGCCCACCTCCACGCTGCTGGCCTTCTTCCCGTTCTCCGGCCTCGACCTCATAGACCCAGAAGGCGTAATGCTCGGGCAGAACCTGCAGACCGGTAACGTCCTGCTGTATGATATTTTCGACAGGAAAAACTACAACGTATCAATCCTGGGCCAGACCGGCGCAGGCAAGTCCACCCTGATCAAGTCGTGGGTATCCCGCCTGGCCGCCCAGGATGACGAATCGTACATCTACATATTCGACTCCATAGCAAAGCCCGAATATTCAGTCGGCCCGGATGGAAATTATGAAGGCTCGTTCGCCTCCATGATCGGCGCGAAGGTGCTTGACTTCAAAGGGGACACCTACCTTGACCCGCTCTCCATCTTTGAGGGAAGGCAGGCCGCGCAGGTGGTGGAGGAGCTGGCGGGGGTGGATGAGCCCGAAATGAAGGACGAACTCCGAATGGCGGCAGAGGGCGCAGAGGACCTGGACGAGCTTATGGAGAAGCTCGAGGCAAGGAGGGCTTCGCTGCCGGCCGGTGATCCGTCATCCGCTACTATAATATCCAGGCTTGAGAAGCGGCTCAGCGCCGAGCTGAAGCCGTTCGACCACCTTTTCCGTGGCGAACTGAAGATGTGGGACCGCATGGTCTTCTCCCTCTACGATCTGGACCGCACCACAAGGGATATCGTGGCCTTTCTGGTGCTGGCAAGGGTGTGGCGCACCATCAGGTCCCTGCCGGTATCGGCCTGCAAGGCGGTGGTGATAGATGAAGGATGGGCGTTCGTGGAGGACAACCCGAAGACGGGGAGGCCCTACTTCCCCATGGCGGTTGAGTACGTGCCCGAAATAGCCAGGACCGGCAGGCACTACAACACGGCGTTCTTCATAGCCACCCAGCAGGTATCGGACATGATGACCGGGCCCGGCAAGGCCATGCTCCAGAACAGCGCAACGAAGGTGATACTGAAGCAGGACACGGCGGCTACGGATATACTCGCAAACGAAATGGCACTGTCGCCCGAGGACAGGAGGTTCGTGCTGAACGCGAGGACAGGGCAGGGAATGCTCCTGTCGCCCGAAGGCCACATCCCATTCTTCAACTCGCTTGCAAAGTCCGAACTGGCGGCATTCACGACAAGGCCAAAGGACGTATCGGCCTAGGTCAATCGCTGGCGGCAGTCTGCACCTGCCCGCCGGCTGGCTTCGCTTCGACGGGTTCATCGAATGGGTGCCCGCACTTCGTGCAGACCAGGGTAGAGATGGTTTTTCCGATGTCTTCGACGCCTCTGTCGCCGTTACGCACCTTTACCGGTGTAGCAGTGTTTAACAAAAACTCCGTGCTGCCGCAGGCTTCACAGTGAATATAGTCCCTGCCGGCCACGGGGAGCGTCTGCGAGATCGCCACATCACCTATCACCATTCCACACTTCGCGCACGTAAAGTAATCGGTTCCCGATATCATTGCGTAGTCGGCGTCCTCATATGGTATCATCACCCTGCCGTTTTCCATTTTAATTAACTCCTCGCTGCCGCAGCTGGGGCATTTGACGTAGGCGTTCCTGCTGATCTCAGCTGCCTGGGCGTTCCGGTTTATCGTCTGCTGTCCTTCGTTCACAAGTCGTCTCATTTCGTTTATGAGCAAACTCGGCACCGTCATTATGGCCAGCGGCACGGCAACCATGCCGGCCAGCAGCTCTATCGAAAAAAGGTAAGGGCTAGTGGCAAGCATCCATCCGAGCGCCCCGAACGTCACTGCCGCTATTAACAGCACGATCGGAAGGCCTTTGTTCATCGTGACCACCGCGTCTTAGGTAAACATGGCCATTTATAAATGGCCCTTCGGGCGCGCCCGGTTACAGGGCCGCAGGATGGCCGTTCCCTGCCCTCACTATATCCTGGGGCCCTCGGTGGGATAGGTTATCCTGTATCCGTTGGCTGCGGCAAATGGGGTGAGCCTGTGCAGCTTCCCCGGCAGCCCGCTCGAAATATGACTCACGGGTATCCCCCTTACCGTCAGGGCATCGGCTATGAGCGAGCGGTGGCACCTGAAGGGATTTCCCTCGGCGCACATCATAACGGCCCTGCCCGTTTCCCCCATCCTGATGAGCCCTTCCAGCCCCCTCTCGAACTCCGCGGTCCCCATGTGGTCAGCGAAGCCCCGGAAGCTGGCGTTCCTCCAGCCCACGTTCACCGAGCCCTTCAGGGGACGCCTTAATCCCCCCAGCTCCTTCAGATGTACGTATGTAATGCCCGCCCCTCTCAGGGATCCGGCCAAAGCGGCCCCATCGAAGGATGGATTGTAACTCGACCTTGGAACCGTGCGCACGTCCGCCAGCCGCGTTATCGCGTGAGCCCGGAGTATGACCATGAACCTTTCGATGGACATGGTCGAGTAGCCTATGGCATATATCGTCCTCGGGGCCGGCCCAGCCATCCTGCCCTTCAGCTCTCCTTCATGCCACGCGCGCCTCCCGGTGGGAACATCTCCGCCAGGCGGCTCGCAAGCTCGCGGTACCTTTCGTGCTCGCCCTCCCCCACCTCCTCCCTTTCAAGCCTTTCAAACTCATCGGTCAGCCTCCCATTTTCATCTTCGCTGAGATTCGATCCAGCGACGGCGAACAGCTCGTCCTCCTCCGCTTCACTGTGTTCGGTCAGCTGGGATATGTAATCCCTGGCCACTTCAATGAACCTATGCTGGGGCCAGTCCCCTCCCTTCTCCCTTTCCCTGACGTCGGCCCTCAGCTCGCTTATGTATTCCTTGAACAGGTCGTGCTGGTAGACGAACGCGTCTATCACCGCCGGCTCTCGAAGCCCCATGGCGACCACCCTGGGGAAGAACACCTCCTCTTCCTTCCTGTGATGGCACTTATCTACGAATACTACAATGAAATCCAGCATCTGATCAAGTTGTTCCGTATCAACGGCCTCCCCCGATTCCATGAGGTCGCACATCCTGGAAAGGACGCCCATCATGGTCCTGATCAGGTCGTACTCAGCCCTTAATTCGACCACGGCGCTCATATGGCCCACTGTGATTTTTTATGGCCGGGTTTGATAACCCTTTTGGCGATATTTCTCCGCCGCGTAATGCTGCCGATCATGAATCAAGGGACTGCTTCAGTTCATCCCCTGCAGCTCATCCGTCCAGGAGTTCAGGAAGGAGTGGCCCAGGACCGTGCCCCCTTCCAACAGTGCTCCGTCACGGTCATGCTTCGGCATATCCGCGGGCCTGGCGATGGTCCAACCGTAATGGTCGTAAATCTGGTGATGGAGAAGACCATGGACATCGTTGCAGCCGGGTTACAGGTGAAAATTCCACACAACGCTTATAAAAATGAAGCTGTTTTCGTGTTCATGCGACTGAATGGAAGGGTTGGCATAGCGCTGAGCTGTTATGGCGATCCGGCGGAACTGATCAGGATGGCGAAGAGGGCGGAAGGGGCTGGATTTAACAGAGCATGGTTCATAGAGGTTCAGGACGTCGATGCGTTTGTAATGAGCTGCGCGGCTGCGCTCAGCACAAAAACGATAGGCGTGGCGACCGGCGTAACCAATTCCCACCTGAGGCTTCCCACAACTATAGCGATGGCCGCGGCGACCACATCCCTGCTGTCGGACGGCCGCTTTTCCCTTGGCATAGGGGCCGGGGTCGCGCCGATGGGCTACGCTGAGACTATCAGCTCCGATAGGCCAATTACAAGGCTGAGGGAAACGCTCATCATAATTAACGAGCTCCTCAGAACCGGCAGATGCACCTTCAGTGGGAAGCTTTTCAACGTAAACGGGTTTGAGCTGTATCTGAGGCCAAGGTCCAGGATACCGGTATACGCTGCCGGCATGGGGCCAAGGGCGATCGAGCTTGCCGCAGGGCTCACGGACGGCGTGCTGGTGATGCTTCCAACGGCTGAACATATGAGCGAGGCAAGGAGGATAGCCGATAAGGCCGGTACCAGCGCAAGGGTCATAGGCTACTTCTTGACGGTCGCAGAGGGCGATGGGTCATTTGAAAAGGCTAGGAGGGCTATAGCGGAATACTGCACCTACCCCGCTTTCGGAGATAACTTCAAAAGGCTAGGATACGGGAAAACCGTGGAAGCGGTCAAGTCCGCCGCGGCCGCCGGCATCGACGCGGCCATGCAGCACGTGCCCAGGAAAATGGTCGATGACCTTATGATATACGGTACCAGCGGGGAGATCGAAAATAAGATCAAAGGATTCTTTGACGCCGGGGCTGATGAGGTAGTGCTCTACCCTTACATGACGGGCCAGGGGGACTATCCAAGCGGGATAGAACACGTTATAGACGCTGTAAATATGTAACCAGCTTATACTCAATTTTTTGGCCCCGTTGGACCACCGGTTAGGTGCACTGCCATGGCCAACATCACTCCCTTATCACATAACATATCCACTATAGGAGTAATAATTACTTCATCCTCTTTCCTCAGTTTTATTATTTTCAGTCCGGCAACTCCGGCGCGCCCGCTCCAGCATGTGTACGGCGCCATGGCCGGCAACATGACCAGGATGGCCCTCCGACCTTTTAAGTCCGGGACGCCATGACCGGGCACAATGAGCGAAGAGAAGAAAGAAGAGGAAACAAGCGAGGAACAGAAGTTTTCAGAGAACTATGTAGACGAATTCACAAAACTATACAGGACGGTGAAAGACCACATGCCAAGGGACACCCCGCCCGAGATAATCGCCGTCGCTATCAAGGACCTGAAAGCGGCCCTGTACTACCGAGAGAAGGAGATCGCAAAGTCAACAGGTATGGCACCAACTGACAACTCACCCATGATGTTCGAAAGCATGTTAAATGCCCTCGACTGGAAGAATGGAAAGGGGGGCAGTCAATGGACCTTCAGGACGGAAAAGGATGGCAAACTTGTTGAGAGCATGAGGCCTCTGCAGGGGTTGCTTGAGCAGATCAAGGCCAAGAGGTACATGGTGGTTGGCAAGTGGAAGTACAGCGTTTCAGGGGAAGGCGACAAGTTCCTGTCGAGATATCCAACGTAAGGTGTGTTCTTTCACACCTTCCTTATTTTTTTAGTTAGTTGAATGCTTGTTCCGTGTGACATTCACTCAAAAAACGTGGGACATCCGTGGTTTTCACGTGTGACATTATGTGCTTCCATGGCGAATCGCTGGGAACGATCGCCATATGAGCCACGGAAGCACGACACCCAATGTCTGCCTTCCTTAAAAGGAAGGGTGACATGACTAAACATGAAGATCATGCCGTTCAGGGTAGCAAGGACCTACCGCGACCTCTCCTACCTGTTCCTGTTAGCGCTCCTCGTGGCCACGGCCATAGCGCCCGTATTTGCATCGCCGCAGGCCTCGGGCACGGTGACGCTTTCACTTACTAACGCCTCCGGCGGCGGCGGAAGCCCGCAGAACGGGCTGCGGGCGTGGGCTGAAGGCACGGTGATCATCTCGGGCAACTACGTCACCTATTCATCCAGACCGTACACCGTGACCACCACCCAGTACGTGGTAATTTCTGGCCATATCGTGGGCACTAACGCTACAACGAGCGGAAACGGCCAAAGCACAACGGTTGAGAACGGCACAACCTACTATACTGAGCCGGCGCCGGTCTACCTGTCGGGCACGGCCACGGAATTCTACATGGGGGACGTGAATGGCCAGTCGGAGATGCTCAACGCAACGGCACCCATCTCCTTCAGCAACCCCTACCACACGGGCCAATCGGCAAGTTTCGTGGTATATTTTTCCAGGTCCTCTCCGCAGTATTTCATCATAAACGTTGAGGCCGAGTCCGCCGACGGCGGCCTGCTCGCTACTGCATCCACGAGCACAAGCCCATCCACTGCAGTTAACCTCTTCACTACGATAGTCGCCCTGCCTCTGTTCAACGATCCGATGCTGGGAGCATATGTCTCCAACTCCACTGCAACACAGCCCACGCTCCCCCTGGGTGGCGTGTTCAACCTCCTGCTGGTCGTCTCGTTGATAGCGCTTGTAGCCTCCATCCTCTTCATCTTCTTCATGCCTCAGAAGGGCGAAAGGCCGACCCCGGGCAGCGCCCTTGCCAGGGTCGCAATAGGGGTCGTCGTGATCCTGCTATTTCCATTCATATACGACCACATTGCCGAGCTGCTGAACCTCCTCAACCAGACCATCGTGGCCTATCCGAACCCGGCCCCTTCCTACACCGTCGCGCTCAGCCATGTGTACACCTCCATCATCCAGCCGGCCTCCGGGGGCCTGATAAACGACCTGACAAGTACCGTGCTGGCGATAGCCTATTTCATAGTGGCTATGGTTGTAACGATAATGATGTACCTGGTCGGGACGGTCAGGATATTTCTGATCGGGGGGATGATAGTCATGTTTCCGCTGTCAGTGGCATTGAGGGACATCCCATTCACCCAGAAGCTCGGCAGGATAATAGAGGATACGCTGTTCGGCCTGATCCTCGCAACCGTCCTTTCATCTGTCATGCTGGGCGTGGCCGGAACACTACTGGCTAACTGGAACGCCGGTGGCAACATATTTGTCCAGGCCGGCATACCATCCCAGTGGATGGCGGCTGCGGCCGTGATAGTGGCCATACTGGCGCCAACCGTGCTGGCACCGCTGACCGCGACCGTCTACCAGACCACTTCGCAGATCGCCATGTCGGCTGGGTCAGTTGCTTCGGCCGTGTACATGGGCTTTGGCACTGGTGCTTTAGGTACGGCCGGGTCGCTGATTGGGATAGGCGGCGGAACCGGTGGGGCTGGCGGAGGGGCAGCCGCCGCAACGGCGGGACGGGCGGCCGCAGGGCATATGTCTAAGCGTGCTATCCTTGGCCATTCCCTTTACCACGGCTTCCTGGGGAGCGCTGAAGCAGGCCTCCCAGCGGTAGGTGGGGCGATAGGGATGTCACATGGGCCCGCATATGCGGCGAGGGAGGTCGGCACCTATAACAAAAGAAGACGCGACACGCTCACGGGCAGACGATGAAGCGATTTCATGAGGGGCCCAAACCGTCCTATGAGTAATACTGGAATATTTTTATGGGGCGTATTTAAAGAGGTAGCATATAAAGCTGGAATACTCGCTCGTTTCATGACCAAGAAAGGTGCGCGTGGCGCCTACCATAATGAGTACGCATTATCGTTTGCGTACGGCGCAACTTCCCCAACCCGATTATCGCAATGCGACCAAAGGGTCAGGCACGACCACATACTGGCCTTTGCCAAGCCTTTTGATGAGGCCGGCAGCCAGCAGCTTCTTGATCGCACGCTGATACTGCCACTTCGAATATCCGAGTTTGATAAAATCATGTGGGCGAAATAGCAGGCCGTCCCTCTGAATGAGTATCAGCAGAACCGTTTCAGGAGCGAGACCGCTGCACATGCAACCTCACCTTTCGCCCACAGGCGCAGGTGTATATCTGGCCATCCTTTTCGTTCGGGTCCACCAGTACAACCGGCAGGCTTTCCTCCCTGTCCTCCACTTCTTGTGCTCGTTCATCATCTCCCTCATGTTCTTCATCACCGGCCTTTTTTGGTGGCTGAAGGGCGTGTGACCCCTGGGTTTCACAGTTTCGTTCATGGGTGGTGCTTCCCTGTGCCGGCTTCACAGGGACGAATTTCATAAATGACCCAGCATCCCTTGCGGCCGGCTTCACGGTGGCGGGCTTCATGCCTGGTTTCACCACCCCATGTGCCACCAGATACTCAGCGACCTCGGGCGCATCGGCAAGGCTGTAGTTGGCCACCAGCCGGGGCAGATTGTCGCCGAGCGCCGCACCGGTGGTGTAATGTGCCCTGACGACGATGAACGCGCCCACGTCCCTTGACCAGCGGTCCGGCAGGTGTCTGACGAGCGCCTCCATCTGTGCGAGGGAGAGATTACCGCCGGCCATCTGTTCCATGTGCAGCCAATCGACCATCCCGTCATGGCCAATGGCCTTCTTGATTTCGATCAGCTTTCTAATTATGTGGCTATCTATCGCGGCAGCGAGGACCGCCACCGGGACCGTCCCTGCCACGTTCAGCTTGTCCAGCATGGTCAGCGATTGTCGTTCTTCGTTCTCGCCTATAGCCTGGCTCCACATGCTCGCCTCGTCCGGCCTGGGGACTATCGAAACGTAAAATGTATCCGGCGCACCATACAATTCGTGCAGCTTCCTGACGGCCATGAAGCGCCTGATCCCTATGTAGACCATGACGACCCCGTCGTCATTCCTGTAACCCATCCCGGGCTGGAGCTGCCCATTGGCACGTATATTTTCGGCAAGGGAGTCTACGCTGTAGTCCAAGCGCATCATGAAGTGCTCGTCTATCCTGCATTTTTCCAGCGGCACATATTCTATCATTTCAGCAGAACGCCTCCTCCGCATCAACCGGGATGCCAAACTCATCTGCCGCCTTCTTGAGCGCCATCCTCGCCACCGTCTTCGGCGACAATCCGCTGTGCTCCAGTTCCACCCTCCTGATCCAGCCGGCGTATACCGTGTTGAATCTATCATATACGTGCGGACCCAGGGCTTGCAGGTCGGCCACCACGCTGGGTATCCTGGCAAGCGGGTACAGGTCTGCGACGGACCTGCGCGGGACCTTCAACCCGCTGCGGTTGTGATTGACGATCCTGAAGAGGTCATATCCAGTTATATCCATCATGCCCAGCTCATGGGCGGCACGCACCACTTCATCGGTTGGATGGCTGCCCTCCACGTATGCGCCGACGACAACCTTCAACATAGCGCTCCCCTTGTCTACCCTTTTTGCCGCCTGCACGACGCGCTCGACCCAGGAGCTGTGGGCGCCGAGCATAGTCGCCAGCCTATCTGCCTCATTGTGGAGTTCCGCCTCGGCTGAAGCATGATACCTGTTAAAAATGAGCCTCTGCGTCCGGCCGATCGGATGGTCAAGGATCTGCGAGTAGTCCGGCGGCGCTTCGCCGTCAACGCCCCTGCCATCGGTATAAAAGCCGTCGTCCCCGTTCATGAGGGGCTCGTGCGGTAAAACGCTTAAAAGGCCGGGCAACATTTAGTAGCTATTATATGTACCATTATAAAAATATTTACTGTATGTATAATATTTATTAATGGCCACCGCCTATACACCGGCCATGCCGGACAAGAAGTGGTCTGCCGTGCTGGTGCGGGCTGAGTATATTGACGGCCTTAAGGCCATCTATGAAAGGAAGAAGCACCCGCTATTGGACGCTGGAATAAACACGTTCACGGGGTTCGTCAATGACCTGATCTGGCATGTGATCGAGGCCGACGAGCTGCTGTCACAGAAGGCGCCCTTTCTTTCGGAGATGGGGATGACCGAGGACGGCGTAACCATCAGGGATGCCAAGCTCGATCGGATAGTCGAAGTGAAGGTCAGGAATGGTGAACTTGTATGCAATCTGGACAACTCAAACGACTGCATACACGTCGGGTTCGCCTACGCCATACCTGAAGTGTACAGGATCATGAACATGGTCGGCAGGAAGTCGTCAAGGGCCAAGGGCGGCAGCGTTGTCGGCAGCCTCACCTGAACTTTTAAGCTCCATTGGTCTCTGCTCATGACATCGGGGGGAACGGATCGGGCGGAATTGCGGCTTGGCCCCGCGTCCCTCTTAAATGGCCATGTACTTTGAATCTATATCACTCCCGGCCAGATGGACATACCGAGAGGGGCGGAATTGAACCATATCGGCGGATGCCGGGGGAGGGGTTTGAACCCTCGGCTTCTGGTTTCCTGAAAATCTCCAGATTATGAGTATCGCCCAAGTCTGGCGCTCTGACCAGCTGAGCTACCCCGGCCTTTTTTTACCATTGATCCGTGGTTATTTAACATTTGCGAGGTCACCTTCACTTAGCTGCTCGATCCTCCTTATCCGCTCGATAACGGAGGGATGGGTTCTAGACCGCCTGCCGCCAGGGACCAGGTTCAGAGCTGAAAGCTTCTCCAGGGCGCTTATCAGCGGTCGACCGTCCCCCATGGTCCGGACAGCGATCATGTCAGCCTCAAGTTCAAACCTCCTCTGAAAACGGAAGGCAATCCGTGGCTCCAGAAATATGGCCGCGAAGCCGGCTGCAAAGACGATCGACCCTAGCACCAGGTTAGTCTGCGTTATGACGTAGCCCAGCACGAGCACGTTCATCTCAACGATGGTCGGAAAGAATATCAGGGCCATGGATTTCATGACGTGCCTCTTCTTCGCGTGAGCCAGCTCGTGGGCCAGTACCGCATTCACCTCCTCTGAAGACAGGTTATCCAGCAGGTAGTTTGATACATAGATCGAAAAGCGCCTAGGGCCCACCTGAAAGGCGTTGGCCGTCCTGAACCTCCTCCAGTCAACGGTATACAGTTTTACATTATCAACATCCATCCTCTGAGCCATTTCCCCTGCAGCAGACAGTATCTTCGTGTCAGTTAACGGCTCGGCCCTCTGCCCCATGCGAAGGCCAATGGGAAACCTGGCGAGTACCAGGTACATGGGTGCAAAAACCGCATCCACGTATATTATGGTGGCAAACCCTAACCTCGGAAGCAGGTATATCATGCCAATGGTGAAGAATATCAGGATGTTCGATATGACGTAAAGGGGAAGGCCCGACCTGAAGTAGTCCGTTAAGGTAGCGCTTACCCCACGGTATTTCCTCTCCGTCCTGAAATAAAATAGGGAATATAGCGACAGGAGGACGGTTGAGGTTAAAACGGCGGAAAGCGTGGATAAAACGGGGTCGCTTGATCCCAATAGGACGACCAGGAGCTCTGGAAGGATGACAAGCATGCCGCCAAGGATGACATAGGCCCTCTGGCCTCTTCTGTATCCTCTATCGGAGGGCGCCTTCCCCCCTTTATCCTGCACGATGTGTTTCCTCCTTCAGGGCATGCAGAAGTGGGGCTGGGCGGATTTGAACCGCCGATCACCAGCGCCCAAGGCTGGTAGCGTAGACCATGCTAGCCCACAGCCCCTAAAGTTCCTTTAATATGGCCTTCACTCCGTCAGCTATCGGCTGGGCCACGGAGACCCTCGTTGTCTGGTTGGGCACGCTGTCGCTGCTGAAAACGTTGGTTATCCCCTCCTTATAGATTTTATACAGGGCGTCGCTTACATATATCCCGTGGGCGCATCCAACGGATATCTGGCCGGCACCGGATTCCTTTAGCAGCTTGGAAGCCTCGACTATGGTGGCGCCAGTGCTTATTATATCGTCGACTATCAGTACCCTCCTCCCCTTTAACGGGATATCCCTGGTGGTGACCACCTTGACTTCCTCGTCGCCGAACCTCTTCTTCTTCAGGGCCGCATAATCCTTAACGTTCATCGACTGCGCCGCGCTCGCGGCCCACGGTTCAGCTTCTCCATCGGGCCCTATCACCACGGTGTTGGAATCAGCGAACCCGGCCTGGATGGCGTATCTGCCCAGCTGGGGCATAACTGATACATCTATCGAGGGGCCGCCGAATATGGAACTGAAGTCTATTATCCTGTGCCTGTGGGCATCCACCGTGATCAACCCGTCAACGCCCGAGCTCCTCAGCATCTTGGCCACCAGTTCGATGCTCACGACCTCCCCTTCCTTGAACTTTTCATCCTGCCTGGCATATGCAAGGTAGGGTATGGCCGCAATAACGGCCTTCGCTCCCGCCCCCTTTAGGGCTGCCGTCATCAATATGCTTTCTACAAGATACTCATCGGGGTTAAAGGCCATGGACTGGACCAGCACCACGGACCTGCCCTTCACGTCAGAGGCTATCCTGACGTACTTTTCATTATCAGGAAACTTCCTGATCTCCACCTGCCCATTCTCCGCGCCCAGGGCTGCAGCTATCCTATATGCGAGAGCCCTGTTGGAGGACCCAGAAACTACGACCGAGTTTGAACTCATCTTCCTCGGACATCGTCCATGTGCAAAATATATAACCGTATTGATTCAATCCTGCGCCAGCCAATACGACTTGGGCCCGGCCCCTTAAGGCATCGTGCCCATGAGCTTGCTCAGCAGCAGGTTGGTAAAGAAGGAGACCAGTATGTACCAGGTTATGAAGTTCATTCCATAGAGCAGCCCTACGTGTGCCGTGGCCTTGAAGTAGAATATGGAGAAATATAGGGGCGACAGCGCCACCGTTGCGCTGCCAAAGAAGTAGCTGAGGGCGTAGAATATTATCAGGAACGGTATAAGGAAGTAAAAGCTGACCTTCATCCTGTCCCATTGCACCTTCATCATGGAGTCCTGGATCTGCTTCTGCTTCTTTTGCATCTTCTCTATCTTCTCTTTGTCCCCTGATGAGGTGACGGCCCTGTACTCCTTGAGGAATTCGTTGTACGTCTTCATGACCTCATTGGAATGCTTTATGTCAACCGTCTTCTTGATCGTGATGTTGGATACGAATGCCATGGCAATGGTGATGGCCAGTATGAACAGGGTCGAATATGGCATTACCTGCAGTATCATAGATGCAATCGCTCCATAAGGGCTTTTATAGTTTTCTCAAGCATCCCTTCCTCGTTCTCTATCATTATGACCTCCGCTCCGGACTGGGCTGAGGCAACCGCAAGGTATGATTTGGTGTAGAATAGCTCCTCCTCAAGCATCCCTACCGTTTCATCATCCCTCATTCTGGCCTTGTCGTTCAACCTCCTTTTGATTATATCCTCAGGCCTGGCATATATGAAAACCAGATGCGACGGATGCAGCCTGTCGATCACGTATGACGGGAGCCCTGCGTAGAAACCATCGGGGGTCCTGACCAGGTAATGGGTGTCCACGATGACGATATCTTCATCATGGGCAGAAATACGTTCGGCCGCCTTCACCTGCAGCTCCCTCTGGTCCTCCATTGAAAGCTTCCTCATGGAATCCCTATCGATCTGCCTACGCTCCTTGGCTAATTCGTGCATCACCGTCCCGAACACCACCGCCCTGTAGTTGAGGCCCCTTTCATCAAGGTGCTTAACGAAGCCGGACAGGACGGAGGTCTTTCCCACGCCCGGCAGGCCCCCTATCACTATCCTGACCCTGCCCTTACCGCCCCCGGTCTGACCTCTACTTTCTGCCAAGAAACTCACCAAGCCTGGGCATGATCACTTCAAGCTGCTCCTTGACCAGCGTCTGATAATAGTTGATCGATATGTCTATTGCCAGCAGGATGCCTATGCCGGTTCCAAATACATCCAGTACGGCTGAAGTGGAGGCCAGGATGCCTATGATCAGCCCGCTGAGGAGGGTTACAGCTGGAATATACTTGTTGAGGATGGATGTGACGGAGGACTTCGTGCTTCGGAAGCCAGGAACCTGCACCTCCGACCCCAGCAGGTTCTCCGCCGCCTTGGATGCCGACATGCCGCTGACGTCCACCCACAACCTTGCAAAGAGGACGCTCAGGAGCGTGACAAAGAGGATGTAGGTGGTCATCTGAAGCGGATCCTGTAGGGTGTAAGGCAGCGGCTGGGGCGTCGATATATAATAAAGTATGCCGCCTTCTACCTTCCCGTTCACCATTACCGCAAGCCAGGAAAGGTACGGAGTTACGCTGGCGTACCTGCTCAATATGGTTACGAAGAACTGCAGGTCGGCTATGAGCGCGGCTACGAGTATGACAGGTATATTTGAAACATAAAGCAGCTTGATCGGGTAGGTGCCGCTGAAGCCCTTATACTTTGTCGAAGTTATCGGCAGCTCTATCCTCACGCCCTCCAAATACAGTATCAGAAGGATGAACCCTATGGTGCTGACCAGCCCCACCAGCGATGGCATGCTTGCCGCCCGGAAGGACAGCGCGTTCAGCGTCCTGTGGATGGTTTCGTTTATGGCATACGGAACATAACCGAAGTACTGACCGTTAACCGGAAGGGGGCTGAACGCATCAAGCATGAACTGAACGGCCACCCCGGCCAGGATGAACAGGCTTATGCCGCTGCCGATGCCCCATCCCTTTTGAACCAGCTGGTCCAGCAGGAACACGGCTATGCTTGCGAATATCAGCTCCAGTATGACTATGAGCGCTACGTTCCCCGTAACGCTAACCCCGAGTATGCCGCTGAAGATGTAAAAGATGGCCTCCACTATTATGAATACGAAGGTGAGCACCTTCGTGAAGGCCGAAAAGAACCTCTGGTCATCCGGCATGGAGAAGTTCAGCTTCATCAGGTCGGAGCCAGCAAGTATCTGAGCTATGAGGCCGGCAGTAACGATCGGGCCTATTCCCAGCGTCATCAGGGTCCCTATGTTGGCAGCGAAGATAACCTGATACAGATAAAGCGAATTTGAGGCGGAGGCCGTCACGCCGAACAGGGGGATCTGTGACATTATGAGGTACAGGACCAGGGCCAGCCCTGTCCACAGCAGCTTTTCGTTGAAGCTTGGCGCCCTTATGGGCTTGGGAACTTCAGGTAGGACCGATGATATCCTGCTTATTACGTCCCTAGCCCTCATGAGCCTTCTACTTTTCCGCCGGCGTCAACTATTCCCTTTTTAGCCTCTTCGGTTATCCTGTCAACCACGATATAGTAAGGGGCTGTCACTCTTCCCCTTCCGAGCAGCTTCTGATAGCCCAGCTTGGTCAGGTCCAGGAGGGCCATTTCGTCCTTCTTTTCCTTGGGCTCGATCCTTTTATACAGGTCATCCAGCTGATCCAGATTAACCCAGGTCTTTATCTTCCTCTGCAGGGAGGTGAAACCGTGGTTGCCGTAGTAATCAGGCGCATACTTGACCGTCCAGCTCCATTTGTGCTTGTGAAGGCCGGCCATCCCGTGCCCCCCTTGGGACCCCGACTTCCTGTGCTGCCCGACCTGCCCGTAACTGACTGTCCTCGTTCCTCGCATCTTCCTCGTCTTCCTATTTCTGGTGGCCATGTTCATTCACCCTCCGGCAACATCCTCTGAAGCAGCTCGGTCGCACTATAGCTTCTCCTGGGAAAGCCCCTTTTTGGAGGTGGTAGCGAGAAATACGGCTTTATACCGTAGGCCGACGGATTGAGCTCTCCGGCAGAGAACTTCTTTACCAGGTCGCTGAACCCCTTCAACCCCTTTTCCTTAAGGTACTTTTCATCGAGCCGCCTCCACCCGGTAGTCCTTCCCCTTTCCTTGAAAAGCCTCAATGCCAGCTTGTCGTCTACCTCGGACCAGATTATGAAGTCCTTGGCCAATTGAAGCATCCCCCTCAGGACCGGCGAATCTCTTATTATGGTAGCATTAAATTTTCTCCTCAGATTGAGGGACTGAAGGGTATCCGCCATATCATATCTGACGTTCAGCGTGCCCTTGATCCTTATGATCAGGATGTTAGTCATCTGTTGGTCCTCCTCACGTTGATAACCTTCCCCAGAGCATCATATATAGCCATGGCCATGGATATGTCGGTGCTAGTTGAGCCGGACGTCTTCGTCCACGCATCCTTGATGCCGGCCAGGCTGAGCAGGTCCTTTATTGTAGACCCTGCGACCAGGCCAAGCCCCCGGGGCCCCGGTATTATCTGAATCTTGACGCTACCAGCCTTACCGTACAGCTTTGCCGGGGTAGAATGTGGCTGGCCGCACCTGCACTCCCAGCTGCCGCAGCCAAGTTGCACCGGTATAATGTTCAGTATGGCGGTCCTTGTGGCCTTGTCTATGGCCGCCCTTGTCTGCATTGCCTTACCGTGACCAACTCCGAACCAGCCCGAGCTATCCCCCACGGCGATGACCGCGCTGAACCTTGTTAATTCCCCGGCGTCGGTCTGCTTTTGAACCATCCTTACACCCAGCAGCAGGTTCTTTAAGCCGGGAAGGAGGTTCTGCACTATCTCTGGCTCCTTCACCTTTATTCCGCTTTCAAAGATTTCTTCAAGAGATGTGACCTTGCCCTCCTTAACGGCCAGGCCCAGCGACGTCTTGGGAATCCATTCGCCCTTTTCTTCCATCATCCTAACTCACTTCTCCGCTCAATATTGCATCCTTGAGCTTCTTTATTGCCTTGCCCTCCTCCTCAACCTTGGCAAGGCCCGTTGAAAACTGCTGCCCCTTGTAGCCCTTTGCCTTCAACATGGCGGCATATTTTACTATCCTTTCTCCATTGACCGCATCGTCTTCAGGAAATATTCCGTCGTCACACCTCACCTTCAATCCAGCCTCGACAGCCCCCTTAAGTACGCCGGTCAGCTTTGTCTTGGCCTTGAATACGTTGTTGGCGGAATAGAACAGCACCTCCTTCAGGCCGCCCTTGATCGCCCTCTTGCCTATCAGCAGCCCAACCAGATACGCCGACGGAAAGTTCTTCCTTCCATATGTCCAGCCAGCCTTCTGAAGCTCCTTTGAATTAGCCTGAACTACCGTTCGGTCGCCGACTACCTGGGGGACCAGGACCTGCGCGTATATGTTCTTGTTGGATACCCTTATGTACAGCGCAGGCATCCTTGACAGGATCATCTTCCTCCTCTTCCTGTAATTGGTCCTTTTCTCCATCTTTCGCCTGAATATCATAGGTTGCTTCCCTCCATAAACGCCTTGAGCCTCCTGATCGTCCTTATTTCTCCTCCCTTGATCTTGCCATATGCCTGCCAGTACATAGCCCTGTTCACGCTGGGCTTCTGCTTCCTAAGGTAGGCCCTGAGCGTCCTGACCTGGCTTACCCATTTCTCCTTCCTTCCCAATCTAGCTCCCTTTTTACCCTTCCTTGACCCTTCTCCTCTCCTCTTCTTGACCTTTCCCACCTTGGTCTGGCCCTTCTCCCTGCTCTTGTATATTGAACCGTCATTTACGAGCCTCCTTATTGCCACCCTTGTGAAGGCGGCCTCGTCTACGGAGTCCAGCCTCTTAGT
This sequence comes from archaeon, assembly GCA_021792955.1. Classification (GTDB taxonomy): domain Archaea; phylum Thermoproteota; class Nitrososphaeria; order Conexivisphaerales; family UBA164; genus JAJZYL01. The sequence continues at coordinate 96,106 of JAJYTP010000001.1, read as the reverse complement.
GTCAAACCGGACCTTATTCTTGCCGATTTTCATGACCTTGGCCGCCAGAATTCTCTTATTACGCAGCTGCATTCTTAATTGACCTCCTTCCCGGATTCAGGACCCTTATGTTCATTTCTTCCGCAACCTTTAGCATTTCGGCGCGCTTCCTTACGCCAACGGTGCGCCCCAGCCTGGCCACGTACTTCTTTCCATTAACTGCGCGCATTTCATCGACGTTGTGGACCAGGACCTCCATCAGCCCGGACGGGTGAAGCCCTCGCTCCTTGCCGGGCGTCCTGTAACCCACCTTAACTAAGGGCGGCCACCCCTTCTCCTGTAGCCTCATCTTGTTGTCTATACCCTTCGGTTTACGCCAGTTCGGCTTCAGCTTCTTATAGCGCCAGCTCTCCTGTCTCAAAAACTTAGGCTTTTTCATATATATATACACCATCCAAAAATACCCTGACGTCCTTCCTTCTTACCCTGGTCGCCTGTTCTATGTTTCCTGCGGTCTGCGACACATCTTCAAGACAGGGGCCCTCAACCACTACATCATCACCGCTTACTGAAACCTTGACATCGGATGATGTTATGGATGCCGTGCGCGGAACCCTTTCACCATAGAAGTTTTCGATCTGCACCTTATTGCCTTTGACGGTTATGGTTATGGGAAAATGTGAATATGCGACCTTCAGCCTGTACGTCCATCCGGCGGTGACCCCCTTGAACATGTTCTGTATAAGCTTCTTTGCTGTATTGACGATGGATACATCATCCCTTCTATCTGTGAAGCTTTCGATGGTGATCCTCCTGGCGTCGCCTTCACCGCTCTGCCCAATCTTTACCCTGATGTTGGAGAAGTCCTTTTTACAGGTGCCCCGGGGGCCCTTGACCGATAGGACGCCGCTGCCCTCTAGGTTGGCGCTGACCCCTTCCGGTAAAGCTAATTCCGTCTTAGTAGACATATCCCAAAAGCCTCCCACCTATGTTACGCTCCGTTGCCTCGGAATGGCTCATAATCCCCTTGTCCGTGCTGACTATTAAGATGCCTATGTTGGCAGCGGGGAGATACCTCCTTTCCCAGCTTCCGAACCCGGCCTTCTCAACAGGCACGTGCGGCTTTATGGAACCACAGTTGTTTATCCTGCCCAGCAGTTGAATCCTGAGCTTAGAGGCTAGCCTGTCATCTATATACTCAAATTCGCCTATGAAACCGAACCTCTGCATCACCCTCAGTATCTGCTGGCTTACGCTGGAGCCCGGTATTACAAGGCATTCGCTCTTGTTCCTCAGTTCGTTCTCCTTTATCGTGGAGAATAGATTTGAAACGACATCACGAGCTGGCATAATTTCACCCCTAACTATATTTCTTGAACCCCATCCTTGGGGCTACCTCTCTAAAGCATTGTCTGCAAAGCATAAGGTTGTATTTCTGAATGACGGGCCCGTACTGGCCGCATCTTATGCAGGCACGGCTTCCCTTCCCGAAGTACCTCGGCTTACCGCTTCTGATCTTCGTCATCATTCCATCACCTGAACTCCAATTTTGTTCTTGAAGAACTCAATTGCTTCCTCCCTGGACACCCTCTGTGGCTCCCCTATCGGGCGGCCCATCCTCCTTGTCCGGACCCTGTAACCCGGCTTAGTAAGGTGGGCTACCACGTCCATTCCAAATATCCCTATGTCCGGATCGTACTTGGCCCCAGGGATATCTATATGCTCCCTTATGCCAAAGGCGAGATTGCCGCTCTTGTCAAATGAGGAGGGGCTGATCCCCGCTCCCTTCGTCTGCACCAGTTGCTTAAGCACTTCAATGGCCCTGGACTTCCGCAGGGTAACCATTGCGGCTATATTTTCTCCCCTGTGTATTCCGAAGTCCCTTACGGATTTCTTTGCCTTCCTGAGCGCTGGCTCCTGACCAGTAAGGTCCTTCAGGACCTTTGCTGCCTTTTCCAGCCTCTCACCCGCCGCGCCTACGGCTATGTTAAGGACCACCTTCTCCAGCCTTATCGTCTTCATCGGGTTTAGCTTAACTTCTGCCATTTTAGACCACCAGCGGTAACTTGACCATGGGCTGCTTGCTGCCTACAGCCATCACGTAATCTCTGGGCAGGGTGATATCCTTCCCGTCCATGTCAGTGATTATCATGGACCTTCTGGTAAGGCGCCCCTGCAGCACTTCCTTGATGACGATCTGCTTGCCAAGATGGCTCCCCTTGATTACAAGGGCCAGCGCATCCCTGTTGAGCTTGATCGCTTGGATTATCTCCTGGGACGGCACACGGATCAGGATCGAGTCGCCCACCGAGTATTTGCTGCCATCGCTTACAAGCAGCGTGCGCCCGTCGCTGGTGCCCAGTTGGACCTTCCCATCCTTTATCAAACGCTTTCCGTCTATGCGCACCAGTTTGACCCCCTTCTCATCCTGATCTATCATAAATGGGTGAAGCAGCCTTCCCTTATAGGGAACCATCCTGTATGCGGTATTGCTACCCTTAACTTCTACGACATCCATCAACCCTATGGGAAACGCTGGATCCCTTCTGACCCGTCCGTCAACTATAAGCATCCCGTCCTTTATGGACCTCTTTATCTCCCTGGCGGTATAGCCAAGGCCCAGGACATCACGGAGGAGCGTTATCGCATCATAGCTCTCCATGCCCCTGTGCGGACCCGGCGAGGGCTTGGTTATGAACGTATACTTCTTTCTGGAAGTAACATAGAAGGTGGGCGCAATTTCACGCTTTCTGGTCCTGTCTCCGCCCAGCTTACCCACTCTTGTTCACCTTCTTTGCACGCAGCTTGTCACCCAATTCCAGCGCTATCACCTGGAGCTTGGATGAATGTACCTTGACCGGTATATTTTCACCCTTTACCTTCTCCCTCGTAAGGCCTTCAACGGTTACATAGCCGGTTTTAAGGTTCACCTTGTTGACCTTACCTTCGATGTCCTTATAGTCCCCTCTCATTATCTTCACCCTGTCCCCCTTCTTAACCCTAACGCACCTGATTTTATTTTTAGCCTTCAGTTCGTCCGATAGAGGAGCGGAGACCATCCTGCTCAAGACGTGCAGTGACCGTCTGCCAGTTTTTGCGGTATAATCCTTTACCACCATATCAATCACACTATAAACGAGGCTACGCTGGCTATGCGCGGCCACTTTTCAGCCGCTTCAGCCGCTACAGCGCCCCTTATATCGGTGCCCTTAAGTTCACCCTCGGGGGTTATTATAACCGCTGCGTTATCTTCAAATGCCATTCTCTGGCCTGAAAGCCTCTTAACCGGATAGCGCTGCCTGACCACCACGGCGTGAAATATCTGCTTTTTCAGGTCCGGGTTACCCTTCTTGACCACCACTACCACTTCATCCCCCACCGTTGCTGCAGGATATCTTTTCAGCCTTCCCTTATATCGCTGTACCTGTATAACCTTCAGCGTTTTGGCCCCCGTGTTGTCGGCGCAGGTAATGACGGAGGTTACGGGGATAGCCTTAGTAGTGTGCGGCTTGTATTCTTCGACGCCCTTGGCAGAAACTGCACGTGATTTCTGAGATGACATGACCTAACTCACCCTTTCTCCGAGGACCACAAAGGCTATATTCTTTCCTATGGGCCTGGTCTCCGCCAGCAGCACCTTTGATCCCACCTTTACGCTGACGCAGGAGGGCAGCCTGGCATGTATCATCTGCCTCCTCTTTTCATACCTCAGGTATTTCTTTACGTAGAAGTAGTATTCCCGCCTCACCGTAATAACCTTCCTGGACTTCATGCCCTCGACCATCCCCTCGATCAGCTTCCCCCTGATTTTGAGGGATCCGTGATACGGGCACAGCGGATCGTCACAACTGCCGGTGGGCTGATTAACGCCCAATGCGCTTATCATCACAATAACCTCTCCCAGGGCCTTTTCAGCAGCGTTGTTCCGCTGATCATCCTACCATTGACCATAAAGTCATGGTTAGCCTTCGGTATCATCTTAACCCCTCTTTCGCCATCGAGGTATACCATGTTCTTTGTTTCATAAACCATCACACCACTGTAATTCAGCCGCCCGCGTGAACTAATCAGATCGCCCACCTTCAATTTCCCTCCTCCTAATTTCGGTCATCACCCGTGCAACATTTCTCCTTACCCCTTTGATCTTGCCTGACTCTTTGGCCAATGTGCCCCTGGCCGAAAGTATCCTGAGCCTTGAAAGTTCCTTTCTCATATCCGTTAACTGGTCGTCGAGCTCCTTATCTGACTTTTCATGGAGCTTTTTGAGCTGTTTCAACCTTTGCCTCCTCCTTTATTTCCTTAACGCTCTCCTTCATTTTAAATTCGTTAAGCCTATTTTCCCTGTAGATCCTCACCTGGATACCGTAGAGCCCCATCTTCAGAAGAACATGCCTGACCGCCTTGTCCACATACACCTCCCTCGGATAGCCGCTCTTCAGTATCACCCCGGCGGTAAACTTCTGAAAACTAGCCCTCTCATTCCTTATCTTTCCTCCGATCCTCACTTCGCAGCCCAGCGCCCCAGCCTTCATCGCAATATTCAGCGCCTGGTTAGCAGCCCTTCGGAATACTATCCCCTTTTCAGCTGCGGTAGCTATCCTCTGAGCCAGTATTATGGGGTTTAGATCCGGATTAGTTACTTCTATAGTATTCACGACCAGTTCTGGTATGTTAAATTCCCTCGCTATTGAATCCACCAGGGCCTTGATATTTACGCCCCTTTTCCCTATTACTAGGCCTGGCTTTAACACGTAGATATTGATCTTTGTGCCCATCGGCGGCGTCTTCTCCATCGTAACCCTGGCAAACCCAGCATCTCCGAGCTTTTCCGCCAGGTACTCTTCAAGCTTCACCTGGACCATTGCATTGGTTAGGTAAAAATCCATCATCGACATCTTACATCACCCTCCCTATCGCTTCAACATGCACCAGTATTTTATTTTTTGGAGATGTCTTTCCCATAGCCCTCGGCATACTCCTTTTTAGCTTCCTGCCCGGGTATGCGGTAATATGCACCAGGACGATGCTGCTGGGATCAAACCCCTTAAAATCAGCGGTGCTCTCCAGATTATCCAGCAGTTCAAGGAATTTCAGGGCGGCTTTACGGGGGTACCTTCCGGCTGCAAATCCGTTTAGTCCAGCCTTATGGCCAACCTTGAGCTTGTATCTTCTGAAGGCCACTGGCCTCTTGATATCCACGACATCGTTCAATATGGCCCTTGCACGTGATATGGGAAGGCCCCTTATGGCTGTTGCCAGTTCCCTTGCAGCCTTTGGGCTAATGTCCACTTCCCTAAGGCTCCCACGTACATCTGTGGCCCGATCATATACCGAGCTCGAATAGCCATATTCAGGCATCTATAATCCCCAATGTACCCCCACTTTACCACTATAGATAAAAACCTTCCTATGGCTGTTGGGGCCGGCTTCAGGAATCAATATGCCTAGCTGGTTAGGGCCATTGCTGGCATATACTGGCAAACGACTTTTTGGTTACACGCTAGAATTTACCCAATACATATGAGCAATACTTAAAGCCAGATCGATTTACGGGTAACCATGGACACTAAGGCCTTTAAGGATATGATGTCTAAATGGGCATCTGGCGTAGCTATAGTGACGACAGCCGATGACGGAAATCTGTACGGGATAACCGTTAGCAGCTTTATTTCCCTGACTGTGGCCCCTCCGTCAATACTGATTTCAATAGATAAGTCTTCGCCAATCGTTAATGCTATCAAGAAGGCCAGGAGGTTCGCCCTGACCATCCTTCGAGATGACCAGACCGAAGTTTCAAAGACCTTTGCATCACATAACATCAATAAGTTCGATAATATAGAGAAGAGCATGTATGAAGGCCTGCCATATATCGACGGGCTTGTGACGATGTTTGTTGAACTGAAGGATACAAAGGAGGCCTATGACCATGTGCTGTTTATGGGTGACGTCATCGATGGCCATACAGGTGAAGGAAGGCCTCTCCTGTACTGGAACAGAGATTACCGCGCCTTTTAATGTAAATATCAAGCTCAAAGGCCATTAATGTTATCAAGAAACCTGCGTATTTCCCATATCATGCCGCGTTTCTTGCGCTTCATAAACGCAAAGTTTTTATTTCGCTATTTCATTGCTATGTATGAGGTATAATGCCAACATATAATAAAGGACAAACGTGGGGTGCGCTCAAGAAGGCATGGAAGGCTTACAAGATTGCTAAGGTGCAGAAGGATAAGGCGAAGATGACCGAATACGCGAAGAGGATAAGGACGCTTCAGGAGGAACTCGGCCTGCAAAAGGCAGCATTTCCTGACCTAGGTCTGTCCTAAGTTAAATATAACTTACTTTTTTATTATTTTTTTATTTATTTTTACCAGCCATACGGGAAGTCGATACGATTTTTATTATGTCATCATCCTTTAATTCATAATCTGCCCCCAATTTCATCTTCGTACGGGCATCCACCGCATAAAGGAACCCATCGCCTAGGTCCGTATGAACGATATAGGCGAGCTCCCTCGCTGTAGTGCCCTTTTTTACTATAAACGTATCAGGCAGTACGTTCCCCTTTTTGTCGCTGAACCTGTTCTCATCCTCTACAGGATACACACCTATCGACATGAGAAGTTCATAGTATGTTTCGTTGATGGCTCGCTGAACGCCAGTGGACCCGTACTTATCGATAATGGATGTAATTGTGTCGAGCGCCCGGCGTTGCTGCTCTGTGAGGAGGCCCGGGTTGGTGACCTCGAACGAACCCTGGCCTGCTTGATAACGTATTACACCCTTTTCGGCGGCCTTCTTAAGCAACAGTTCGGCCTCGCCTGAAGCCGGTACCACCGGCCTTCCAGACTTCCTTATCCTTTCTATGTTTTCTTCGGCCGAGATGACATCGGCCTTATTGGCTACCACCAGTATTGGCTTTGCCATCTTCCTGACCTTCCGCGAAAAGTCCACTAGCAGGTCGTCATTCCATTCTCTCAATTTTACGTCGTATTCCTTGAGGACCTCCTTAATAGTTCCTGCCCGTATGCCCAATCCGCTCAACCTGGAGGCCATGATTTCGTTTACCTCTTCAGCGCTGGCGGCCTTGGAGATCTTTGAGACGTCCTTCCTTATTGTGCCTGCAATCCACATATCAATCTCGTCCTCGATAAATTCTATATCATTTAACGGATCATTTGAAGGCGAACTCAGGACCTCTCCGCCCGGCCCGGTGTATCCGCTGGCGTCCACCACGTGTATCAGCGCATCAGCTTTCATCACTTCATCCAGGAACTGATTGCCAAGCCCCTCCCCCCGCCAGGCGTTCCTTATTAGCCCAGGAAGGTCCACGAGCTTCACCGGCACATACCTTATCCCGTTTTCGCATCTGGAGTTCCTTGGATTATCAGTAACGCCAAGCTCACGGCAAACGCAGCGTCTGGTGACCCATGCTACGCCGATGTTAGGGGTCACCGTTGTGAATGGATAATTGCCGGTCTTGGCCGATAACATGGTCGCGGCGTTAAAGAACGTCGATTTGCCGGCGTTCGGCTTTCCTATCAATCCCGCCAGCAATTTAGCTACACGACCAAGGGTCCGGCACCGTCACCGGGCCAAAATTGTTACGTTCACTGGACATCCAACTGGGAAAACGTATAGACCTGAATGGACTGAGGCACATCAAGCCCATCACCTAGCTTATAGCCTACGATCGCCTTATAGTTAGCCTTCGATGCCGACTCGATCACCCTTTGGGTGACTATCCCGTCAAATATCAAATACACCCCATCCTTGGTCATCTGGAGATTTCGCAGCATATCATTTACGGGCAACCTGGCAAGCACGCTGAGCTTCTCATCCAATATGCACCCCTCAAGCGTCTCCTTAAGGGACGGGTAGAGCTCCTTTACCTTGTCAAGCAATTCCTTGTTTATAGGCGGCGGAGCCTCAACCTTCAACTCCTCCTTTGGCTCCGTCCTTGGCTCCGTCCTTGGTTCCGTCCTTGGCTCTCCTTTGACCTTGACTTCAGCCTTTACGGCCTCAGCCCTTGATAGATGAGCGTCGAGTATATCCTTTATCTGTGAAGGGGTCAGTTCCTCCACTTCTTTGCCGGTCGGCGCCCTCAGCACGGGGACCCTTCCCAGCATCTGCTCCACCTCCTTTTGAATCAGATCGCCTCCCCTGTCTCCGTCCAGGAAGGCTATGAAGTTCCTCTTCCCTTTCAGCTTTATGACGCTATCGGGGAGTTTTACGCCGTTCAGCGCTATTGTATTTTCGAATCCAGCTCTCATGAGGTTTATGATGTCTGCCCTGCCTTCCACGAGTATTATATCCTTAGACTCGTTGGCCAGAGGGCCTGCCGGCAGCTTATCTTCACCGAACTCGCCAACCTTATTCGGCTTCAGAGTGTCGTAGACCTCGTTCTGCGCCTTTTCACCTTCGCTGGAGGACTTTATGTACCAGTCCTTGAGTATCTCCTTAGCCCTTTCGGTTATCTGCTTCCTCTTCGTTGCCCTTATATCCTCTATGCTTACAAGCTGGAATTTAGCATTGCATGGACCCACTTTTTCAACACTTTCAATGGCGGCAGCTATGAGGCTGGTCATGGTTATATCTGCCGATGAAGGAATCGTTACTTCTCCTGTGACAAGGTCGTTCTTGCTCTGTGCGTTAAGCTCTATCCTTCCGATCTTCCAGTTCTTCTGAAGCTCATTAAGGTCCAGCTCCGGGCCAAAAAGCCCCTCCGTCTGTCCGAATATCGCTCCAATTATGTCGGCCTTTTCAACGATGCCCTCTATTTTAAATTTTAACTTAATTAAATATTTTATCGTACCATCTGTCAACTAATATCATCTGTTCCTTGCCTATATGCCAAAACTCGCCCTTAAAAATATTTATAGGGAATGCCCGCTCACGGTCTCACCCTGTGGCATCCTCTTACGCAAAGGGGCGTGAGCTTCATTATGTCGCTCGCCCCCTTGCAGGTTCTTTAGCAAGCCAGTCGTTGCAGTTCGATGAAACTACACCTGCTGGTGAGGCCAGCTTCAAGCTCCGGGGCCCTTGCTGAGGGGCAGCTGACGAACCATCATGGATATCTTTTTAAATGTACCAGAGACATTGCCAGTCATGACTATTGATCTTATCATCAAGAACGGCATGATCGCCATGGAAGGGGAAGGAATGGTTAACGCTGACCTTGCCATTGAGGGCGGCAGGATAACGGCGATGGGCGCGAACCTAAATGGAAAATCGGCTGAGAAGGTCATAGACGCCACCGGAATGCAGGTGCTCCCTGGTGCCATAGACCCACATTCCCATACAAACGACCCTGGTTACTTGAATAGGGAAGATTTTGCACACGCAGGACGCGCTGCCCTCCTGGGAGGGGTAACTACCTATATTGAAATGCCGCTGGTCAAGGATATAGATGATGAAACCAGCCTAAAGGAGAGGATAAATGATGGGAACAAATCAGCCCTTACTGATTTCTCCGTATATGCTGGGTTCATTAGGGAAAAGAATTACGGTGCCGTTAAGGGCCTGAGCAAGATGGGGGCCATGGCCTTTAAGATATTTACATGCAGGCCGTTCCAGGCAAGCGATGACACCATATACAAAATTGAAGAGGAAACTGCGGCCACGAACTCAATAGCCACATTCCACGCAGAGGATGAAACGATCATCAACCTGATGACCAACCGCCTGGCCAGCCGGCGGGATCAGATAGCTGTACATGAAGCAAGGCCCCCCGAGGGTGAAGCCTCGGCAATTCACAGGGTTGGGATCTATTCCCGGCTAACGCACAGCCCCATTCATATAGCGCATCTGAGCTCGGAGATGGGGGCGCAGACAATCAGGGAACTGAAGAGGTTAAAGGTGGATATAACGAGCGAAACCTGCCCGCATTACCTAATATTTACCAGGAAGGACGTGGAGAAGCTGGGGCCGTACATAAAAATGTCACCATCTCTCAAGTCAAGCAATGACGTTGATGCCCTCTGGGCCGCCTTAGATGATGGAACAGTGGAGATGGTGGCCACTGATCACGCTCCTGGGACCAGGGCTGAAAAGGAGATAGGATGGGAGGATCCCTGGAAGGCATGGGGGGGAGTCCCGGGGCTAGCCACTATGTTCCCGCTCCTGTACACGTATGGATTCATAAAGGGCCGACTATCGCTGAATAGCCTTCTGAAGGTATCATCATCAAACGCCGCCTCCAGATTTGGATTAAGAGGAAAGGGAAAGCTCACTGTAGGGAACTCGGCGGACGTTATTATCATAGATCCAAAGTACGAAAGGAAGGTAGAAGGGGCTGACCTCTACAAGGCCGGTTACTCACCATTCGATGGAATGATGCTCAAGGGATGGCCTAAATACGTAATCAGGAGGGGAGAGCTGGTCGTGGAAGACTGGGAACTGATAGCCAAGCCCGGAAGCGGCAGATACATAAAAATGGAGCGCTAGAGCTAGAGAACAGGGGGTCATCATTATAAACATCAAAAAGACCGGAGGGCAAACCTGGGAGATATCGGCTGACCAGTACGCAGGCATGAAAGTGCCGGTCAAAATCTACGCTAATGAAGCCCTTCTGGAAAAGATGCAGCAGGACAGGACGATATCTCAGGCTATAAATGTCTCAAAGCTTCCAGGAATCAGGAAGTTCTCCATGGTCATGCCTGACGGCCACGAGGGATACGGATTTCCCATAGGTGGGGTGGCCGCCTTTGGAGAAGATGGCGTAATCAGCCCCGGAGGGGTCGGTTATGATATCAACTGCGGCGTCAGACTGGTCAGGACCAACCTTACCATGGCTGAAATAAAGCCAAAGCTTAATGCCCTGCTGGACAGCATGTACAGGAACGTGCCCAGCGGCCTAGGAAGCAGCAGCGGTTTCAGGTTCAACATGACCGCGCTTGATGATATTACAAAGGAAGGCGTCAGGTGGGCCGTCGAAAATGGATATGCGATCGAGGACGATTTCGAATACTGTGAGGAGAACGGCAGCATAGCCGGCGCTGACCCGTCCAAGGTTTCCAAGGAGGCTAAGTCAAGGGGGGGTAAGCAGCTGGGGAGCCTCGGGAGCGGAAATCACTTCCTTGAAATTGAGGCCGTAGACCGGGTATTTGACGAACGCAGCGCCAAGCGCATGGGCATCGTCAGGCAGGGCCAGATACTGGTCCTCATTCACACGGGAAGCAGGGGGTATGGCCACCAGACCTGCAGCGACTACCTGCAGAAGATGGAAAGCGCAAGCCACCGCTATAATATAGATCTGCCAGACCGCGAGCTTGCCGCTGTGCCGGTTACTAGCAGGGAAGGTGAAGACTACATTTCAGCCATGCGCAGCGCCGCAAATTTCGCATGGGTAAATCGCCAATTGATTACTCATATGGTGAGAAAGAGCTTCGGCGTCATCAACAGCGACTTCGAAAAGTTGGATATGAAACTGATATACGATGTAGCCCACAATATAGCAAAGAAGGAGGAGCATATGGTGGATGGGGAAAATCAGACGCTTTACGTGCACAGGAAGGGGGCTACAAGGGCCTTCGGTGCAGGTTCCAAATTTATACCGCAGGAATATAGGGATATAGGACAGCCGGTCCTGATACCGGGAAGTATGGGGACTGCCAGCTACGTCATGCTTGGACAGAGCGGGAACGATACGCTTAGCTTCGGGAGCGCGGCACATGGGGCTGGCAGGTTCATGAGCAGGAGCAGCGCAAGAAGACGCTACCCATATGAGGGGCTGATGAGCGATCTGCGAAGGAGAGGGATACAGGTCAGAGCGGCAAGCACTGACACGGTAACGGAGGAGGCCCCGGGCGCCTACAAGGATGTCGATGTAGTAGCTGAAGTGACCGAAATGGCAGGGCTCGCAAAAAGGGTAGCCAGGCTGATCCCCATTGGAGTAGTGAAAGGTTGATGAAGAAGAGATTTCATCTGTTGATATACGGTCAAGTGCAGGGGGTAGCGTTCAGGGCGGAGGCACGTGCCGAGGCGACAGCGCTCGGAATCACTGGCAGCGCTAGAAACCTTGCCAACGGCTCAGTGGAGATAGTGTGCGAAGGGGAAAGCCCTATGATCGATGAATTCATCAGGTGGTGCAGGCATGGGCCGCCGCTGGCTGAAGTAGAAAGGATGGATATGACCGAGGAGCAGTATGCCGGGGAGTTCGACCATTTCGATATCCTATGACCAGTGGCGTCAATCGGAGTCAACCAGGCAGATGATCATGAAGACCTATCGCTCCAAGGAAGGAAAAGGACGCTCATACAGCATTTTGCTCGAATAGGGGCATTTCCATGGTAAGGACGCTCAGGTCTTCCAGAGAAGGGATAAGGGCTATTGACCCGTCGACCTATATAATAGACCTGGACGGGTATATTTCAAACTTCGTAAAGACCAGGCAAATATTTGAACTGGATCCGGAGAACTTGATTCATAACCTGATCGATGTATTACTCGAAGGCAGGTCCCCCGTGATATTCTCCTTCGATACGATGATAAACGCATTCGTCGAAGTATATGGACGAAGGCGTTACAAATACTACCTGAACCGTTTCCTCCTGTTGTTACAGGAGCTCGAACGTTGCAAATCCTGTTCTGTTACATTTATAAGGTTCGGGCCAAAGCTTAGCAATGACCCGGTCGATTCGAGCAATTCCAAAAGCGATTGATGAACTGCTGGTGCGCGCAGGACTCACTTGCATCCGCACTAGAAATACATAAAAACCCAAATCCCATCAAACATGTGGAGGGCCGGTAGTTCAGAGGTAGAATACTCCCTTGGCATGGGAGAGGTCGGGGGTTCGAGTCCCCCCCGGTCCACTTGTTTTGCACGCGAGGGTCGCCCAGCTTGGCCAAAGGCGCGAGGCTTAGGACCTCGTCCCGTTGGGGTTCGTGGGTTCAAATCCCACCCCTCGCATATGGCTTAACAGATCAGAGCCAGCCATTTATTATAACCTCTGGAGATTTGATTTCGTTTCTCAGTTTCCGCTTACGTACTCCATTATGGCCTTAATGATGGGGAAAGGGGCGTTGGTCCTGATCCCCTGAGGATCGAACGAAGGCTCCGATGCCAGAAAACCGGCCTTCTGTAACATTGAAATGACCTTGAGCCTGGCCGGCGTGGGGATGCCCATGTCATCGGTGATGGATGGAAGGCGATAAAAATAAGGGGGGAGCTGGATATCGTTCAGGGCCGTCTCGAACAGCCTGATCCTTGGAAATGATCCTGCGGAGAAGGCGCTGGCCCTGCGCAGGAAGTCCAGATCGAACAAAGGCCCAAGATAATAGGGGCCAGCCTTCTTTAGCGGCCTAAAGCATTGAGGACATACTGCCGCTTCTTCGGATGTCATGTATCCGCAGCTGCAATATGAAAGGTGCCCAAAGGATTCAACCAGTGAGGTGGCTGTGGCCGCGGACCTAATAGCCAAGAAATAGCCCCTAATGTAATGCTTGTATACATGGAAGAAAAGCGGCTTAGTTGCAACGTCAAGACGGGCTCCGCTGATCATAACGGCTGAAGCAAGCGCCCGTGCGCTCGTCTCCCTGTGGCACTGCCCCCTGAAGGCCTTGATCCCGTACTTCTTTTCAGCTGCAGCGGCGTGTACGCCGCTCAGGACAGCGGTATCCGTGGCCGTAAATGATACAAGCCCGCCGTTCTTGGTGGCCCTGATGGCCGATTCGATAAACGGCGCTGGAGACCCAAACGGGTCTATGTCCAGGGCATCCACCCCTCCCATATCCCTTATCGATTGAAGAAAGGAATACACGTCCCTGCCGGATATGACGACCTTTCCCTCAATACCGTTCAGCCGCGCGTTGTTGCCAACTACGTTAACCGCGGCATCGTTCAGGTCGTTCATAAAGAACTTGGAATACCCATTTCCCTCCATCGCCAATCTGATGCCCTTGACCCCGGTGCCTGCGAACGCTTCAGCAAATGAAAGACCACGAGAGCCAACGAGCTCCGAAAACGCGGAAAGGCATATGATAAATATGTCTCGAGCCATTCGGCCAACCGGGTTGAAGAATACGGGCTCAGTTACCGGTCCTTTTCCCTGGCTTGAACCGAGGGGGGCATAGAATGACGTAGCCCCCTCCTTTATAAGTTCAAAATTCTCCATATGGCTGCGCTAGCTAGATGTTCTGAGCAGAAATCAACCTATGTTGATCCTTACGCCACCCTTATTCCTGAAGTGCTTAACCTTAAAGGTCACCTGAAGTATCCCGTTATTAAAGGTGGCCTTTGCAGTTTCAGGCTCGATCTGCAAATCAAGGGGAATATCTATGGCGTATCTCCTTCCGCTCCCATCGGCCTCGACTTCCACCGAGTCCGGAGTGGCGTTCACCCTCACCTTTTCCTTATCTACGCCAGGCAGTTCGACTATGACATTAAGCTCATTATTCTTGTCATCCATGACTATGTCATAGAAGGGCGTACGTACATCGGACCTTTTGACCCCCTTGAAACCTGACCTGACATTCCCGAACTCCCTTATTATAGGCTTCCCATCAGGGCCAACGTTCCAGGAAAATCCATAGAAGATGGGCCCTTCTACAAACTCCTTATCGCCCTGCTCAAGGGACTTGAATATGTTTTCAAACATCTTATCTATATCCTGAAAGTAGGCCCAGAAGTCATCCTCATCCCTTCTTTTACGAATGCCCCATGATGACAATTTATCCACCCGTTGTTATTGGAGAAACTAGAAAATTTAAACTTTTTGCTGAACCATGTTCGCTATCAGCCCAGCGACCTTCTCAACATGCCCATCGCACTGATCTCCCTCCCAGCCATTTCGCTTTGACCGTCTACGATGGAGATCAGGAGGTTCTTGGTCAGGTTGAGATGCCTCCTTTCTTCATTGGTGGTTGGCCCAACCCTTATTCCCAGCGCGTCAAGGGCGTCCATATCCCGTTTGACCAGATCCATCATGTTCCTCAGGCTGTACCTCCTTACGATTCCATTGTAGAGCTGCGCCTCCTGAAGGTCATCCAGAAGCGCCGGATTTAGATATTTACAGGCCATTTCCAGGTCCTTTTTGTAGTTTACATAATGCTCCTTCAGTATATTGAAGCTAGCTTCCTTTAGCTGAAGTACTGCATCCAGGCCAAGTATTTCCGGCGGTAACCCTATCGAATAAAGCGCAGCTACGAACGTTATGGCCCTCGGCAGCTTCACCCGTCCCATCCTTCTTGAGTAACCGAACAGCCCTATGTGGAGCTTTCTAGCGCGTCGGCGAGGTACGTATAGGGAAATTTGGTTGATGAGCCCCGCCATGGATTCTACCCTCCTTTGATAGCTATCAGAGACACGCCTGATTATCTTCACGAGCTCGTCCGCAGCGTCCGCGTCCATTGACTTCTTCAATGAATAAGGTATCATGGAGTTCAGTTCACCAATTGATTGCGAAGGATCTGGATAATCATAACGGTAGGCGGATTGAATGGTAACTGTATCCAATCCCGGGTATTCCTCCATAAAATGATAGATGTTATCGGGAGACAGGTGCCCCCTAAAAGGGAGTGAGCCTGCGCCTATTATGGGATAGATCGGTATGCTGTATTTTTCTTCAACGTCCTTGAAGGAGGAGATGGCGAGCTTGGCGAGCAGAACGGCCGAAATCATGCTGTAATTTAACGCGGGGTCGGACCTTGCAACGAACACCCTCATGTACCTTGGCCGTACCGAGTCTATGTACTTGCTGATGATCTGGCCGGCGGATAGAAGGCTTCCCATGTCCTCGAAAAGGGGTATAACCTCTATTGACTTCGGGTCTATTGTCCCGAGCCACTTCGCCACCGTAATGCCACCTATATCGACCTTTTCCTTGTCAGCCACCACCGTCTTATAGTAATTATGTACCCTTAACAGGTCATCAGCTGACCTTGTCAGGGGCAGTATCACCTCCATAAATGGCACATCTTTACCATAGAAGGCCCTGTAGACATCGTTGAACTTCGGTATTGTTTCCAGCATTTCTGAAAAGTTCTTCTTTTCCACTGATTCCGCCATAGGGTTAGGGATCCTGTAGGTAAGGAATATGTCATGACCGATCCTGTTCTTTTTGAAGAAATCCCCATATATGCTAAAAAATTTCCTCAGGACCTGCATGTCAACGTCCTTGCCTTCGGCATCCCACATGACCTCCGTGCAGCCATACTTGCTGTATGCAAGGTACGCTTCCTCTATCTCCTTTTCACCTTCTATGATCCTTCCTTCGGCCCAGTCCGGCATGGTGGCATTGTCCGGATGCTGTGTGGCCATTGTGGCCGGGATCTTACGAATATCCGACATATCTCTCGATCCGTTATTAGCGAGGAGCAGCTGAAGGCGCCTGCGAAGGTGACTGTTCCCGTGGTTTCAATTCGGTATAGACGCCACCCGCCGTCCTGTATATGCTCAAGTCAGATTCGGTTTGCCAGTCCTGCTGGTTCCTCTTCCTTATCTGCACCCTTATTATTTCATCCTCGGGGTGCGTCTTACCTGCCCAGATTGAAACTGATAGATACCTGTCGGCGTCAAGCCTTCTCATATACCTCGCCTTGGGTTGAACCATATTTATCATTCTATCGGCTAAATTTAAACTTTTACAGATCTAGCTTGCTGGCTTTAATGATGGCGATTACGTTGAACAGGCCTTTGATGAGCCCTGTTAAAGGCGTTTCTGGCTATTCCATGTTGCCGGCCATGCCCGTTGGCAACATTTAATAGTATGGTGAAGTTCTAGGGGATGTGATCGCCTTCCATGCCTGCCAGGGGATCAGGGCCTGTTGGTAAAGGGGTTAAGAAATTTGGCCAAGATATGGTTTGACCTGCTGACGCCCAAGCACTATTTATTCTACAAGTTCCTAGAGGATTCTTTAGATATGGAGGCCCTTGTGACCATAAGGGGGTATGAGGAACTGGAACGTGTGATATCAAGGCTCAAGATAAGGGCTAAACCAAGGGAAGTGGGGTATCATGGAGGCAAGGATATCCTGTCGAAGTTGACGGCGGGAATAGCGAGACAGCGGGCGCTGTTAGAGGTGATTAAGGATGAAGATATAGCTGGAGCTGTTTCCTTTGGAAGCCCGGATGCTGCCCGAATCGCGTTCGGACTGGGCTTGCCGCATATCATGATCTGCGATTCGCCTCATAGCGAATTCGTCTCCAGATTGACGGTTCCGCTCTCCAGTAAGCTGTTCACTCCATGGGTTATCCCAAAAACGGCCTGGACGCGGTACGGCATCGGAAAAGAAGATGTAGTGAGCTATCGCTCCATAGATCCTGCGCTATGGGTGGCTAGGAGGAAGCTCTGGCCCGCCAAGAACGATATAGAAAAGGAGGGAAGTGGAGCTATCATAATCAGGGAGGAAGAGGGATGGGCTTCCTATCTGAGCAAAGCGCACAATCCGATCAATATTGAAGAGCTTGCTAACAGCCTGCCTGATGAGAAGTTTATAGTGCTAAGAAGGTATACAAATATGGTTGAAACCAGAGGGAATGTAAAGATATATGGCGGCCCTTTCTTCGGCCCCAACATAATAGATGGCGCAAGGCTATTCATAGGGAGGGGCGGCACCATGACCGCGGAAGCAGCGCTTATGGGGGTGCCCGCAATATCCTTTTACCCTGGCTCCATGACATATATTGATAGGCATCTTCTTAGGATCAGAGCGATCACAGTTGCACGTGACCAGCGCGACCTGCTCGTCAAGGTGAAAAGGGTCCTGGCTGACTCCGGTAACAGGACTACAGCGCCAATCGACTTCAATGGATTCGATGACCTATCGTCCTTCCTTCCGCCCAGAATTACATCAGCCATAAAAAGCCACAATGGAAGGACCTCCGCTCCCTAGGGGTAAAATGGGCCGGGCGTACCTCTGAGGGGACGACCTGTTTGAACCAAATGGCCCCCTTTAAGGTGGTCCACCCGGCTGCCTCCAACTCACCTGCCCCCATATGGATACCCGTGCCCGGCTACCCTCCTTCTTTCAGGGGAGATGGCTGATCCAGATAACGCTAAATAATGCGCCTCCATATTTCAAGCCATGGACATCATCAAATATGTTGGGGCCGGCGTAAGGATGGGTAAAGGCGTCAAGATATGGCACTTCGCATATGTGGGCGATAACACGACGATAGGGGATAATGTGTCAATAGGCTCGCTTGCACACGTGGACTATGGCGTCACAATAGGCAACAATGTAAGGATCGAAGGTCAGGCATATATTCCCCCCCTTTCCGTCATCGAAGATAACGTTTTCATAGGGCCTGCCGCAGTGCTGACGAATGATCCATACCCGATGAGCGGCGCGTTAATAGGGGTGAAGGTCATGAAGGGGGCAGCCATATGTGCCGGGGCCATCCTCAAAGCTGGAATAACGGTCGGTGAAAATTCCGTGGTGGGTATGGGGGCGGTCGTAGTCAAGGATGTTCCTCCCAACACCGTAGTAGCTGGCAACCCCGCAAAGCCCATATACGATAAGGCGGCCTTCGACCTTAAGAGAAGGAAATGGGAGTCTTCACATTCCCCTGCGCCTGCCCATAAGGTCCCTAAGCAGTAGGAACATGTAGAACCACAGCGCAAACAGCAGTATGCTGACGCCATCCCTCATAATCGTTATAGACAGGCTTCGTTCTCCGTAGCCAAACTTTAACACCAGGCTGATAAGCCAGAGGATGAGCAGCAAGAGCAGGCCCGATGCCCCGGTAACCGCCATCAACTGATATGTTTCCTTTACTATCTTCAACTCAAGCACCAACCAACAGGTAGACGATCAGCGCGAACGCCGAAGAAAACACTGAAAGCAGCCATATGTTCAAAGCTAGATCCTTTTCACTGAGGGGATGCGATACGGTAAGCAGCCTTACAAGCGTTATGGGAAGCCCGCGCCCCTTGTTTGCCGTTATCTCATAATTTTCCGTAAGGCTGACCGGTCGTTGAAAGCTCTTGTGCTCTCTGAAGCCCCTTACCGAAGTTATTATGAAGAATCCATTAAAGATCAACGGCATAAAGGCCAGTATGCCTATGATCTCCAGCTGCCCCATAACTACCAGGGCGAAGTACATTGCGCCCAACATGAGCGAGCCGCTATCCCCAGGGAATATCTTCGATGGATATTTATGCCTGAAGAAAAAGCCCAGCACCACACCAAGGTAAACCAATGAAAGCACGGCCATGGTGAGATTGCGCTGTAAAATGAAGATCGCAAGCAGCGGCACGGTGGCTGTTGCAAGCACGCTGCTCAACACCCCGTTATACACATCCATCATATTTGAAGCGTTACTGAATATGCTGGCTCCGATGATCATCAGCAGCGGATAGATTATAGTAAGCGTGGTTGACCCTATGAAAGGGAGGTGGGGGTTGTAATTGTAGACGCCCAGCAGGATGAGGGGAACCGCTATTAACAGTGACAGGGCCGGCTTGATTATCCCCCCCAGCCCCCTGAGGTCATCGTAAAGCCCTATGAGCAGGGCTATGGCACCAGTCATCAGGAAGCCGGCCACGCTCCTGGTTAACAGAAATGGGGCCAGGATTATCACGAAGGCAAGGAGAAGGGCGGGGCCAGCTGGCCGTGGAACCATAGGCCTTCCAGGCTTGTGCGCATCCTCAACGGTCCTGGAGAACCTGATCAGCACCCTTTCCCACATTATCAATATGGGCAATACTACGATTAGGGATGCCGCGAAAAGCAGCAAAAGGAGTATCGGCGAACTGGCCGTAAAGTACACCGGGTACAGGATGTCTAGAAGCGCGGTCAATTATACCACCAGAAGGGCCTATGATCCGGCGCCCCTGGCCTTCGCCCGCTCATGAGTTTGGTGTTGATGGCTGCGTATTTAACCATTAATGGGCCCCCTCAGTTTATCCACCGTGATGGCGGCTGGCTTCATCCAGGGCGTCCATCATCATACAGACCTGACAAAGGTTCCCCTTGGACGGCCTACCGCACCTGCTGCAGCTGCCGCCGTTCCTGAACGTGCGCCTTTCAACCAAGCCTTCGTAGGACCTCAGGAGCTCAAATTTGATCCCTGGATGCCCTTCCTCCAGCGTATTGAGGAAGTTCCTAACTTCTGTCCTTATACCTTCATTCATATATGGGCATGTTACCGACTGCATCGGAAACCGCTTAAGCATGGCGAATATCGCGAGCTCCCTTTCATAGATGGCCATAAATGGATGCACCTTCCTGGCACTGAAGGCCGTAGAATATCCGACCGCGGGATTTGCCTCGGCGAGCCTGTCGAGGTCCCCATTGGTAAGGATTATCAGAAAGGATTGGACAAGGTCGTCCAGGTTATGGGCTGTAGCCAATACATCGACGCCAGCCTCTTCGGCTGCTATATCCAGGGCCCGCCTTCTAAATGTGCCGCACAGGGAACATGAAGAATGGTCGCCCTTTAACGGTTGTACCTCATCCATCGAACGGCCAAACAGCTGTTTATAGGTGTATACCACATGCTTTACCCCAAGCCTCCGTGAAACCGTTTCGGCAAATCCAACGGCCTCCTCCCTGTATCCGGCAATTCCTTCATCTATGGTTATCGATACAAGCCTTTCCGCGCCGAGGAACTTGCTTAATATGAACAGAAGGGAAAGGCTGTCCTTCCCTCCAGAGACCCCCACCCCCACCCTTTCACCGTAGTTTATCAGTTTGTATTTCTTGATGGTATCAACCGTCTTCTTGTATATGGCCTTTACAAAGCACTTTTTACATAGGTACTCCCCAGAATAGGCCCTGTTGTAGAAGGCCGGGCGTTTTTTACACTTTGAACACGTATAAGCTGACAGCTGAGGGCTAACGCCCATTTTTTTTATTGACTCTTGACTGAATGTTGATCTGACTTCCATGCTTACAGCTTGGCTCCCTTATGCATGTGCAGGACCACCGCACTTACCGTGCTCTTGATCCCCTGTATCTTCAGGATCTTGTTTTTGAGTATGTTTCTGAAGTCCTCAATGTCAGAGCAGGATATCAGGGAAATTATATCAAACTCGCCAGTGACTTCGTAGAGCTCCACCACTTCAGGGATCTCGGCCAGGGCGCCCAGTACATAGTCCATCATTGAGGATTCCACAAATATATTAACAAATACATAAACGCTTGTCATTTGCCGTTGTTTCTGATGGTTCTTATTAAATCTTGCCAAAAACACCAGCTGGCAAGGCTGCTTCGGGTCAATTACCAGGATCGGATGCTGCCCGTGCCATTTCCTAGAAACGCTTAAATGATGTAGGTTTACAGACGCCTTATGCTGCACCTTATAATAGATACCGATACCGCCGGGGATGATGCGGCAGCCTTGCTTCTGGCGCTGAAAAACCAGGACGTGAAGGTGGATGCCGTGACCGTAAATTGCGGCAACGTATCCTTTGATCAGGAAGTGGAGAACGCCCTGTACACCGTCGAATTCGCCGGAAAGGGCAATCAGGTCCCTGTTTATGCTGGGTGCAGGACCCCAATCCTCAAGAACTGGACCACCGTTGAGGAGGTGCACGGCAAGGACGGAATGGGCAACGCAAATTTTCCGAAGGCCAGCAAGGCTGTCGAAAAGGTGCACGCAATCGATGCCATAGTGGACACGATCAACGATAACCCGGGTGAAATGACGATAGTTGAACTGGCGCCCATGACCAACCTGGCGTTGGCCATAAGGAAGGACCCATCCATAGTTAAGAAGATAAAGCACATCTACTTTATGGGCGGCACGCACAACTATCCAGGCAACGTAACGCCGAGCGCCGAGTTCAATACATGGGTTGACCCCGACGCCGCAAGCATAGTTCTAGGGTCCGGGATCCCGATGACGATGGTGGGATGGGATATAACCATGAAGTATGGCCTTCTGGGCAAGGATGATATAGACCAGATTAGACTGATGGGCACTGCCAATTCTAAATTTTTCCTGCAGATCAGCAGCGCTGAAAAGGCATACCTACAAAAATCCACGGGCCTGGAGGGGATAACCTGCCCTGATTCCATAACCATGGCCATCGCGATCGACGGTTCGATAGCAACCAGGACAATTCCAAGATATGTAATAGTGGATAACCGCGACGGGCCATTCAGGGGGGCCATAAGCGTCGACGATTATAACATAATGTTGAAGGATGCTAACGTCAATGTGGTCTATGAAGCGGACACCGCGAAGTTCAAGAAACTGCTATTCGATACCCTTAACGGAAGTTAACGGCTATCTCCAAAGCCATAGGCGAGAGCTTGGTAGGACAGGTGGACCGCGCGCCCGACATCCTTAATTCGAAGTATCTATCGCAGAAGCTAGAGGCCATTGGCATCAAATTCTGGCTGATAAAGCATGGGCCCGCTTACTCTGCGACCGCTGCCAGTGAAGAGCTTCAGGCGCCTCTGGACAGGATCGTAAAGACCATCCTTTTCATAGATGGTTCAGCGAAACCGCTTTTAGTGGTCTGCCGGGGCGATAAAAGGGTTAACCAGACGGCCCTCGCAAGGCGGCTCGGCATGGACGGGCTGAGGCTAGCGACGGCCGAAGAGGTGGTGAAGATAACAGGATACCAGGTGGGATCCCTGCCACCCGTCGCCCTCCTTTCACCTATAAGGACGGTAGTGGACCAGGAACTACCGCCAGACGTGATGGTATACGCTGGTGGCGGAGAGATCGACATGACGTTGAAAATTCGCCTGTCGGATATAGTGGAGGTTCAGAAGGCCGAGATGGTCAGGTTGCGTGATTGATATGCTCCAGCGGGATTTCCCTGTCAAACCCATTTATGCGCGCCTGCGATGTTACGATAAGCATCCCCCCGCGGTCAATCCGATACCTGTTTAAGGCGTCTTGAACCTTCGCCGCGAGCTCCTCGGAGAGGTGTGAAAATGGCTCATCTAGCAGCATCAGCGCTGGGTTGTACATAAGCGCCCTTGCTACATCAATCAGCTTTGACTGGCCCAGGCTCACAGCTCCCCCCCTCTTATCGAGCAGCGCGTCCAGATCGAAGGCCCTGATCAGCTTCTGTCCGTCCGGCCTCTCCTTTGCATGGTTAAGGGCGAAGCCAAGGTTTTCTCTGACGGACATATTTGGAAACGTGGATGACTCGGCAGGGACCAGTGTCAGGTCCCTCCTGTAAGGAGGGAGCTTCGTTATATCGACGCCATTCAATATGACCGTTCCGCCGGTGGCCGGAAGATGCCCGGCAATGGTAAATAGCAATGTCGTCTTGCCGATGCCATTTCCCCCATATATCAACGCCCCCTCCCCGCGGCCAAGTTGCATGCTTATGGGGCCTACAACGAAAGAGCTCCTCCTTGACGTCAGATCATAGACCCTCAAATCAGTCATTTTTATAGCTCACCACTATCATAGCCACAAGCACCACCATGGAGATCAGCAGGAGGGCAGCAGAATATCCCAGCACAGCGTTCAAACCATATACTTCATATTGATACCAGACATACACGGAAGCTGGCCTTACGTACTCAAAGACGGGGGCAAGCGTAACAAAGTATGTCAGTATGAGCAAGGAACCGAATTCGCTTATGGCCCTTCCCCAGGAAATCAGCGCCACCCTCAGGATGCCCCTTTTTGAGTTGGGCACAGCTATTTTTACAAATGCCTCAAGGGGACTCGCCCCCAGGCTCATCCCTATCATCTCATACCTCGGCTCCATCCTGTCAAAGTATTCTTTCATGGAGATCAGATAAATTGGCGCCGATACGAAGAATAACGCGGCGATCAGCCCGACGAAGCTGTTAACAAGGGACAGGCCGGGCACCAGGGCATGAATCGGTGATATCGGCGTGAACAGTATGAGCAACATTATACCGACTACGGTATGGGGGATGGTTAGTGGCGAAATCAACAGGTTGGAGAACAGGTTGGTCTTGCTCGAACCTATGATCCTTCTGGACAACAGGTAGGCCACCGGCGTGCCAACAAGCACCGCTACGGCGGTGGATATTGTGGCGCTTAGGAAGGTAAGTTCCACCGAACTCAGAAATTGAACATCCATAAACGCGCTGACTATGCTTCTGGGGCCAGCTATGTAGATCATCAAAGCTATGGGAATGAAGAAAAAGACGGTCAAAAGGATAAGGGGGATCAGGAAGGGGATATAATCCCTATTGGTGGACATTTTCAATGGATGTCGAATTTATCAGATAGCTGAGCGGCTGTGGCACATCGTTGATATCGCCGTATAACATTTCGACTGGAAGGGGGGAAAGGCCGTACTGGGACATCAGCGCCCTTCCCGGCTGGCTATTCATGTAAACTATTAGCTGAGCCGCGAGTTCCTTATGTGCGTACCCATTAGGTATGGTCATACTGAAGAATATGGGTCCCCCCACTACCTGCAGAGGGACGCCGTTAACAGTTATGACCGTCGATGCCTGTCTGTAATAGCTGCTGTATGCCACACTTCCCAGATTTATCTGGGGTGGCAGACACACGTAGGATAGGTTGTAGGCCTCGGCCGCCGATTTGAACATGGCTATATCATAATAAATCTGCCCGCTCTGGATGTACGCTATCAGCGAAGACCCAGCCGTAGTTTCAGCGACCGATCCGCTCGCGTTGAGCGCATTGAACTGGTCTAGGTAATGGCTGGGGCTTCGGTTTTCAAATATGCCAGCCAGCTGCAGCTCTAAAAGGGCATCAATGCCCTCTGGGTCCGTGTTCGGGTTCGTTATGCCCAATTTGGATGAAGGCGACAGCACAATGGAATACAGGTCGTTTAAATATGCGGTCAGGTTGGCATCGCCGGCATGAATGGATGCGTTAATTTCCCCGTTAAGGGTCGCAAGCTCATTTGCCGCAGGGGCCAGCGGCGAGTATGCTATGACCATCTGGTCCGACGCAACGGCTATGTACCAACCGCTTATATTTCCAATTATTCCAGTGATAAGTGAAGGTTCCGGGGTAGCATATAACCCGAATTCGCTGGGGCTTAAAACGACCTGACGCGCGGCCTCGACCGCACCTTCTGCTTCAATGGTGGAATTTATGCCCGCCTCCTTGCTGGCCGCGCCTATATATTTGGCGTATAGCGATGCGGCTATTATGCTAAGGTACTGAGGACTGCTAGTTTGAGCTGGGGTGGTATCGCTCCTTCCAAGATAATAACCGGTTAAGAAGGCGGCAGGGGTTATCAGTATAATTGCCACCAGGAACAGTGCAATCACCTTTGTTATCATTCTGAGTATACTAAACAAAAACGATTATAAACCTTACGATCGTTTTTCTAAGGCGGGCCTGCTTCGCGGTTTAGCGCCTTGATGCACCTCCCTTTTTATGCTCTCGGCTATCCTTATAGCCTGCCTGCTTTCAAAGGGGTTATGGGTCCTTATGGCGTGGGCTCCATTCATAACCGCTATAGCTTCAGCGGCTACGCTTCCAAACACTACGCGTTCAGGGTCATCAACTTCGCATATCCTTCTTATGAAGGACTTCCTGGAGACCCCCACTACGATCGGCAATCCCGACCTTCGAAATTTCCATAAATTGCCTACTATATATGAATCCCATTTCCAGAATGGCCATGAGGTGCTGCCCTGCCTGTATATGCCCCCGGAAGCATGCGGCTCATCTGAGGGTCTCAGCGAAGAAAAACCAATGCACGGATCGATGGCGACCTTCCTTTTATTAACGTTCTCCTTTACAAGCATTCTGATCGTGCGTTCAATCGACCTGTTCAGGAGCCCTACTGGATCGCCTATCTGCACAGGGTCGGATGATTCAGGGACCCTTGCGCATGTGATGATTGATGCGCCATGGTCAGAAACCACCTTCGCTAAAGATGGATGTACGCCCAGGCCGCTTACATCGTTTATTATCATCGCCCCCGCATTGAGCACCTTTTCAGCTACGGCTGGCCTGTACGTGTCCACGCTTATGGGCGCCTTCACCGCCCTGGCAAGCTCTCCGACTACGGGCAGAAGCCTGTTGATTTCGGCCTCCTCGGTTATCCAGGTTTCCTTATAGGGTGCCGTTGACATACCACCTATATCTATCACGTCGGCCCCCTCCGATATGAACCGTCTTGCCCTCTCCAAAACTTCGTCCAGCCCCTTGGCTACGGACCCTTCGTAGAATGACTCCCTGGACAGATTTATGACACCTATTATTCTCACGGGGTACGAGTCGCCCATGGCGATTCCACCGACTTCCCCTTCTATCATTCCATCCCTAGAAGCGGCCTGGGAGGCTTTTAATTATTACTGCTTGCTTCGATTCCTGACTATTCCTTAAGTAGAGCCTACTCCAACATATCTGGTGAGCGCCATGGAAGGGGGACGAAATATATACATTTTTAAGGCGAACGGGATGAGCGTGAATGATCGCCAGTCGATCATCGATGGCCTGAGGAAGCTGCATGCAGATGTTGTGGATGTAAGGGTGGCCATGGCGCATCTAGAAGTTGATATAAAGGGAGAACTTGACGAAGCGGCACTTTCATTTATCGAAAGGGATATGATAGCAAGGGTCCCAGCAGAACTTTACGCGTCGTTATACGACGATATATTCAGCCGCGCTCTGTGCCTGATAAAGGAGGAAAGGTTCTGGGAATCGCATGAAGCTTTAGAACAAATTTGGAGGAAATCCAGCGGCGGCAGGAAGGATTATCTGCATTTCCTGATACTCTGCTCGGCTGCAATGGTCCACTACCAGCGGGGCCGACAGGAGGTATCGCTCGGGATAATTAAAAGGGCCGCCCTGATTAGCCCAATCAATAAGTATGAGATCGACGCTAAACCGCTGCTGGATTCCTGTGAACGTTCGATAGCCGATAATGATCCGAGGCGCCTCTACATTTCGCTAATGGAATTAGGGCAGAAGACATGCAGAAATTCTGGCCTTCCAACCTGGGATCCCTAGAGCGCGCATATGCGTAGAACAAAATACCGGGAAAACCCACCCTCCAGGGCCGGGAGGAACATGATCGACCCCCTGAGGGGGCGATTTAACGAAACTTCGAAAGGGCGCCGTGTTTAGGGCGGTCCACCGGAGGCCTTAAAAACGCCCGTTCCGGCCTGACGCCCTGAATCTGATCCCTTTTGGGCGGGAAAAGCTGGGATCCAACAGATGTACTATTTTATATGCATGACCGGAATCGAATGTGTTAAATCGCAATGCACTGCGCATTGCATTTACCGGTTTATCCGCATGGGATCGCTATCGCCAGGGCAGCAGACCTGCGATATATCCCTCGGGCCTCACGGTTTTGGAAAATGAACTGCTGATGTTATTTTATGTGCCGTTCGGCATCAGCCGCTCATCTTTATTATGAGCTCCTTGATGTTCTCGGGGTATATCAATCCCAGCAGGGTAAAGTCTTGATCAACTATCGCCAGGGCTTTTTCTCCGTCCTTTCTATAGATTTCTATTACATCACTTATACTTTTTCCGCTCATTAAATATAGGTCATGCGTAGCTAGCGCCCCAATCTTAATACTTGCCCTTTTTCCTTCCAAGTCCCTCTCTTCTATCATGCCTTCGAATTTACCCTTTGGGTTCAGCAAGGGCAGTGCCCTTGTGTTGCTCCTATCAAATTTCTTCCTTCCTTCCATGATCGTTTCGCTATCTATCAAATAGAATTCTACTGGGGTCATTATGTCATTGACGGTTATCGTGCTGGCCCTTTCCTTATTTTTCATGGCGTCATAAAGCACGACGGTGTCCAGCGAATTATATGCTTCACGGTTTCTCAGTTGCGTTGGATAAAATGATACGTTAAACGATGTTGCATAGCTTACGGCGGTAACTATCAGGGATGGGATGACCGCCAGCGGCCCAATAACCTCCGCGATAAAGGCCGTAGGGGTCAGTATCATTTTGTGAGTTCCAGCCAGCACTGCGGCCATCCCAACCGCTACAAAAAGGGGTGTTATATGGCCCAGCATCAGCCTGGAAAACAGGGCCCCCAGAATAGCGCCGTCTAACAGGGATGGTATTAGCAATCCACCGCTTCCCCCCATCGTAAGCGTCAAGTCCGTCGTAATCGCCTTCAGTACAAGCAATATTAACAAAGTGCTAATCGTTATCGTGCTCCCAGTTATAAGAAAGGGGATTATAGCGTAACCCAGCCCGGTGGTTAGAGGGAAGAAATAGTACATAGCTCCCAATGACAAGCCTATTATGGGCACCAGATATCTGACCCTTTTTTTGAACGAAAGGGCCCTTGATGCCCTGGATAACACCTGAAAACTTCTTACAAACAGCATGGAGTAGGCACCAGCCACCACCCCGAATAAGAGGAGATAAGGAATGATATCTATACTGAACGTAGTATACACGGCTATTCCAAATATGTCCTTGGAGCCAGTGAGCAGTATGGATACCAGGTATGCTATAAGTGATGCCGTGGTTGCTTCAAAGAACGCATCCTTTTCTATATCAAATTTATACGGCATTTCCAGAACGAAGAGGATCCCCGTGAAAGGGGCCTTAAAAACGGCTGAAAGTCCGGCGGCGGCACCGGCCAGATAAAGTATTCTCATTTGCCTTTTATTGAACCCCAATTTCCTGGATATAATTGACGCTATGCCGGAGCCGGCCACTATGCTGGGTCCCTCCAACCCGGCGCTTCCTCCGGCGGCTATGGTAAGCACGGACGCCAACGGCTTGACTATAGTATCCCTCAGGCTGAAATATCCCCCTTTAAAGTGCAAGCTGTTAAGGAAACTGTGGGCTCCCGATCCGGTCCTTTTATCAGTGGTTAAGCCCCGGACAAGAGTATAGGATATGAAAAATACTGCCCCCGTTATAAGTATAAATGGTATAGCAGATCTGACCATTGTCAGCAGGCTAGTAAGATATGTGTAGAATATTTCAAGCCCGGATACAAGGATGCCAGCGGCGAGCCCTATAAGGGCCACTACCATGTAGTACCCAACCTTACTATTCACACATCTGCTTAGTTTCATCAGCTTAAAAATCTTAAATCGCAGTTCAAGCCATCGATCGGTGGAATTTCCGTTGCCATCCCACCTATGTGATTACAATCAAACATTCTATTTAAATAGAACGCGCTAAAAAAGGTGATGTATGAAGGCTAGGATGGACAGGGACTCATCCGCGGTTGCAAATGAGATCCCATTAAGCCTATTGCTGGATAAGATGAGCATTGAGCTCCTTTGTCTTTTGAAGACAGGCCCATCATATCCCAGACAATTGGCCCACTTGACTGGGATGCTGGAATCGCATATCTCAGAAAGGCTGGGAAAATTAAAGGCCGCGGGCCTGCTCACCGATAAATGGGCACGAATCGAGACCGTCGACGGATTTAAGAACGTAAAACAGTATCACTTTAATGCGCGCAACATACTTCTGGAGTTCAACCCAAAGGGAATACAGGTCAGGCTAAAGGGGTATGCCCGGGAAAGCTTGGACCTGGCCGTTCCGTTCTACAGATCGGAGATACCGAATGTCCCAGAATTTGTAGGCAGGGAAAAGGAACTGCTATATCTAAGGGGTATGAAAGGGGCCATAGTAATATGGGGTATACCGGGTATAGGCAAGACGACCATCGCAGCCAAGTTCGCGGACGACATGTTAGACAATGCGCCAGTCTTTTGGCACCAAATTATGCAGGTGGACAGCCTTCTATATTTGATCTCCAAATTAGCAATTTTCCTGAATAAGCTGGGCCACAGGCGCCTATTAGATGCCATAGATATGAAGGCGATGGATAAAAGGGCGCTGATAGACCTGGCGATAAGCGAGCTGTCGGCCACCCGGGCGGTGGTGGTCTTTGATGATTTTCATAGATATGGCGATAAGGGCATTATGGACCTCCTGGAAGCGATGGCCAATAGCAATGCGATTACAACCCTTGTCACTTCGAGAAACAGAATACCCATATTGCATGCCAGGGAATTGAAAATAAATGGCCTTAACGATGATGACGCAGCGCAGTTGATGAAAGCCAGAGGGCGGCCGCCTTCACAGGAACTCATAAGAAAACTTGGAGGACACCCGCTGTTGCTTGACCTGGCTTCAGAGTTTGGGGACGCTGATGTGAACGATTTTATAGGCGAGACCATTTTCGATAAGTTGCATGAAGAGCAGCTTTCAACGCTGCTATCGATTTCAGTGTATCGTGGCCGTATAACCATCCCCGCCGTTAACGCCGTAAATGAAGGCGTGAAAAGAGGCGCCGTGTTGAACTTTCTGCTATCCATGGATAGGCTGGGGATCATTACGATGACCGGGGATGAATTCGAGCTTCACCCCCTTATCAGGGAGGCTGCATATAAGATGCTATCCTCCAGCGCGGAGCTACACAGGAAGGCGGCGGGCTATTATTTAGGAAAAAGGGACACGCCTGATAGGATCGAAGCGTTATATCATTTTATAAGGGCCAATGATTCCGAAATGGTTATTGAAATACTCAAACAGTATGCCTACTTTATCGATGAAGGATATGGAAATGTATTGCTGAACATCCTACAGGGGGCACCCGCCGTGGGCGACGGACGCATGCTGTGCTGGATATCCATGGTAAAGGGGTACGCCGTAAGGTCACTTGACGGAGATCTGGATCTAGCCAAGGAACTGTTATTAAATTCCCTCAAGTATGCCGAGGAAAACGGGGATTGCAAGGTAAGGGCTATGGCCCTTAACAGCCTGGGCATTATATTTAAGGAGCTAGGCGAATTGCAGACGGCTCATTCTTACTATAAGCAGGCCCTCGACGAGCCCGGGCTTGAGCCTCTGATGGTCTCCAGAATTCTATATAATACGGCGGAGGCGTACCTTGAAGAGGGGAAGCTGGAGCAGGCGCTCGATGGGATGTCAAAGAGCATGGAGATAGATGCCAAATATCATGATGTACGGGGCTACTGCGTCAACAGGCTCAACATTGATTATATAAGTTTCCTCAAGGGGAATTTTGACGCCGCGCTCCACGACCTGATGGAGGTTCGCGAAACCCTCAAAGGTAAGGGGCTGAGATCTCTATTAGGTTACTGCGACCTGCATATTGCTTATGTCCTTGAGGCCATTGAAGGAAGGCTGAATGATGCGCACCATTACCTCGACATGGCCATAGATAGTTACAGGGCTTCAGGCTTTATATATATGCTGGCATACGCATCTGCTGAAAGAATGATACTGTACACGAAGGAGGGCCTGTTAAAGGAAGCCCATGCTGATCAGCTGGAGATTGCGAACATCATCAAAGGGATCAAGGATAAGGACGTGTTGGGGGTATTTGAATTGGCAAAGGCAGTACTTTTAACCGCAGAAGGAAAATACGTCCAAAGCGCTGAGAACTTTTCTCGTGCCGGAGAATTTTTATCGGGCGACAGGGTATCAAGCACAAGGGTGCTAGCCTGGATGGGGGCCATGGAGTCCATGAGGGGGCGACCAAAGGAGGCATACAGGTATCTGAGTAAGGCACGTGAGCTCCTGATCGAGATAGGGTGTGCGGCTCTAGCTGATCGGGTTACCATTTGCATGGACAATGTTGATACCAGGAACTGGGAAGTGTTCTGTGGGCAGTTAATATAGCCTTCAGAGTCACTGTGCCAGTGCTATGCTAAGGCAGGATTTGTTTAATTAATATTTGATCTCAGCTAACAACTTCCACCATTTGATTTTTCCTTCCAGTTTTGCGTCCAGAGTATATGGCTCGCCCCCATGTGTGGCGTTAAGGATAGCAAGGAACAGGAACACGGTCGCGTATATTATCCCGGTGCCAATATCAGTGGATCCGACGCCGTAAGGGCCTCCGAACCCCTCTGGGACCATCCATATCATAAGGCTGAAAAGGAACCCGACGCCGTAGGACAGCTTTCTCATAAACCCAGCTATCAATGAGAATGCAAGCGCGAGTTCCGCCAGGCCGCTCAGATAGACTATAAGGGCCGGATTAGCGGAGGCGCTGGCTACCCAGAAGCTGAACCAACCGCTTAAAAACGCGGGCTGGCCCTGTGCCGCAGCAGCCACCATCGCTGGAAAGGCCTGGATTAATCCGGGCCAGAATTTAAACTGTCCATCTATTGCCCATATAATCCCAAAAATTATGGTCACTGCCCTGTCTATCTTCATTACGTTGAAGGAGAACCATCTATCAGATAGCAGCTGTCTAGCCCCATCCATGCAGGACAAATTTGGCAAGGAAGATTAAACATCGCGTTTACCTATAATCGGGAAACCCAACCTCAGTATTTGCTGTTGGGCGGCGGCTAAACCAATGGCATATTTACCACACAAGCGCGTGCCGGCCATTGCCATAGGCCCTTTCCGGTCCATGCAAGCCCGCTGCCAACGTGCAAGCGGTCCGGCAGCAGAAAGCTGTGAGAAGCCAAGGCGGCCGCCAGGGCCTGGACAACAAGTGCGGGTATGCCTACCTTTAATGACCCCCTTATTGTGAAATTATCCGCGAAAGAACTATTCAAATCAAAAATCACCACAATAAAAATAAAAAAGTATTAAAAATAAAATAAAAAATATTATCGGAGTTTTATCACTTTCTTCTCAATGCTAGGGCAATTGCTATTATGCCAAGGACCAAGGCCACTATAAGAGAAAGGTAAGCTACATCTGTTGTAGTTCCTAAGCTGCTTGACAGTGAGTTGACCTGGCTGGTCGTAGCCGCTGAAGATTGGAGTGAGCTTACCGTCGACTGCAGCTGTGAATTGGAGCCCTGAAGTGAATTAAGCGCCGATTGCAGAGAGCTTAATGATGACTGAAGGCTGCTTTGCTCTGACGATAGGCTACCAAGGGTAACTGACGATAATGCAGCGCCCTGCACGGGCACATTGACCGTGGAATCGAACAGGTTGTTTGAATAGACCTGCGTGCCGGTCGCATTTAACGCCAGGACCCCAAAGAATTCATTGTGTATTATGTTGCCTGAAATTACCGTATCAGTAGCTATGGTGGCCCCATTTATATTGCCTATTATGGTTATGCCTGTGGGTTGCGGGCCGAAGCCAGCGTTGCCGCTTATCGTGTTCCCTATGATCTGCGTTCCAGTTACTACATCCCCTGGAGTATTGCTGTGAACTATAATGCCTGGGATCAGGTTGTTCAGCACGGTGTTGTAAGATACGGTATTGTTAGCCGCAAGGGTTCCCGGCACATCCGCTGCCACGACTATGCCACCAGGAAGGCCATTGTATACCAGGTTGTTACTCACCACGTTTCCAATTACACCTTCACCGGGGTTGTATGCAGCGACCACTATTCCGCATCCCACTGTATTTCCTGTTACCACATTTCCGCTTATTATGTTCCCCAGTGCCGGAGCCGGGATGCCGGGGGAAAGCCCTCCAGGGTTAATCGCCCCTTCGTCACTCACCCCGATGCCACCGTCAGCCATGTTGTTTGCCACAAAATTGTTAACTGCAGTGCTGTACGAAGTCCCGCTCAGCTCTACTCCCTTGTTTTCTGCTATTCCTTGGGATGCATTAAGCCCGTTGTATATTACGTAGTTATCCTCAATGGTTACATGCGAAGAATCCTGAACAAATATCCCGTGGTTATTCGCGTGTTCAACTGTAAGACCATCTATGACCGTCCCGCTGGCATTCTGGCCAATGATCTCAATGCCGTAAACCTGGCCTATCGCGTTAATTACAGTGTTTGCTGGCTGGAGCGATGCTGATTCGATGGTCAGTGGTTTTGTGACGTTTATCATTTCATTATATGTCCCCGGTTCAACAATTATGACCGCATGAGGCGGCGCAACATTTACCGCGTACTGGATTGTTGCGTAGGGGTTTGCCATGCTGCCGTTTCCACTTGTATTGCTGCCGCCGGCGCTCACATAGATTAAGGTGGGGGAAGGCTGTTGAGCATAGGTGGATATCGTAGTACCTATTAGGGAAAAGCCTGCTACTAGGAGCACTAACATCACTATCGACTGATTTGATCTTTTAAATAGTTGTATCATCGGCCAGTTTTTTATGTGCCCATCCTTAAATTATGGGTTTCCCCCATTTTGGGAAACTCGAGCCTAGATAGACCTTAGGGTTAATTCATTTATACTTACAAGCAGCAAATCAATGTCTTAAACCAAAGAGATTGGCTGTCATTTCATAAAAGTTTTTAAAAAGGAACTGACAAGGCCTATATAAAATTGGCTGTCATGCATTCTAGCACCCGCGTGGCCGACCTGCTGGGTTTACTGTTCATTTTACAAAACGAATTCGCAGGTAAGACCGATCTCTTTGAGCTTGAAAAAAGGCTCGAAGTGGACCTCGATGATTTTATGCCCATAGTCTACGCAGCTGACGATTTGGGGTTCATCACCATTGGGGATGGCGACATAATAATTTCCGATAAGGGAACGGAGTTCATTAGGTCCACGCTTAAAAAGAGGAAGGAGCTCATCAGGGGGTCCCTCTTCCTGATTGAACCGTTTAAAACCGCCGCGTCCCTAGCCCTATTTGACATAGACCGTTTAAAGGCCAAGCTTTCTGAACAGAGTGTAATGAATTTTGAAGGGCCCGGTGGAAAGCATGATCTTGAAATCCTTATGAACGACTGGGGCGTGTACTCAGGCATGTTTAATGTTTCGGACGATGGTGTATATCATCTAATTCAATCCAATTAGCTAATGCGGTTATACGCTAATCATCCAGTTCATATGTGAAAAATATTTATAAATACACCCATAACCATCAACGAATGATGCAGAATCCGCTCATCCAGAGCGCCTATGCATTGTTGGGCTCCGGTGGTGTAGCTCGGTTAAGCATAGCGGCCTTTCGAGCCGTTGATCGCGGGTTCAAATCCCGCCCGGAGCATCCTCTTCTAGGGTATGGTGCGCTGTTTTGCATCGGCCTGTGACACAATTTATTTAATTTTGATAGATGAGCATGCTAAAATAGTGTCCCACCCTCACGAATAGCGATATACTTAAATTATACAATATTTAAAATATTAAATAATGTACCAAAAAAATCGCCACAGGTCTATTTCTAAAATTACTGTAGTTGTAGTTGTAATAATAGTAATTGTCGTTGCGACAATAGGTGGTGGATATTATTACAAAAGTGTCACTGCGCCCAAACCAATTAAAACTGTCTATGTGGCAGCTTTCTTTCCACTTAGTGGTTCCTTATCATATTTTGGAATAACTTGCTTACAAGCTGCAGAACTTGCGGCACAAAATATTAACAATTACGGGGGATTAAAGGGGGCAAACATAACTATAATTTCTGTTGATACTACAAGCTCCTCCACCCAAGCTTACAGCATAGTTCAGAACTTTCTTTCAACGCATAAAAATATATCTGCGGCCGTTGGGCTTTATTCTAGTGGATTAACTCTACCTGTTTTACCACTTTTCCAAAAATACCAAATTCCTTTAATATTTGTAGCTTTTTCCAATATTGCGACTTCATTAAATTATACCTACGGATTCAGAATAGCACCTAATGCAACAGTATTTGGAAACACAATGTACAATTTTCTTTTAACGTTGAAATCAATGGGGTTTAATGCATCAAGGGTAGCTATTATATATGATAATGACGCTTATGGCGCTGGAGTAGCTCAAGCAGTACAAGCAGATGTGAGTAGTAATCCCTTTTATCAAGTAGTTTCAGTTGATCCATATTCTACAAGTAATTTTACTAGTGCAGGGCCAATAGTAGAAGCGGTCCAAGCAGCAAAACCACAAATAATATTGGAAGCATCATACCTAAATGATTCAACGTTAATAGTAGAAGGGCTACGCCAAGCAGGGTTAAACATCCCTATTATAGGTGGATCTGGTGGCTTTCCATTACCCCAATTTTATAGTCAAGTGGGTAACTACTCTAATCTTATCTTTACTGCTGCAGCATATAACGCTTATGAAAACAAATCCTTGGCTATGCAAGTTAACGCGCAATATGAACAAAAATATGGTTATTTTATGCCAGAAGCAGCGGGGGCTTATTATCAAGCAGTTATAGTGATAGCTGATGCAATAAATCTTGCTCATTCAGCAAATCCAGTTACTATAGATGAAACATTACACACATCAACATTCCCAGGAGGAATTTTACCAGAAAATGAGATACATTTTAACTCTATTGGAACTAATGTTGATGCTGAACCTGTAATTGTCCAATGGCAAAATGGCACATTATACACCGTGTATCCTTCAAATCTTGCTACCTCAAAAATCATTATCCCACCATATCCAAACTACACATAGATAGAGTAGACCGCAGGTCTTACTCTGCGGCCCCTCGTCGAACGTGCAGGCTTCCCGCACTACGCTCACCGATGATGTTCATCGTGCCACTATGTAAGGAACAGGGTTAATCCATATATTGAGGACTGAAATTCCTGCGCTTATTATACTCCTTTATTTTCCTGTATGCTCCTTCTGATGCCACCTCTTATACATCCTGCCGAGGGATAGGTAAGCGTACTCCCATACCTCGGAGAACACCGCTTTCGCCATGTGAGTTGGGGATCCATCCCACAGGAGGACAACGTGCCGATTTCTTATATGTTTTTTACAGCTGTACGAGGTAATCCATTACCTGCTCCTGC
This sequence comes from archaeon, assembly GCA_021792955.1. Taxonomy (GTDB): domain Archaea; phylum Thermoproteota; class Nitrososphaeria; order Conexivisphaerales; family UBA164; genus JAJZYL01. The sequence goes on along the minus strand of JAJYTP010000001.1, from coordinate 59,673 downwards.
CTGATGGTTACGTTATGGACCCTGGAGTATATTCTTCCCTCCAGCGTTATTCCACCCATGGCAGCTAGCCTCTTCCAGTTGAAGTTGTACTCCATTGTGGGTGTTTTCCCGACCGGCGCCCATGTCCGGCCCATGAGAGAGATCATGGAGAGCCCGTTTCATCCTCTATCAGGAGGAGGCCGTCGGTTTCATCCAGCTTTTTTTTATCTTTGGCAGTTCGTCCTTAACCCATTCCCTCACCTTCTCTTCGTCATGTTCCCTGGCGACCCCCTCTGGCTTCTGCCAGGAGAAGTTGGGAGAATGGAGTATCCTTACGACCTGAGACGGTGAATAGCGCACCCACGTATGCCTCCTCCATAACCCTTGACACCCTCTCACCCGTCCACATGTCCGTGGAGAAGCCGTACTGCTCAGCGCCCTTTAACAGGATAGAAGGCAGGTCCCGCAGCCGTCCATCGTCCAGCTTAGAAGGGCGGCCTGTGTGGCCCTGCTCCTGAGTGCATCATAACCTCTACCATCCCTATATGCGCTGTGCCACTTGCTTACGGCTGCCTGCAACACCCCGAGCTTCCTAGCTACTTCGTGTTCACCGCCACAGTACTGGTCATGCTCGGGAACGAGCTAGGCACCTGCACCGCAGAGTACAATGGACCTTACGCTCAGCAGGAACCCTGGGAAACCCCCATGTGTTAAATGTCGTTTCTCATCCCTTGGCCTGACATATATACTGATGCAGCCTGGACCTTTCAAATTGTTCCACTATCATACCACATCACGCCTAACCCATTCGTTCAACCAGCAGTTTTGGCGTTTATCAATGAGGGCGCCATCCCAGAACTGTATTCCATGCGGCATGCTGCATCTAACGAAACTGTGCTGTTATTTATAGCGTGGATAGGTGCAGGGCTGCAGGCGATTCGTGTAATGCAGCGAAAATTCCTTATTGGCTTTAATGGGATCTCTGGAGGCAAATAAAAGGATGTAAACAGGATTGTACATGAGAAGGGCATGTCAGAGAATTCTACCTCAGGCCATGACTCCCGCCCGGGGCACTATTACTTGAAGCCTGTTCTCCGATATCAACATGTACATCAACAAGAAGACATTTCAAACTAGGCCTTTTTACCCAATAAGGGAAGTGGCATGTATATATCCTGCCCATTTATAACCAGTAGTTTACCTTATCACGTAGATGTAGAGGAACATCCCTATCATCACTACGAAGAATATGGCGTAGAATATCCACATGGTACGCCTTTCCCTTTTACGCGCCCCCTCATCCCTATCATGACATGCTTTGCTACAATATATCTGTCCCTCCGGTATGGCCTTTCCGCATACCTTGCAATGGGTATGGGGAGGAATCACCGCGTGGACCTTAGAGGGCTTCTTTTCACTCATTAAATACTACCTCTGTGCCTATCTTCTGACCGCTTAAAGCCTTTTCTATATCTGGAGCGCTATAGCTGGTTATCAACGTCCTGATGCGCGAGCGTTTAATAATGAGCAACGCCAGTGAGTCCATCAGTTCATACGAACCGGCTACGGATTCGCCGTTTCTCAGTATATCTTGAAGCTGCCCAACGCTTACTTGCCTAAGCAGCGTGGAATCTCCATGCTTTCGTGGATCCTTATCAAATACGCCGGCTACATCCGTGGCGTTTACAAAAATATCAGCCCCAAGCCTCTCGGCCACTAAGGCGGCCACGGCGTTCGTGCTGTGCCCTGGAATCAGCCCGCCGAATACGCCTATCTTCTTCATTGAGGAAGCTAATGATGCATCTTCGAGCGCCCCCCCGACACGTGGAAAGGCCAGCTCCCCGAGAGCCCCGATCATCAGCTTGGCGTTGATCCTGGTAGCGTCAATGCCGATAGCGTCCAGGTAGTTTTCGTTGAGATGGAGCTTTCTTCCCAGTAAAATGTACTCCCGCGATCTCAGGCCCCCTCCCACCACCAGTGTGAGCTCGTTACCGGCCGCGTGGTAGCTCCTTAGTACGTTTACGATGGAAATAATGCCGGAAACGTCTGGGCCATTGAACAGGGAACCTGAAAGCTTTATTACCGCTATCAAGATGCTATAGGTAGCGAATGGTGGTAATTAAGATTTAAGGTGATCTGGAAGCTATGGATGAATATAATTCAGTTGCGGCGTATAAGATAAAGAGGCTTTTGCTGGAGCTAGGGAATATTTCGGGCCACGGCACAGAACTGGTATCCCTATACATTCCGCCAAAAAAGCCGATTTACGATGTAGTAAATGAGCTAAAGGATGAATACGGGACGGCGTCAAATATCAAAAGCGATACTACCAGGACGCATGTGCAGGACGCGTTGACGCGCATAATGCAGAAGTTGAAGCTATATAAGCAGCCACCTGATACTGGCCTGATCATATTTGGAGGTTCGCTTCCTGTGGAAGGAAGCACAAAGGATGAGGAGATAAGAACCTATGAAATCGTCCCTCCAAAGCCGGTTACTACATATCTCTACAGATGCGTTTCGCCAGATACGCGGATCTTCCTGCAGAATGGGCTGCAAAGGACCATTGGCCAACTTGGATCGTCATGGAGCCGTGAAACCATAAGGTCAACAAAGGATAATGGGCGGCAGATAACTGGGGCCCGAATAAAAGGCTACATTCGGACGGTGGCAGGAAGGCGGAAGGTTTACCGCCTCACCAGCGAGAGTGGGAGGACTATAGTTGCTACTGAAGATCACCCATTTTTTACGCCAGCCGGCTGGAAGAATATAGTAGATATAAAACCTGGAGACCTAGTATGTGTCTATCCTCTAGATGACATGTACTTCCAGAAAGTGGACCCTGGGGGCGACAAAATAGTTATTGATGAAGGGCCTATAAAAAGCGCGCACTATCCTCCAATGGATATCGATGTTGCTATTAAAAGGCTAAAACAGCTGGCGCTTCTGCCACTGAAGTTCGATAATCCCAAATTACCTATTGTAGCGCGTATTCTAGGGTATATGCTTAGTGAAAGCTCTTCATGCCCTGCGGCCAGGATCACTGATGGAAAACAGCGCCCCGTTTACTCTATTGACATTTATGCCGAAGATTCCTCAGCCGCAGAGGATATCAGGGCCGACTTGATGTCCTTGAGAGCAGCAACCCGGCTGGTTGGACTAACTGCATCAGAGGGTAACTCGAACGCTGAGGGCAGGCCCCATAATGCGATCAACATAAGGGTTGTAGACCCAGCGATCTATATGCTATTAATGGCTCTGGGCGCTGGCCGCGGTCATATCCTCGGAGGTATGCCTATGGTGCCGGATTGGCTGTTTAATGCGCCTGCTGAAGTTCAGCGGGAGTTCCTAGCGGCCTATATGGGTGGGGACGGTCAGGCCCCAGCCATATCGGGTTCAGATCATCTAGTTTCAGGCAGGGCTGTGTTCCACAGGCCCCAAGGAATGTATAAAGAAGGCATGGAATTTGCGCGGGATGTTTCGCGCCTATTTACAAACTTCGGAATTAAGATCTACGACATCATGACGCGGCCCATGGATTCATTTATGGATGACACAGGGGCTGTTGAATTTGAGCTTCTATTCGATCATACGGAAGAAAATATACTGAAGCTATGCCATGCAGTGGGATTCAGATATTCGGAAGGGAAGGCGTCAAAGGCGCAGCTCCTGGGTGAATATCTGAGAATCAGGGCATATTATCATTCTTCGACAAGCGCCGAAATTACCCATGTATCCAGAGGAAGTTCGGACAGTGACATCCTAGGGGTCCCCAATTCTCTAAATATTGCAGGGCGAACGATCCAAACTCGCAGTTCTGGCGGCATTGTAACATCGATTTTAGGAACGGCGCCCGTATCTGGGTATTCTGAGTGGCTGGCGGCCTCAAGGGTTAGGCCTGATGAGCTCCTCCTCTGGGAGAACGTAGTCTCCACTGAATTGGTGGAGCTAGACGATGTAAGGGACCTGACGCTTGATGGAGGGGATCATTCCTTCTTTGCCAACGGGTTTATGGTCCACAATTGCGACGACCATTTCCATCTCGACATCCTCAGGTCATTATTAAGGGAGGAGGAATTGATAGGCATACTTTCCATGGACAACTCCGAGGCGGGCTACGGGACTATATCCGGGGACAGGGTAGATGTCATTCAGGTGATAACCAGTGGCGTCGGCGGCAAGCACAGACAGGGAGGTCAGTCGGCTAGGAGGTTTGAGAGGATAAGGGAGAACGAAATAAACGACTACTTCCACAGGGTAGCTGCCCATGCTACCAAGATATTCCTGGGTGATAGGCCAATAAAGGCGCTGATAATCAGCGGTCCAGGCATGACCAAGGAGGATTTTTTCAAGGGCGAATATATGGATTATAGATTGCAGAAGATGACCATAGGTGAGATCGATACCGGCTATGCCGGTGAAGAGGGGATCAGGGAAACGCTCACCAGAGGACAGGGGCTTCTGGAAAACATGAGGGTGATACAGGAGAAGAAGCTCGTGGAGCAGTTCATAACGGAGGCATCAAAGCCCAAGGGGCTGGCGGTATACGGCCTGAAGCCCGTGCTTGACAGCATAAGGGATGCAAGCGCCAATACGATCCTGATTTCGGAAGACCTTAATATGAAATTTGTAAAAACCATATGTAAAAATTGTGGATATAATAGGGAGGATTTCGTCAAGGAATCCGATATGTTTTCGTTTAGGACTACGATGAGCGATGCCAGGTGCCCCACATGCGGTAAGGACACCTGGAACTTTGAAACACAGGATCTAGTGGATTACCTATATGACAGGGGGACGGCCGTGGGCAGCAAAATTGAAGTGATCTCATCCAAGTCAGAGGCCGGGGTAATGTTCATGAGCTTTGGTGGGATAGGGGCGCTCCTGCGCTATAGGCGTTGATGGTAAAATGGAACCAAAGATAAAGGAAACCAGATGGGATACGGCCATTGAAAGTTCGATCATCGACGGATGGGAAAGGGACGACCTATATTCATTTGACAAGTCGTCAGGGCTCCCGGTCTATTCCATCGATACGCCTCCACCATATATAAATACTCAGATACATATCGGCCAGGCGTATACCTACGTCTGGATGGACGCAATAGCAAGATACAGGCGCATGACCGGCAATAATGTGCTGTTCCCCCTCGGATTTGACAGAAATGGTCTGCCGATCGAAGTGCAGACCGAAAAGGAATACAAGGTGGATATAAGGGTGACGCCACGCGAGGAGTTCCTGGCCAAGTGTGAAGAGCTGCTAAACAGATACACGAAGACCGCCCACGAAACATTCAGGCGACTCGGAATAGGGTTCAACAGTTATAAACGCGGACACGATGTGGGTGGCCTCTATGAAACTGATGATCCTGAATTCCGGAAGCTCACTCAGAGGATCTTTCTTGACCTGTTTGAAAGGGGGCTCATATATGAAAGCGAGCGCACAAGCAACTACTGTATAGCATGCGGCACATCGCTCTCCGATGCGGAGGTGGAATATCGGGAGGAGGAAACTACGTTATATTCCATCAGGTTCCAAATCGCTGACGACGACGGAAATTTGATCATAGCCACCACCAGGCCTGAACTTTTGGCTGCCTGTAAGGCCATCATCTTCAATCCTGCAGATGAGCGGTACAGGAATTATGAGGGCAGGAAGGCCAAGGTGCCCCTATTTGGCCAGGAGGTACCGATTAGGGGGCATCCATATGCAAAGCCGGACTACGGGAGCGGGCTTGTTATGATATGCAGTTACGGCGATCAGGGGGATATAGCCGTGTTCAAGGACCTGGGCCTTGCACCTACCTTTCTACTGGGCCCGGATGGACGAATGAACAAGCTGTCTGGGAAGTACGCCGGACTGAAGGTCAAGGAGGCCAGGGAGGAGATAGCATCCGATCTGGCGAAGGCCGGCCTTGTAGTTAAGGAGGAAAGGATTGTCCATCGTCAGCCAATTTGCTGGAGGAGCCACACCCCCATCGAATTCATTCCACAGAAGGAGATCTACCTGAAACAGCTACCCTTTGTAAAGGAGTTGCTGGATGCCGTAGCTGGGATGAAATTCTTTGCCCCAGAAAGCAGGAAACTGCTCACCGACTGGATAAACGGGCTGTCCTCCGATTGGGTGATTTCGAGACATCGTTACTACGGGACAGAGATCCCCCTATGGTACTGCAAAAGCTGCGGCGCCACCTATGCGCCGCCACCTGGCAAATATTACAGGCCGTGGAAGGAGGATCCGCCGGTCAATAGATGCCCCTCCTGCGGAGGATCAAGCTTCGTGGGTGAAGGCCGGATATTTGATACCTGGTTTGATTCCAGCAACACGGAGCTATATATAACTGGATACCCCCTGGATCGCCATACGTTTGGCAGGGCATTCCCTGTTTCGCTAAGGCCACAGGGAAAGGAGATAGTGAGGAGCTGGCTTTACTTTACGCTATTGAAGAGCTATCTGATCACCGGAGCTGCCCCCTTCAAGGATGTATGGATACATATGCATGTCGTAGATGAAAAGGGAGAGAAGATGAGCAAAAGCCTCGGCAACACGGTGGACCCTAACAAGGTGCTGGACCAGTTCGGAGCTGAAGCGTTCAGGGTCTGGGCGTTTTTGGAGGGCAATATAACGGAGGGGGATATAAGGTACTCACAGCAGAGGGTGACAGGAAATCAGAAGTTTCTGACCAAGCTCTGGAACGTAAGCAGGCTGATTTCATCCTTCCCAATCCCAAGCGATGATTACGAACTGTTGGACAGCGATAGGTGGATCATAACAGAGCTGGCCAAGTTGATCGACGAAGTCAGGACCTCAAATGAAAGCTATATGTTAAACAGGGCCATGCTGTTGATTCGCGATTTCACATGGTACAAGTTTGCTGACCATTACATTGAACTGGCGAAGCCCAGGGCATATGGGGTAACCGGCTTCAGTGAAAGGGAGGTTAGAGGAGCTTGGTTCACATTACACCTAGTGCTCAGGAGCCTGCTCCTGCTGATCGCGCCGTTCATACCCATGATGTCCGACCGTATATTTACAACGCTGTATTCCTCGACCTCCATCCATAAGGAGATGTTCCCTTCAAAGCCCACGGTGGAGAAGGACCTCAGCGATCTTACGGATAAGCTGCTGGAGTTCAATAGTTATGTCTGGAACTATAAAAAGGAGAGGAAGCTTGCGCTCAAGGACCCAATAAGTTTAAAAATCCCTGACGAACTAAAGCCGTTCGAAAGGGACCTCCGGGCGATGCATAATATTGCCTCGATAGCTCAGATTGGTTAGAGCGTCGCCTTGGTAAGGCGAAGGTCGCGGGTTCAATTCCCGCTCGAGGCTCTTGAAGGCCGAAGCTGGAACCGAGGGCGGCAAATTGGCTAGCTGCTGACCCCATATTTGACTTACCGTCAGGCGCTAGCGTTTTAAATGGTCATCCATGGCCTATCCGTCGATAACGCTTAATAGCCACACCTTGGCCTTGGACTACGTGATACCGGTATCCATAATCGTCCTCTCCGGCGGAGAATCAAGGAGGTTTGGGGGGAGAAAACAGATGTTCATGCTGGGCTCTAAACCCATGTTTCAGTGGGTGGTCGATATAGCGACCCAGGCCTCAGATGATGTAATAATTTCGATCAAGGATAAGCAGCAGCTGGGTGGCTGGAATATCTCCAGCGACGTGACGGTCGCCATAGATGGGCGTCAAGAATACTCCCCTCTAATAGGCACGGCCTCCGCAGTAGGCAAGGCCAAATATGATTATACGGTGGTGGTTCCGGCCGATTCCCCGTTCATAACGCTCGGATTCATTGAACACCTATATCGAAGGATATCATCCACCGACTTCGCGGCCGTCATACCGATCTGGCCGGACGGACAACCTGAGGTCATTCATGCCATATATCGAACTGGAAGGCTCAGTAAGGCCTGTGATTCGCTCATAGGCAGGAACTCCTTCGACGTTAAGGGGTTGCCCATGGAACTTGAAAGCGTTCTGTTCATGTCCGTGGAGGAAATAGATGAGGTGGACCGCATATCATTGAGGGACTTTGACGAAAGGGCGAACTTCCTTGTACAATGGAAGGATTTACCATAGGGACGGTCCATGGACGGCTCGATGCATTGATATCTCAAATTCAACCGTTTGAAACGGTTTCCCTGGACAGGTTAACCGAACTCTCAAAGCCTTTGTCAAGCCTGCCACCATCATAGGCCGCTATCAGATCTCTGAGCGTGACTATGTGCTCATTAAGGAGGTGGTATACCTGCTCCGGCTGTAGCTGTTTCTCCAATACTGTGACGGGGTACATATTTAGCCTCTCGAGGGTCCTTTCAAGCCCATGGCCCGGTGGGAAGTTCCAACCTATGACGTTCATGTGCTTACAGGATGAAAAGTCGACCGCTTCCCATGATACCTTCGTGTTTGTTACCAGGGTGCAGTTTGTGTAACCTAAACCATTGTCCCTTAGGTCTAGCAACCTCATATAAGTGTACATGGCCTCCTTGAGCCCCGTATATATCCCATATTCGTTATGATACTTGCATTCTATGAAATGCCTGCCTCCCTCCTCTTCATATGTTATATCAAGTTCGTGCAGGGCGCACTTTCCTCGCTCCTTGACCCTCACCAGCACATCCTTTCCTTCCAACCTGAGCATATCCGCTATGAAGTCTTCAAAGGCGAAACCGTTTGGACCCAGCTTCATAATCGATCTCCGCAGATCATAGCGAAGCGCTGATGGAGGGGATTCAACCCGGAGCACTTCGAGCGCCATGTTATGCAGTTCGTCGGCCGTAATATCTGCGTTACCGCCTGTAGCCTGGATCCTGTTTTCCACAATGCGAACCACCTTATCCGCTATTGCATAATTCGAGCATCTTAGGATGCCGGCGAACAGCTTGTCCCGCCTGTAGGGTTCCCTGCGTCCATCCCTTTTGATTATATTCAACAATATGTAACTGCCGGTGCGGAACGATAAAAGGCTTGCGTTCCTACCCCATATTCTGGGCCCTATTTCATTTTCATGCAGGGGCTAGCCAGTCAAAAGGCCAGCTGATTTTCAAAAAAAAGGTTATTAGAGCACTGTGGCTAACCGAAGGTAAATGAAACCGCCGGGGACAGCGGATTATGGCCTTACCGGCAGTAGGAGGATTGGCCTTACATCGGCCACCATGGGCCAATTCATGGGCCTTGCTACGATCTCCCTGTTTGGACCGACCGCGGTGGTGTTCCAGAGGGCCATGATCCTTTCTCCTATAGAGGTGGCTCTGCTGGTCTCCATCCCCGTCGTAGCCGGGTCACTCCTAAGGGTTCCATTTGGAGCCTGGGCAGATTCTGCCGGTGGCAGGAGCCCGATGCTAATAGTCCTTGGTGTATCCAGCGTTTCGATGGCCGCCATCACCATCATCCTTTTTCTTGATTATCCGATGAGGCTAACGCACAGCCTTTTCCCCCTTTTCCTCCTCCTTGGATGCCTTGTCGGCGTTGGTGCGGCCGCCTTTTCTATCGGTGTTCCCCAGGCATCGTACTGGTATCCGTTGAACAGACAGGGGTATGTGCTGGGAATCTATTCGGGCATCGGAGGCTTGGCGCCCGGCTTAATCACACTTGCCCTTCCGCCTCTTCTGACCTTCACTGGTCCTGCATATGCTTACCTGATATGGCTTATACTCTCACTAGCTGTACTCTTGGTCTATTTCCTGATAGCCAAGGACGCATTCTTCTTCCAGCTTTTAAAGAAGGGAGTGGATAGGGAACGGGCCGCGGCCATAGCGAAGGACAATGGGCAGGAGCTGGTGCCTTCCTATAACGCGTTCAGGTCGCTGAGGGCTCCTCTAAGTAACCTGAAGAACTGGGGACTCGTAGTAGCCAATACGACAGCCTTTGGCGGATACGTAGCCCTTACCACCTGGCTGCCCACTTACTGGGCGCTTGACCATGGCGTTGGAATAATAGATGCTGGGATCATAGCGTCTATCGGGTTCATCATCCTTGGCACCATAATCAGAGTGCCAGCAGGTTCACTGAGCGATAGATATGGTGGTGAGGCCATCCTGTTCTATAGTTCGCTTTTAATGCTGGCTGGTTCGATCATCTTTCTGATCAATGGCTTTGCCTTGGATGTTGCTGGCGAAATTATACTGGGGATAGGAGTCGGTGTAAACAGCGCTGCGACCTTCAAGCTAGTGCCCAAGTACTCTAAATCAAATATAGGCGGGGCCACCGGCTGGGTCAGTGGGCTCGGCGTATTCGGCGGGCTTATAATTACGATTTTATTGGGGGCATTTGTTAACCTGTTCGGATACCGAGGGTACTCCCTTGGATTTACCATATATGTGGGGTTATCCATTGTGAGTTTGATAATAGGCGTTATCTTCATGCGGTTAAGCAAGGTTTAACCTGATATCAAATGTAATTTTATTAGCGAATAATACAAAATAAAATTTTAGTATAATAAATAAATATATATATATAAAAAAAGAAAAAATTTAGGCGGCGGTCACAGTTGTGACCACCTTTGTACGTTGAGTTAGTGCAGCAAGCAGTGTGTAGTTGAACCCGCTTATTGGCGTCAAGTAGGCCGAACTCATCAGCGTAATGGGTATGTTGTCATTGAAACCTGCTCCTATTGGCCCTGGTGTAAGGAATGTAAGTGTGCCATTGAATGTAAAGGTAGCTATCTGGTTAGCCTTTATTATATAGCCTGAGTTGAACGACACGTTCGCAGGCTCAACTCCGAACTGGAATTGTTCACCGCCTGTGTCGCCACCCCCGTTTTGGTCTAGGGCTACCACCGAATTGCCTATTCCCATATTCCTGTTATTTTGGCCATTCATATTGCCTTGGTCGTTTCCGTTTCCCTTCCCGTTCTCATTGCCCTGAATGAATGATTCTGTATTAAATCCGCCTGATAGGCCCTGCCCTATGCTGAATTTATTGATGAAGTTGAACCGTCCATCGCCTGAAGCTATTATCCCCATCGGCCTGAATTCATGAGGTAACATTGTGGCTATTGGGACTAGGTTGGTGTTGTTAACCAAGAACAAGGCATCGGTGCGAATGGATGCGTTCTCAACCAATATGGTTCCATTGAACGTCCGCCCTGATACGACTACTGGTGGAACCGTTAGGGTAAACCAGCCGTTAAGGGCCACCGACTCGAGCGATATGGATGTGTTTCCGTTGTTCTTAAGCGTCAGGCTAAGGAGGGTTCTGTTTCCAGATGATGTAAGGCTTGCAGCCACTACAGATACATTGCCCTGTGCATTCTCGAGGTCATACCTCGTTCTATTGCTGATGTTGTACATGTCTCCTAAGGCGACCTTCGTGTTCTGGTTAATGCCATTCTGTACTGTAACTGCCGTGGCCGAAGGCACCATGAAGAAGACGGGGGTGGTACCCACGAACGTCTGCACTACTACGGGGGAGAGTTGCAGGATAGCGGCTGTAGACGCCTTGCTCGCACCCAACACCGGGACCTCCAGCATCTTGTTAGCCAGAACCACGTTGTATGTAGTGCCGTTCACCGTTATGCTCGAGGAGTTGATGACGAATCTTACCTGATTTATTACGGACCCGTTGGGTACCTGCGCCATTCCTATCAGTTCACTTACGTTCAGTAGTGCCATGAGGTTCAGGCTGCCCGAAGCGTTGATGTTAATCCACCCGGTTCCTTCAACATGCAGGGCTATTGCGCTGTAGTTGAGCGTCAGCGCGCTGGTCCCCGTTGGAACCGTTGGTGGATCCGTTAGCTGGATATAGTATGTTTCCTTCTGCGCATTGGCAGCTGGATAGGATAACCCGTACCAAGCCATGCCACCTACTATTACTATTGCCATTATGATTGCTGCAGTCAGAATTTTTTTGCTTGTCATATCAGATATCCCTTATATCATGACTGTAATAAGGGGCGATTAGGAACCATCAGGAACGATGAGGAACGTACCTGCCGTTCTTGCTGGTAAAATATGGCGTTATCAGTAATTATGTAGATACTACTGAGTTCATAAGGAAAAACTCAATATTGATCGCCAAGCTTGCAAAACTTGCCGTTCAGGGAAGGAACGTTCCGTACATATCTGAGATGATAGAAAGGCTGGGAAGTTTCAAATAGGTGCAAGCACAAGGGGCTCATTCATGCATGTAAGGGTGGAGAATGCATGTACATAGTATTGATCAGGTACATTAGAAATGACATCTATGAGGTGCTCTATAATATTTATATTCATGGATCAGCTAATCAATGGTGTTCATAACATGATTAACAAGCAATTGAATAGAACCGATCTTTCCATGATTAAGGAATTGAACATTAGGGTGCTCTGCGATGATCTAGCACAATTTCACACGCTGGCTCTTGCGCAGCACGGTGTTTCATATTATATTAAAATTAAGTATAAGGGCGATGAAAAGAACCTCCTTTTTGATACGGGTTCTTCGTATAATGTAATAAGTTACAATACATCACTTTTTAACATTGACATTAAAAAAATAGATGCCGTGACGATTTCCCATGGTCATTACGATCACGGTGGAGGCCTACTGGAGCTCCTGAATATAATAAATGCGCCCGTATTTGCACATCCTACTATATTCAAGGAGAATTTTACTCTGCCCTATTCCTATGTTGGAATACCCAAGGAAGATATCAAGGACCTAAAAAATAAGAATAACTTTGTTTTTACAAAGGACCCCATGGAAATATTTCCCGGCGTGTGGACATCAGGAGAAATACCTAGGGTGAACAAATTTGAAAATGTAGAAGACCTGTATACCATAGATAATGGAAAGGTGGTTCAAGACCCCATGATGGATGATACCTCCCTCTATATAGATCTGGGTGATTCATTATTCCTTATATCCGGCTGTTCGCATGCAGGCATTGTTAATATAAGGGATTATGCTGAAAAGCTGCTGGGAAAAAAGGTGAAATACATCCTAGGTGGCCTGCACTTGATCAATGCCAACAAGGGAAGGGTGGATTTTACAATAAATTCACTTGAAGGAACTAAGCTATATCTCGGTCACTGCACAGGTGAGAGGGTGGTAAACTCTTTCATTGAAAGGTACGGAACAGCCGTAAAAAGGATACACAGCGGTTTTGAAATTTTGCTTAAGTTACATTAGATGGGGGAATGCGCGGAGATGGAAATGCGCTTTTGAGCGTTTAGACGATCATGTTTGAGTGAGTAGACGTGCCAACAGAGATGCGCGCCAATCCCCCTTTATGAGAAACATAAGAATAACGTACATACGCCTATATATAACTCTCGAAACTTGACTCTACAAACCTCCCACTGATAGATAATTTTTACACCATTAAATGTTCGAATCCAGTATATAGATGTTATAGACGCGATCCCGGTGGGATTCGAACCCACGACCTCCGGCTTAGAGGGCCAGCGCTCTAATCCATGCTGAGCTACGGGATCAAGATCTTTCCGTGTTAAAACTACTTCTGTGTTATATTTTAAACGTTTGCATCTCTGTTTTGCCTTATATGAGATAATGGTAGCCTACTAAACCTAGTCAGTATATACAGCAGCAGGAGCACAACTATAAGCGTGTAGAAGATAAACTCACCAGCAGGTGGGCTTATGATCCCTACTATGGCGTTTACCACTAATAGAGTTCCAAACGCGTATCTCAGCAACTCCTCCCTTCGTAGATCTCTCCTGCGCTTATCACTGATCGATTCGTTATATTCAAATATCATATGCTTTATCAGCCTGCCCCATAGCAGCAGCAACACAGCGAAGAAGACCGAAATTGCAGTTATTCCCTGCCTTATTATCACTGGGATGATAGCTATAAGGATCAGGATCAGCACATCTATAAGTGGAAATGCCATGGTCTTGGGCGGAAATTCGAGCCTATCGGCGACATAGATCCACCAGAACCAGACTACCAGGGCTGTTATCACGATAAACCTGATTATGCTCACTAGGTCTGAAGCTACCAGGCTTTCTGCGTTAAAGGCTAAAGCTATGGCAATCACCATGGTAGCTAGTTCAAGCACCAGCAAATTGCCTGTCAGCTTATCGTTGATCAATTTGTTCCGCTTTGATTTTATTTCCTTATAAATATGTTGGGGGTAACGGTAAAACTATGAAGCCTTAGCGCAGAGGGGCATACGGGCCTCCCTCTTACAACTATTAAAGCCTTGGGATGCCATTTGTAAAAGTGACATCCTCCCATGCGCTTCAGCCATTTAAGGATGTCATATGTTGCTTTAAATAACTTTGAGCGCTGGACCATGGCCAATATTTATATCGCCAGCTTCCATTTACTCCCAATATTGCAGGGATATCAAGGGGCCAAGAGCAATGGTTTTGCAGTACACGGGCACGGGGTTCACGTACCGTTCTGGCTCAGAGACCTAATGGTGGAACCTGTTGAGGGGAGGGTGTTTGCGGCGTTCCGAGATGTGGTAAATGTCAAGGCCTTTGGCTTCCTAATTGGAATTGCTTCAGCAAGGATACAACCGAACCCGATAACCATTGTAACCGACCTTGAAGTAGATTTTAAGCGCCTGACCAATTTTGGTGATAAAGTGTTGATATCGAATGACGATCTAGTTATAGCCCAGAAAATCTTCGTAAGCTATGACGAGTCTAACCTTTGGGTTTCTGAGCCATTGCACGGATATGTCGATGCACTCAAGTTGATACCTTCGGTTCACGCCCTGAAAACGCTCATCAAGGAAAATGGGAGGATGGAAGGAGCTGGCCCTGTCATAGATTATATTATGAAAGAAGATTATTATCCATCACCGGAGAGCGTCCCAAAACCGGTTAGAACTTATTATGAACCCCTTAGAAAACTGATGCGCTGTCAAGCATCTTCTATATTTGATGGAATAGTAGGGTTAATTGGCCTTGGGCCTGGTCTAACCCCTTCAGGGGATGATGTGTTAATGGGGTTTCTGGCTGCACGGACGTTTTTAAATAGCGCATCTGATGCAACGGACATATACCTTGATGCCTTTCGAAGTGAGTTCCCCCTCTTTTGCGGCCGCACTACCCTGCTCAGTGAAGAATTACTGTACTGGGCATCCAGAGGACAGTTTAGCAAATTGATAACCGATATAATGAATTCTATAGCTGATGGGGACATACCAGGGATGCGCGCATCGGCGCTTAACATGATGACTCAATTCGGCGCCACATCAGGCACCGATACGCTTATCGGAATTGTAGCCGGGTTGAGCCCAATGGTTAGCCCCTAGGAGAAATGAGGGCTAAAGAAGCCAGGCCAGGGAAATGAACATTACCATACCGCAGGTGGCCTGTCAGCCATGAACATTTAATAGGGGCCCTAGATAGCATCTAAAATATGAGCGAATTTGAAAGTTACCTTAAGGCTGGGAAATCGGCTGCTGAAGTGCTTAAAAGGGTCCCCTCAATAATACAGGAAGGGATGCCTGTGCTTGACCTCTGCGAAAAAATTGAAGACATGATCCTGCAACTGGGCGTCCAAATATCATTTCCGGTAAACGTAGCCCAGGATAATGAAGCTGCTCACTACACTGCCTCCTACAATGACACTAAGAAGATAAAGGACAATTCCGTGGTAAAGGTGGATATAGGGACCCACTTAGATGGATTTATCGCCGACACGGCCATTACCATTTCCTTTAACAGTAAATATGACCGGCTTGTCAAGTCAAACAACGAAATACTGTCAGAGGCATTGAGGACTCTCCGGCCTGGCTTAAAATTCAGTGAATTAGGCGGGCTAATAGAGGACAGGGCCAGGGAAATGGGCTTTGGGATGATAGAAAACCTTTCTGGCCATAGGTTAGATCAGTACATATTGCATGCAAACGAATCGATTCCCATGATCAGGACGCCGATCAGGAATGAATTCAAACCGAATACTGCATATGCTATTGAGCCGTTCCTGGTAGAGCGAAATGAATCCGGGTTTGTCGTAGACGGAAATGGGAGCAATATAATGAGCCTAATAAATCCCCGAAGGAATAAGGTGAAGGAACTGGATGAACTCACTCATGACATATGGAAGAAATACAGGGGATTGCCATTTGCTTCAAGATGGCTGGTGCGCGATCACGGAGAAGGGGTCCTTAAAAAACTTCAAGAGCTAATAAGGATCAACGCATTGATGGAATATCCAACGCTATTGGAAGCCAAGGGAGGATATGTTTCACAGTTCGAACATACCGTGTTCATCACCGAAGATGGCGCCGTAGTCACCAGCGAAAGATAGGATTTTACTTGGGAGGGGACTCCGCAAATATGTACTTGATAACCATAGCCTTATTGCACTTTGGACAGACGCCAGATTCCTTGAGGACGTAATCCCCGTCCTTGAAATCCCGCTTCAGTTTATATCCGCATATCGCACATTCCTCAACCGTGTAAACCCTGTCTAGCTTGCTGTTCTTTGGATTCGCCATATTCCATCACTGGGCTATGCCTAACGTATTCCCAACACCTATTATGATCCCCTTCCCGTGTTCGGGAATGACTTCCTCGACCAGCTTTAATATGGTCGACCTTGTTTCATCCATGGAATCGGTTATCTCCTTCCTCATTATGGATATAGCCTCTATAAGGGATTCCTTGACAATTACGGCGTAGACAGGTATATTGTTTGCGGTGGATATCTCTTCTATTTTGAACCTTTCTACCCCCATTCCACCTATTGCGGCGCCTATTCCCTGTGCAACGCTGCCTGTGTCCTCTCCTTCAAGCTTGAGGGCGGCGTCTATCATGATTATAGCGGAAGAATCTGAATATGGGCCCTTAAGCAGTTTGATAAGGGCGTCGTCTACGTGCCCCACGAAGGCCGTCGGGCCCTTCGCCTTTATTATGGCGATCCTCCTGTTATTATAATCCATTTCACCATATACCGTTTCATCGTCAAAGTCAACCTTTTGGACGCCCATCAACAGTTGTGAAGTCACCAGAGGACCGGCACCATCACCTATGGGTTGTCCATGCTCCAGAGCGCCCATCGCACCCAGCAGCGCTTCAGTCTGCCTAAGGATGATGGGTAATATCATCTGCAGTTGGGCCAGAAGGTAGATGTTGTTTGAAGATTTTTTGCTTATGAGCATATAGTGCCGTACTATCTTGTACACCAGATTTATGGACGAAACGATCTCCAGCATGTTGGATGCGACGCTTCTATTCAAATCTGATGCGCTTGACATTATGTTCTTTATGTCCCTCTTTATCTGTTCGTTCTGGGTGGACATTATATGGTCCATCTTGCTTACAACCCCAACCGGGTCCAGGTTCACCGGCATGATCGTGGCCATTTCAACCATTTCATTAACCCTATTCTGGCCATCCAGGGCCACTCCCATTTTTTGAAGAAAACTTGTAAACGCGGCCTTCGATCTATCGGAATCCGCCTTTAAGCGAGCCAGACCACGCACCACATCCCCCTGTATTGCCCATCCCTGTAGCTTCTGGCCATATACTATGAATAGCAAGAACGGTATCCACACTATAATCAAGTATATGGTATACTCCGTAGAGCCCGTAGGCGTAAAGAAACCGAACAGTGAGAGTGGATTTAGCATCGATTTAAAGACCATGGAGGCGTGTTTATAAATATTTATATGATAACATTGTTGACCTGGTGCTCATCTTTTGCCTCCAGCTTCAACTATTACACGACTGAACCTTAAAGGGCGTCCGGCGGAGGAACGGCAGACTTATCGATTAATTTAAATATGCTAGCTAATTATCGGGTGTTATGAGTTCCAAAAAGAAGGCGTCGGCGCTACCGGCGTCGAGTGCTGGTCTGCTTCGGTTTTACGAAACCGATGAGCCAGGGCTGAAGCTCAGACCAGAAATAGTTGTTATAGCAACCATAGTGTTCATAACATTGACCGTTATTTTGCCCATAATAAAATAGCACTGGTTGGTAATATTAAATGCTCAATGCCAATGAGACCCTTAACGGAAAGGTAAGTATATTTCTCAGATTTCCCAGGTCAAGGATAATATCCTTTATCTTGACTGCAGCGATATTCTCGGTGTTTGAGGGAGGGCTCCTCTACTATTATGGCGTTGGATTCAATGCGCCATTCTTTCTGTTACAGCTGCTACTACTTGCGGCCTTTGGCCTTGGCGTCAAGTATTCAACTAACCGGACGATATCATATGTTACAGTCAGGCGCCTATTCGCTATGCTTTCGGTTATCATGATCATAGGGATCATTTCAATGTTAGTGTCCGTTCTTGTGAGAGACCTTCTGGGCGTAAACATATTTGAAGGATTTTTGGGTGTTCTCTTTCTCTTTTCCTTTTTTGTTCTGAATGGCGAGTTTGTAGACAATATACCTAAATCTACAGCGTTTACGTTGTTCTTCTTCCTGATAGCGGTATTACCTGTAGTCAGACCGATTATCCTCGATACGAGCTATGTCACCATCCTATTATTTGTTGGCTTCTTCATTATCTTGATTTATACAATAAACCGGTTGGATGGAATGGGCACAAAGGAATTGGGGATAAGGACAACGTTGCTCCTGCGAGCTGCGCTGGATGCGTGGCTATCAGGTTCAACCACATCCTTAGAGGAATATTTTGACTCCAGATCCAAGGAAAAAAAGGTCAGGACCTATGCGCTGACCTTCTCCGATGGAACCGATAGGGCTTGCGTGGTCGTGCCGCCCATGCACCCTGGCCCCTTCAAGGGGGTTGGAAGCTATAATCTACCGGAGGAGATAAATAGGGTATTCACGGGGATGGGCTTTAACGATTGTATAGTACTTCACTCAACGACCAACCATGATTCTAATGCGCCATCACGTAAATCGATGGCTGAGTATTTGAGTTCATTAAAGTATACAAAGCCCACCGTGATAAAACTGTCCAACGCACATCTTGTCAACTCGGAGAGCGTTAACTACTTTTATAGCGGCCTTTCATCGGATAAGGCTTCTCTCATAATAATATCGCCAAAGAGGCCTAGCGATGACTTCCCCCCAAACTATCTTGATAGAGTATACAAGATGGAAGAGGAGACCGGTAAGGCGCTCCTTCTGGCTGATGGGCACAACAATCTGGCCACCGGAAATTACCAAGTCATCACCGAAGAGATAGAAGGTCAGGTGAAGCGTATAGTCAGCGATAACACGGCCCAATGTAATATTTCCTTAAGCGCCCAAAGCCTTGGCAATCCATTCCCTCTAGAGATCGGCAGGCTTGGTATCAAAAAACTGCATATGGTAGATGAAAAAACCAGCCTTGATCTATTAATATTTGATTCTAACAACATCGTGCCGGGCGTAGCGCAGAGGGTCCGCGAGGCTCTTGGGGACAATTCGTGGGCTGTAACTACCGATACCCATTTTAATGCATCTCATGCGCTCAATGGCAAAGGCTACTGGGCGCTAGGAGATATAACCCCGGCTCAAAACATCATAGATCACCTAAAACGGGTCTCTGAGGGTGTCATGAAAAGGGTGGAAATCTCCCTGCTCGTCTGGGAGGGCAATATAAAACTAATGGGCCAAGATCCGCTTGATAACCTGAAGAAGGCAGAAAGGAAGGGTATGCGCTATTTCGATGCAATTATAGGAATAATGGTTTTATACTTTCTAATGTCGCTACTTTTAATATGAGTTCTAGCGCGCGCTGACTGGTCACCAGCTCAGCATTTGAGCAACTGACACTATTCCTGGAATCATGCTGCCATATAGAACAGCGAACCATCCATCATTATGTACATGTCTATCGGTTTGATAGTTGTGGAGCTGTTGACAGCGCTTGGAAGATTATATCTTATATCATCAAATATCTTGGTGAAATTCGCCCTCAACCTTATCGCATTATGATCGGCGAAGTCTACGACTAAGCTAGGTATATCGATAAGCCTAGTGTTTACAGGTATCCTGACCTTGTACGCTACACCTTCATGTAACGCCGCCTCGATCGTAGCCTCCGCCATCTTCAGGTTCCTCAGGGCCCTCTTTTCCAATATGAGGACGTTCTCACGCGTGGTTCCATATCTTTCCGCTATATCTTCATATGACATTCCGCTCTTCCGTAGCTTTAGCACATCGAGCTGCCTACTTGTCAGAAAACCAAAACTAGGCTGCCTGCGCATGATACGATTATTTACAACATTTATATTAAAGGATATCGTTGCCAGCAAACTAGAGGCCGGGGCCGCTTTAAAGTATAAATAGCATGGTCAAGTAAACGCCAGTATGCAAGGACAGGATGTTAAAAGGCAATATGACCACTTGTTTGAGCTCCTAAAGGAACACCAGAAATGGATTAGCGAATCGATAACGCTGATAGCTTCGGAGAACGTGCCGAGCCCAGCGGTAAGGGAGGCGATTCTTTCCGACTTTGGTAATAGGTATGCAGAGGGATGGCCGGGAGAACGCGTATACGCCGGATGCAAATACATAGATCAGGTTGAAATAGCTGCGCAGAACCTGGGCAAGGAGTTATTCGGGGCAGAGTTTGTTGATGTTAGGCCCATAGCGGGCGTTAATTCAAATTTAGTTATATATACGGCGTTCACCGACCCTGGAGACCGTATACTTTCACTTTCCATTCCGAACGGAGGACATATAACATATGGCAAGAAAGAGCTCGGTGGTACGGCCGGGGCTGTTCACGGCCTGGTCGTGGAAAATATTCCATTTGACGACGAAGAAATGAATATAGATGTTGACAGGACAAAGCAGAAGATAGAATCGATGATCAAGGAAGGAAAGAAACCGAAGATGATCGTGTTTGGCGGCTCGGTCTTTCTATTTCCGCACCCGCTTAAGGAGCTATCAGATTACCTGAAGTCGAACGAAATTCTTACGATGTATGATGGGGCGCACGTCCTTGGATTGATAGCGGGAGGCCAATTCCAGGACCCACTTAGAGAGGGGGCTGATTTTATGACTGGGAGCACCCATAAAACCATGCCAGGCCCCCAGGGCGGGATCGTGGTTAGCTTCAACAAGTTCTCGGACAAGATCAAGGGATCGGTATTTCCAAGCAATACCTCCAACCACCATTTACACCATATGGCCGCTAAGGCCGTAGTCTTTGCAGAGATGCTTGCATTTGGCAAGGATTATGCTACAAATGTGATCAGGAATGCCCAATCGCTTGCCGAGGCACTGTCCGCCAGAGGCCTGAAGGTGATCGGAGGAAGAAATGGATTTACGGAATCACACCAGGTTTTGGTTGATGTAACTGCCCAAGGAGGAGGATGGGGTGTTGAAAGGGAACTTGAGGATGCGAATATCATCCTGAATAGGAACATGATACCTAGCGATATAAAGGAGGGAAGGCACTTTAAGGACCCTGGTGGAATAAGGATGGGCACCCAGGAACTGACCAGGCTGGGCATGGGACGGTCAGAAATGGAATATATAGGCGATCTGATATATAGGACTGTAGTAAAAAAGGATGATCATGAAAGGATAAGGTCAGAGATAAGCGCGCTTAAAAGGAAGTTCCCAAAGGTGAGCTATGCATTCGATAACCAGCAAGATGCATACTCATATATAACGCTGAGAAAATAGTGAAAGCGTTCAAATTCTAAATATAACCATCAATATCGAAAATCGATGGCCCAGCTCATGTGACCGGATGATACACGCGTTCAGGTGTACTCAGAAAGTGAAAACTGCTTCTTTGACTTGACTAGCGATCTAAGCGCTTCTATGCTTATGTTTAATTCATCTAAGGTGCCGCCCTCTAATTTACCGGTCAGGAGATTGGCCTTGTTGATTATGGTTTTGAGCTTTTCGATCGAATATGAAGGCTCAAGCTTGCCTCCACACACAGCGCACACATTTCTCAGTCCAGCAACGCCTGCTGGAGCGCCGCATGACGCACAGGTCAGCCCCCATGTGGATAGAAGCTGCTCCAGACCGCTAAGGAGCGGTAATACAACCTCCCTTACCATTACATTTAAGCGGTTATCAAATGTAGTCGCCATCCTATTTATAGCATCAAGCTGTAACCCGGCTAAATAGAACGGGTCATCAATCTGTTCTGCATTAAGAAGGTTGCGCGGCCTGCCGACGTTTATTGGAATCATAGACGGATGAGATATGGCTGGATGCTTGAATAAAACCAGCTTTCGTTCAGGGTGTACATATAGACCCGAAAAGTTCAAAAGGAGATCACCAAGCAGAATTATATTTACGGAGAGGCTAGGCGCTGCCCTGTTGATTGTAAAAACCCATTCGTCCCTAGCAAGGCCTGACTCTCCCTGAAGTATTCCAACGACTCGGCCCAATAATCCAATTCGTGAGCCGGCATCCAACCCAACTATCGATCGGCCCAATAAATCGCTTACCGATTGTAATTTGTAGTATGGCTCCAGCCCATACACTCTCTCCAGCTCATCATCTATGTACCTGGAGGCTTCCAGGAGCGCGTTCGCCGCCCTTACAGGTAACATTATTTCGTCGACCTTCAGTGCCTGGCCAGATTTATTAGTATATGTCACCATCATATTCTTATCCCAATTGTCTGTAGCCAATTGCATATCCACCTTGACAGTAACTATCCCAGTCCTTTGTGCCATCAGTGAGTGATACTGTCTAACCAGCGCCTTACCCAAATTCTCCAGCTCAGTATTATCTACGGGCGTAATCCCCTTTAGGGGTTCCAATGGCTTTAGGGAGACCTTATGTGATTCATATTGCAACAGAGGGCGTACGGAAATTTCGTTGCTATATTCCCGTACCGTCAAATGACCGCAGTAAGGGCAGGTGGCCGAAGTGAGGCGCTTTTTACAGTGTGTGCAGGTGTATACCGGTTCCGTGATCTCCCCACATGCAGGGCAAATTCGGTATGGCGTTTCAGTCATACAGTGAACGCAGTAGCGCAGAGGCGATCTGACGGCGACCCTGTCATCATCCAACAGGTTTCCGTTCATTGAAGGAAATATTCCGTGGGCAGTCTTAACAGGCTTGGCTTCGTTTTGTTTTAAGGGGATTACAAGGGTTACCGGCTGACCTGCAGAGACCATCTTAAATCCACAATCAGTTTCAAGGGCGTCCATCGAGGTCAGGCCTTTGACATCAAGCCCCTCAAGGATGTTGCCCAGGACTTCACCAGGATATCCACCTACCAGTAGCGTTCCATTTTCATATCCGGTCAGGATACCCATATCCATTAACGCGCTGGTGGCTGCGGCCCTAAAATGCGCAGTTCCATTGAGGACTCCAATAAATCCCTCTTTCAGCGATTTAAGCTTGTCGAAGGAAAGCGCGTGTAGTGGCAGTGAAAAGTTTGGATGCAGGAAGCCGCTAGTTCTTGCCTGTTCAAGCGCTTGATTTACATTCATAGGCACGCTGGTGAATTTATAACTGTAGTTGAACAGTCCCCTCTCCATCATCGCGTCAAGCACCCACGATGGCGCTAGAAGTTCACCCATATCAAGCAGTTTAGGCCCGGCGGCATCAGCGGCCTTGGGGTCGGGGTTCGGCAGCGTGCTTGGCGGAGCTACCTCGTCGGAAAAATACAGGAATAATTTTTCTCCTAGGCCCGTTATATGGCATGCATAGGATGTGGATGACAAGCCATACAATTCGGCTGCGGCCTGGTGTGCGATCACCATACGGGAAAATTGCGACCCCTGGTAGAAGCGAAGGCGAAAACCGCCTCCAGTAAAGCCCATCTTAAGGAACAGCGCTGGTGTATTGATACCGTCAACATGATGCCGAAACTTTTGGCCTGCTACATCACGCCCATAGTCCGCGCCCGTTGGTCCTCCATTTGAAGATATAGTATAGCCGCTGGCTAAGAGCGCCGAGTTTGTAATCGTCATTATGCGTTCTGCCATAGCCCGGTTAGTGCTGTACCTCCGAACATTGGCGCTTTGAATTACAGCCGAATGCCCGTTGAAGCTGATAATCCTAGGGGGAATTCGGTAATATTCTGAAGCAAAATACAAGCGCAGTGCATGGCCAAGGCGCTCTCCCTTGTACAACCCTGACAGGAGATCCATGGTACTGGGGACCTTGTCAAACCGCATAGCTCTGGAAGCGCGCTCAAGCAGTTCCACCGGGGTTTTCCTTATTACTATGCCGCGGTTATCAGGGTCCAGCCTTTTGCTTCTTATAGAATTCACCAGCTCACTTAGTTTCACCAGGACCCCCTCTGCACGGTAAGGTTCCTCAGATATTTAACATATGCATTTACGATATATGGCGTCCTGACATGCTCCAAAAAATCCTAAACGGTTAAATTAAAGCTGAACCCCACATCGCGTATGACGGCAGAGGTGGCCATAGGAGGAGGAAGTGTAGCTGGACTATCGGCCGCCAGGGAAGCCGCGGCATTGGGGATTGACGTTGAGGTAATAGAAAACGACATGGAAATAGGGATGCCGGAAAAGTGTGGCGGTCTTATTTCAGTTGATGGTCTTACCAAGCTAGGCATAGCCCCTACAAGAAAGGTCCTCCTTAATACTATCAAGGAAGGAAAGGTGGTGCTGTCTGATGCATCAAGCTATGAATTTAATCTGAAGAAGGCTGGTCTAGTGGTCCTTAATAGAAGCGAATTTGATAAGGAGCTGGCGTCGCTGGCTGTTAGGGCTGGCGCAAGGATTTCCATAGGTGAAAGGATTGAAAGCGTACAGATGGAAGATGAGGGCGTAACAATAAGAACCAACAAGAGACAGACGTCGTCCAAGTTGATGATAAACGCCATGGGTGCCGGTTATTACCCCAACAAACGAGGGCTTATCCCAGCATTTCAAAATCTGATCGCTGTAAAGGATGGATTTTATGATGGGATTCTAGTGTTTATAGATAAGATCAGGATTGGAGATTTCTTCGGATGGTATATACCGCTGGATGATGGTTTTGCTAAGATAGGCGCCGGAGGCCGAACTGGCGGCCAGGAGGCTGACCATTACTTTGAGTCCGCACTTCAAGCACTGGGGATCAGATATCAGGTGATCAAGCGTATAAACGCGTCACTGGTTGTGGGCGGATACGTGAGACGGGACGGAGGGAGGATGTTATCAGTTGGTGATGCGGCAGGGCAGACCAAGCCCACTACAGCTGGAGGGATAATTACAGGGGGCGTGGGTGGTGCCATAGCAGGTAGAGTAGCCCGTAATGCTCTCGAAAAAGGGGACTTTAATGGTTATACCGCCCTTTACGATGATGTATACGGAAAAGAACTGGCGAGACAGCTCACTCTTGCGCAAGTGTATAAGATGTTGAATGATAAGCAATTGAAGGGTTTGATGGACCTCATTAAGGATGAAAACATAGAAATGGATTCTGCGGACTTCGATTTCCATTCTTATATTATAAGGAAGCTGTTGACCAGTAAGGTTGGGGCTTCGCTTATTTCCTCGATAATACCGCGATTGGCCATCGCCAGGCTCAAAGGGCTCTTCTGAAATAGATCGATTTTTATATGGGAATGCTGGAATAGAGGCGCAGGGAATGCCGAAGAGTAAAGGCTACAGGAGAAAGACAAGGGCCCTTTTAACGCTGGAAAAGAGAAAGGGGTTATCCTATTTGCTGCAAAGTTATAACGTCGGGGATAAAGTCATAGTTAAATTGGACCCTACCCAACCAAAGGGAATGCCACATAGAAGGTTTAACGGCAGGGTAGGGGTAATAAATGAAGTAAGAAAGCGCTCCCTGGTGGTAGACGTCCAAGTCGGCAAGAAGCTAAAACAGTTAATGGTCAGGCTGGAACATGTAAAGCCTTTACGTGGTGAAGAAGTAGTTGCCAAAGGTTAAAAGCGCCAGAAAGATCACCATCCATGAAGCAAAGGATTTGCTCTCACAGATAGGGAGCGAATCCATGGATCAGATTCAACAGAAGACAGCTGGCTACATAAGCGAATTTTCGACTATAGATGGTAAAAGGGGCAGGGACCTCGTCAATAGGATCGTAACGGAGTGTTCACTTGAGGAGGACTTGGCAATTCAACTTGTCAATATAATGCCAAAGACCATGGAAGAAGTGAGGGCGCTTCTGGTGGGCTGGAAGAAGTTATTGACATCCGATGTTGTAACGAAGATCGTATCTATATTGCAATCAAAGGCATAATTTAGGCGTCCGGCCAACGCGTCATTTAATCCGGATGGTGGTTTCCATAATTAAGTGCAACATGTAATTTTGAATGGATTGCCATGATAGTAGGTGCTTTCTAACAAATGGTCCCAGGTTTAACCACTTCGTGATGGGATTTGATCCGCGAGGGCTTCAATTGAAATGTTTTTATAACCCATCACCTAAAACGCTACCGATTGATATTGCAAGGAGAAACCCAGAAGAGATACGAAACATACGGCTATGTATTGGATTTCAGGCAAAACTCCGTATCTAAGATACTTAAGAATAAGGGCGGTACGGTTGTAGAAGCCTTAGGGGGGGAATTTTTCATGATCCTCGAACTTCTGGCTAATCCGAACACGACCTTTGGAATTCAGGAAAAGGTATACATCAGCAAGGAAAAGCGTAACAAGATCGCGAGCGTTCTGGGACGAATGAAGTACAGCGATCTATCATCTGTGGCTAAGAACGAGCTACCGGCCGCAGTTGAAAAATCTGTGATGGACAACGAGGCTAGGTTCGTGGCCTTTTTCAACCAGTCACAACCCATAACGCCCAGGCTTAACGCCCTGGAGCTTATACCGGGGATAGGTAAAACGCTTATGCGACAGATGCTCGAGGAAAGAGAAAAGAGGCCGTTCACCAGCTTCGAAGATATACAGAAGAGAATAGGGCTAAAGGACCCCGGCAGGCGGGTAGCCGAAAGAGTTCTTAGTGAGATCATCTCAGAACAGCAGGTCTATCTATTTGTACGATAGGTCTGGATGAACGTAATTGGATGAAAAGGACATCATAAATTATATAAGGAATGTATTCGGCAAAAATTTATCGTTCGAACTCAATGATGATGTAGCTTACGTAAATGATGACGATGGATTTCTGGTGCTGAAGGTGGACATGCTGGTAGGCTCTACGGATGTCCCCCCCAGCATGACCCCACAACAGATAGGGAGGAAGGCGCTAGTGGCGGCGGTTTCGGACTTCGCTGCCAAGGGGGTTTCACCGGACGGCGCCCTGCTGTCCATAGGACTTCCACGGGGGTATAAGGAGGAGCTCATAAAGGGGATCATAAATGGTTTCAAGGATGCCTCCATCGAGTTCGGTGTAGAGCTGCTTGGTGGGGATGTCAATGAGTCAAAGGATCTAGTGATCGATTGTGTGCTTTACGGCAGGGCGAAAAGGCGGGTCAGCAGGGGGGGAGCTAGACCCGGGGACCTGATATTTGTTACAGGTGAATTCGGGCCAAGCAAGGCCGGACTGGACTTCCTTCTAAAGGGTTCCGGGTTGCCAGATGGAAAAATGAAGGATGTATGCGTGCACGCCGCTCTGGAACAGAGCCCCCCGCTCCTTTTCGGAGTCCGGGCCGTAGAGGCAGGCCTTTTCACGTCTTCGATGGACTCGAGTGATGGCCTAGCTATAACCCTTCATGAGATGTCAAAACAAGGTCATGTAAAATATATGATCGAAGAGCTTCCGATAGACCATGCCATGGCCAACTTCCTCAGAAATTCTAACAATGATGTGTATTCTGCCGTCTTCTACGGGGGTGAAGAATATCAGATAGTGTTTACCTGCGATCCAAGCAGCATAACCGCGCTCAGGGAAATAGCACGCTCACTTGGGATAACGCTTAGGCATCTAGGCCGAGTCGAGGAAGGGGAAGGTGTTTTCTTCTACGAGGGCCAAAGGTGGGTGCCAGTCCATGATACGGGGTGGGTGCACTTCGATTCAACTGTATAACCCCTTAAGGGATTCCTCGATGGTTTCCAATTTTAAACTGCCCTCCCTTACAAGCTCTAAGGAGTAACCGCTCGTTTTTAACGTGGTCAACAGTTTCGGACCACCTTCTGGCAAATCCATGACAACCGCATCGGGGTTCAGCTGAACGATGGCGTCATGCAGCTCCACCCTGGGGTCGATCTGAAATCCGATGACAGCCTCCTTTAACATCATCATTAGGCTGCTGAAGCCGTGATGATTGGTCAGGCTCAGCCCAAATCCCTCATACCCGGCCGCTGGATTCGAATCAACGACGGCCAGCCCCTTATCTATGAATTTCTCGAGGAGAAACCTCGCAAGCTTATTGGAGGTATAGCCTTGCATAACCTTCACGTCATCGGTCAATAGGATCGGCGGCGGCGTCAGGCATCCGGCCTTAACGGGCTTGAAGTTGCTCCTTGCGAACCCAAAAATGTACATTTCTCCGATGTCAAGTATTACAGAACCGCCCAGGCTTAGCATCGATGAAACCCTGTAGAGGTCGTCCTTAGTACAGGAGAATATCAGTGTCAAGCCTGCGATTTTTAAATAACGCTGGACTAGGCTTCCAGCAGCGTTTCTGTGCTCCTGATGCCTTCGATCTTGTTTATCTCGGCCGTTAGCCTTATCATCTCTTCATAGTTGATGGCCCCTATGGATACAACCAGATCAAATCGCCCATAGACGATGAACGCATCATTAACGCCTCTGATCTCCTTGATTGATTTGAGCGCTTCCCTAAGCTTTGTGGGTATGACCTTTATGAGCAAAGTCGCCTGGGGCATTATTCCGTCACCTCGATAAGGGATTCTGTAAAGACCACTCCGCTCATCCTGCTCATCCTCATTATGCTGGAGCCCATCGATGATGGATCCTTTGCCGATACATATGCAACTACATCAAAGCGTCCAAGCACCGGGTAAGCCCCAGTGACACCGGGTATCTTCCTTATTTCATCCAGTACAGAAGCATATCTTCCCCTTTCTGTCCTCATCAGGACACAACCCTTGACCATATCTATCACGTTCACTAGGGAAGCTTCTATATTTAACTCTTATCAGCCATTTCAAAGCCTCCCGTTACCGGGGGATTGACCTAAGGGGAAATTTCATGGGATAAGGTCGGCCCGTTCGTAATTTTGCCCAGCTCGATAAGGGTTTCCTTGACCACGGCTATGGATGCCATATATTCATCTATCGCCAGAACTTCATCATCTGTATGCGCTAGCCTAGAATCTCCAGGGCCGTATGCGACCAACGGCACCTTATATTTAGAATAAAATACGTTTCCGTCACTGGTTCCGGTCTTTTTAACGAAAGCCCCCTTGGAGCCCGTAACCTTGTATATGGACCTTGAAAATGCCCTGCATAGCTCGTTTGATGGCCTCGTAAGGGTAGGCTCTATCAGGTCCATCACCTCATATTTCAAATTCGGACCCCGCAAGTTCAATTTATCAATGATATCAGACCTTGATAACCCCGGTGGATACCTTATGTCCAGAAAGAACTGGGAAAGGGCCGGCGCCCTGTTAAGCGAATCACCAGCTACGAACTTCGTCACGACCGCTGTAACCTTATCAAAATAGCCTTCAGCGCCGCGGTTGATATCAGCCAGTTTCCCGTTAATTGAATTTATTGTTTCCATTGCGATGTCTATGCTGTTGGAGCCCAACCACGGTGATGCTGCGTGATACGGACGCGATTCAATATCCACTTTGAGAAGAAGGCGCCCCTTATAGCCTATCGCGACCTGATTAACCCCGCTTGGCTCTCCAAATATGGCGAAGTCGGGCTCATCCCTAGTTTCAATAAAGCGTTTTATTCCCCTGTTCATACCCTCTTCATCGACTAAAAGCGCCAGGGTTATTCCGCACTTGGCCCCCGCGTCGAGCGCGCCGCGCGCGCCGTAAACGAGCGCGCCGAGCGGACCCTTGGCATCCACTGCCCCCCTACCCCTTATGTACCGTTCATCAATCGAAGCGCGCAAATTGCCTTCAACTGTATCCATATGGCCGAACAGATATACCATTGGCCTTCCCTCTTTCACATGCGCGATCACGTTAGCTACGTCGTCCCTTTCCACGCTGCTGAAGCCAACGACCCCTTTCAAATGATCATATATGAAGTCAGAAATTTCAGCCTCATGATCGCTGGGCGAATATATCCCGATCAGCCTGCTAAGAAATTCAACTTCTTCCATGTCTTTCAATGATATAGTCGAGCATTAAGCCGGGTATATCTATTCCGGTGGCAGGTACAGAGTTCTTGAATTCAGTGGTGCCGTTTATTTCGTGAACCACCATTCCGGCTTCTGATTCCATCAGGTCCACGCCGAATATGCCATCGCCAACCGTGGATGTGGCCTTGAGCGCGATATCCTCCAGTTCTTTGGTAATAGGGCAGTTGATCGCCTTACCGCCTCTGGCCGTGTTGGTACGCCAGTCATCAGGGGGCTGCAACCTGTATATGGCCGCTATAACCCTGTCCCCAGCTACGAACGCCCTTATGTCCCTGGGGGGCCTCTTGACATATTCCTGCATGTAATATACCTGATAGAGTGGATACATATACTCCCTATCCTCTAGAACCGCCCGCGCGGCGGAATCGCTTTCAAGCAGCCCTATCATCCTCCCCCACGAACCCGTTACGGGCTTGATCACGGCCTTGTTCCCGAGCTCCCTGAACGATTGGTATGCCTTTTCCTGACTGAAGGAGACTATCGTACGGGGGACCGGAACGCCGGCCTTTTTAAGCGCCAGTATAGTGAAGAGCTTGTTTCCGGTTAGCTCACTGCTTCTTAGGTCATTGACGACCTTAACCCCCTGCCCCTCAACAAATGCCGTTGTGTGCAGGTTCCTGTAATGGCCAACGCACCGCTGTAGGGAGATATCGCCAAACCTTTCGGCCCTGCCGTCCGACGTGTCAAATATTTCCTCCCTGACATCAAGCATCTTCATATCTATATTACGCTTTTTTGATGCTTCGTAAAGGGCCTTTTCCTCCCACCTTATTATATCGTATAGCATCGATACCTTCATTGACGCTCACCTATTCTGATAGTATTGCCCTCTCCATTTCCTTAGTAAGTTCCAGCTCGAACAGGTCCCCCCGCCGCAGATCCTTCATCCCCTTAGAGAAGGATTTTATCGCCGTATCATCAACTTTCATCCCGAGCAATTTAAGGAAGAAGGCCGAGCCGTTCTTGCCTAGAAGCTCGCCAAATACAAGGCTCCTCCTGTTTCCTACGGTGCTTGGTGGAACTATCTCATAGGCGTTTGGGCTTTTCAATATCGCAGCTATATGGGTACCCGCCTTATGCTTATAGGCGTTTGCGCCAACCAGCGGCGAATTTGATGGTGTCTGATAGTTGGCATATGTTGCCAGGAGACCAGAAAGTTCGGCCAGCATGTCATAGCGTACATTTAACTTCAGCCTGTACAGCACCAGCAGCGATATCACGAGCTGGGCTAGGTCGGTTATCCCGACCCTCTCCCCCACCCCCCCTATTGTGGCGTGAATTTGATCCGCCCCCGCTTCATATGAAGCCAGTGCGTTAGCCAGTGCGAGCCCCATGTCATTGTGGCAATGAACATCAAGTGGTACCTTAACATTAGATCTTATAAGGGACACCAGCCTATACATGCCGATTGGCCTCATTATACCCACAGTATCAGGAATGCTAAGCCTGTCCGCCCCCGCCTTTTCCATCTCCTTTGCAAATTGCACCATATATTCCGGGTCCGCCCTGCAGGCATCCTCTAAGGTCATGCGAACGTAGAGACCGTGGGATTTGGCGTACTGAACCGCTTCTGTGGCCCTCCTCAACGCTTCCTCCCTGTTAACCTTTAGTTTGTACTTCAGATGGATATCGGATACCGAATGGTACATTGCTACATAGTCAGCACCACACGACATCGAAATATCTATATCCTCTTTAAGGGCACGCCCGTGAGCAACTATCTTAGCCGAAAGGCCGGCATTCAACAGCTTTTTGCACGACTCCCTATAATCCTCTGATATGATTGGGCTTATTTCTATGGCGTCAACGCCGAAATAATCCAGCATCCAGGCTATCTGTAGCCTTTGGCGCATGGTTAGGGACACATTTGGCGACTGTTCTCCCTCCCTAAGGGTAGTATCCAATATTTTAACGGGCCTGGGCGTTGTGTCCGGCCGGCCGTTAAATTCAATTGAATGGCCGATTCTGTCCACATCATCGAATTCTTCGGTATTCTGCATGCTAACCGTTGACCGTAATGGGTTATTAACGTTTATCGTTCTTAAACATCATATTTCTTTCAAAATAATGATGGTATTCGTATTGGTTACCCCTTCTGATTTCCGAATATCGTCAATACAGGCGTTAGCTTCGACGATATTAGAAGCTGATATCAGGGCCACTATATCATATTCACCGGTTATCTCGTAGATCTTATCCACATTTTGTATCTTAATCAGCTTCTCAGCCACCTGTGAAGTTGTGGCAGAGGGGTTTACGGATATTAACGTAAGCGCCTTAGCCTTTTCCTCCTCCCTTATCTCCACCGTGAACCGTTCTATAATCCCCTTCTCCATAAGGGCCTTGATCCTGCGCCTGACCGCCGCTTCTGATAGCCCCAGTTCATGTCCCAGGGCGACATATGACGCTCTGCCGTCGGACTTCAGCATATCTATGAGCTTTCTATCCTTATCATCCATGTTATGCCGTTATAACCCCCTCTTAAAAACGTTTTTCGGACAATAAATGAAGGTATTCGGCTTCGTTTGATGATCCTGTGCAAATTACCGGAACAGAGCGCTCACCCATGCAGATTATGGATGAGGGAGGGCGGTAGCAGATGCATGGGGGTGTTCAAGTCAAGGCCTGATGGGATAGCGCGTTGCTCTCGGATTTTCGTATTGAGCTGCCGGTTATCCTCAGCGCGTCATCGATATCCCTCTGGGTTATTACATAAGGGGGGAGGAATCTCAGAGCGGTGTGCCCTGAATAAAGTGAAATCATGCCCTCATTCAGCATTTCGAACAGCGTATCCTGAAACCTTACCCTCAATTCTATGGCGAGCATCAACCCCTTTCCCCTCACCTCCTTTACCAGCCTGCTTTCTTCACCTATCTTCCTTAAGCCTTGGAGCAGGGCCGCCCCCTTTGTAT
This sequence comes from archaeon, assembly GCA_021792955.1. Lineage (GTDB taxonomy): Archaea > Thermoproteota > Nitrososphaeria > Conexivisphaerales > UBA164 > JAJZYL01. The sequence goes on along the minus strand of JAJYTP010000001.1, from coordinate 26,760 downwards.
TTATGTCGTCAAGCATGGGCCCTATGAGCTTCAACGTGCTGGTTCCCCCCACGGACGCTAGTGGATTGCCGCCCATGGTTGTAGACTGTTCACCGATCTTCAAGGAGTTTGCCACATCTTCCCTAGCAAGGGTGGCGCCCATCGGTATCCCACCGCCTATTCCCTTGCCAAGCGTCATTATATCCGGCTCCACCTTCCAGTGTTGATGGGCCCACCATTTCCCCGTCCTACCCAACCCAGATTGGATTTCATCAACTATGAAGAGGGCGCCCAGGCGCCTTGCCTTATCCTCAACCGCAGGCAGGAAATCATCACTGGGGATGTTCACTCCCCCCTCCCCCTGTACCGGCTCCACTATTATTGCGGCCACGTCCGAGCCATCTAGCGCCTCCAGGCTGGCTATATCCCCAAAGCTGGCGAATCTTACATTCTGCAGCAGCGGTGCAAAGCTCCCCCTATATTTAGGCGCATGAGTGACCGAAAGCGCGCCGAGCGTCTTTCCATGATACGCGCCGGTAAATGCTATGAATTCCTTTTTGCCGGTGTACTTGCGTGCCAGCTTGAGGGCTACTTCAACGGCCTCCGCTCCACTGTTGGATAGAAAAACCCTGCTCATCTGGGGCGGCGCCACCCTGAATAGCTCATCAAGGAATTTCGCCCTTGCTTCATTATATACCGAGCCATGGCATATCATGAGCTTGTCTAATTGGTCCTTGAGCGCCTTTACTATCTCCGGATGCCTGTGCCCCATTATGGCTACCCCGTATCCGGCCATAAAGTCCAGGTATTCCCTTCCGGCCGTATCCCAGACCCTAGCCCCTAGGCCTCTGGACAGGTCTAAATCATACTTCTGATAGGTGCTGAAGAGCCTTCTGTCTTCGATCTCCCTGAAATTGAAACCAACGCCATTATTAGCATCCATCAAACTATCACCGTCCTGTGTTGCCCTTCAAGAGCGTTCTCCAGTGGATGCTGGACCAGCCCGCTGGAGATTACGCTCTCCCTAACGCCACCTTCAAGCGCCTCTATACAGGCCATTACCTTCTTATCCATCCCTGGTCCTACCTTCCTAAGGGTCTCCTTGGCTTCTCCTCTATCCATGTGTTCGACGAGCTTGCCGTCCATCAGGAGCCCATCAACATCGGTAAATATAACCAGCCTGTCAGCCTTAAGCGCGGCCGCTATGGCAGCCGCTGTCCGGTCGCCATCTATATTCAATGCCTCCCCTTCAAATCCCATGGCTACAGGTGAAATTACAGGAAGATAACCGGCAGAGATGAGGGCCGACAGGGCCCCCGTGTTCACTTCTTTGACCTTTCCGGTATAACCTCCCTCTATGGCCCTCTTCCTCCCTTTTTCGTCTATTATAAGAAGCCTTTTCTTTCTTTCTGCCCTGATCGTCCATCCATCGATTCCTGACAGGCCAAAGGCCCTGATCCCTTTGATGGCAAGCCCTAAAACCAGCTGCGAATTTATCTTACCCATCACCATATTATATATATCGGCCGTCTCCTTGTCAGTGTATCTGCTCCTTATTCCCTCGGGGGAAAATATGAAGGTGGGCTTGACCCCGAGCCTTTCAGAGTATTCTGTAATTATCTTGCCACCCCCATGAACCAAGATGATCTTCTCGGATTCCGTGGTAAGTAGCCTAGCTATATCCCCGAGCATATTTTCCACAGGGCCGCTTGCAATGAGGCTCCCTCCGATCTTGATCACCGTCATCATAGTAACCAGCCACCTATACTGGATGCAAGGCCGCCATTCCCAGTCCGGCCTTCTCATTGAGCCCCAAGGACAGGTTCATTGACTGGACCGCGCTTCCCGCAGCCCCTTTGATCAGGTTGTCTATCGCTGAAAGCATCACCAGCCTGTTTAAATGAGGGTCAACTTCAAATCCTATATCCGCAAAGTTTGACCCTATGACTATCTTGGGATCAGGATACCTGTATAGGCCGGCCTTGTCCCTTATGAACCTTATGAACGGCTCCGATATATAGAATGATCTCAAGGCCTTCCATACCGCTGCTGCGTCGGTCTTCGTAAATACATGGGAAGTTGCTAGAATTCCCCTTACCATGTTGACGGCGTGGGCGCTCATTGCGACCCTGTAATCCTTTCCTGATACAAACTTGATTTCCTGTTCTATCTCACCGGTATGGCGGTGACCAACGGGCTTGTATGGCCTCACCACGCCAAACCTCTCGGAAAAGTGGGTAGCCAGGGACGGCTTACCGCCGGCTCCGGATGAACCTATTTTGGCGTCGACCACTATAGGCCCTTCTATATCCATCCCCTTTGCTATGGGCGCAAGGGCCAAAATGGCCGCAGCGGCCATACAACCAGGGGCAGCTATGTACCTGCTTCCCTTGATCTGCTCCCTGTGAAGCTCAGCCAAGCCATATACGAATTTTTTGAGGAGGTCCGGGTATGGATGCTCATAACCATACCATGTCTTATACGATTCAGCGTTGGTAAGCCTGAAATCGGCGCTCATATCTACGATCCTCACCCCCATATCCATCAGCTTGGGAACCACCTTAAGCGAGGACCCATGCGGCAGGGCGCAGAAGATAACATCGGCTGCAGCGCCCAACTTGAGCGGATCTTCACCGCTGAATTTCAAATCAAGTACACCCTTTAAATTTGGGTGCACCCTGTGCAGGTATTCACCAGCATAATGAACTGAGCCAGCCGCAGTTATCGTCACATCCGGATGATTCGCCAGAATACGCAACAGTTCCCCTCCAACATATCCAGAGCCCCCCAGCACGACTACCTTAATGCTCATTTTGATTCACTACCCTTTACATATTTTATAATTTCAGATGCTATATTTTTTTCGCTGACCGAGGACGCGCCCTTGAACTCTACGTTGTTGTTGATTTCGTGGAGCACATAACCGTTCGACGACTCCATGGCATCTATTCCGAGGATTTCTCCACCGACTACCTTTGCGGCCTTGAGCATCAGTTCCTCCAGTTCACTATCTGGTTTCAGCAGCTCCGCCTTGCCCCCCCTTGCTATGTTGGTCTTCCAGTCGTCATCCGGCTGATACCTGTATATGGTCGCCACCACCCTGTCCCCCACCACTACGCTCCTGATGTCCCGCGGTGGCCTGTTTATGTATTCCTGCACGTAGTAAATCTGTTGCTGTGGGTCCGGCAGCATTTCCCTTGTTTCCAGCAGGGCCTCAGCTTCATCCCTATCCCTCACCTTGGCTATCATCCTCCCCCAGCTACCGGTTATCGGCTTTATGACCACAGGATAACCCATCTTGTCCATGATCTGAAGCGCTGAATCCCTTGAGAAAGCGATGAAGGTATGCGGCGTCGGTATGCCGTTCTGGGAAAGCAGAAGCGTAGTCAGCAACTTGTTTCCACAAAGATGAGATGATTTGTAAGAATTTATGACCCTGTAGCCCCATCTTTCGAGTATGGCCGCATAGTACAGCCCCCGGTAATGACTTATGGTTCGCTGCAGGACAAGGTCGGCTATGGATGAAGGCACGCTCGAAGAAGTCAGATCGAGCGGCATGGATTTGGCATCCACAAGGTTGACCTCCAGGCCCTCTTCTTTAGCCCTTTCAAATAATTCCTTTTCTTCCCATCTAAGGCGATCGAACACTATGCTTAATTTGGCCAATTCTGAAGTTATTCTCCCCAATCTTCGCCCACTTCTTCAGCGGGCTTTACTTCTACTTTGTCGGCAGAAATGGAAACTATTTCGTACTCCACGCCGCAGTCTGGGCAGCTTATTATTTCCCCCGGAATGGAATCGGCGGGGATGTCCATTTCAGCCCCACATTCCTGGCAGTTGATCTTCATTATCTATTATACCTCCTTATCCCTCAATGACTCACCTAATAACGATTGATAAGCTTTTTTAATCCTATCGCTTTCAACCTTAACCCAGGCGCCCTCCTCCAGTAAAGTTTGTCTATGCTTCCTTATTATATTATCAGATTCCATGGGATTCGGACCTCCTTCTGTAAGCCTCAGCTTTATGCTCTCAACTACGTCAAACCTTTTAGCCAGTTCTACTGCATCTATGTCCAGGCCCAGATCCTGTTTGGAATACTTCACCACCAGCCCCTGGAGGCCTAAGCCACCATCCTCCGTTTCCCTTATTGCCTTCCCGACAAGCTGGTGAGCGGACCTGAATGGGATACCATACCTCGTCGACAACCATTCTGCGACATCGCTGGCAGTTACCTGTGATGCTGATGCCGCGCTGATCATCGCTGCTTCATCATACTTGATAGAAGCCATCATGGGCCCAACCACCTTTATGATGGGCTTGATTTCTTCCATGGACGCCCAAAGACGAGGGGTTATCTCCTGAAGGTCCAGATTATACGTCTGATTGAGGCCACGCATTATCTCCATGGAGGACTCCAGATTGGACATTATAACGGCGGTCTTTGCCCTGATGATCTCAGCAACGACTGCGTTTCTCTTCTGTGGCATTATGCTGCTTGTAGAAACATATTCGTCGGCTATCCTTATAAGGCCCGTCGAAGACAAATACATAACATCAGAGGCTACCCTGCTGATGTCCACCGCGGTTGACGCTAGCGCATAAAGCGCGTCAGCTATAAAATCCCGTGAACTCACGGAATCCATGGTGTTTTCCACCAGGCCTGAAAACCCTAACATTAGCGCTTCCGCTGCTCTGTCGATATACACCGTAGAACCGGCCAGAGCTGCCGCCCCCATGGGGGAAGCATCAGAGCTGTGATATGCTTCCCTGAGCCTCCTAAGGTCCCTTAGAAGGGCGCCTGTGTAACACAACAGCCAATGTGCGACGGTGCTAGGCTGGGCCGGCTGCAAATGCGTCATCCCAATCATGAACGTATTTTTGTTTAACGCAGAAGTATCCAGTAAACTAGATATGAGGGAGCCCAATTCCCTGGCGGTTTCCAACAGCTCCTCCTTGACCACCATGCGAATGGCTGTGACCACCTGGTCGTTTCTGCTCTTTCCCAGCCCCAGGAACCCGGCCTTTTCGCCAACCGACTCCTTGACAGCCATTTCAAGGTTCATATGAACGTCCTCCAGTCGATAATCAATCCTGTAGCCATTATATGCCTTTGAAAGCGCTTCGCTTATTATTGCGCGCGTTTCTCGATCTATAGCCCCAGATCTTTCGAGAAGCGATACATGAGCCAGGTTTATCAGCACTATGGCCTTAGCTATTTTCGGGTCTGACTGGACTGACGAAGTGAGCCGCAGGGCTAGATCGTCCATCCCTGCCAGCCTATCCCCCCGTAGAAGGTCCTTGTTACTGTCCATCCATTATCAACTTGGCAGTGCGCGCCTGCAGCCCCCAGATCTCTATGAAACCAATGGCGGCCTTCTGGTCGAAGGTGGAACCGGTGCCATACGTCGCAAGGTTGCTGAGATAAAGGGAGTTCTTAGAGGAACGTCCAACCACCCTCATCCCCCCCTTGTACAACTTTGTCCTTACAATTCCGTTCACATATTGCTGCGTGCTCTTGGTAAAGGCCTCCAAGGATTGTCTAAGCGGATCAACCCATAACCCTTCATATATGAGCTTGGCCCACGTATTATCCACTATAGCCTTAAAGTTTAGTATGGACTTGGGAAGGGTCAGTTTTTCAAGGTCCCTATGAGCTTCAAGGATCACGGATGCAGCTGGTGCTTCGTAGACCTCCCTCGACTTGATGCCCACGAGCCTATCCTCTATATGATCTATCCTACCTATACCGTGATCTCCAGCCAACCTGTTCAATGCAGTGATCAAGCTTGAAAGTTTCATCGCCTTTCCGTTCATCGCGACTGGCAGCCCACCCTTGAACTCCAAATCGATATATGCAGGCTTATCCGGCGCGTCAAGAGGCGACTTCGTCCACCCAAACGCTTCCTCGGGCGGCTCGGTCATTGGATCCTCAAGCCTACCGCTTTCCGCAGACCTGCCCCACAGGTTTTCGTCGATGCTAAACTCACTCTTCTTTATGGAAACAGGTATCTCCTTTTTCTTAGCGTACTCGATTTCCATGCTGCGGTTCATATCCCACTCCCTAACGGGCGCGATGACCTTTATGTTTGGTGCTAGCGCCTTGATGGTTACGTCAAAGCGTACCTGGTCATTGCCCTTTCCGGTGCTGCCGTGCGCCACCATATCAGCACCCTCCTTCTTAGCAACTTCCACCATCTTCTTTGCTATGAGGGGCCTCGCCAGCGCAGTGGCCAGCGGATACTTTCCTTCATATAGCCCATTTGATGCTATCTCAGGAGCTATAAAATCCATGGAGAATTCGTCGAGCGCGTCTATGCTATAATGCTTTATGGCCCCAGTTTTATAGGCCCTTTTGCCTATCTCCTCAAGGTCTTCAAACTGGCCCAGGTTGACGGTCACCGTAATGACCGAAGAGGAATACTCCTCCGCCAGCCACTTGATCGCCACGGATGTGTCCAGCCCGCCCGAATAGGCGAGCACAATTTTCTTTACCATTTCAGTTTCGCTCCTTAAGAAATGTTTAAATAGTTTTTGGCCTAAATCTGTCCAAATATGATTAAAATGACCAAAAATGACCAATCTATCAATAAATTGGTCGGGGAGGTGGTATCATCTGATGACGCCATAGAAGCGTCCATAATAGGCGGATATGCGAACCTCAGCGGAGTGGCTCGCCTTATAAGGGAACGACTATCAGGGACTAGGCCTGAAGCCTCCGTTGAGGCCATAGTTTCAGCCCTAAAACGGTATAAAATCAGGGCCTCCGCCGAGAGGGAGCCGGTTTATCAAGTACTATCGAAGAGCTCTGTCATGCTGAGGACCAGCGTAGCAAAGGTGGTGCTTGGAAAGGGGGTGGAGGACATGGGGTCGTTGCTGGAGAGCCTTAAGAGGTATGACGAGGACCTGGTGATCCTGTCAAAGACGCTGAACAACACAACCATAATTTTTGATGTATCGATATATGAGCGTATCAAGGCCGCCCTCAGAACGGCCAACATAGTCGACAAAAAGGGGGAACTGACCGCGATAACGGTCCACAGCCCCGCTGCTATAATAAGGACCCCCGGCTGTCTCGAATCCATTTATTCATCCGTCTCCAACGCCAAGATAAACGTAGAAGATACTACGAGCTGCTATACGGACACGGTTCTCATAGTAAAGGATGAAGACGCCGGAAGGGCGTTCGATGCGATAACAAGGTTGATCAACGCTTCCAAGCGACTTTCCAGTTCTTAGTCAATCCCTCTTACGCAGCAGATAGTATTTATCGTCTGGGGAGAATGGCGGCGGATGGGCTGAGACGGTCCTGGAGCCACACTTGGGGCAGATATCTTTCATGGTGTATGTTCGGCAGGATGGGCACACCTTAAGATATTTTATCATAAATAAAACCACCGCGCAACTACCCTCTAGTCACTCATTTCGTAATAAATTTGACCTGTCCATTACCCTTGATCTCCTTTTCCATGATGGCCAAGGTCCTGTTCAACCTTTTCTCAGCTTCCTTATAGTTGTCCCCAAATGCAACAACTTTGTACTTCGGCGCTCCTAAATATTTGATAAGGAGGTTATTCTTCCCAATCTGCCCCTGTGTATTCAGCAATGCCTTCTTAACCACTTCCATCCCGTTTGGTTTCGAACTTGAGACTTCCATAATTGTATCGACTTCCACCAGGGAAGGTTTTATCCGTTCCATAGCTATTTCATATGCGGCTTCCGCGTACGGCTGGTCCACACCGATCGAAGTCCATGCAGTCGGTCCATCCTTTATTAGCTTCATCAGCGCCACGTATAGACCTTCGAAGTTGTCCTCTATGACCCTGAGCTGCTGGGCATCAGAGCTGAGCCCTAGCTTGGCTTTCACCATGGAAAATATGCTTTCCGCCTTCTTCGCCTTTTTCAGTTCCATCAGCTTGGCCTTTCTTTCTTCGTTGGTCATCTGTTTCAGCGACAGATCTATTTCCCCCTTTGCCCTGTTAACCCGTATAACCTTTAGAGGTAGCTTCTGGTTCTCCTTTATGTACCTGTCTATGTTCTTAATCAGCCCCGTGGATATTTCGCTTATGTGTAAGAACCCCTCCATGTTATTATATTCATCTAGGGAAAGATAGGCGCCAAATTGCGTTATCTTCCTTACTGTGACCACCACTATTTCCCCGACATCGGGAAAACTGGGGGGCTCCATGGCCTAATCAAGCCTCTTGACTATATCTGCATTAATCGATGCCATGCCGCCGCTAGGGACCACCAGTTCTTCACCACACCCATCACACTTTATGGCTGTAGTTGAATTGGAAAATACTATCCTTTCTGTTGCGCACTTTTTACATCTTATCAATAGGTACGAGCTTTTCGGGCTGACGATAAGGGACTTTGATTTTTTCATATTATCACTTTTCAACTATCTCTATCTTGCGCATCCTTATGCCTGGCCTAACGACTGTGTAGCCACATTTCTTACACTTCAATTTAATGGCCTGCTTTTTAGTGGTCTTCGATGTCCTGACCAGTTCAGGATACTTCTGGCCGCCGTAACCGTGTTTAATTTCTTCATGATACCTTGCACCCATGGAAGTCTTTCTGTCCTTCCCCTTCTTATAGATCGAGGGGGTGTGCTCCGTGTGGGCTTTGCACCTTGGGCAATATGTAACTATAACCTTTGGTAATTTCATTCCAATACACTGACGTCTATCGCTATATTTTTGTCTATTAATACTTTTGCGTTATCCCTAGGCACGTCGGCCACATCAGACCTATCAAATGGGCCATAAACTTTAAGGTCTGCCCCTATGAACTTGTCGGTTGCCTCGATGAACCTTACTAGCCTATAATGAGGCTCCTGCTTGGAGTGCGCCACCCTCAGGCTCTCGGTAAGCCCGTGTCTGATGTCATCCTTTAACAGGCGGGACCGCCTGATCAGCTCGTATACTGGCTCAATTACCCTCTTCTCCTCCTCTGTCAGGTTGACAATATCCTTTCCTGAAATCGCTTGGTTTAACGCCTTCCTCACCCTTATATCCACCAGGTCCTCCATCAGCCCGTTGACCAGGTCGCGATATACCGTTACGGACTCCGCCCCTTCGCTTGAAGGGCTGGTAGTCTCCAGCAGTACAAGCTCCTTTACCTTAATGGATAATGCTTCATAAAAGTCGGGAGGGATTTCACCTAAACCGCCATCGGCTAGCTCGCGGTTGAGTATGTTTATCATCACATCTATTATATCATTCATGCCAGTTATAATGGGATGTTGTTCTTAAAAACTTACCTTATGTAGCTTCAACAACAGCAAGCCCCTTTAGCATCAGGTATACCGCAGCATATGTGGGGATAGTTTTTGATTCATCCTTGTACGGCCCGAAAACCTGACCCTTTAGTTTAATCTGAGGCGCGTATGTTATCCTGATCTTAACCGGATCTTCACGCAAGGCCACCGCCGAATCAAACGGATCATCAGATAGCTGTTCATCACACTCCTTCTTTGACAGGCCGCTCTTATCGTGCAGCGATCCGGGGAGCCTGAATATTCTGTGCACATCCATGGAGACAGATGGATCAACCTTTATGGCTAGGGCCGAAGATGGAGCTCTCTGCCCAACGCCCGTAAACCCGTTTAACCTTATGTAATCAACTATTTCTGTACGTTCCCTGGACGATAGGCCGCTGTATAGGGCCGAACTAACAGAAATGTGATAACCGTGGTTCCCGGAAAAATATGCCGAAAGCTCATCGTGCCTGATACCAAAATCGTCATGAAGCATCTGGATCAGAGAAACGGTCTGCCCCTTGATCTTACCAAGGCACTCATCGCAGATCCATTCGACCTTGGATATGCGCTTTGAACCGCACCTTGAACATGTTAGAGGGGGCGGCAGCCTGCCAACCAGTTTACAATCGTCGCATATCCAAAAATCATGTTTGGCTTTACAGCGGGCGTTAACTTCCTTTAGATCAAGATCGAATATAAGGTCCCCTTCGATCCAGCCCTTTTGATCCATAGGGGCCGCGGGAAACCTGTAATATGAAGATGAAGAATAAATTGAGCGAGGTATGGTTTGTATTATCAGGGCGGTCAACTCCCTTTCTTCGGCTATCGAAATATGCCTTTTCATGTTACCATCGAAGTCCCTGAATCCAAATTCTCGTTCCCTGAACCTAGTAGGGATTTTGATTTCGGCCTGCCTATTAAAATAATACCATCTGAACGCGCTCTGTAGGAATTCCCTTTGGTTGACCGACATCGGTCTAAGATAACTGGGCCGCCATTTATCTGTATATCTATGTTTGACTTGTACAAAAAGGCATATTTACCACCGTATCCGGTATTAAAGGCAGTATGAGGCCAATCAGAATTGAAGGGGACAGCATAGCGGTCCTCGATCAGAGGCTTTTACCTACCCGTGAAGTGTGGATAAAGGTCAGGTCAGTAGATGATGCCTTTTCAGCTATACGGGAGCTGAAGGTTAGGGGGGCCCCCCTGATAGGCGTAGTGGGCGCGTATGGGTTAGCACAGAACATAACCGGGAATAGCCAAGACGACCGTTTGACCGCGGAAAAGCTCAAGGGCGCTAGGCCTACGGCCATTAACCTGGCATGGGCCATAGACAGGGTCCTTCGGGCATCCCTTGGCGGCTCGAGAGGAGCTGCATTACAGGAAGCGAAAAATATTTTCGATGAAGAGTTGAATAACGCCAGGCTTATAGGCGTTAACGGTGAACCGCTCATATCCGAAGGTGACGCCGTGCTAACTCACTGCAATGCAGGGGCCCTGGCTACCGTGGATTACGGGACGGCCTTAGCCCCACTGAGGATAGCAAAGGATAAAGGCAAGAAGTTCAGGGTTTTTGCAACTGAAACCAGGCCAGTAATGCAGGGTTCCCGCCTGACCGCCTATGAACTCCTAAAGGATGGATTTGATGTGACGCTGATAGCTGACACGGCGGTGGGATACACTATGTCAAGGGGGATGATCAAGAAGGTCATCGTAGGAGCTGACCGCGTATTTAACGATGGCCACACCATAAACAAGATAGGCACCTTTCAGGTAGCCACCCTAGCAAAGCGGTTCGGCATTCCATTTTATGTGGCCTTGCCGCTGTCAACCCTAGATCTTGAGGGGAGTGAAGCTACCACCAAGATTGAAGAAAGGGGATCGGTTGAACTTGAATATATAAGGGGAAAAAGGGTGGCCCCGCGAGGGATCAAGACATTTAACCCAGCCTTCGATATAACCCCCCCGGATTTGATTACGGCGTTTATAACTGAAAAGGGGGTTTTGAAGCCTCCATTCAAGGCCATAAACAAAATCGGAACGTCAAGTTAAATAGCTGGATGGTAACTCGATAGATAGATATTATAAATCCAGTAAAATGGGCCCGTGGCCTAGGATGGATAGGGCGCTGGCCTTCGGAGCCGGCGGTCGTGGGTTCAAATCCCACCGGGCCCGTTAGGCCTATCACGGCATCATCTCAACGCTAATGTGTATTGGCCTTCATGAGGGCTATCCCATTTTGGTTCGTCAGCCAGCGTGGAACTTGATTTAACTTCATAGGGCTCACGCCTTCTGATGCATCACCGTGGGCGTCTCCACGGCTGTGATTTCCGATATTTCCATCCCGACCTCTTTTATGGCGCGTTACAGGACCACCATCCCGGCCTTTATTTCCCTTGGCACGATATGATAATGTAGATGGGAATGATATACGAATTAAGCAACCGCAGAGGAATTGAAATGATATATTAACACCTGAGCCCAGATTCCATCCGACGCCTCAGACATGGGGGAGGAGTATGCCAAGGTAAACGGGCCAGTGCTGTTTGTATTATAGGTTATCCCGTACTGGGTTAGCGGCAGCTGGAAATAAGGCGAACCTGGCTGATAAGTTGGTGAAATGCCTATAAGCTGTCCGTTGCTTGTATCTATGGATCCCCAGCCTACCCATTGTAATGGAAGGAGTTGACCTAGGAGGGTATCATTATAGAAGTAAGGGGTCAGCGTGCCCGTCGTGTTGCTGATGTACAAAGATTGATTGATATTATCGATGACCATGTTACCTATCTTCAAGGGCTCCTGAGACTCCGCTATAGTGATCATAGCCGGCACCTTGCTTTCATCGCCCCCAACCCCCAGCAGGCTTCCGCTTAACTGATAACCGTATAAGTATTGGTCTCGGTAATAATAATAAGGATCTATCCCTGTCGCAAATACTACTACGTAGTTCCCTCCGAGCGCTTCCATTATTTTAGCCGCTGTAGTAACATTGGAGAGAAATAGGGAAGCCACGACGGCCATCTGCGTGGTATTTGTTGTGGCGCCATCATTTACGGTAGTTCTGTTACCCAGCACTGATATCCAGTAACCATAATCCCACCAAGATACCATCACAGAATTAGGGGGGGTATTGGAGGAATTAGCCATCCATTGGAGCGCATCTATCCATGACGGTACATTGCCGTTAAGTATGGTGGATGACGTCACGACGGTCGTAGGAGCATCGTTCTGAGGAATCCACATTGCATAAGCTGGGAAGGCTATCAACGCTATCACCACCACTATCAGCGCCACCTTTTGATATGTAATTATGCGTTCATGCCTCTTGAACCCACGCACGTTAGTCTTCCTTTCCTTTGACTTCCATGCCCAGTCCGGCATTTTTATGTTAGTTACAACATAGTATAACCCGATCGGCGCCATTATAGCGAATGCTACAGATAGATATGTCTCAAGCTCTGCGAAGGAGCTCGCAGTATACACCGACCACAGCAGAAAGATGGTGAGCAGGACCGACCCAACGCGCTTTGCCTTTAGCGTGTAATATCCCCCAACTATTGCAAGTAATGCCGCTATCCCATAGGTATAGAGCAGCTGGACGCCAGAAACGCTCGTCTGCTCGGCAACCGTCGATACTGCTGAGGGGCTTAGCCTGAGCCAGAACTCCAGTGCCTGAAGGTACCTGCCGTTTACGTAATGGGGAATTATGTATGCGATCCCAGCCAGGACCAGTATTATACCAACCGCCATGGCTATCCTATACTCAATCCTGTACTTTGTGAAGCTCCCGGCCTTTATATTGAAATACCTGACGTTTATGTAGAGGATAGCTGAAACCACTATTGAAAGATACATGATAAGCTCTACTGGGTTGTGTAACCATGTTATCCCAGGGACCGGGAATATAGCTGCCAGTAGCGTAGGTATCGTATATCCTATTTGCTTTGTAAGCAGTTCCCTGCTGGGGCTCACTAAAAACGGTGAAACAAGCATAGCCAATGCTATAACGCCAATCGGGTTTATCGCGCCACCCCACATCGTCTCTGCATAGCCAGCAAATAGACCGGCCAGGATGGCGTAGATGTAGGAACGGGTGCTGTGCCTGTTAAATGCAAAAATTATGAACATGATTGCGGTTGTCGTGAAGAGCAGAGCAAACCCATCACCGGTGTACCATCCAAAATCGGTCCTCAGTACCAACCCGGGCAGGGTAGCTATCAGGAAGCCTCCTAGGATGCCTATATATTTATTGCCCGTCAGCTCCTTGATAATAAAGTAGATCGGGATTACAAACAGAGCGCCTATGATTACAGGGAATATGGCTACAAACTGATATACTGATAGGGATAAGTGCGCATAGTTTAATAAAATGTACAGTACAGCTGTCAGATAGTCCAAGCCAGAATATTCAGTAAGGGCCCAATTCCTTCCGTACGGATACCAGAAGTTGTAGCTTATGGTATGAAAGTAATTAAAAAATGCACCCCAACCGTGCGTCAGTACATCCTGTACTATGATGTTCGTCGCATAATAATGGGAATATGGGTCAAATTCGTTAAGATAAAAACCGAAACGGCCAGGTATTAGCCTGATAATTATGGTGAGAGCTATCATAATGGCGACTCCTATAATAGCGACGGCAGTTCCAAAGCCCATTCTAAACTGAGCATTTTTTTTAGGGCCGTTACCGCTGCCGACAGCTCCTCCTTTCATTTCTATACGCGTGCTTGAAATCCATTATTAAATCTTTCTATATGATGTTCTGCCATGGTGGATGGCTCTCCATGTTTCAGCTCAGAACCTTACGCTTACATACCTGGGCTGCCAAATGGCAGTGATATGATAATCAACTGATGGCTATGGTAACATCTTTATTCTCAAATAGGCTCGACCGGTGAAGTTTTATCAGATTGCTGCCATCTATATAGATGGCTGGTGGTAGTTCATGATACGTCCGGGCAGCTACCTTTTAAAGGTCCAGCCGAGTTGGGCATATACCCATCCTCTAAGGAACTGAGCATCATAAATAGATCAAATGATAATTAAAATGATAAAATGGAATCAGAAATTATCAAATTAGCTCTCCAATATAATAAATATATTTTGGAAAATAAAAATAAGGTGGTGGAAAGCTATCGGTTTATTCCATGCCTGGCATGCCGCCCATGCCGCCGGGCATTCCTCCATATCCACCGGGTGCCCCACCGGCTCCCGGAGGTGGCATCTTCATACCCTTGGATGCTATAACGTCATCGATGCGCAGTATCATTATTGCGGCCTCAGTGGCTGCCTTGATGATCTGTTCCTTCACCGATAATGGTTCAAATACATCTAGTTTTTCCATATCGAATATTCGATTGTTATATACATCTACGCCTGCCCATATGCTTCCCTTTGCATGCTGCGCTCTCAATTCCACCTGAGTGTCAAGGGGATCCATCCCAGCGTTCTGAGCTAACATCAGCGGAATAGACTCCATAGCATCGGCGAATGCGGATGCCGCTAGCTGCTCACGCCCTGCCCTTTTCTTTGACTCCTCCTTGATCCTTATTGACAGTTCCTGTTCGGGTGCACCGCCTCCAGCCACTACAGATGGCTTTTCAATAGCGTCCTTTACAACCATTATCGCATCGTGGAGCGATCTTTCAGCTTCATCGACCACCCTCTGGCTGCCTCCCCTTATCAGTATCGATACGGCCTTAGGCTCTTTGCACTTTTCTACGAACACCCATTTGTCATCTTCGATTTTTCTCTCTTCAACGATACCGGCATACCCCAGATCGGCCGGTGAAAGGTCATCCAAATTAGTGATAATCCTACCGCCAGTAGCCTTTGCCAATCGAGTCAAATCGCTTTCCTTTACCCTCCTTACTGCCAACATCCCGGCCTTAGCCAAATAGTGTTGGGCCAGATCATCTATCCCCTTCTGGCACATGATTACGTTAGCACCAACCTTGGACAATTTGTCCACCATCTCCTTTAACATGTGGGACTCCTCGTCGAGGAATGCCTTCATCTTGGTGGGGTCGGATATCCTTATTTCTGCGCTGATCTCGGTTTTCTCGATTTCAAGCGGAGAATTCAAAAGCGCTATCTTTGCTTCCTTTATGGACTTCGGCATACCACCGTGAACAACTTCCTTATCGATTATAAGCCCCTTTATCAGGGTTGTCTCCGCTATTGAAGCTCCCTGTTTCTTGATGGTGCCAACGTTATCTATATCCACCTTATAGGCTGTACCAGACTTGGTAGCTACCTGCATTACTGCATCCACGACTACGGCCGCCAGCTCTTCGCTATCTTCGCTGATAAGCTTGGACCGCATGCTGGTTTTAGCCAGCTTAAGCAACCATTCCCTGTCCGTGGGCTGGATCTTGATCTGCAACTTGCTCAGTTGTTCCAGGGCCAGCGTGGAAGCATAATTGTAGCCATCAACTATTTGTGAAGGATGAATGCCCTTGTCCAGAAGCTTTTCGGCCTGCTCTAGCAAGGCCCCCGCTAAAACTACTGCACTGGTGGTCCCATCGCCAACTTCGTTATCAGTGGCTTTGGCTATCTCAACTAGTATCTTACCAGCCGGGTGCTGAACGTCGAGCTGCTTTAACATAGTAGCTCCATCATTAGTTATTGTCACGTCACCCATCGAATCCACGAGCATCTTGTCCATACCGCGAGGCCCTAGCGATGATTTTATTATATCGGTTATTATCTTCGCCGCCTGTATGTTGTTTCGAATGGCATCGTGCCCCTTCGTTTCACTAGTTCCTTCCTTCAAAAGTAAAACCGGTCCATATGGAGTTTGTACTGCAGACATTTTTATTTAATCACCTGAGATGTCAGTACCATTTAATGGGGAATTTATAAATATTATCACTGTTTGTTTAATGGCAATGATCAAAATTCAAATAGCTATCGTTTATTTGAAGTTGAATCCATTGAGTCCATTATCGACCCACCTATCCCCCTTTTCTCCATCTCAAACAGTGCCCGTGCAGTAATGCCACCTGGGGTGGATATTTTTTCCAATATATCGCCATATGGTATCTCAAGGGCCAATTTACTGGTGCCAAGGAATAATTGATTGACAAGAAGCTTTGAATCGGTGGGGGTCAATCCTTTCATCACTCCGAATCTATAGAATGATTCCATTATATTAGCTATGAGCGCTGGCCCACTACCTATAAGCACCGTTAATCCATCCATTAATTGTTCATTTATTATGACCACCTTACCGAGCTTAGAGAGCACATCTATCGCCTGCTTGGGATCTTGGCCTGATCTGGATGAAAGAAGGATTGGTGATTCGTTCTGTGCGCATGTTATGTTGGGCATTGCCCTGAACAATCTCGCTTTGGCAAGCGAATTAAGTTCATTGAGGCTCACTCCTGCCATGAAGGAAATTATAATTTTCGCATTATCAAGTTTATTTTCAATTTCACTTAACACGGCACCATAATCCACTGGTTTCACCGCCAGCATTATTATGGTGGAATCCTCCACAACTTCGCCGGCGTCCTTGGCTATACAAATACCAGTTCGCGAATATGCTGCCGTCTTGTTCGCGTTCTTGTCATAAATAACTAATTCAGCGGTATTTACCCCAGAGTTAATGAGCCCTTTCAACAGCGACGAACCTAGCTCACCTATTCCTATAATTCCTATTTTCATGTACATATGTGTTACAGCCCCTGTCTTTAAAGATTAGCGGTAAAGGATATATGAAATCCTCTTATGCTAAACACAATTCTTGCATATTCATTTCTGTTTTGCCTACTGGCGCATAAGGTTGTAACATGCTTCTTGAGGAGCGGATATTCTGTCTTCCTTTCAAAGAAGGTTATGAACGCCATGTCGACCTTCTTCGAGGCATTTTTGCGCATATACATATGAATTGCAGCATATCTAGTCCTTTTGATTTCCTTTTGGTAACGCGTTAGTTTAGCCAGTGCAGCCCAAGCCCTTTGTAGATTTCAAGCTATTTGCCGAGTCTTTTCCTGTTAAACGCTTGGCTAGAGTCTGAACCTAACATGGTAAGCATATATAACCTTGGTTGAATGCATTTCAAGGGTGTTATCATTGCCGGGTTGTCCACGCAGCCCGTGCTAACTCTAATTTCACAGCTCCTACCACAAATCACTAATATCTTTAGAGGGTTAGAATGATCGCCGGCACCGTTGCTTCACAAAGGCTCGCGCACTTTGCTAGCACAACGGCGTCGATAGGTTTAACTTCCGGGTTCGGATGAGACCGGGTGGAACCCTACCGCTATGGCCGGCTACCAAGCTTCTAATGGTGGGAATATTTAACACTTTTTATTTTAAGTAAAATTGATCTGAATACAGAGATCCAAAATCCAGTCAAGCTTAAGGATTGCGGCATGTCGCCATAAAGGGTGTATAATCAAAGGCGAAAATCATATTTGTAAGAATAAATGCGGCAGCCGGACATATTAGGTTTGCGGTATTGTGCGTATGGGTGACTGTGCGCCCTGCAAATAGCCCGTTATATCAATCTGTCTTTTATTATATGACATGATATCCAACTTGCTCACCGTGGAGGAAGTGGCGACAACGCTGAAGGTGCCGGAGACGACTATTAGGAAGTGGCTGAAGGATGGGAAGCTCAAAGGCGTCAAGCTGCCCAACGGGGACTGGCGGATCCCCCAGGATGCCGTAAGGGAGATGATGAAGTGATGGTCCTGCTAGAGCTAAGGAGAGTGACTCAGGACCGCCTGGCGCGCAAGCTCAAGAGCGATGTGCACAAATTTGAAACGATTGATGAAGTCATAAATTATGGCCTTGACGCAATTGAAGTAATGGACAAGCTGGTGGATGACAGCTACGTCATGAGCGTAATCGATGGTGTCTTTGACCAACAGAAGGCAGACAGAATTACGGAGCTTGAGGAGGAGCTTGAGACACTGAAGTCAGGATCCGAAATACCACAGGACAGCCATACATAGAACGGCCAGGACTACTCCCTGGCTGTCTCCTCCGTGAAAGGTGCAGGCTTCAGGACCATCGTTATGTCCTGGTAAACCTTCCAGTCCGTAGTCACTATGAGCAGCTTCCTGACGAACTTCCTTGCCTCAATCAGCAAAGCCCGCAAGTTTGTGTCGTCCTTGAAACGGTGCCCCTCCTCTATAACGATAACCCAGTTCTTCAGCGCCCCGGAGTTCTTGACGAAGTTAAGATGTGAGAATATTGTGGCCGCCTCGGCCTGTGATATCTGGACGTTGGGGTTGGGCACGAAACGAAGCCTTTCCCCGCTCGCCTGCTCCCACTTTATGCTGAAGAAATGGCCCAGGTCAACCTTCCTGTAGTCCGTATATTCGTCCCCCACGTCCATGATAAAGCAGTTGCGCGGGGCCTGCCTGCTGTTCATGTCAAGGGCGTCATCCCGCTCCTGAAAGAATGTCGATAGCAGGGACCTTATCGTCGTTGTCTTGCCGGATCCCGATTCTCCCGTGATGATCACCGGCCTGGTGCCCGCTTTCTTGAAGGCCATAGTATAGGTGGCCAGCGGAATAACCCCCTCCCTTTCAACCGTATTGACCAGGAAGCCTATTACGCCGTCCAGGGAGCGGAAGCCTAGCTTTACCTTCAGGTCCCTTAACTTCCTTATATTTCGCAGCGTCACCCGGTAGAACTGGAATATGGTGAGCTCCTGGGGGTCCCCCGGCGGGATCGCCGCATACTTGGATGCGTAAAAACCACGCTTATGGCGTTCAGGTTGTGCGTCCGACATATTTATTCCTCAGGAAGTAAAAGCAGTTTATAGAGTCTTTTCGTTTGTAGGTTCATGATCATTAACCGGCTTAAGAAAAGAAAAGAAGAGGCATGAGGTGATGATAGCCCATGGCTTTCGCAAGTTCTATGACAACGTGGCCAAGGACTATATGGATGAGCCGTATGTCGAGAAACTGATGGGCCACAACACCGGAACGAAGGAGCATTATGACAGGCACCTCCCGAAGCCTGCTATTGAGCAGTACCTCAGGGCCATGCCCTACCTTTCTATTTCCGAGGCCTATCGGAAGGTGATGGTTCTGGAGAAGCAGCTTGAGGCAGAACAGGGCCAGAACAGGAAGGACATGACAGAGCTCAGGCTGCAGGTCCTCGAGAGCAAAAAGAAACAGAGGGAGCTTGAAAAGGACAGAGAGCAGTCCTCAATCGAGATCGAGTCGCTGAAGAAAAAGCTTGCCGAGCTTGGGGACCTAGAAAAAAGGCAGGAGGAGACGGAGAGGATCATCAGCGAACTGAGGATGATGGTCGAAGGCAAAACGGAAAGGGTTTGAGTGGCTTATACATTTAATTGTGACCGGAGTGGGTAGTTTTGCTCGTTTAGCTGATTATAACCTATAAACCGACGGTATTGACAACATTTCATAAGAAATATTAATTAACTATTAAATTATAATATTATGTTATGTATGATACAACAATCCCTTCTACTTACTTGAAAATCATTGAAAATAATTATAAAGATATTAATAAGTCAGGGATAACAAACACCTCCCTGTCACGTTATTTCAATGATTGCTTTAGTAATATATTAAGGACATCTAATTTCTTTTCGATGTGGGTATGCCCAGCTTGTTTTGCTTTAGGCAAACCAATGTATGGGTGGGGTAATAAACCAAAAAATTGTCCTACCTGTCATATGCATGTTTATCAGGTAGCTACATTTCAGGGTAGAGCATCATATACAGGTGACATGTTTATGTATGCTTCTCTATACCTCCTTAATGAAAGCTTCAAATTCAAAATAAAGTCGACCTCACAAACTACACGGCTTTATGATTTAGAAGTTTCGCACGATATAGTAATAGAGGCAAAGGGGTCGGCTTTATCTGTACTCAACCCCGACGGTAGTAGTTCAAAGTTAGGAAGGGCAGGCATGAGCAGGTCAGATACAAAAAAGAAAGCCTTCGCGAATGCTGTAGAATGGAGAAAACGTGTACCCAATGGGCAATTTTATATAATCACAAACTCCCTGCCCAATAATTTAATCGCATATCATGATAACGCCGTGACAGGAATCTACGACATTACAAAGAAGAATCAGCTAGATGCATTTGTTTCTGAATTACGAAGAGTGTCAAATGGTTCATAATCGTCAATGTTTTGACCGTTGTTAGTCATGAACGTTTCCAACGGTATAGCTAACTGTTCGGCTTCAGCTATCCTTTTTTCGATGATTGGCCTATAGCTCTCGTCGATTTCATAGCCTATGGACTTTCGGCCCCATGCTTTGGCTACTTTACAGGTTGTACCAGACCCAAGAAATGGGTCAAGAACGGTATCCCCAAGGAATGTATAGAGCTGAATTAGTCTTTTTGGTAATTCCTCTGGAAATGGTGCAGGATGACCGTTTATGGGATTAGATGTTGGGAACCGCCAAATGGATTTGGTATATTCAGTAAATTCATTGGCCGTTATAGTCGATATATTATTCCTACTGCTTAGCCGGTATGCATCCTTGGAGAATACTACGATATGTTCGTGTTCGCTTTCAACAAGTGGTATCTCATCTTTTGTGAATAACATAATAAATTCGTTAACATCCCTAAGTGTGGGGTTAGAGGCTTTACGCCAACTACCCCATGCGGTTGAAATGCCTACGCTTGCCCCTTTATCCCAGATGATTTCACCTCTCATATGAAAACCTAAACTTAAGAGTTGGTTGATTATAATAGAGTTAAGCGGAATGTATGGCTGCCGACCCGTATTTGCGACATTCACAGCTATCCTTCCCCCTTTGCAGAGTACTCGCTTGCATTCTACCCACACGCGGTTCAATAGTGAGTAATATGCTTCTACATCCATTTTATCATCATGCTTACCGTATTCTTTCCCCACATTGTAGGGAGGTGATGTGACTATTAGTTGGACAGACTCATTTGGAACCTCGGACATATTCTCACTTGATTTGTAAAATATTTCAGGCTCATACACTCGAGCATGCCTTAGGATATCTAAAGCCTCTTTCGTTTGTGGATTAAGCCTGGTTTGCACTCTTGTGCTTGGTTTAACCAGCCTCAAACGGTTTTCTGGTGAGTCAACTCGGAGGTTGAATCCAGAGAGTTGGTTCTCCAACATAGTTATTTGGTTTTTTATGTAATTTTTTCTAAGGGTCTCAGCCATCTCTTTGGCTTTAGGATCATCGGCTGGCCCGCAATATTCTTCTTTCTTTCTTTTCTCTTTTGGGTCATAATATGTAAAATAGAGGTATTTATTATCGCCTTTAACGGTCTTCTTCGTAATAGACATCGTTATACTTATCGCGGTATAACTATTTAAACTTTGGCAGTTATACCATAAACAACAAAACCATGGTTTAATGGCATAATATGAAATGAAAGTTATACCTTAAGTCAATGTTATACCATTAGTCTGATAAACCATATAGCGGGCAGTTTATGCCATAAGCAGGATAAAAGATGCATGCCAGCGTAGAAAGAGGAAGAACATTCCCACCGCTCTTCGATTCTATGTTGAATACAGTTGACATGCCCAGGGAATAAACGCCTGGTGGAGGTGCCTCCGGCTTGCTTTCCGGTTTGTTGTCTGGCTACGATATTGCATTATTAGGAGTACTGTACTACCTAGCGAAAGAAATATGTTATAATTGTTAACGTTAGAATGAATATAACAATAAATGCTATACTAACTAGCTTTGCTTTACGTGGAGATATGTCGTACTTCCTATTGAAACAAATTAGTATAACAAGTAGGATAAATGTTAAAGACATTGCCCAAAGGATAGCCAATGTGCTTGAAAGAGAGGCTAAAGAGATTTTTACTATCTGATAAAATCCTGTCACTAATATTGCGAATAATGCGCCAAATAGGAAGTCCTCCAATCTCTGATTTTCCTTGCCTCTTGAATCTGAATTATCCAAAGCCTAGGCCTACTTATTTTCACCTGTACGATGTCTTATCCACTTTAATCTATACCTGATTTAGCCTCCTCTGAAATTGGGCGTGTTAGCTTTGCATGGCATTGGGGGCATTCTGACTCAGTTGGAATCATAGGTGTGTTACAATAGCTACATTTTAATGCATCTGATGGTGCGTTGGGCATAGACCGCAATTTTGCAGTATATGGCGAAGCAAGAGCGTTGATTAGAAGTAATATGACAGCAAGATGCCCCACGCTAGCCGGAATAAAGGGTGATTGTACTACCCATAATAAAGTTACTATCCCTATTACAAAGAGTTGGCCTGTTGCAAAGCGGAACGCATTACCGTAAAAGATTTCGCTGAGATGAAATTTAGTCATTATAGTGGCCTCATGCAATATGGACAAGTTTTGGCGTCCTTCGGAATCTCTTTCCCACAATAAGGGCATTTGCGCGGAGAAAAAATTGAAGCAATAATTGCTATTCCAGCCAGCCCTAGGAGTATGCCCAAAATAGCGCCCGCGACTGAATCATCGTCTGCCAAATTTCATCTCATCCCCTGCCTGTCAGCATACACCTTGCAGAGAACATGGAAAGCGAGGATTCTGACGAAATTGCCCATACCGCTCTTCGATTCTATGTTGAATACAGTTGACATGCCCAGGGAATAAACGCCTGGTGGAGGTGCCTCCGGCTTGGCCTCCGGCTTGCTTTCCGGTTTGTTGTCTGGCTGCGATGGCGCCTCCGGCCTGTTTTCCGGCTGCTGTGTAATCGGGCCCTTCCTGTTGCCCCTGCGCCTTAACGCGAGCGCAGCTCCAGTGATTATGGCCGCTATCACTATCACTATTATGGCTATGTTGGTATAGTTGTAAGTGTAGTTAACGGTGAGGGAGGCCTGCACCGAATACCCTGTCGCGTCCGTCGCAGTTACGTTCAATGTGTTCAGGCCCATCTTTGTCAGTTGGTAAGTATATGTCGAAGAAGTAGTATTAGCCACTTCCTGGCCGTTTAGGTACCAGGTATAGGTGAAGGGGGATGTCCCACCGCTCGTAATAACACCCATCGAGTCGATATTATTTAAATAGAAGAAATTGTCGGACCTGACACTGGAAGTAGCGCTAAGAGAGGGGTCAGTGTTCACGGTTATCGATATGACGGGAGAATCCACTTGGTATCCAAGAGAGTCAGTAAGCTGCGCAGATAGTTGGTAAGTGCCTGCCTCTGGCAGCTTATTCGTGGGCCCGTTAAGGGTTGCACCACTCAGGTAGTATGTGATGGTATAAGGGGGGGTACCCTCAGATGTGCTTGTAGCTATGTGTAATGATTGCCCAACGTCGTAGATGTCAACCGGGACGGATATGGAGATAGTAGGATCAGGATTCACGGTGAAGGATAAGATATTTGAATCAACTTTGTATCCGGCGGAATCGGTGAGCTGCGCATAGACCTGATGAGTGCCGGAGCCTGATGCAACGGGTACAATATTCCCAACGGGCACCCCATCAAGGTAATATGTGATAGTGTACGGGGGAGCGCCCATGGATGTGCTCACGGAAATGTCAAGCGCCTGTCCTGCATCATAAGTTGTAACTGGCATCGTAATGGAGATCGTAGGGCCGGCGTTGATTGTAAGAAACACGAAGTTTGACAACGTCACAGTATCACCAATTGAATCAACCACCTCGAAAATAGGGGTATATATGCCGGCGCCGAGATTGTTGACAGTAAATGCAGAATTATAGTTGGTAGAAGAAGTGGAGGAGCTAAAAACCATTGTGCCATTCACGTAGATGTAGTAATAATATGGTGGGACGCCTCCGCTAACCACAGAATTAAAAGAATCGCTCAGTGGCATTCCCGCATCGCCAGTTTCAGAATAAGAATTGATCGTTACGTTCATATAAATAGGGCCGGTTATGAACATATTTGTATCCGCATATTCAGTAGCTCCGTTGGACGAATATGGATATAGCTGGCTGGTAAGGGATACTGGGGCTGGAGTCGACGTGGAGAAAAGGGTCTGGGACGTGCTTGGGTTCCATTCGTGCGTCCAAAGCCAAGCCGAAGTGAACTGGAATCCCTGCTCCATATAGGTGACCTGCTGCTCACTCCCATAATAAGGGTTGACGTGATACCATTCGGTCATCAGCCCGGTGAAGAAGCCATTGGAATTCGAGGCGCTGTACCCGTTCTGGCCCTGAAAGTATGTGGCTCCCTCTGAACTGAATGTCTCTGAGGCGCTGGCGCCAGTGTTCCAGTCATAGGCATACATTTTCACCACGCCGGTGGAGTTGTCAAAGTATAAATTGAGGAGCACTAAATCGCCACTGTTGACCGGGCCGGAGAAGCTGTCCAGGCCACCACCCCCACTTGTGGGAAGAATTATGCTGCCGCTGGGATTGAATACCGCATAAATCATGTTAAAGCCCGAGTTATAGCCTCCAGACGTATGTGGCCAGTTATAACTCAATCCAACTTGATACCAGTACCCTGTATCCGATAACCCGTTTAGCAGGTAGGCTGGCCCATAGCCATAGCTATCAGATTGGGGAACTGCAGTTACGTTAAACGCGAGCGATGTAAAATCCTGGGTGAAGGATTCACCCAGCTGTTCATCCCAGTTTGCTGCTGGCGAATTGGCACCCTGTAATCCGGTAACTCCTGCTGAAGGCGGGAGCCCGGGCGGATGTACATTAACGGCGCCCGTCTGGGCATTTGAGTGCGCAAAGGACGGGGTTGCGGCCAGCGGAAGGGTGAGCAACAGCAGGATAAGCCAGATCTTATTTAGCATTCCTGCATAATATCTTGTATATTATTTAACCATTTGGCAGGTGTTTATGTATTTTTTAACTGGATGCCGCATATAAGGCAGAACTTAGCCAATAAGGAATCTTCGTCCAGCACTTCGCTTATCAGCGGCATATAGTGTAAAGCTTTTATTCTAAAAATGATAGGGGCATTTGTTGGGTTGGCACCAATTTAGCCATCAAAAGCCTCATGCATCAAGTTTGATAGTAAGACGGTTATTTTCTCCTCGATTTTTTAAAATGCACGCCAGCCATATCTTCCATGTGTTTAAAGGGATCATTAGCATAAGTGCCATTACGGTTTCTGTAGCGTGAATTAGTCACTCCAAACAAGGCGTCTGTATTTTCTTCCCAAGCGCTGCGTTTAGGCTTTTGCCTTGCCAATTTTATAACCCCCAACCCCGTAATCCGCTTTCAAATCTTCTTGCAAGTGAAAGCAGGCTTTCGTCGTCATCGTTGGTCTTTGGCTAGCTAACTTGAGCTTTACTTGGTGACTTAGCTATTAGTGCAATCTTCTTTGATTGAACTTTACGGAAGCTTCCCAATATTGGATCTGGCTCCTCATGTGACTTTGCCACTTCTCGCATGTTATATCTCACGTCTCTTACAACCGTCGGGCTTACTTTGCCAAGCAAGACAATTATAATTCCATCATAACCTTTCCGGCCTTTCAGGTAACGTACCACCTGCCCCGTTAATCTATCTATTTCACTCTTACTATATAGATCGAGCTTAAGCTCAATTCCTATTTCTCCATCAATTCCAATATCAGCTAACCCCCTGCCATCTTCTGACCCGATCTGGTGAGTTTTCTTAAGGCGCTTATCCAAAAAAGTCAGTAAATCATCCCTGTATTGTCGTTCCTCTTTCATATTCCAGTCAGGCTGCCATTCATGCTCAATCTTATCCTTCACATATTCAAACAATGACGGCTCATTGCCAGAACTGATCATATAATTTTAATCTATTTAGGTAAATATAAACGTTATGTACGCAAAGGGTGTGGGACGCTATTCCGCGGATAGGATACACATGCCGCCATACATGAGTACGGCGTTTGGCCGTCGCTACATGTATAGACGGACGAATTTTTTAACTTCGCTTTTTATAGTAAGGCATGGTTGAGCTGCACAGCGCCGACATCCAGTCAAAGCTGAAGGACACACGTAGACGATTACATCAGGGCAGAGTACCTCAAATCACATCCGCAGAAGGAGAGGGACTGGATGACTTACGAACAGCGTTTCGCTAGGAGGATAAAGGAGGCTATGAGGTCGCTTGAGCCGCTCATACATGAAGCGGTATCAACGCTGCACGTGGAGCCCAGGGCAGGGCATCCGTACTCGCTTACCCTCGAGCAAAGGGTCAAGGTGCTCCTGATCAAGCAGCTGGTGGGTGAATCAAATAGGATGTTCGCCGGCATGCTGGTGGTGTTCTCCCTGCTGGACGATATAGACATATCATATAAAACGGTGGAGAGACTGTATTCGGACGAAGAGGTGGACCTTGCTGTGCACAACCTGCACGCGCTGATACTGAAGGGCGCAACGACGTCCGACGCCACCGGTGACGGCACGGGCTACTCCCTGACAATCAAGAAGAACTATCTACGAATCGTATGCCCAGGAGCTTAAGGACAGGGCGAAGGAGGAAGGCGGCGGCATCAAACCAAATGCCCACAGGAGGAGGCTCTTCGCATACACGTTCACGATCATGGACCTCAGGACCAGGCTATACCTGGCTTACGGCTCCAGCATGAAGTCGGAAAGGGCCGCGTTTGACGGGGCCGTTGTCATGCT
>JAJYTP010000038.1 GCA_021792955.1 archaeon | reverse complement strand
ATACACTCTCTAATAGATGTCTTGATGACCATGGTAGCATTCGTTGGAATACTTCTACTGGAAAGGCCGCCTTCTACTACCTTTCAATATGGGCTTTACAAAGGGGAGAACCTCACTACGCTGATGATGGCTATATTTATTGGCGGCGCGTCTTATGAAGTAGTAATGAGTTCATTGGAGCGCTTTCATACGATCTATCCGGATATATTAATATCAGTCGAAATCTTTTCAATTATAGTTAGCTTAGCCCTTATGTGGTGGGTAAGAAAGACCCCTGGTATTAAGCTGGGCATAATAACGGCAGAGTCCACACATGATTATCAGGACGCGCTTGTGGCAGTGGTAGTCATAGCTGGTATCATGTTCGAATGGATAAACAATAGGGACCTTTCGATAGCCATGACAATGGTGATAACGGCATATTTACTCTATCAGGCGGTTAAGATAGGTAAAGACGCTATAATGTCTCTAATGGATGCCTCTGATAGGGAAATGGTAAAAAGGATAAGGGAGATAGTCATATCAGTTCCAGGTGCGGTAGGCGTTCATGACATCAGGACCAGAAAAGCTGGACCCTTTTACTTTGCAGAAATGCATCTCGAAGCACCGCACCTATATTCAGTAGATGCAGCTGATAAGCTAGCCGATGAGGTCGAAGTGGCTCTCAAGGGGCAGATACCTGTGCTCTCTTCTGTTTCAATACATGTGGAACCCGGGAATTATTCAGGCTACTGGATAATAGCAATACCCGAAGATGTGAATGGGAATATAGCTCCTCATCTAGGTAAAACTACATCTGTTAAGATTTATAATACGCGTAATAAGAGTTACGAAATCATCAAAAACATCAAGTATAGTGATGAAGGAGGAAGGATTGCACCATTGTTAAAATTGTTCAAGGATAAGGGTGTGCAAGTGTTGTTGGTTCGTGAAGTTGGAGATGTGGGGTTATACGCCTTAAGGGGGATTGGGATAGATATTTACTCCTCAGACACGGAGAATGAAGAAGATGCTGTGTCGGCCTTCATAAATGGGAAGTTAAGGAAAGTTGAGGGCTAGTTATTCATTATTTGAGGATAAATAGGGGCGCAGTTAGGTTTATCTGCCTTAACCTAATGCTATAATAATAATAAGCAACGATAGGAGTCCCATTATAATAGGAATAGGAAGAGCTGGCAAAGGCCTGCGATACTTTAGGAGATATATAGTTACTATAAAACCGGTGTCAAGGAACAGTATAGGAATTATGGAAAATATGTTGGGAACAAGCCTTATTACTGTGGCTATAAATATGTTGTAAAAAAGGACATCACCTAGCCCTAGGCCAGCATATCCAAAATCTATAAGGAGATAAGCAAAGGGATTGTTTTCTTCATCTCTATCCAAATGCTTTGCAACTTGCTTAAGTGGACCCACGAAGACAGCGAATACGTCATAAGCACTTATGGCTAAAAGAAGAATAATTGGCGTCACCGCATCGAAGAATAGAACAAAGATGGACGCCAGCATTATACATAGGTATATTGCAGGGGGTGCAAAATAGTAAGTCCTATTCCTTTTAAAAAAATGGAGCGAAAGCAGGGTTATCATTATAACGATTATGATAGCGACGGCCACGTATTGAATAAGCGATGAAAAGCCTCCCATTGAATATATTTGATAGGGTAGTAGGATCGGGATTTCCAAAGCCGTTAGAAGAAATATAACTACCAGAAATGAAGCGAACACGTAATATTTGATTATCCCGAGGGCTCCCTTTACGATCAGAAAATATAGTAAAACGGCCCCACCTCCTAAGGCAATTATATATACAGCGAGCGTTGTGATGCTCGACGCTAATGTTTCTTCTGTTACGGAGATTGTAGGGGGGATGTTAAGTATAGCTATGAGCCTTAGCGATATGAGGGCGGTAAATATGTATGATAAGTTAAGAAGAAGGAGCGGTAAGGCATATTTTCCTAATATACTGGTTTTTAATGAAGTACCCAACTGGTCGGTTAACCTCCCTTAATCATCCCTAGCAGCCTTCCTTTTTAAATTACCGGCCCAATGTTATATGTACGATGCTATTCATAAATAATATCTTAATGTAGTGATCATTGTCAAAGGATTTCATCTGGTCTCGCTACGTCAAAATCGCTAAAATCACTATAAATCTAGGGTCGAATTGATGTCAATGTAGCCGATTTCAGCTTAGATACGTATTCAATTATTCGTTCAGCCCTCTCTATTCTATTATCGTATCTGGAAATAAGTTCTATGAGTGCGCTTCCAACCACGGCTCCGTCGGCTCCCGAGTTCAGGGCTGTTGCCACTTGTTCCGGTGTGGATATGCCAAACCCAACAGCTAGCGGTATCACTCCATTTATGCTCTGCTTGGTTCGTCTAATTAGATTTATCGTGTCGTTGCTCAGCACACCTTTGGCGCCAGTTACCCCATAATGTGAAACAAGGTATATGAATCCAGTTGATGACTTTACGAGCGCGTTGAGCCTGGCTTGATTAGTTGATGGCGCGGCCATCATAATCAAATCCATCGATTTTGCCTTGCTGCTTTTAGCTACATTTGACGACTCTTCAAGTGGTAAATCAGGTATTATAAGACCATCCACACCACATTGCTTAGCGAAATCTATGAATCGCTCGACCCCTGGGTTATAAAGAATATTGTAATAGGTCATAACGACTATTGGTATCTTATGCTTTTTTTTAATCTCGGATATCATAATAAGCACAGATTTCCAATTGCTTCCTGAAGAAATAGCCCTTATTCCTGCAGCTTGAATGGTCTTCCCATCGGCTATAGGTTCCGAAAATGGTATGCCTATTTCGAGTATATCTATACCAGCTTCGACAAGGGAGTCTATGATTGACTTTGTTTCGTTCAGGTCAGGATCCCCTCCCATTATATAGCAAATTAAAGCGCCTTCATGGCGTCTTGAAAGGCCTCTAAAGGTGTCAGATATCAAAGTCAAGCTAATCGCCCCTATTAATTATAGTTTGGACATCCTTATCGCCGCGTCCGGAAAGAGTTACTACTATCGACTGCTTTTCATTCATATCCCTTGCCATCCTTATAGCTTCGGCTATAGCATGGGAAGATTCAAGCGCTGGTATGATCCCTTCCAATAGAGATAATTTGCGGAAGGCTACTATGGCTTCACTATCATTTACTATGGTGTACCTTACGCGGCCTGATTTCATCAAATAGGAATGCTCTGGCCCGACAGCCGAATAATCAAGGCCTGCGGCTATGCTATACGTATCGTCAATCTGGCCGTCACTATCCTCCAGTACATGCGATAGCATTCCGTGAAGCACGCCTTCTCTTCCCCTAAGGAGAGCGGCAGAGCCGCTGTGGTTTCCATGCCCACCGGCTTCAACGCCCACCAATTTAACCGCCTGATCTTCTATAAATGGATAAAAACTACCCATTGAGTTACTCCCTCCCCCTACACATGCAACTATTGCATCCGGCGCTCTTCCCTCGATTTTCATCATATCCCTCTTGATTTCCTTTCCAATTACACTCTGGAAATCCCGCACTATCATTGGGTATGGGTGAGGACCTACTACGGAGCCTATTAGATAGTGCGTATTTACCAAGTTAGTGACCCAATCCCTTAGAGCTTCATTTATGGCATCCTTGAGCGTCTTGGAGCCACTGTCCACCTTATGCACCTTTGCCCCCAGCAGCGTCATTCTATATACATTTATTTCCTGTCTTTTTATATCCTCAGAACCCATGTACACTTCTGCCTGCAAACCTAGGGCAGCGCAGGCCATAGCAGTTGCAACACCATGCTGTCCTGCCCCCGTTTCTGCAATTACCCTTCCCTTTTTCATATATTTGGCAAGCAGCGCCTGCCCTAGGGTATTATTGATCTTATGTGCCCCGCCATGGAGAAGGTCCTCCCGTTTGAGATATATCTTTGCGCCACCGGCGAACTTGGTCAGATTCTTAGCCAGATAGGTAGGTGTTGGTCTGCCTGCATAGTAAGCTAGATACCATTCCAGCTCCCTTTTGAATGAGGTATCCTCCTTCACCTTTTTATATGCCGCCTCCAATTCATGAACAGCCGGCATTAATACTTCAGGTACGAATTGGCCTCCATAAATTCCAAATTTTCCGTTTATAGGATATTTATACTTCATCTATAACAACCTTTTAATTTTTCAATTTTTCCTGCCCTGATAGAGGCATAAAGGTTCTAAGCTCGGATTCAGGGTCTGCCGAGGCCATGATGGCGCTTCCTATCAGGAAGCCGCGATAACCTAGTTTCGATAGCCTAACCACTTCGTTTCTGGTCGATATGCCACTCTCGGCTATAACTGTATTTTTCACCCGCGTGCCAGCAAGCACATCTTCACAGGTAGATAAACTAGTTTTTAAAGTTGACAAATCTCTATTGTTAACTCCGACAATATCAGCATTAAAATTTATTGCTTGTAAAAACTGACTTTTTGTATGTACTTCCAGTACCACTTCCATGCCCAATCTATGTGTTGTATCGATCATAAATTTAAGATCGTAGTCGCTGTATTTATGTTCAAATATAGAAAAGATAAGGAGTATGGCATCTGCTCCGACCCTATGTCCAGCTTCTATCTGTATCGGATCTATTATTATATCTTTCATTAGGATTGGAAGCCCAGTAGCGCTCTTAGCTTCGGGTATATATTTGAGCTCACCATTAAAATACTTCCGTTCCACAAGAACTGAAAGGCCTATCGCGCCGCCACGTTCTAGAGACCTAGCTAGGGTTCGTATATTGGTGCTTCTTCTAATTTCGCCGGCTGATGGCGACGCAAACTTGATCTCTGCAATTATCGGTACACTTTTGGCATGATATATAGCTCTTTTGAGGCTTCTCTTTTCAAGCGTTGTTTGCTCCACCTGATAATAGCCATTTGATATGTCTTTCGCTGCAGCATCAACAAGCATGCCTATGAAATCTGTGTCATTAAAACGTCTCAATCTTTGCCTCATCTCCTCCAGAATACCTGACCAGTAACTTCAACTTTTCAAGCGCCTTACCACTCTGAATAGATTCCTTGGCGATCTCTGTTGCTTCGCGTAAATCTTGAGCTAAACCAGCTAGCCTTATGGCCGCTGCAGAATTTATCAACACGATATCTAGCTTTGGCCCTTTCTTCAACGCCCCTCGCAATATTCTAGCGGCGATCCTTACTGCTTCTTCTTGATTCTGAACAGCCAGTTCCTCCAATGGAGCAGATCTTAAACCAAAATCATTCGGGATGAATTCCCCTTCTGTTACCTTGGCATCCTGTAACCAAGAATATTTAGTCCTGCCAAGGGTTATTTCATCTAACCCACCCATTCCATATACTATAAGCGCTTCCTTTATTCCTAACTCCTTTGCAGCAGCGGCCATGATGGACGTAAGTTCGGGGGAAGAGACTCCAATAAGCTGGGCATCAGCGTTGGCCGGGTTCATCAGAGGCCCTAAAAGGTTAAAGATCGTCCTGAAACCAAGCTCTTTTCTAATTCCCGCGACCTGCTTCATCATAGGGTAGAATGCGGGAGCAAACATAAAGCCGATTCCAATTTTCTCTATTGAATGTCTGACATCATCTGGCTTCATCATCATATTGAATCCAAACCTCTCCAGAAGGTCGGCGCTTCCGCATTTGCTTGATACAGCCCTGCCTCCATGTTTTGCTATCCTAACCCCAGCACCTGACGCGACTAGAGCAGCAATTGTACTTACGTTGATCGTTTTAAAAGGGTCCCCACCTGTACCACAGGTGTCTAAAAGCTTACCATCAATTTTAGGATTAATCTGAAACCCCATCCGTTTTATTATACTGGCAAATGCAGCGATTTCTCCAGGCGTTTCCCCCCTAATCCTAAGTGCAGTTAGAAAACTACCAACTTGAGATTGAGCGGCTTTACCGCTCATAATTTCATCTACTATGGCGGTTATTTTATCGAATTCCATAGGCCTCCCATCTATATAACTTTCTATAGCTTGTTGAATCAATTCTGTACACCTAGTTCTATGAAATTCTTGATCATTTGATGCCCGTCCTGTGTGCAAAATGATTCTGGGTGGAATTGCACCCCCTCCAGAGGGTAAAATTTGTGCCTTATTCCCATTATTTGATTATCTTCGCTTGACCAAGCTGAAATTATCAAGGATGATGGCAAATAAT